>NZ_NSGC01000039.1:0-3630 GCF_002294795.1 Mesorhizobium sp. WSM3866 | reverse complement strand
GCTTTCACAGCCGAGGAATGCAGGCACTATTTCGAGGCAGCCGGCTATGACCCGGAGTAAGTCGAATCTGCTCTAGCCCGCGGGCAGGACGGACGGCCCCGGTCGCCAGCGCTGGCGCTGACTGCCGCTGCACGACAGGCGGGCCGCGTCGAGGACGGGCGGCGTTGCGCGCGGCGCTGTGCAAATTGCCGACCAGGTCGTGACTGATTTGCTTGCCAGAGGAGGACAGCCCGGGTGATTGGCCGGAAAAGGCGATGGTCGTCATCGAAACACTCCAACATATACGCCTGCTCTCAAAGGAGAAGCTGCTGCGGACGACATCATGCCGGGATTTTCCAACGGCGGGTAGGAGCAGGCGAAAGAGGCGGCACGGCGTGCCATCCGTGCTGCGAAACATGCATAGCCCTTGAGCCCAACTCATCATATTCCTTTGGCTTAGATGGGCTCTCGCCGTGACCAGAGAGCTGGGAGAAGCCTCTGCGAGACTACAAGTGTAACACCATATTGGTTTAGCAGATCAAGCTTGGGTGGTAACCTCATGGGGTAGAGAAACGCCTTTGGAGGCCGATCAATGGATCGCGATAGCAGACCAAAACGTGCAGCTGGAAGTTCATCCCGCGACGGGAGGAGGGCCGAGGAACAGCGCAACCACCATGGCCTTCCAGGCGGGCCACTGACCAATGTTGCCGAACGGTTGGTAACCGCTAACCCGCGCGATACAGCACGCGATCTTGGGAGCTTCAAATCCGCCGAGAGGCAAATGCGACGTGCCCTTCAGGACGCGGCACCCGGGCAAGAATCTGACCTCGGCAGATTTGATAGGCGCAACAACCAGCTCGGACGAGCAGCCAACGATCTGGTCGACAGATTGACGGCCGGATTGGGGTTCGCCCCGGATGATGTAGCATTGTTCCAAGTCCAAGCGGCTAGTAATGTAGGCCATTTTCTAGGGCCCCAGAAGCAGACTGCTCTTGTTAATCGCATTGGCAATATGGACCCAATGGAGCAAGCTCTAGGGGTTATGTTTGTGGCGCAAAACTTCAGTAAGTTTAATGACCAAAATAAATCGCGCATTTTTGAGCAGGCCATTGAATTGGCTGCTGATCCTCATCAGCACCACATGGTCAAGGTGACCGCCCAAAATGCAATTGTGACCGCGTATCACCAGCTGGACGCAAATCAGCAAGCGCAAGCTAACTCACTTCCCGACCTGCATGGCCTGTTGCAGAACATGCCTCCGCCGCAGCATGCAGCACAGGAACGGAGTGCGAATTTGGACGACCGCATAGCAGGTATTGCGGCTTCAGTCCGTGATACAGTAGGCCCGCAAACCTCCCATGAACAGCTGCGGCGGGGTGGTCAAGTCGGACAGTCCATAAGCCAAGCCTACAATCACGCCCGAGAGGATCTAATGTCTGCCTCCAGAAGCAGAGATCGCTCCGGCCGTTGAGGTCTCGGCCATGGTAAGTGACGCATACTGCCCGAATTCCGTCCACGGCCTTGCCCTTTCCAATTCGCTGGCCGTTGACGCACCTGCTTTAGGGTAAATTTCAAAAACAACGTCTGCTGGGTGGTGCGATGCAAGCATCGACCCCCCCCCGCTCTGGCATGGATCTGTCGAGCGGCGACATCGCGCGACGTCGGTCCAGTGTCTGAAAGCAAGCGCAGCATTAGCTACCAAACGATGGCTTCAACAAAAACGACCCCCAACATAGCTCTTAGCATCGCGTGCTCGCTCGCCTTGGGCTTCTGCGCGGCAAGTCTGTACGCAACGCTCCGCCACTGGCGTAGCGGCGCGGCTTTGATGACATTTGACGTCCGTGCCTTTTGGTTTGAGACGCCCTTCTATCTGGGTTTCGCAACCCCCGTCTTCTATCGGGGCGTAGCTATCGTGCTCTCAACGTCCGCGGTCGTGTTGCTGATTCAGCAGATCATGATACGGCGCAACCTCGAACATCACGGGACGGCGCGCTGGGCGCGAGTGGATGAGATGAGACGCCCGGGTTATCTACGACGATACCGTGGCGTAACAGGCCCGGTATTTGGCAAGACGAGTGGCCCTTTCTGGCCTGGCTACTACCTAACCAATGGCGAGCAGCCTCACAGCCTTATCGTCGCACCGACCCGTGCTGGTAAGGGCGTCGGCATAGTCATTCCAACGCTACTTACATTCAAAGGCTCGGTGATAGCTCTCGACGTGAAGGGGGAGCTCTTTGAGCTTACCTCGAGGGCGCGCCAGGCTGCCGGCGCCGAGGTGTTCAAATTTGCGCCGCTGGATTCTGAGCGGCGCACGAATTGCTTTAATCCGTTATTGGACCTTATTGCGCTGCCTCCACAGCAGCAATTCACCGAGGCCCGCCGCTTGGCGGCAAACCTAATTACGGCGAAGGGGGAGGGCGCGGAAGGTTTCGTCAACGGCGCGCGAGATCTCTTTGTCGCGGGGATCCTTGCCTGCATCGAGCGGGGCACGCCAACAATCGGCGCCGTCTATGACCTCTTCGCCCAGCCGGGGGAGAAGTTTAAGCTCTTCGCGCGACTCGCCATGGAGACCCGGAACAAAGAGGCGCAACGCATCTTCGACGACATGGCCGGGAACGATACAAAAATCCTAACCTCCTACACGTCCGTCCTCGGCGATGGCGGGCTCAATTTGTGGGCGGATCCCGCTGTAAAGGCAGCGACAAGTCGCTCAGATTTTTCGGTCTATGATCTTCGCCGTCGCAAAACGTGCATCTATCTTTGCGTTAGTCCGAACGATCTTGAGGTGGTCGCGCCTTTGATCCGCCTGTTCTTTCAGCAAGTCGTTTCAATTCTACAGCGTTCGATGCCTCGCCGGGATGAAAAATACGAAGTCCTGTTTCTGCTCGATGAATTCAAACACTTGGGTAAGCTGGAGGCGATCGAGACCGCAATCACGACCATCGCCGGCTACAAGGGTCGCTTCATGCTCATCATCCAAAGCCTCTCGGCACTTACGGGCGGCTATGGTGAGGCTGGCAAGCAGAATTTTCTCAGCAATACCGGCCTGCAAGTGTTCATGGCCACTGCCGATGACGAGACTCCGAACTACATTTCCAAAGCCATCGGTGAATACACATTTGAAGCCAAATCGATTTCCTACAGCCAAGCGCGAACTTTCGACTGGAACATTCAGAAATCGCATCAAGGTGCACCGCTGTTGCGTCCGGAACAGGTTCGGCTGCTCGATGACGACTACGAGATTGTGCTCATCAAAGGTCTGCCACCATTGCAATTGAGGAAGGTGCGATATTTTTCGGATCGCATTCTGAAACGCATCTTCGAAAGCCAGGCGGGCGTCCTCCCGGAGCCGGCACCCTTGACGATAGCAGACGAGGGGCTCTCGGCAGAACCTCATCTCGATGACCCGCTGCCTGAATTGACGCAGGGACTTTGACGATACAGTTTGATGTGAGGCTAGTATGGACCCGCTAAATAGCAACCCATCCCGTGTAACAGCTTCCGTGCAGGACGCCGGCGTGGAAGAGGGGAGGCAAGCGGTCCAGGCGCGACAAATGGGCGTTGAGCAGCACCTTGCCGAGGCCCTGCTGTTCGATGAAGCTTACGAATCGCCAACCAATCCAGAGAAGCTTCTGCGACTGGAACACGGGT
>NZ_NSGC01000038.1:0-5029 GCF_002294795.1 Mesorhizobium sp. WSM3866 | reverse complement strand
GAATGGGTGGAGGGCACAAGACCGCGGAGCTTTGACATGAAGCAGGTCTATATCAAACGAGATCTTTTCCGTCTACGCCGTTGCTGCTGTATCGCCTATTGAAAAAAGAAGCTGATGCTATGTCGCGGCCGTAAGCTAAGGTACCCTTCGCCAGCTGTTCCAATCAGCTCACGATCCGGGCCGGTTCAGGTCGAGGTTGATCGGGTCCACGCCATCAGTATTGATGAGGATATGATGCATAGCTTTATCTTGCGGCGTCTCGGCGTGATGGCGCTGACCATGTTCAGTTTAACGCTAATAGTCTTTTATATGGTCAACTTAGAACCGAACCTTAAGAAGCTCGCGCTAAACCAGACCAATAATCGAGCAAGCGCTGTGGACGTAGAAAACTGGCTCCAAGCAAATGGCTATCGCGAGCCCTTCTTCAAGCGCTACGCCGAATGGGTTGGCGTCTGGCCCAAGGATCCTAGCCTCGACCCAAACACTGGCAAGCCAACGTTCAAATTCGGCTTTTGCAGCGAACCCGAAACGCGCCAGTTTTCCGGCGTCCTGCAAGGCGACTTCGGCTGTTCGACAAAATTCAGGACCGCCGTTTCCGCAAAAATTGTACCGGCGTTGGTTGCCACAAGTAAGCTGATGTTCTGGGCCCTGGCGGCGATCGTGCCAATTTCGTTGCTGATGGGCATCCTTGCCGGCATGCGCGAGGGGACGCCAACGGACAGGACACTATCCGTCCTCTCGATTGTAACGACAGCCACGCCTGAATACGTCTCAGGCGTCATCTTCACGGTGATCTTCGCTTCCTGGCTCGGGTGGTTGAACGGCTCGGCCGCTTCGGCGACCGGACAAGGCCTTACCTTCTACAATTTCGCGTTGCCAGTGATGACGATGGCCATCGCCGACATAGGCTATATAGCCCGCATGACACGAGCGTCGATGGTCGAAGTGATGACGCAGCAATACATCCGCACTGCCCGACTAAAAGGCCTTTCATTTCCTAGAGTGGTCGTCAAACACGCATTGCGCAATGCGCTGATCACTCCTTTTACGATAATCATGCTTCAGTTCCCCTGGCTGCTCACCGGCGTGGTGGTGGTGGAGACGATGTTTCGCTACCAAGGCTTCGGCTTCATATTGAACGACGCGGCGGCCAACAATGACATCGACCTTCTGCTAGGCTGCTCGCTGGTGTCGGTGATCGTCGTGCTGCTGACTCAGCTGATCTCCGATGTGGGCTACGTTTATCTCAACCCGCGCATTCGGGTGCAGTAGGAGGTGTCTATGCAGCTTGAGATCATTGGATGGTTCAGTGTGGCTCTGGCCGTTCTGGGACGGTTCTGGTCGGTCTGGATCGCTATGGCTGTCTGTCTTACGTTCAGCATCGGCCTCCGTAAACAGCTTGGGCTCTATGGCGACCTTTTCAGAACGGGCGTCGGCCTCTCTGGCGTTGTCATCTGCCTCTTCTGGCTATTTACAGCCCTCTTCGCTTCCATGATCGCGCCCTTTGATCCCATCAGCCAGGTCGCGGTCATGAAGGATGCTCTGCCGGGAACCATGGTCCCTGGCAGCAGCGGAGTCTACTATTTTGGCGGCGACTCGCTTGCGCGGGATGTGTTCAGTCGCATGATTTACGGCAGCCGAATTGTGATGTCGATCGCCCCCCCAGCCACGGCTTTTGCGCTAATTGCTGGGATAGGCCTCGGCTTGCCCGCGGGATACTACGGCGGCCGCGTCGATTCTGTTTTATCTTTCCTAGTCAATCTCCTGCTGGCATTCCCCGTTATATTGCTGTTTTACTTGCTGGTCACGCCAGATGTTCGCGAGTTGTCGTTCGACAATTGGTTCAGCGAGGCGACAGGCATTGGAGTGTCGATTGCGAGATCGTTCGCGGCGGTGATCTTCTTGATCCCGATCATATTCTTTTTGACCCTGTTCCATACTCGCTTCAGGGGCCGTCCGGATCGGTATTACCTGTTTATTGGGCTTACCATTGTGATCGGCGCCTGGATCTATGCCGGCGTGATATTTGACGCCGACCCTTTAGGCACTATTCACGTTAGGGCGGACTACCTCAACATTTTTATCGGCGTGGTGCTAGGATCATCCCCCAGCGTGTTTCGCATCGTGCGCGGCCTGGTCATGGACATCAAAACCCGCGATTACATCGCTGCCGCCCAGACGCGCGGCGAGAGCGCCTGGTACATCATGATTTGGGAAATCCTGCCAAATGCTCGAGGACCGCTGATCGTAGATGCCTGCTTGCGAGTTGGCTACACCACGATCCTGCTCGGAACACTGGGCTATTTCGGATTAGGAGTCCCGCCCGATAGCCCTGATTGGGGCACCGCCATCAAGGATGCAAGCCGGCTCCTACGCGCTTTTATCCATCCGGCACTGCCTCCGGCTATCGCGCTCATGTCCTTTGTGCTCGGGCTGAACCTTCTAGCCGACGCACTTCGCGAAGAATCGCTTAAAGATTGAGAGCCCGCCCATGAACGAAGCTGTCAAATTGACGAGGGTCGCAAGCGCCCAGCCGATCATCGAGATCGAAAACCTGTCGATTTCTTTCCTGACCAAGAGCGGCGACATCCCCGCCGTGATGGACTTTTCTTGCACCGTGATGCCTGGGGAGTCGATGGGGATCGTCGGGGAATCAGGCTGCGGCAAGTCTACTGTTTCACTTGGCATCATGCGCGACCTTCCCGGTCTCGGAAAGATCGTCGGGGGCCATATCAAATTCCAAGGCCGGGACATGGGGGAGATGTCCGTGGAGGAGCTCCGTGCGCTCCGCGGCCACAAGATAGCCATGGTATATCAGGAGCCCATGGCGAGTCTTAACCCAGCCATGAGGGTCGGCGAGCAACTGATGGAAGTGCCGGTCCTTCATGAGAAAGCATCGAACCAGGAGGCATATCGCCGCTCGCTTGAGATGCTCAAGGCGGTCCGCCTCCCCGATCCGGAGCGCATCATGCGCTCCTACCCCCACCAGCTTTCCGGCGGTCAGCAGCAGCGCATAGTCATAGCCATGGCGTTGCTCTCCAAACCGGCGCTCCTCCTCCTGGACGAGCCCACAACAGCCCTCGACGTAACAGTCGAGGCAGGCATTATTGATCTGGTGAAGGATCTCGGGAAGCGCTTCGGCACCTCAATGATCTTCGTGTCACACAATCTGGGCCTGATCCTGGAGACCTGCGATCGCATCACTGTGATGTATTGCGGAGAGGCTGTTGAGACAGGTACGGTTTCCGATGTGTTCGACCGGATGCGCCACCCTTACACGCAAGGCCTCTTTCGATCGATACCCTTGCCAGGGGCGGACAAAAATTCGCGGCCGATAGTAGCCATCCCTGGCCAGCTTCCTCTTCCGCATGAGCGGCCGCGCGGCTGCAATTTTGGTCCGCGGTGCCAACATTTCGTGCGAGGCCGTTGCGACGCCGGCGAAATCCCCATGATCCCGGTTGCGGGGCACGAGGGCCACTACAGCCGCTGCGTGAGATTCAATGAAATTGATTGGGCTGCGCTTCCTGAGGGTTCTGAAAGGACCCGCGAGCCGGTGAGGCCAGGCGCGCCAGTGCTCAATGTTAGTAGCATGAAGAAATACTATCACGTCGCTGCGAACTCGATCTTCGGCAGCGGGCAAAAGCGCGCCGTCAAGGCCATTGAGAACGTCACCTTCGAGGCGAGCCAATCCGAGACTGTGGCTGTCGTCGGAGAGTCTGGCTGCGGCAAGTCCACGCTGGCGAAAGTGCTGCTCGGTCTCGAAACTTCAAGCTCCGGCACCGTGAATTTTTGCGGAAAGCAAATCCAGTCGACGGGCATTGAGGCGCGTGACGTGCAAACGGTTTCTTCCATCCAAATGGTGTTTCAGAACCCGTTTGACACCCTCAACCCAAGCCACACGGTTGGCTCGCAAATCATCCGCACGCTGGAGAAGTTCAAGGTGGGGAACACCCGCGCAGAGCGGCGGCAAAAAATGCTGGAGTTGCTGGATCTGGTCAAGCTCCCGCGAGCTTTCGAAAAACGCAAGCCTCGCCAGCTCTCTGGCGGACAAAAACAGCGCATCGGCATAGCTCGAGCCTTCGCTGGCGGCGCCAAACTGGTCGTGGCCGATGAGCCAGTTTCCGCTCTCGACGTCTCGGTGCAGGCGGCGGTGACTGAACTGTTGATGGATATCCAGCACAAGAACAAGACGACGATGTTGTTCATCAGCCACGACCTCTCCGTGGTGCGCTACATAGCTGACCGGGTGGTGGTCATGTATCTTGGCCACATTGTTGAACAGGGCACGACAGACCAGATCTTTTCGCCTCCTTACCACCCGTATACGGAAGCGCTCTTGTCCGCGATCCCGATTGCCGACACCAGCGCGGTCAAAAAGCGCATCGTGCTCGAAGGTGAGATGCCTTCAGCGATGAATCCGCCGCCCGGCTGTCCGTTCCAGACGCGCTGTCGATGGAAGAAGTTTGTTCCCGAGAACCGCTGCGAAAGAGAGCTACCGCCCCTAAAGGATCTCGGAAACAACCATCGCAGCCTTTGCTGGCTCGACGACGAACAACTCGCGAGACAGGAGCCAGTGGTCAGCCTGACGGCACACCGGGTAGATTAGGGATGTCTTGGTAGTCGATACGAGGATACGGGAGCCGGAAGTGTGCAGTACTTCGCTCCAGCGCTTCCCGAGAGTTCTGCAAATTCGCTGAGAGAGGGCGGTGAAGTGCTCGAGGCCGAGATGGACGAGGCGCTGGGTGCTTCGAAAAACGAGCGCACGCCGGAGCGTCTCGGCTATCGCTCTGGCTATTACGGCCATACCCTTGTCACGCGCATCGCCAAGCCTGAGCAGCGGGTCCCGCTGGGCAGGGGCGGCCATTGGTCATGAGCCAGACGGTGCAGATCGCGGTCGGCATCGACTGGGATTGGCGGCGCCAACTCTGATCGTGGAGATGGCCAATCGCGAAGAGCTATGGCTGAAACTGGGTGATGACGGTTTGAGGAGAGCGGCGTATCGAGGCGGGTGATGAAGCCTGCCAGAACC
>NZ_NSGC01000037.1:2500-6629 GCF_002294795.1 Mesorhizobium sp. WSM3866 | reverse complement strand
GCCGCAAACGCAAACGGCCTGCGTTGGCGGGCCGGTCTGGATTGGTGTGGGGATTTGGCTTTTCTGCCGGCGCTGCGTCGGTTCGCTGCTTGCGGGCCTGATGACCGCTCACATCAGCCGGCCAGTATGGCCAGATATAAAAACGCCCGCACGAGGCGGGCGTTTTTGGGATTGGTTGCGGGGACAGGATTTGAACCTGTGACCTTCAGGTTATGAGCCTGACGAGCTACCGGGCTGCTCCACCCCGCGTCACCATAGAGGTAAGTTTGCGCTTACCGTATTCAAGGGACCGCCCAATGAAAGGGCCGCTTGCGCGGCCCGGGATCCCGTTTGGCGGGCCTCATGCATGTCGCTCAAAAGTGTTAGCGGTTTTGAGGCAACGACATGCATCACAACAATCGCAAGGAGAAGATTTGTCTCACATCCGGATCCGGATGTGAGATGAACGTGCGCTTGGCAGACCTGGCAGCGACCTACTCTCCCGCGTCTTGAGACGAAGTACCATCAGCGCTGGAGCGTTTCACGGCCGAGTTCGGAATGGGATCGGGTGCAGCCGCTCCGCCATAACCACCAGGTCGGCGAAACGCACGTTCAAATCGAGAAGCTGTTCAAGCGCGATCCGAGGATCGTCGCCAAGCGCGATCCGAGGATCGTCGCCAAGCGCGATCCGAGGATCGTCGCCAAGCGCGATCCGAGGATCGTCGCCAAGCGCGATCCGAGGATCGTCGCCAAGCGCGATCCGAGGATCGTCGCCAAGCGCGATCCGAGGATCGTCGCCAAGCGCGATCAAGGATCGTCGCCAAGCGCGATCAAGGATCGTCGCCAAGCGCGATCCGAGGATCGTCGCCAAGCGCGATCAAGGATCGTCGCCAAGCGCGATCCAAAGGATCGTCGTTTTGTGCCAAGGCGACGTCTGCGTTTTGCCTACGGGCGAAGCCCGCAAGCGCGACTGCGCGTCGCCGGTCGTCCGGCGCCCTCGCGGAGCATAGGCCCGTAAGGGCCGCTCATGCGTGAGCGCTGGCAGACCATCCGACTTTGTCGGATGGATATTAGGAATGAGAACGATCAAGCCGATCGAACTATTAGTACCGGTAAGCTTCAAGCGTTGCCGCTCTTCCACACCCGGCCTATCAACGTGGTCGTCTTCCACGGTTCTCAGGGAATACTCGTTTCAAGGTGGGTTTCCCGCTTAGATGCCTTCAGCGGTTATCCCGTCCGGATATAGCTACCCTGCAATGCGGCTGGCGCCACAACAGGTCCACCAGAGATCCGTCCATCCCGGTCCTCTCGTACTAGGGACAGATCCTTTCAATATTCCTACACCCACGGCAGATAGGGACCGAACTGTCTCACGACGTTCTGAACCCAACTCACGTACCGCTTTAAATGGCGAACAGCCATACCCTTGGGACCTGCTCCAGCCCCAGGATGCGATGAGTCGACATCGAGGTGCCAAACAACCCCGTCGATATGGACTCTTGGGGGTCATCAGCCTGTTATCCCCGGCGTACCTTTTATCCGTTGAGCGATGGCCCTTCCACACGGGACCACCGGATCACTATGACCGACTTTCGTCTCTGCTCGACTTGTCAGTCTCGCAGTCAGGCAGGCTTATGCCATTGCACTCAGCGAACGATTTCCGACCGTTCTGAGCCCACCATCGCGCGCCTCCGTTACTCTTTAGGAGGCGACCGCCCCAGTCAAACTACCCACCATACATTGTCCCGGACCCGGATAACGGGCCGCGGTTAGACATCCATAGTGATAAGGGTGGTATTTCAAGGGTGGCTCCACCTGAGCTGGCGCCCAGGCTTCAAAGCCTACCACCTATCCTACACATGCCACTACGAATGCCAATGTAAAGCTATAGTAAAGGTGCACGGGGTCTTTCCGTCTAACCGCAGGAACCCCGCATCTTCACGGGGAATTCAATTTCACTGAGTCTATGCTGGAGACAGCGGGGAAGTCGTTACGCCATTCGTGCAGGTCGGAACTTACCCGACAAGGAATTTCGCTACCTTAGGACCGTTATAGTTACGGCCGCCGTTTACTGGGGCTTCGATTCAGAGCTTGCACCCCTCCTCTTAACCTTCCAGCACCGGGCAGGCGTCAGACCCTATACGTCGTCTTGCGACTTCGCAGAGCCCTGTGTTTTTGATAAACAGTCGCTACCCCCTGGTCTGTGCCACCCTCCTCTGCTTGCGCAAAAAAGGGTCACGCTTCTTCCGAAGTTACGCGTGCAATTTGCCGAGTTCCTTCAGCATAGTTCTCTCAAGCGCCTTGGTATACTCTACCAGACCACCAGTGTCGGTTTCGGGTACGGTCTATAAGGAGGAGCTATTTCCTGGAACCACTCCGCTGCCCTTTCAATCCGATAAGATTGGACAACTTGTGTGATCCGTCACTACCTCCAGGCTCACGAATATTAACGTGATTCCCATCGACTACGCGTTTCCGCCTCGTCTTAGGGGCCGGCTAACCCTGCTCAGATTAACTTTAAGCAGGAACCCTTGGTCTTTCGGCGGGGGAGTCTCTCACTCCCCTTACGTTACTCATGTCAGCATTCGCACTTCTGATACCTCCACCGCCCCTCACGGGTACGGCTTCACTGGCTTACAGAACGCTCCGCTACCGCTCGTGATTGCTCACGAACCCTAAGCTTCGGTGTATGGCTTTAGCCCCGTTACATTTTCGGCGCAAAGACCCTTATTTAGACCAGTGAGCTGTTACGCTTTCTTTAAATGATGGCTGCTTCTAAGCCAACATCCTGGTTGTTTTGGGATCCTCACATCCTTTCCCACTTAGCCATAACTTGGGGACCTTAGCTGTAGGTCAGGGTTGTTTCCCTTTTCACGACGGACGTTAGCACCCGCCGTGTGTCTGCCGACTAGTACTCCCAGGTATTCGGAGTTTGGTTAGGTTTGGTAATCCGGTGAGGACCCCTAGCCCATCCAGTGCTCTACCCCCTGGGGTATTCGGTCGACGCTCTACCTAAATAGATTTCGCGGAGAACCAGCTATTTCCGAGTTTGATTGGCCTTTCACCCCTAGCCACAAGTCATCCCGAACTATTGCAACAGTTATGGGTTCGGCCCTCCAGTAAGTGTTACCTTACCTTCAGCCTGCTCATGGCTAGATCACTCGGTTTCGGGTCTAATGCGACGAACTGAACGCCCTGTTCAGACTCGCTTTCGCTGCGCCTACACCTATCGGTTTAAGCTTGCTCGTCACACTAAGTCGCTGACCCATTATACAAAAGGTACGTGGTCACCCGCCCATCAAAGCGCTTGCGCTCTTGATGGCAAAATCAAAAGTTCTTCAAATCGTCAAGCGATTTGAAGGACGGGCTCCCACTGTTTGTAGGCAATCGGTTTCAGGTACTCTTTCACTCCCCTTGTCGGGGTGCTTTTCACCTTTCCCTCACGGTACTAGTTCGCTATCGGTCATGCACGAGTACTTAGGCTTGGAAGGTGGTCCTCCCAATTTCAGACAGGATTTCACGTGTCCCGCCTTACTCAAGGACGATTGATCGCATTACGCGTACGGGGCTGTCACCCGCTATGGCCCAACTTTCCAGAAGGTTCCGCTTGTCTCTCAATCGCCGCTGGCCTGGTCCGGGTTCGCTCGCCACTACTTCCGGAGTCTCGGTTGATGTCCTTTCCTACGGGTACTTAGATGTTTCAGTTCCCCGCGTTCGCCACTTTATCCCTATGTATTCAGGATAAGTTACCTATTATCGATACTTGGAAACCACAGCAGCAAAAACAGCGCGATCCCAAAGAGATCGTCGCCCCACGCTCAATCCTTTTGGGATTGTCGCGTCAGTTGCCCTGCTGCTCTGATTTTCCAAGTACCTTAGGTGGGTTTCCCCATTCGGAGATCTACGGATCAAAGGGTATTCGCACCTCCCCGTAGCTTATCGCAGCGTATCACGTCCTTCATCGCCTGTGCATGCCAAGGCATCCACCAATTGCCCTTAAGACACTTGATCGTTCTCATTGCCAATACCCATCATGCGCGATCCCGAAGGGATCGTCGCATAAGCGCAATCCCGAAGGGATTGTCGCACGAACCAAATCCTGTGCGGGATTTGCTTCAATGGAATTGGCACAAAAAGACCAGCTTCTCGA
>NZ_NSGC01000036.1:0-7245 GCF_002294795.1 Mesorhizobium sp. WSM3866 | reverse complement strand
CAAGACCGAACGAGCATTCTTCCTGCTGGCCAGCGACGACGTCAGCAAGAACAAGCGGTGCAAGATACTGGTCGACTGGTTTCTCGCCCAGTCCGAAGAGCTGCGCCTGTGATTTCTGAGCCGGCTGATGCCGCGGGCTCGCGTCCCCGCTTGCATCCTCGGCTCGACATAAACTGGGTTTAGAGCCGCCTGGACAGCTATGGACGCCAGCAGCAGTAGATGACATTCCCGCTCGGCCGGACTTTTGGTGCCAAGGTTCATCTTAGTGTTAGCCTCATTTATGAACCCTCAGATGCACGATGACGGCAACGACGGGTTGACTGAGTTCGCGGGTACTAGCGTTCTACGTAGCTAGTGCGCAGATCGGGGAGAGCATGGCTGGGTCGGTGAGGATTTTCGAGTCTGCCTGCTACTTGTCGCGATCTCGGGCCTCGCAAAGCCGATTCGGCATAAACTGGATTTGGGGCCGGCCAAAATTTTTAGCTGTTCTCGCCCAGTCCGCTCCGCTCTATAGTCTGTTGGAGACCTGCTCTTGCAGAACTTATCACTAGTGATGACCCTTCGTTGCCGCGAGCGCTGGCGAATAAGGCGTGGTTTTCTGGCGCGTCTCGAGGCAATCCAACTGGAGGTAATTAAATGGTGTCGAATGTTGCTTTGGACGAGCGCCGGAATGCTGCTGTTGCGGCATCGGTCTCGCCGCCCTTTCCGATGTATGTCGAGCGGGCTCAAGGTGCCGAGATCTGGGACGTGGAGGGACGGCGATATATCGACTTCCTGAGCGGAATGGGTGCTCTGGCGGTCGGCCACTCGCATCCGAAGGTCGTCGCTGCCATACAGGCCCAGCTTACCAAGTTCAGCCACACCTTCTTCGGCACCGCTCCGTATGAGAGTTATCTTGCCGTGGCTGAGCGGCTGAACCAGCGTTGCAAGGTCGGCGGACGGGCCAAGACATTGCTCGTCACGACCGGTGCGGAGGCGGTCGAGAATGCCGTCAAGATTTCCCGCGCCTACACCAAGCGGCGCGGCATCATTGTCTTCGGCGGTGCCTTTCACGGCCGCACGCTGCTGACCATGGCAATGACGGGAAAGGTCAATCCATACAAGCAGTCCTTCGGACCGTTCCCCGGAAACATCTATCGCGCGCCCTATCCGGATCTCTATCGGGGCGTCAGCGTCGAGCACTGCCTTTCGGCCTTGGACACGCTCTTTGAATCCGAGATCGAGGCGAGTGCGGTCGCGGCGATCGTCATCGAGCCGCTTCTGGGTGAAGGTGGCTTCATTCCCGCGCCTGTCGAGTTCATGGCAGGTATCCGGCGCCTTTGCGATCAGCATGGCATCGTCCTCGTCGCCGACGAGGTGCAGTCTGGCCTCGGCAGAACCGGCCGCCTGTTTGCGATCGAGCATACCGGCATCGAGCCTGACTTGCTGCTGATGGCCAAGAGCCTGGCGGCTGGTATCCCGATTGCCGCGATCGTCGGCAAAGCGGAGATCATGGACTCCGTTGCGGTCGGCGGCCTGGGCGGCACCTATGCGGGCAACCCGTTGGCCTGTGCGGCTGCCTTGGCCGTGCTGGATGTGCTGGAGGAGGAGAATCTGCTTGGCCGCGCCAATGAGATCGGTGAGCGTCTCACGGCTGGCTTGCAGCGAATCCAGAAGAAGCGGAACCGCACCGTGATTGGCGATATCCGAGGGCTGGGCTCGATGATCGGCGCGGAACTGGTCGAAGATGGCGAAACCCGCAAGCCGGCACGCGCGCTCACCGCCAAGGTCATCAAGGAAGCAGCCAGCCGCGGTCTGCTGCTCGCATCGGCCGGGCGCCACTTCAACGTCATCCGCTTCCTTGTCCCGCTGGTCCTGACGGATGCGCTCGTCGACGAAGCCCTGGGCATCCTCGACGAATCGATCGACGCCGCGCTCGAGAGCGAGCTTGCTCCCGCAAAGGCTGTTGCTTAGGCAGGGGACACGCATCAGCTTTGCAGACCTCAGAGGCATTTGCATTGGCAAGTGAGTTCCGGGGTTCACGCAAACCAACGCGTTCAGCGACTCTGAGTCAGGCTGAAACCAGCCGTGCCGCCATTTGAGGTTTTCGGACGTTCAGGTTCGAACCGATAGCGGCTAAATGTAATGGGTCGATAACACCTTGGCGCTCGCCTTGGATGCTATCGACCCATTTCATTTCGCTGCCCTGACTAAGCCATGCCCTTCGAAGGAGAAGGTTAGTAGCAGGGGACTCACCGACTCGGAGGGGCGCCGGAAGTTGAGACGAGTGCTTCACAGACGGGCCCCTGGGAGACGCCATCGATAAAGATCTCAGCAAGCACCAGCCTGCGCGTCGAATCCGCGCGAGATGGTGCGGTCGCCTGGAGGAACAGGTCGCCTTGCTCTGCCGGTGCAAGCGTGATGCTTTGTACTTCGGCATGCGGTCGCCAACCAAAGGCCGGTAACAGGCGAGCGGCAAAAAGGGCGGAGCGGTTCAGGTTATTACGGACCCTGACGGTATACGTGACTTCGCTGTCCGGGCTCGTTTCTGAAATATATGGCAGCATCCGTGCCCAAAAAAGGTCGATGAATTAGTCCGCGGGCTCGCTTACGACGTCGCGGAAAGCTGCCTCCTTTCGCTCGATATAATCCGTGTATTCCGAAATTTAGGACTGACGTATCTCAATCAGGTCCCGTGGCCGGGACAAAGTACATCTGGCTTCGTGGCCTGCAAAACGGTTGCGCAACGACGACGCATCTCCAATTGGAAGCTGTTACGCATCACCGTTAGCTGGACCGGAATCTCGCGATCGATCCTCCGGCGCCCGGATTGCATAGAGCAACATTGTCACCGCTGAAGAGCACCCGCCTTCCGGTCCATCTGAGCCAAAATCATTGAGTGGAGTTCGGCTTGACCAGGTGCGTAGTGAATATGGAAACAAATCCTCTCCAGTGGAATGCCTCACCATCATGCAGTACTTTCTGCACTTCTATAGGCTTTCGAAAGCAACATGGCGTACTTGCCCACGCAGAAGGGTTCGCTATAGCTTCGGCAACGCAGTCGAGAGCCCAGCATTCCGTGCCGAATTTACGCTGAAGAAACGGGATTCCACAGATATGGTCGTCATGAATGTGGGTGGGAATGACGACTTCGATCTGCTGAACTCCGTATTCGTCCCGCAGTTGGTCGATATGATGTTCGACAAAGCGCAGGGCTTGCATGCCGCTGTGATCTATTGCCGAAATGCAGGTGCCCTGGAGATGACAATCCGTAGCAACATGGCGTGCCCGCTTCCGCTAAGCACGATGTAAAAGTTCGAGCAGGTGTATGGGCCTGCCCAAAGCAGGTGATCCGAAATCTTCTCCAGCTTGCTTTCGCAACGTTTTCCAATCCTCGAAACCTGTATTCCATCCGGATGTGAAAAGCCGGCCGACATTCGCCAGCTTTTCCAGCTTCGGTTCGAGCCTTTCGATATCCGCGCTGACCCCGCTGATTGTCTCTCCATGAGAAGGGTATGCGATCGAGACGTTCTCCCGCTTCAAGGCAAGGATGGATTGCATCGTGAATTCGACCCCGGCCAGGTCGCCATAGGCATATTCCATTGCATGCAGCTGATACAGATTCCCTCCGGCCGTCATCAAATCGCCGATAAAGGCGACCTTCTGACCATCCACGCGCGTGATCAGGCTGATCATGCCGTACGTGTGGCCTTTGGCTGGCATGATACGGACCTCATAGTCTTTCCAGACGAAAGTACTGTAATCTTCTAAGATGGCGTCTATAGAAATGTTTTCGCCCAACGAGAAGAACGTGTTCATGTTGTTGTAGTTGTCGTAGATCACCCTGGTCTGCCAGTGAGCCTCGACATTGTCGAACAGGTGTCGCTCGAATTCCGGAACGGCAACCTTCGCGCCGGACTTGCGGACGCTTTTCGTACCCCAGCATTGGTCTCGATGGTGGTGTGTGTGCAAGACCCAGTCGACCCGGTCGACTCCTATGTCGACTAGATGGCGCATAATAGCACCGGAGCCCGTGTCGATTAGCAGCGCATCTCTATCGCTTTTCAAGATAAATACGTTGCACGTGTCCCGAAATTCCCAGAGATTTCTGGAATGTTGGATCAAAGTCATGCGATTTCGTTACCGTTAGCAACTCGGCCTTCGAGATGTGGATCTACAATGAAATAATGCTCTACCCGGGTTTCCAAGTGACTAGGCCGAGCCCATCTTCGACAAATGGCCCGGCGATGGCCGGCGTTGAAACGGGGTCGGCACGTCAGCCGAAAAGTTGCAAGGGTCAGACCGCGGGGTGCATTGCCAAATTGGTATTGCAGCCCAGCAAGTCGTCCGGCCAGCTGTTTGGCACCCGAGCGGCACGCCATCGCAAGCCGCCCGGTTATTTCTTGTGAGGTTACAATTTTCAGCCAGTTTGATCGAGCCAAACCTTACCGAGATCGACATCGAACGTTGGGTGCATCTCGTAGCCTCTGACCCGCTTGGCCGAATGATGAAACACAGAAAGCCAATAGGGTTGAATGAGCACACCAGAATCCTGCAGAAGCGCTTCGATATCCTTCATGAGCCCCTTTCGCTTCTCGGGGTCCGGCACTGTCAACGCCTGGTCCAGTAGCTTGTCAAATTCCGGGTTGGACCAAGACGATTCATTCCATTCAGCACCACTTCGATAGGCGAGCGCCAAGACCTGAACGCCAAGCGGCCGCATATTCCAGTTCGTGGCGGACAGGGGGTATTTCGTCCAGTCGTTATAGAACGTGCTGCTGGGCAGAACCGTCCGCTTCACCTTGAAGCCAGCCTCGCGCAGCTGCTGCGCAATTGCATCGGTCGAATCCTTCAGCCAATCGACGTCCGGACCGAAAATTTCGTGCTCGAAATCCATCTGGCCGGCTTCGGTCATCAGTTGCTTTGCAGCGTGGACATCTCGCTTCTGTTCCGGGAGCGGATAATACTCCGGGTGTATCGGCGCTACATGGTAGTTGGCGCCAACGATGCCGCGGCCATTGTAACCAATTTGTAGGATAGTGCCGTTGTCGACGGCAAGCTGCAGGGCATTGCGAACTCGCTGGTCATCATACGGCTTGGCGGTAACCTTGGTCCGGCATACGATCGTTGTCGCCGTCTTTGCCTCGGACTTGACGAGACCGAGTGCGTCGCATGCGTCGATATTGTTCGCGAAGGTCTGGTAGTTGGCATCGATCTCATTTGACTCGAAAGCGCTCTGAAGCAGAGATGTATCGGTTCCATAGTCAATGAATTGAACTTCGTCCAAGTACGGCTCACCACCCCACCATGTTCCGTTTGCTCGGCGCTTCAAAACCGCCTTTTGGGCAACCTCCCATGAGACCAGTTCAAACGGGCCCGTACCAACCGGATGCGTTACTAAATTCGAGCCGTTCTTTTCGAATTCACGATGGACTAGCAGGGCTGGGTAATCGGCAAAGCCCGCGATGATTGTGACGTCAGGCTTTGACAGCGTCAGTTTGATCGTATGCTCGTCGACCTTTGTGATGGCGCCGTCTTTCGCCTTGCCTGTCTTTTCATCGATCAGCGTAACCAGGCGCGCTGCCATGGAATTCCCAGGTACGTCCTTTTCGCACCACCGCTGCAGGTTGAACAGCACGTCATCTGCAGTAAAATTGTCCCCGTTGTTCCATTTGACACCCTTGCGGACGTGTAGCAGATATCCTGTCGCATCGTCGTTGGCTTCCCAGCTCTCCAACAACCAAGGTTCGAAAGTGTATTTGCTGGTGTACTTGACCAGTGGGTCCAGGAATTGACGAGAAATGTTACCGATTTCCGGGTAATCACTCACACGAGGATCTTTGGCGCCGTCGACGCGCATGGCAATTCGCAATGTTCCACCTTTTTTTCCGGTCTCTTCGGCATGCGCCGCCGGAAAGGCTCCAAGCATAGAGTACGCCACAGCCGTCGAGGCACCAAAGATGGACGCGAGCGCCAGGAATTCGCGTCGATCCATTTTGCCCGTTTTTGTCTCTTCGGCGAGCCGGTCGAATATTTTGGGCATAGGTTTGCCCATCCTGTTGAAAAAACTCATTTGCACCTCCACAGGGTTATGGTTGATGTCGACGGAGTGAGCCGACCGAGTCGAATTCAAGCTCCTTTGAGGGTCCCTGCAATTTCTGGACCCGCACACGATCGGCAACGTGGGTCAGCCGTTTTGTCACATGGGGCTCAAGCGTTATTGTTGACGATGAACACGAGGGCATGCTGAGATATTCATATCCGCTGCCGCTTACACGGTGCCCCTCCTTCGACTTCCGGGAAAGGCCAAGAGAAAATTAGGCGATCATTAGAGATCACTGAACTATGAAAAGGTGCCCGGCGATGTAAATCTATCCTATCTCGTGGCCACTCTGGCGTTCGCCTTGGTAGCGGCAACTGACGTGGAAGCAGCAATGCTTGGCAGCGGAGCAGTGTTTACGGAGTCGTCGACAATGCGGCGGCTTGAATCCGATCTTGTCTGATGCGTCGCCTGGGTTGCCTACAATCGAGCCATTCCATCTCCCGCACGTGGCTAATCTATGTCAGCAAGATGGCGCCACCGGCTCCAAATGTGCTGTTAGCTCGAACGGTAAGCGCCTCGGTACTAATGCATTCCCAGTCCTGTAGGTCGCCATAATTTCTGGGGCTAAACTTCTGCCCCGGCCTGTCTGAAGCGGACCGCTGTTACGAAGCGCACACCCAGCGCAGTGACAGCCTTGGGGTAGGGCTTGCTTGGCTTCGCCCTTGTTTTCAGGATATCGATCACGGGCGACGATCGACCCGTCGCCAACTCGGCGGGCCTTGCCGAAAGCAGCTCCCCGAGCGACAGCCGTGCCGTTGCAGAATGCTGCGCCGTAGACATTGCGGTCCAACTCGCCGGAGACCTTTCCGCCGTTTTGAGCAAGGGTAAGAAGTCCGTCCCAGCTGCTTTCAAAGCCTATCGACGAAAGTCCAGGCCAGCGTCGGTCAAACGCAATCTGCTGCTGCGCCCTGGCCTTTGTCACGTCCCGCTGCGTCGTCTTGAAATCGGTGGCGTAAGAGTAAACGTTGCGAAGGATAAGGCCGTTGTCGATCGTCCGTCGAACGGTCGTGCCGAAGCTGTTTGCTGGGATCAGGCCGTAGGTTGGCTTGTTGCCCATTTGGGAAAGTTCGACCTTGGTGAGCTGCCGAGCTATGCTGGAATTTGGGTGACGAGGCTGATCAAGCGGCGCTCTGCGGCTTCGTTTCGATGACCTCGATTCCGTC
>NZ_NSGC01000035.1:0-7384 GCF_002294795.1 Mesorhizobium sp. WSM3866 | reverse complement strand
AGCCGTGATCGGCGCACCCGCCTCGGAACTGGCAAGCCGCATTGCACCGTCGAAAAAGATATCGCTTCCCTCAGTCCACACGCGGTAGTCGTCTGTCTTGATTTCCATATCTGGCTTCGTTTCATCTAGTTGTGAGTTTGCGAGATCGGAATGGAGGCATATGTTTCCAGGCAAATACGGTCGTTTTCATCGACCGGGCTGAATATCCAGGCCAGACGTGCGCCATAGTCGCTCATCAACGTCAGCAATCCAAGCCCGGAGCTCCCCACGTCGGGGTTCGCGGCATTCGCCTCAATCCGCTGTATCAGCAGGTCCTTTGGGTCGCCAACCGTGATGTCCGCCAGAAGGCTTTGGAACTCGGACGCGATTTCACCATCGACGTCATTCGACACCTTCAGCTTGAAGCACTCCGAATCCATCGACGCCTCAACCACAATTTCGCCTGGTGCGCGGAACTTGACGGCGTTTTCGATGAGTTCGTTGACCAGATATCCGATGCTATGCCGCACCTCCATGTAGTCATTGCGCGACGACTGAAAGCGCAACGCGAAAAGATCGGCGATGAAGTCCGAGGTCGTGGCGCAATGACGCCAACTCAAGTCGAGAGGTCCGTCGAACAGCCGCACGCGACTGACGCTCCCCTTCATCCCGATTGCAATGTCAGGCGTACCGAACAGCGCTGTCATCCTACGTATGCCTTATGATCACGAGTGTGATGTCGTCGTGGATCTTCTGGATTCCGATATGAGCCATCAAATCCTCGATGATCCCGGTCTTGATGTCCTCGGCGCTCCTGCCATGGCGCTTTTGCACGCTCTTGCAGAGGCGATCGAACCCGAACAGTCTTCTGTCTTCATCTTCCGCCTCGGTCACACCGTCGGTGTGCAACACGATTACGTCGCCGCTCCCGAACATGATGTCTCGCGTGTCAACGAACTGCGAGATGTCATTCTCCAGGCCAACGGGCAGACCCAGATCAAGCGTGTCGATACGTTCGACGTCCCCATCCGCACGCACGACCAGAATGTCCTCGTGCTGGCCGGATAGCGTTACCCGCCCATCCTCAAAGTCAAGAAAGGCCAGCGAGAGATGCTTGTCGGTGTTCGTCCGCTCGATGTTCTTGTAGATGGCTCTGTTCAGACGAACCAGAAACTGGTGCGGATCGCCTTCGTTGGCCTCCTGCAGCGCGCGTGCAACGGATTGGACCATCAGCATCAGCACGCCGCTCTCGAGACCATGACCGGTCACGTCGCCGATGCCTATCTTGACCCGTGATCCGTTCTGGAGGACGTCGTAGTAGTCTCCGCCGACCTCGTCGGCCGGCCGCATGTAGGCCGCGATCTCCAGCCCCGGAATCGCTTCGAGTTCGAACGGTTTCGGCAGGACCATCATCTGGATTTGCCTGGCGACCGCGAGTTCGGCGCCGAGACGGACGTTCTCGTCCCGCAGCTTTTCGTTGAGCGCGGAAATCTCCTGATTTGCGTCGCCGAGTTCCCTGGTGCGTTCGTCGACGAGTTGCTCGAGGTTTTCTGTGTGAAAGCTGATCTGCTCGGCCATGCGGTTGAAGGCGACCCCGACCGCTCCAACCTCGTCGCGCGTTGGAACGCGAACGCGGACCGAATAGTCTTTGGACTGTAGCCTCTGGGCGGCGCTGGCAAGCGCCCTGAGGCCGGCCGTGATCCGCTTCGAGATGCCGAGCACTGCCGCAAATACAATCAGAAGCGAAACGACGATGGCGGCGACCTGAAAGAGCAGAATACGATTGGTCGCGCGAGAAATACTCTTTTGCGCGGCGACCAGGGACGCATAGATTTCGCGTTCTGGAACGACGATTCCGACCGACATCGTTTCAGACTTGATCGGTCCCGAACTCCACAGATTGGTCGGTTTCAATCTCTTGAGGACAACTATGTAGGGTACGTGTTCGCCCTTGTTGTCGAGCATGATATGCTGAATGACACCGTCATTGTTCTGGTCGAGCGGCAGCGACGCGATGGCCGGCTGCGTGCTTCCCCGCAGCGACCTCTCCAGGCCGGTGACGCCCTGCGTGCCCGCATCGTTGGACGAAGTCAGGCCGATGATCGCCTCGCCCGATGGATTGATCGCCACTACATTGCCGGTCGACATGGTGAGGAAGCCGAACCCGGTTTCGGCTATCTTGACGCGCTCGACCACTTCCGCGAGCTGATCGAGAGTGATGTCTGCACCCGCTACACCGGCGATACCGGTACGATCGCGCGTCCACAGCGGGTGGAAAAAACTGACGATCAGCTTTCCCGTGATCGCATCGGTGTAGGGCGCCGTCTGAGTGATGTCGTCGGGGACTGGACGTGAGGCTGGATCCCTCGCCCATTGCTGCCACGACCCATAGATCCCCGGAAAGAAGAACTCCCAGAACTCCGCCCTGTTGTGGCCGGGATAGAGTCGGTCGAAGGTCTGTGCCTGGTCGGTATACGGGACCGTCCTGAAGATCGGCCGTTCCTTCGGACCAATATAGTACATCTGCAGTTTTGGCGATCCGCTGGCCATAAGGGTCGGCGCGACGAGATCCAGAACGGTACTGTCTTCGATTTCCTGCTCAACGCTCGGCAACGGCGTGTGGTCGGCGCCCAGCAGGTAGCCCCAGACGCTAATCACGGAAGGCGCGCCCGGCAGGTTCTGCGCCCAATCGCCCTTCGCGTCATAGACGACCTTCACCGAGCCGGGTGCCTCCTGCGAAAGGGTTGCTCCGACCTGTCGCTGCCGGCTCGGATCGTCGGTCTGGGCCTGCAGAACGCCGGCCAGCGCCTTCACCTCCCCATGAACTCGATCGAGCAGGAGGTCGACGCTTAACGCCGTCGAATCGGCGTAGGAGCGAATGTATTCCTGGTTTGCGGTGGTCAGGCCCTCACCGACTTCCGACGTTGCGTCGCGCGACAGCTTTTGCACGTTCCAGAGCGCCAGGCCGCCGCTCAGCAAGAGATCGAACAGCACGGCGCCGCCAACGACCAATACGAATTTCGCCCGGAAGGAGCGCAGTCCGAAGCGCGGTGTAGGCTGATCGTCGGCTTTCATTGCGGCCTTCGCCCCGATGCGACCCAGATCGGCCAACCCGCATAACCCTTGGGGTGTAGCGCAGCGAATATGTGATCCTGGAACCCCTGCCGGAACCGTGCAACGAACTCCGGCCCGTCGCCGCGTTTGATGGCCATCTCGCCGGCATAGACATCGGCCCAGGCGACAATGACATCGGCGAAGTCCTGCGGATCTCCGTCCAGGTTGGTGACGGTGAAGGTCTCGACACGTATGTCGTCGAATCCGGCTTCGATCAGATATCGCCGACTCTTGGGCCCGAGCTCGACGTCCATTTCGAAATGCGCGAACAGCTTCGCCACTTCATTGTATGTCCAACGGATGCTTTCGGCGCGCGGCTCGCCGAGGCAATGCGAATTCTTCTCGTTGGTGATGTAGACCCGCCCGCCTGGCTTGCATATGCGGTAGAGTTCCTTGAGGATGAGTTCCGGTCGATTGAAGATTTGAAGCGAATGTCGGCAGGTGACCAAGTCGAACTGCTCCTCGTCGAGCAGCATTTCCGAGGCATCGCCATAAGTATATTCGATGCCCCGGATATCGAACTCCCGCATCACGCGTCGGGCGTAGTCCAGGCTTGATATGGAGTGGTCGAGGGCGACAATCCGCGACGGCTGGAACTCTTTCTGCACGAGCACGGCGAAATCACCGATCCCGCAACAGATGTCGGCCATAACGATCCCGGGTCTCATGCCATGTCGCGGCAGGATTGCACGCTCGTGGCGCCAGGTCATCTTTGTCTGCGTGCGCAGGATTGGAACGAACCCGCCTTCCTCGAGGAAGCCCTGCCCTGGATAGAATTCGCTGTCATACTCCTCGACCGTGATGTTCGGTTCGATTCCGCTCAGCCGACCGAATTTTCCCGAGGTCCATCCGACGACGCTCGACGTGATGACAACAAATTTGAGATCGGGTCGAGCGCGACAGGCATCGATGATGATCCTCGAAAAGGCGTAAAATGCAGCGTTGTTCATCTGCGCCAAGCGCCTGACATTGACGTAGAGAACGCCGCGTACTCGGCCGATCGCATCGCGAAGCAATGCCAGGCTAGGCCCAAGCTCATCGATCGCCTGAGGCCGGACCACCCCAGATATTGAGAACTCCTGGTTGTTCGCATCGTACTGCGCCTTGAAGCGCGCGTGCAGGTTGTAAGGGCTCAATGTTGCAGGCCCTCAAGCGGAAGATCCACGACGAGCGTGATCGCATCGCCGTCGGCTTCCTCGACCCTGAGTGCCGCGTTGTAGTCGACAGCCAGTTCCAGGAGTACCACCTCCCGGCTGGGCGCCAGATCCCCAGACACAGAATTGAGATATCGCTCCTTGGCCTCAAATCCCGCGACTTGCGAAACGGCTTCTTCGTAGAATTGGCGCTCCTCCGGCATGCAGGGAAATGTCAGTTCGATCCTGTCCGTCGCGCCATAGCGAGACACCTTGCATGCCAGTTCGCCGTCGGCGTGGCGGGTACGAAAGGCGACTTCCAGTAATTCGTTGAACGCAGAGGAAAAGAGATTCGAATGCCGCACCGAGTCTGATCTGTTTTGACTGATCATCCGGGCGATGTACGTCGAGACATAATCGCAGTGTTTCCAAGCGGAGACAAAAGTCTTGATTTCCATGTCGATCTGGATCATCGGCTCAAAAGTCGGTTCGCCAACCGGGTCATGATGAACAGATCCCATCCGCATCCTCTCCTATTCCATCCGTATTTGAGCCCAGGTGACGCGATGAACTCCGTGATGAGCCAGTCCCGCATTGCGCGGCATCTAGCTCGATCGTTTTTTACAGCCCTCCGATTTACAAACGGTGCAAGTGGCTAGCGCGCCCGATTTGATTCCTCCATCGCTTCCAGCCCCTTCGCCGGCGACCGCCTGATTAAATCGCCGGTTGCCTCGGATCCGAGCGGCCGTCCCATGAAATTGCCTTGCAGGTAATCGCAATTTTCCTTGATCAGCCACCGTGCCTGCGCCGCCGTCTCGACCCCCTCGGCGGTGACGCTTATTCCCAGGCCGTGCGCCAGACTTATGATCGATCGCACAATCGTTTGACTCTTCAGATCCGTCTCCAGGTCCGCGATGAAGTATTGATCTATCTTCAAGGTATCAAACGGAAAATTCTTAAGGTAGCTCAAGGACGAATAGTATGTTCCAAAATCGTCGAGCGAGATTCGTATTCCCAGGACGTTCAACGTATTCAAAGTATCTATATTGTCGATAGTCTTCTCAAGAAGAACCGTTTCGGTTATCTCGAGTTCAAGCCTTTCAGCTCGGATTCCAACTTCGTCGATGATCTGAGCGACCGTGTCCGTCAGCGAACCGCTTAGGAACTGAGCCGGCGACAGGTTGACTGCGACTGTCAGCGCGGAAGGCCACGCCAATGCCTGGCGACAAGCTTGCTCGAGCACCCATCGTCCAATTTCGTCCATCAGACCGTCCGCTTCGGCGATCGGAATGAACACGCCGGGCGGAATGATTCCTATCTCGGGGTGCCGCCACCGCAGCAGCGCTTCGAAACCAATCACCGACGAAGGAGGCCTGATGAGCGGCTGATAGTCCAGGTAAAGCTCGCCCCGCTCCAGCGCGGTTCGAAGGCTGCGCCTCAGATTTTCGCGTTGCTCGAGCAACAACAGCATCGAGCGATTGAACGTTCGAGCGCAGCCGCGACCATCCGTCTTGGCTGCGTAAAGAGCAATATCTGCGGCTTTCATCAGCTGCTCGCCATCGGTCCCGTGCTCCGGCCCGAAAGCGATTCCGATACTTGAACCGACGAAGACGGGAATGCCGTTGATGACGAAAGGGTCCTTGAACGCGTTGACCAGCGATGTTGCGAGGCGCTCGGCTTCCGCGGGCTGCTCCTTGCCCAATTGGATGACGGCGAACTCGTCGCCGGCATACCGGTACGCAGATTCGCCGTCCTCCAGCGCGTCGCGGATTCGACCTGCCGCGAGTTGCAGAAGCGTGTCGCCTGCCCCATGGCCGAGCGTGTCGTTGACCGCTTTGAAATCGTCAAGATCGATTTGCAGCAGGGCGGCTTTTGGCTGAGATCCGCCGATGGCCGCCAGCGCTTGCTGCAGCCGCTCGCCGAATCGCCGCCGATTCTGCAGTCCGGTCAGCACGTCGTGCGTCGCTTGATGGAGCAGAATCATATGCTCCTGCTCCTGCGCCGCGCTGCGCTCCCCCTGCTCCCGGGATTCGATGATTCCCACACCATCTGCAGTGCCGAAGACGAAAACGGAGCGGGGCGCTTCGCCCGATGATCGCGGCAGGTCAATGCTTGCCGCAGAGCCGCCCTGGAACACCCGAAGAAATTCGTCGCGGCACCTCGTATCGAGGAAGCTTGGATAGATCTCCCAAATGGCTGCGCCTGGCACAACCGCACCTCCGTACAGACGTTTAAGCCTGGCGGCGTAGTGAGTTAGGCGGAAGTCGCTATCATAGAACGATAGAAGTTCGGTCGTATTCGCCAACAGGTTAGCGAGAAGCGCTTCGCCGGCACGTGAACCATCGCTTGAGGACGACTCCTCATTCTGCGTGCCGACGCCTGATGCCTCTGAACGCAAAAGCCACCTCCGTAGGCGGTGAAAATTAGCGTCCCCCAGTTTAGAAATAGCATAAGTAACAAGCTTGGCAAACTTTCAACTCGCTATTTCAACAAGCGGTGCATGCGCTGTAATTGCAATGGATCCTCCGCTGTGATTGGCGGGCAGGTTATTCCACGATGGACGTTCATTCATTGTTAATAAATCGCGAATCGACAGATAATCGGCGTCGCGCCCGGCGTGATTCGAAATATTGCGATCCACAGGACAGAGCGGAATTCGCGGCCTGGGCTCGATCACAGACCTAGTGTTTCGAGATCGGCTTTCTCAAAAATTTGGTTTTCAGCCACGTTTTCGACGGTCCGCTCTGGTAGGGGCTATCGGCGCGTTTCGAGATGACGCCGTCGAGCTCGGTTTTCTCGGTGGCGCGAAAGATCGCGAGCGCGTCGCCCTCAAAATGCTCGCTGTATTGGATCTTGCCGAGGCCAGGCTCAACCAGTCGCCACAGCGCTTGCTTGCGTTGCAGCAGGGGTAAGGGGATAAGATTGCGACCGTCGAGATGGAGGATGTCGAAAGCGACGAACACCAGCCGGCTCGGCTCGTTCCAGATCGCGGCTTCCAGCTCAGGAGAACCGGGCGAGCCACGCCCGCCTGAGACAATCACCTCGCCGTCGAGAATGGCAGCCCGGCATGGCAGGTCGACAGCTAGAGCAGATTCGACTTACTCCGGGTCATAGCCGGCTGCCTCGAAATAGTGCCTGCATTCCTCGGCTGTGAAAGC
>NZ_NSGC01000034.1:0-9582 GCF_002294795.1 Mesorhizobium sp. WSM3866 | reverse complement strand
AATCGCTGTCCGCGAATTACTGAAATCACTGTCCGGGATTTAGCGAAAAGGGTGTCCGGGAATTACCGAAACACGCAGAGATAAGGCGCGCACTACACCGCGCGCATCTTCCGAAAGCCAAAAGCAGCCCGAGCCGTAGGGGTGCGCATCAGGCGGCAGCGGCACGCTCCGCGGCCGGCGACAGGCCGTTGATCGCGCGCTCGATATCGAACAGGACATCGATGCGCTTCACGGCTTCAACGGCGAGCGAATAGACCAGGTTGGGCTTGTCGCCGCGCGCCTTCTTGCGCGCCGCCGCTTCGATATCGGCCAGCTCGAACACTTTGCGCCGGCTGTGGGCCCAGCAGTTGGCTATCGGCGAGAACAGGCGCCGGCTGACGACCCGTCGCATAGAGATCGCCATAACCGCCAAAGGCATCGGCCTGCAGAATGCCGCTCCAGCCGGCGAGATGCGCCGCGGTATGTTCGCCTCGACGATCGCGGGAATAGTAGAACACCGCCGCCGGCGGATCGGCGCCGCCGAACGGTCGGTCATCGCGCACATAGGTCCATAGTCGGCCCGTATCGGTCTGCCCTTGGCAAGGAACGGCACCGTCGTGTCGTCGCCGTGCAGACGTGAAGCGCCCAGCACATGGGCTTCGAGCCGCTTGAACAGCGGCATCAGCGCCGCAGCGCCGGCGCCGACCTGGTCGGCGAGCGTCGACAGGCTGAGCGGCACGCCTTCGCGGGCATAGCGTTCAGCCTGGCGGTTGAGCGGCTGATGCTGGCCGAACAGGATCATCGCCAGCAGGCCGGGGCCGGCCCAGCCCCGCGGGGTGGCGTGGAACGGCGCCGGAGCCTGGCTGATCGCCTTGCAGTCGCGGCAGGTGAACTTCTCCCGCACATGTTTGATCACCTTCCATTGCCGCGGCACCACCTCCAGCGTCTCGGTGATATCCTCACCCGGCTTGCGCAGCCGATGACCGCCGCACCAGTGGCAAGCGGCCGGCGCCGGCTCGACCACGCGTTCGCGCGGCAGGTGCTCGGGGAATGGCTGGCGCGCCGGTCGTTTGCGCACATAAGGCGCCACCTCGGTGATCCGGGCCGCGGCCTGTTCGGCGGCGATCTCGTCTCCAGTCGCCGTGCTCTCGAGCTAGGTGAGTTCCATCTGATCGTGCAGGCCACCGAAACGTTCAAAACTTTGACCATGCAGCGCGGCTGCAGGTGGCACGATCTCGTCTAGAGATCAAAGTAGGCTTCGCTCGCTCACCACGATGTTAGTGCAGTCCGGGTTACACTTGACAGCCATGCAGAACTGACTGGAGCATCCACCTCCTGGCACACGCGTCGGGAACGTCGCTCCTGATGTACAGGGATGAGGCGAGATAGACGGGGCGAGCGTCCCGGCACTGAGCCTGCTGCCAAAGCGCAGGATGAGTTGGAGCGCATCTGACATCCGGCGGCAGGTTCGTCATTACGCGGAAATCGGCTGCTTCGGGACCGCAAGGGCAGCCCTACGATGGCCTTGGGCCCTTGACGCTCAAAAACACAGGAGCGCGCGCTGGATCTCCCCCCAGCTCTCCGAATGAGCTGCGGGGGGCCGCGCTCCCCGGCAACGTCAACCTACAGCAGCTTCAGGACCTACAAGGTAGGTTTGTCGCCAAACATACACTCCGGGCTAGGGCCGACCTGTCATCAAGCGTCAGCCTAAATAGCGGAAAACACCCATAAAAGTATTTTCTTGGACGTCCTCTGGCCCAATTGGCACGAGCTTTGATGCTTCACTTGGCAGTTTGGCAGGTGCAGACGGCGCGCTGCTCATAAGGCCCCTGAACGTAGGAGCTGCCATGAAAACCGTGGATAAGCACACAGAACGGGGCCAAACCCCACGACAGCGCTCAAAACGCCCCTTCCCTCGACGCCGACGTTTGTCACTTGACCCTTTTATCGCGGATGGGCCGACGCCTAAAGGACCGCCTCACATTTCTCGACGTTTTCTCACGTTTCCGCTCTCGAACAACCCAGGGTAAACTCCCCATTGTCAAACAGGTGTATAATGCCCAAAGTCAGGCTCGACGATAAGTTGAAAGCAAAACGCGAGAGGTTCGAAAAAATACCGTTGGTTGATATAGGCCCACTTCTCGATGGAACAAACAAACAAGGGGTTTCTCGCGAGATAAGGTGGGCGCTGTCCAACGCGGGCTTCATGTATGTAAAGAATCACAGTATTCCGCAGGATTTAATCGATTCAGTTTTCTCGGCAAGCCGCAAATTCTTTGATCTGCCATTATCGGAGAAAACACTACTGCATATCAGCAATTCAGATGTGGCCTTTCGCGGATACATTGAGCCGTTCGGGGAAAACACCGATCCTGGCAAGACCAAAGATCTTAAGGAGTGCTTCGACTTCGGACCTGAACGTTCGGTGTTGGAAGGTCCGTTTTTCGGTCCTAACCAGTGGCCTTCAAGTTGGCCCGAGTTTCGGGAGCTGACATATGGATACCATCAAAGGATGGTGGCCCTCGCAAAAAAACTTCTGCAGGGAATTGCGCTCAGTCTGGACCTGCCCGAGAGCTATTTCGAGAATCTCATGCGCAACCCGATAAGCATTCAGCGCCTGCTCCACTACCCGCCGCAGAGCGGGCATGTTAGCGAGGACATCATCGGAATTGGCGCCCACACAGACTATGGCAATTTGACCATACTGGCACAGGATGACGTGGGCGGTCTCCAGGTCCTGAACCGAGATGGCGATTGGGTACAAGGCACGCCGATCCACGGTACCTTCATAATCAACATCGGCGACCTAATTCAGCGGCTCACCAACGATGTCTATCTGGCCAACATCCATCGCGTTGTGAATAGCTCAGGGCGCGAGCGATACTCGGTCCCCTTCTTTATCGACGCCGACTTCGATGCGATCATCGAGCCATTAAAATCATGTGTTACGGACAGCAACCCACAGCGCTACCACCCGGTAACTTGCGGCGAACATAAACTCCGACGTTTCGCGGCAAGCTACGCTCATTTGGCCAAAGCGTGAGCAAGGCCGCAAGCATCTATCCTAACGGCGAAGGCTGGTGGACATCTTGTCATAGAGCTGCCCGCCAGACTTTGTCAGCTGGACTTCTCGATTCTCGCCTAGAGAGACGCAAAGACTGCGATGCATTTGGTCGCCGTCGGACTCCGCTTCGTTCAAAAGTGCGACCCCGCCAGTTCGATGGCAGCGGGAACGATCATACACCGTCCCTGGGGCGCCGATCAAATCGCCATTCTTCTGTCTTCTGCCTCCCGGTCGAGCCACAGGCTCCTCCAGCACCGCTATTTGCCATCTCGTGTCAGGTTTGTCGGGTCCGCTAGACACGCCGTGTTTAGCCATTCTCTTGTTTGCCTCGGAAATCGCCGCAAGGCATCACGAAATTTCTTCTCCGGCTCGACCCGTAAAATTGGCACGAACTTTGAGCGTTCCTGGTGTGGGGCAGCGGGCGCGGCCGAAAGGCATTCATGTTGGGTAATGGGCCGAACGAAGGAAAACAGGCCGGGCTGAATAATGTTCTTTTGTGGCAAGTAGGCATCGGCAATCCAAAGCTCGTAGCCTCAACGCTGTTTGGGATTGTTAGCAAATGACGCTTCGGAAAAACAGAGGGTGTAATTCTCTACACAATTTAGGAATCTCACCAATTCTTGGACTTTAATTAGAAGGAAAAGCGGTTATGTCAAATCCAAACGTAAGCAAAAACTTGTCTATTTTGACGGATGACGTCGCCTGTGCAAAGCAGATCAATGCCCGCAACGTAAGAATCGTCAGCACGGGTAGCGATAGAGGGCGCGGGGTATTCGCCGCTCGCGATTTCCTGCCGGGTGAAATTGTTGTCATAGGGCTAATTGAGCGGATGGAAACGACACGAACGACGAATTCGTTTCAATTGGGCTGGAATGTCCACGCTCTCTTTCAGGAGCCGGCCGTCATTGTGAATCATTCTTGTGACCCGAACTTAGCGATTGTGCCCAATCGCTTCGGCGCCTACGACTTTGTTGCCATTCGGCAGATCTCTTCCGAAGCCGAGGTGACGTGGAACTACGCTACATCGGAATTCGAGTGCATCGGGGTATCGGTATGTCTTTGCTCATCGAAAAATTGCCAAGGTTCAGCCGGAGGCTTCTCCACGCTGCGTCCTGATCATCCTATGCTCGTGTCCGGATTCTACGCACCATACCTCAAGGAGCACGGGATACCTTCCAAGAGAGATAGGATTGCTTCCAACGTTCGACGTTCATAACAGCTCGAAGTTGTCCAACACCCAAGTTGAGCATGTCCGTCATTTGCTTGTGGTGTTGCCTGAAAGACGCGAGGGTTCGTGAATCCCAGTTTCGCTGCTCCGACCTCTCCGGAGGGGACGGTAGGCCCAAATGTGATTGAAGCGCGCCAACATTGCCGTTGCCGCTTTGGCGCGCAGCAGCCCGGAACATAAGAGCGTTCAGTGCTGTTGTGCCGTGCAAGTGGGAGACGACCTACACGAGCAGACCGCCAGCGGCTGACAAAATGTCCGGTTCAAAACAAACACAGGCAAAATGTCGGCTTCATTACTTCGCGCCTCTTGCGTTACAAGGCTGTCATTCGGCCCTGTTATGCACTCGCTGGGCGTTTCAGCACGCTGGCACAGCCCTTGCTAATCGAAATGCGGCAAAACTGATTGACGGCTGACCGCATCCTAAACCGTATAACGATCGAAACACTCCTTTCAGTCGGCCCGGTGCACCGTCCCAGGAACAGCTTGCGGTAAAGCCGCGCAACCTTGGCATGGCGATGGAGGGCAATATGCTTTTGCAGATAGGGTCGCTGGCTCATTCGAGCAATGTCCAGACTTGGCTGCGCCGCGAGCCCAGCGCACATTTAAAGCCCACCAAACTGTACGTCGTCGTATTTTGGGCAACTGGGACCGAACCATATGTGGCGGGGATGCGCCACCTGATGCAGTTGCAGGAAAGGTTCAAGGACAGTGGGCTCGAGATTATTGGAGCCGCAGCTCATGAACGCGTGCTGACGACGGTTGAGGCGGGAGCCAAGCTGGACGCGGTTGACCGAAAAGTGCTCGAACCCGAATTTCCCGATCGCGTTCGACTACATAGGCGAAATGGAAAAGCCTTGGCTGGAGGCCAGCTCTTTTGCCGCAGCTCCGACCTCGTTTGTGACCGATCTAGATGGCCGCATAGCCTCTATCGGTCACCGGACAGAACTCGATGATGTCTTGCCGAGAGTGCTCAGCGGCAGCTGGCGCTGCGAAAGCTGCCAACGCGAACCAGATCGCGGACGGAGAGCTCACAGCGAGCGAACAAGCGTTGAACAAGTCAATCAATAAGAGATTTTGGGCGGCAGTGAGGAACCAGAACTGGAATACGGCGCTCTCGGCAGTCAAGGAGGGCACCGCCTTGATGCCCGGCGACATCAATTTCCGCCTGGCTTATGCGCACCTATTGCTTCACAGAATGAAGGACATGCGGACCGGATTGCCTGTCATACGCCAATTGGTTCGCGACGCCATTGGAAGGAACTCCGAGGATTGGATGCTGGCAACTCTAGACCAACTCTTCGGTCCGGCGCATGATCACTCGCATTTTCCGTCACTTGAGCGTTTCGCCCTCGGTAACGAGCTGGCAGAGCAGCTCCTTGCACTCAATCCACCGCAAGGCGACGGCCAAAAATTCCGGACGTATCCGGCGGTCGCTCGGTACTATCACGAGAGCGGCAACCAAAATCGCGCGATCGAGTTGGTCGAGTTGGCATTGAAGTCGCTGGACCGTCCGAAACCTATGCTGGGCGAACTGAAACAGCACCTTCTACCGAATTTGCTGCAGGCCTTAGCCAACTACAAGGGCGAGGAGGTTTGTTACGGCAATCTCTGTGCAGCACCGCAAACAACTTTCCTCAAGGCGCGACCGCGCGATGGGCCGAGGAGAAAGCATAAGAAAGATCGATAGCCGATTGGCTTATCGGCCAATTCGTTCATGCGAATGAACCCCATCGCAGTGCTGAACGAAGTGGCATAAGTACAGCATTTTTTATACAAGGATGTTTTGCGGGACGCTTTCGAAGCCCATAAAATCGTACTGGAATGGGATGAAGGCTCGGCACTAACGAAGAAAGAGCTTTGGATGCTTGCATTTCAATTTGAATTGACTATCGGCAACCAATGGGAACGCCAGATTGGCCTCGCGGTACGTGCGCGTGGCGATCAGATCAGGCCGCCAGCGGCGCTGATCGAGAATCTTGACGTTAGTATCGCGGATCCCACGGGACAAACGGTCAGGCATAAGGTGTCCGCGCATTCGGAGGCAGAACTGCCGCTATTCGTCTGGCGGTCGCTCGGGGCGATGCCCACGCCGGTGCTCGCTTCGCCAACCGAACGAAGGGGTCGTCTCGACTGTCGGCCAGAAGGTGTTCGGGTAAAACCGGGCTGCCGCGCGCGACCCATGTACGGCGCGGTAGGCAGGGTGAACCACGAAAGGGCATTCGCATGAAGCCCTTTGTCGGGAGGGTCGCCTTGGTGACCGGGGCCAGTAGAGGGATTGGGGCGGCAATCGCCGATAGGCTTGTTAGCGGGGGAGCCAGAGTTTTTGGGGTTCAGCTTGAAGAGACCGGCGATGTAGAAGCGATCGTAGCGGATCTTTGCGATCCTGGGGTTTCGGACATGGTAATTGACCATGTCGTTCAAAAGGCCGGTCGCCTCGATATCCTCGTCAACAACGCTGGGCGGATGATTGAGGCAAAGGTAGATGAGACGGGGCTGGACGAGTGGCAACGCACAATGGCGCTCAATCTTGATGCTCCTTTTCTGCTGATCCGTCGCGCCATGCCTCATCTTCGGAGAAGCCGCGGCTCCATCGTCAATATCGGCTCGATAGAGGGACTGGCCTCCAACCCAGGGCACGCCGCCTATTGTGCCTCGAAGGCAGGCCTGCATGGCCTGACGCGTGCCGTGGCGGTCGATGGGGGGCCAGACGGCGTGCGCTGCAATGGCGTGGCTCCTGGATGGATCGATACGGATCTCAACACCAATTTCGTCGCCGCGTTGCCGAGGGAGGCGCGAGGAAGGCTGGGTACCATTCATCCGTTGGGACGAACTGGTCGCGTTGAGGAGGTCGCTGCTATGGTCGCATGGATTGCCTCGGACGAGGCTGCATTCGTCACCGGCCAGATCTTTGTCGTGGATGGTGGCCGCACTGCCAAACTAAGTCTTCCATGAAGGTAAGTGGTAATCCGACTTGGGTCGGCCTCATTCTCCGGCCGGATGACGATCCAACATCCGGTTTTTTGAGGGCGGTCCACCTTCGGGTGGCGGATATTGGCGCCTGGTCGGCTGCGACTAACGAGGATGAGAACATGCCTTGGCTGACGAGCACTGGCCGCACCTGCGTGATCAAGAAAAGGCAAGCAGTGTACGCTTGCTGTTGGTGAACTACGTTCTTAGCAGCGCCTGCACCTCGGCGGCGGAGCCCGTTGCCATGGCCTTACAGCTAAGTCTCAAATCGGGGGCAGTACTTCCTTACGCTGCTGGCTGCCGCACACAATGCAACATCGGAGTCCAAGTCAGTGTTAAGCAAAGCGCTCATCCTGGTAGAAGGTGATAGGGGCAATGGTCCGCTCTGCGTCCAAGCGGCTGAACGCCTCGGGCTCCACCCAATTACCTTGGCGGCAGATCCGGATCGGTACGGATATGTTGCGTCGGGAAGCGTTGACGCTATTACCGTTGATACAGCCAATATCGATGCGCTGATTCGCGAGTGTTACGGGCTACGCAGGAGTTATCACATTGCTGGTATTACTGGATTTACGACCGAAGACGTTTTAGTCTCTGCGACAGTCGGTAAGCTCTGCCGGCATTTCGGTCTGCCGGGACCAAGCCCTGTTTCGATTGAACAATGCTCCGACAAATTCTCTCAACGTCAGCTTCTCTCGGAGGCAGGCGTTTCAGTACCCGCATATCACGTCGCATCGAACGGGATGGAGGCTGAGAGCTTTGCGAGTGAGATCGGGCTGCCGGTGGTCGTCAAGCTAGCTTTAGGAAGCGGAAGCACCCGTGCAAAATTGTGCAGAAATCGGGAAGAGTTAGCAGGACACACAGCCACCCTTCTTGGGGTAAAGCAGGCCGCGCGTACTGCTCAACGGATACTGGTGGAGGATTTCATACAAGGACAGCAATACAACGTTAACATGATCGGGAACGAATTAATTGGCGTTGCCATGGTCGAGTTCTGTCAATGGCCGAGTTTGAGCTGTCGTCAGTGGACCTATCCTGCCGTACTGACTGACCATGAATATGAAAAAATCTCCAATGTTTCGCTGACTTGCTTGCATGCACTTGGCCTTGGCTGGGGGCCAACGAACATTGAGCTCCGGTTGACGAAGCGTGGTCCAGTTGTGGTTGGAGTTAACCCGCATCTTCCAGCTTCGCCGGCTCCCGAATTGATTCAGCTGGCTTATGGCGTGGATCTCATCACCGAGCACATCAAACTTGTGACCGGTGTCCAACGCAGCTTGCGGAGAAGCCCGACCGATACGGCGGCCGCGCGGTTTCTGATTTCTGATCGCGACGGAACGTTCAATTGGAGGGATGGCGACACTCGGGCGGCTGCTATCTCAGGCGTGTCCGAGGTCGAGTGGTATATCGAACCTAAGGCGCGGATCGCCAGGAAAGGCGATTGCCGAGACCGCATTGGACATGTCATCGCCGTTTCACCCAGTCATGCTCAGACCCGGATAATACTTCAGCGGGCAGCAGATCTAATCGATTGGTCGATCACACCGTCTCCCACCCTTGGCGAATAAGAACAACCTGCGGGCCTTCCGGTTTTACGGTTTTAGTCGTAAGTACCTGGAATCCAGCACGATATAGCGAGAGCATCGGAGAGGCTGGCAGTGGCGCTCGGCTATCGTCCTGTGTGCGATTGTCGCCAACCTGAGCGTGCCCGTGTACGGCGCGTGTTGAGATGAACGGTGATGGAATCATTGTCCTCGCCGGCGCATTCTCGTTCCCGGGCAACATCTATCGCAGCGAGCCTTCACGTCGCCCGGCAGCTCTACCTGCCGCCCTATGCCGAAGCGCTCGAGTTTATCGCGCCCAATTGCCCTTCGGGCTGATCACGATCGCTGCGCGGGTCGTCAAGACGAAGAAAGAAATCGAGCTGCCGCTGACGAAGCGCCTCGGCAACCTCGGCCTGGCAGAGGCCCTTGTTTATAGAGTCGCCATTGGTTTTCTCCTGTAGTGCCTGATCGAGGATGCCAATGCCGGGATCGAGTTCGTCATCTCAGATGGTTATCGGCGGAAGGACTTTGATGACGTCGCGATTTGGCGCCGAGGATTCGATCAGCAGGCAGTTCGAACGCGACATCGTGCACACGGCCGACAAGGGCCAGTGAACGGCACTTGAGGTCAGCCATCAGACCGCGGCCGCGCTTCTGTTTCAACGGAATTAGGAAATTTCGCAACGAGGCGATCAAGGTGTTCTTGCAGTTTAACGGCCGTCCGCTAGAGCAGATTCGACTTACTCCGGGTCATAGCCGGCTGCCTCGAAATAGTGCCTGCATTCCTCGGCTGTGAAAGC
>NZ_NSGC01000033.1:0-15982 GCF_002294795.1 Mesorhizobium sp. WSM3866 | reverse complement strand
GACGGAATCGAGGTCATCGAAACGAAGCCGCAGAGCGCCGCTTGATCAGCCTCGTCACCCAAATTCCAGCATAGCTCGCTCCGAGAGCATCGATGCGCCTGCTTTTGCAACTCGGCCTGCCGCCAGCGGCGGGGGATTGCCATATTTTTCGGCTAACTCAATGGACATGAGGTGTGGGAGCAGCCTACGGCCGAATGCTTTCTCGACTGTGAGGAAAATCCAGATGCCATCAGGGTCAATGTCGGACCAGTGGTAGAATGGAACCTCCGCAGGGATGTTGCGGGCAATCGAGCCAAACGCTTTCTGGAGTCCTGCAGATGGGTAGCCGCCGCCATAGAGAACGAGGCCGCGGCGATTCCGATCAGCCTCTGTTACATGTCTAACGAAGCTTGTGTAATTCTCCACCACGAGCACGTATTCCGGTGCGCGGCTAAAAGCGATGGTATCCGTCGTATCGGCTGGGATGCCAACGAAGGGAACGTCACGTTGGCAAGCTCCAAGGGTGATCGGTCCTGAAAGGAGTAGGGGAGGAGGCGCCTTCTCCAACCCAAGCGCACCAAGTGCCTCGCGGGGCGTTGCGCCCTCTGGGATGTCAATGAACACGCCTCGAAGGACCTTCGTGACGGCAGCCTCGAGCTGTTCCAACGCTTTGCTGTCGGCAATAGTCCTTCTGGAGAAAGTGCGATAGTCCAGTCCGATATGCCGCCGTCTGTAGATCGCTTGCGCGAGGATGAGCGTACGCTCGAGCGAACGTACGTCGCCGGGGGCAATGGCTGCCCACCGCCGATTCCTGGACCAGGTATCGGCAGCTTGCTGCGCATGTTCAGCGAACGGGGCAGACAACTCGGTCCGGCGAAATAGATCCTGGAGCGTTGACGCCGAGCGTTCGCTGGAAGGAATTCGTTCGACGAAACGATAGAGGCTTGCCGCGTCTGCGATCCGCACAAATTTGATCTCGCTAGCTCGCCGCCCCTTCTCCATCCTAAGCTCGATTGCACCCGCCCGACTTGCCTCTTCCAACTTCTTGCGAAAGCTGTCGGACTCGACGATGCTCGAAAAAGCGCTGCTATCGGGATAAGCGCGTGCGCTCGCTCGACCATCTTCGTGCCTATCCAGAAGATGAGATAGGAGGGCGCTCGGATCGGTAAATTTCACTCCGCTGCCATCCTTCGCAATTCATCATCATCCATGAGTTCGGGGTTGATGCGCTGCAGTTCCTTACGGGCTTTTTCCTTCACCTGAACTACTGTCGTTTCCGACTGCCCGCTGCCAATGTTGTCCACCTCAACAATGGCATGCATATAGCCTAGCAGCGACGGTCGCCGCTCAGGTGGCGCCGCCACGATCACCTGCAGGCCTAGGCTCTCATAGAAGCTCATCATCTGCCGCTGGTTCTTGCCGTCCAGCTTGGCAAAGGCTTCATCGAAGACGGCGAGCGCCATTCCAAGTTGCGATCCCGATCTTCCTTCGGCGGTCCCATAAACGGAAGCCAGCGAGGCACCGATGGCCACATAGAGCGGGACTTGTTGCTCGGCACCGGAGCCCGTGCCGCGGCGAGTTTCCCATCGTGTCTTATGCCCGGTATCAAGGTTCTCCACATGAATCTCGAAGACGAAAAAGCTCCGATAGTCCTCAAAACTGTCGAAATCTGTATCGGGGTCCTCCAGGATGCGCTTCACCTCGTCGAGGACGGGTTTGTGCGGAGAGTCTTCGGCTATCTCACCCTTGAACAGAAGATCCAGCGCATCCTCAGAAGTCACGTAAATCTCGACCGCTTTCAGGATCGGAGCATATTGAGCCACTTGCGTCCTGCTGAACGAATATCGCTCCCCGTGGAATGTGTGATTGCGGAGGCTATGGTTCAGCGAGTCGATATCTCTCTTCAGTTTGGAGATGCGTGAGTGGAGAGAGTTGACGAACTCGCCGCGAAAGATAGAGGAGACTCGCTCCGAAGCTTCAGCTGCCAGTGCTTCATGGCGCGTGAGCTCGTTCTCTTCAATATCGCGAAGCGTGGCCTCCACCCAGGGCAGTATATCCTTCAGGATGTCGCTTTCTGCTCCGACCTCCGAGCTTATGGGAGCGATGTCGAAATAGCTCCTCATGGCGGCCCGCACATTCCTGTCGGCCTCCATCATTCTATCTTTTGCCTGTTTGGAGCGATCCTCCGCGCGCTGCCCAATCCCACGATGGATCCCAGCTAGTGCTTCGTAACGGGCAGATGGATCAGTTTGGATTTGTTTACCGGCGATCCTCCCCCGGTACCTGCGGTTGGCCGGGAGCGGGGCCGTCAAGCGCCAGTTGTATTGGAACATGCGACGGGCGAGATCTCGTGAATGGCGCGACCCCTCTTGGTTGGTAAGGCCCGTGAGCGTCTTACTCGCGGTTTCAGCTTGTTTTTGGTAAGCGCCCTGCCTCTTCTGGATTGAGTTGAGCTCGGCATTTCTGGCCTGGACGTAGGCCTGCTGAACCTTCTTCTTCTCCTCAAGCTCATATAGGCGTTTCAGGTCGCCTTGATCGACCGCCTCCAGCCTGGATCGAGCCTCTCCTGCCAGCCTCTCCTGCGCTTGCGCTCTTTCAAGCAGGCGTGCAACCGTCTCGCTGTCCGCGGGCGAAGCCACGAAAGCGGCGGAGCGGTCAACCTCGGAAAGGATGCGCCTGCGCTGGGATAGGGTTTCGATTTCTCCCTGCAGCACCTCCAACAGCCTTTTCTGCTCCAGGAAAAGTTGCTCCTGCGCCGCCCTACCGATCTTGAGGCGGAAGGCTTCCTCCAGGCGGGTCCCTCGTAATAGTCCATCATCATAAAGGCCGTCAGCCATGAGGGCACGGCCGGGTTGGTTAAACTGCTCCATGGTGCGGGCCAGTCGCACATTGCCATATCTGCGCTGCAGGAAGGCGACTGCGTCTTTGTCTTCGGACCTGAAAAGCGATGGGAACCAACCTGGCTCGACCGGATCTTTGTATCGCTCGAGCTTGTTTAGGCTGACTAGGGATGCCTGGCGTAGATCCCGCCTGTTTTCTCTCAGGATCGTCGTCGCCATGTGAATATGGTCGCGATCGACGAAGATCGCTTCCCTATCTCGACCGAGAAGACCTTCAGCCGCTTGTCCCCAATTCTTGTCGGTAAGGTCTACGATGTCGCAAAGCGCTCTCGGAACCATCCCGGCCATGCGAAGGAGCCTCATCAACTCGCGGGTATGGTCGCCGAGGTGAGAATCCCGTGAACCGGAAGCGGCCGCCTGGATAGATCGAGACAGCTTGTCGAGCTCCTCATTCTTGGTATGCCAAGCGGCTTCCGCCTCGCTGCGCGCCCTGCCAATTCTCTCGGCGGTGACCGGGAGCGAAGCCACGAACGCTTGTTCGATCACTGTGGTGGCTTCCGTGTTCCCGCGCTTGACCGCCTCGGCCACCGCGGAGGCGTGAGCAGCCAATTCGCGGGAGCTTACATCACCCTTTCCGAGTGCTTCGGCCGCGGCTGCGATCCGCTGCATGTGCTTCACTCTTTCAGAGACCCGTTTGAGGCAATCTGCGGCGGAAAAGGAATGACTTTCGGCCATCTTCGTAAGATCGTCGATGCCCACCTTGGCTTTGATCGCTTCGATCTGCTTGATGATGCGGTGCACATCCTGGGTCGCTTCGGTGATCGAACTGTTCAGATCGTTGATTTCCTCGCTCTCTGCCAGAAGAGATGCCTCGGCTTCCTTGACCTCTTCTTCGAGTGCCCTCATCGCCGCGGAGGCCGCGAGGTATCTCGCCTTGCGACTGATCCAATCCTCCTCGACGTGTTCGTTGAGGAAGTTTCTAAAATCTTCCGCTCGCGCCTTGACCACTTTCAGCCGCTTTGCGCGCTCTCGCATGTTTTTGATGGTCTGGTTGACTTGTCGGTAAGTCTTCAGCGACTCTCGCAGTTCACCGATCCTCATCGGAGACTCCTCAAGGATATAGTTCCTGACGAAGTCTGTTGCGGACAGGCCCTGGTTGAGCGTCATGCCGTTCACAATCGCTTTTGCAAGCGCGGCGGCGTTTCCGGAAGTTGGCGCCGATCGTGGAACCAAGTCACGCATATATTCCCGGATGTGATCCGTGGCGCTGTCGCGATGGTTTACGAAACCGCTCCCGCATTCCCTCTCCAGTGCTTGCCTCACTTCCTCCCATTGCGCGAATTCTTGCCTTCCTTCCCGCTCACGCAGGAAATCTGTCGTCTTCAATATTTTGCCGCGAACGACGAAGCGGCCGAGTATAGTTTCCGCTGGCTGTGTCTTCCTCGCTTCCATGGCGAGACCTACCGTCAAGTCTGGCTTCACTCCATCGACGTCGCGAAAACTAATGGTCACATAGGTAAGGCAGGCTTCCCGCCGAAAATCGCCCTCTCCGCGCGCACCGAGGCAATACCCCTGTACCGTGCGCCTTGGACCGCTTCTGCGACGATTCTCACCAGCGACTGGGTTGAGGTTCATGTAGCGTCCGCTGGCGCCAGTGAGCACCACTTGGATCATGTCCAGGATTGTTGATTTGCCCGACGCGTTTTCACCTAGGAACCCGACGTGGCCGCTAACCGGAATATCTTCGACAGTGAACGAATGCCAATTCACCAGCGTGAGATGCACGAGTTCCATCATTGCAATTTTTCCTCGACGGAACCGAGCTGGCGGGGCTCATAGTCTTCCAGGGCAACCTGCTCCTCAATGCGCCTCAACGCGTCGGATCCGGAAACAAGCTTGATTATCGGCCGAACCACCACTTCCCGATCCTGAAGGACACGATCGAACTCTCCGAGCCAGATCAGGTTACGCGCAGCAAGATCCTCAAGAACGTCTTGGAACCTGGACTGCGACACAAGCATCTTTGTGCCCCTTTCGGCCATTTCCCTGTATTTCTCATAGAGGACGTTGAATGTGGTCAAGACGGTCGCGCGTTCTTCAACGTTGCCCTGGTTCGCTTCGTCCTGCCAATGAGCCGCTGCCACCAGAAGCACGATAGTCTCGTCAGCCTTCATTTTTGGCGTCGACGACATCTCCTCATCATCCAGCACGATCCCTGCCCACTGTTCGTCTTGCTCCCTGTGAACCCGGTAGCCGATGCAATCAAAGAAATCGTCGATCACTCTTCTAAATCGACTATCCATAATTACATCATAGACGGTCGCCACGCCACGATCGCCCGAATAAACGAATTGGTGACGGAGGAGGTATCGGCAAGCTTTCCGAAGATCGGCACCCTTGTCCCCGCCGTATCGGGCCTCAACCTCTTCGAACTCAGTCAGCATCCAGGCCTCCAGCCGCCGCAGCCCGCCTCCGGATGAGGAAGTTACCGCACTTTGTCCACTCGCTATCGTGCTGATGCCGCTGAGAGTCATCCACGATCTCAAACGCCGCCGCGATAGAAGGCGGAACGTCGCCCGGCTTGGTGAACCGTCGGATCACATCGAATGCAATGAATGAGTCTACGTCTTCTATCTGCAGGAAACGTGCCTCTTTCGTCACCGCCAACGGAACTTTCTCGTTCAGCCATTGCAGTAGTTGTTTCTCGTCTGGAGCGATTCGTTCCAAGTACTGCTTCTTGAGTTTCTTACGCAACGCCAGCAACGGATCCAGGACTTTGGGTGGGACCGCCATTGACTCCAGCGCCTTACGTGGTTGCCGCGGCTGCGCGAGGTGCCTTTCCGACCACGGCGTTCGCATCGGCTCGACCGGGAGGGGTACCCAAGCGAACGCAGAAACGGCAGGGCGCTGGTCCATTACCTTGTGAAGCCGGTGTACGAGAGATGCGGCTCGGCTTGAAATGCCACTGCTCCCTTGCTCCGCATATTTGACCGTGTTGCGAAGACGCTGTTCAAGCTGTCGCCGAAAGATGGCGATCCGGTCGAACATTTCGCCAATCCCATCAAAGACTTCATGAATCGATAAAAGGTCGGTTTCTGCTGTTCTAAGCCCATTCTCGTGGGTGTCGGCCATCCCGTTTTCGACGTAACCCGAAGCGATCATCTTCATGATCTCGGGATCGAGAGAGATATCGCGAGCCAGGTCAAGGATGTGGTCTTTGAATCTAAAGGGATGATTGAAAGTGTGGATGGCTTGAAAATCCTTCAGAACCAACTCTCCGATGAATTCTTGGAAGTATGCGTCTACCCTCTCGCGCATGCTACGCGATTCCATAATAGTCCGGCGGACGCGCCTCAGGTCGGAGAGAATCGCCCTGAGCGTCTTAAGAAAGGCGGTGGCGTGTTCTCGCGCCTGCACCACGGCATATGCAGCATCCACGGCCTCTTTTCCCGAAGAGGCCGGCTGGAGTTTCGCCGCCAATTCTAGACTCTGCTTCACGTTGACAACGACGCCGCCAAAACGCTGGCTCACGTCGGATTTCAGGCTGACCAGGAGCTGCATGACCAAGCTCGCGCCCATGGGCATATCTACGGTCACTCTTAGCCCGTATTCTTCCTCTTCGAGCCAACCGGTCTGGACCAATTTCTGGTAGGCAACACTTGCGACCCTCAACGCCGCCTCTGCAGCCTCATTCGCCTCGCCGGCAAATTTCAGCCGCCGGCGCCGCTTTGACACTAGATCAGGTAGGCCTTCACCAACATCTTCGCCTTCGGCAAGAAGCTCAGGCATCCGCTTGATAAGATCGTAGATTGCATGGACCACCTCCTGCGGGGTGGGGAAGGAGGCACCACGAGAGAAGAAGCGCTCGTAGGTATCTAGTAATGCCGCCTCATAGAGGAACCGGAATTTGCGTGAAAAGATCAGGAACGCGTCATCATTAAGATAACGGAAAAGTGCCATTTGTGGCGTTTATCCCCAAGGTGCCCGGTCGTTTTTATGCCATTGCTCTGTTGGTCAAACAACCCAAGAAAGGGACGGTGAAGAACAATATTTTCGGGTCTGAGGCAACATCTTTAGTTAAAGGGCCGCTAATTGTCGTCTCGAGTGAGCTGAGGAGTCAGTCGGTACCCACAGAACCCAGCGCGAACTTCGGCCACAGGAACCGAGCCTTCGGGGTGGCGCGGGCGAGACGTCCTCCGCGCCCATAATGACAGCGCCCTCAAGTCGAGACGCGATGAACGCTTGCGCCTCATATCAGTCCTCAAGCCGACTACTGGCGCATTCCAGAACCGGTCATTCGAGCGATAACGGAGGCGACTCCGTCGATTGCGATGCTCTTCAGAAAGCGCTTTGTAGGAAACTTCGAAACGATCGATATCACTTGCCATACAATTGAAATCTAACGTGTCAAAAGACTTCAAGATCTCGGATTTGCTATGTTTAAGCAACGTGTTGCTCGACTCTTAGCGAAAATCGCCACATTTTGCTACAAAACTCCTGCCCTCTATAACCCGCAGAATTCTTCCATTTTCGGAAGCGATCTTTTTCTGACTGTGGCGCGTCCTAATCGGGCGGCAGCGAAAACCGGCGTGAACTCTCCACCCACGGACCCAACGTTATTCTGCAGGCCCTGGACGTCGGTTTGAGAGGGGCTCGATTTGTACCCTTTGGGTTTATAAATGCGGAAAGATGTAAACTTGACTGTGGTTTAGAAAATGCCCATAATATAAACCATGAGTGAACAATTCTCAGGAAAGCTAAACCACCTTCAACGCGAACTTCCCGAAGGGCTGGTCGTGGATTCAGCGTGGTTGAAGGAGCGGGGCTACTCCGCCCAGCTTTGCCGAAAATACGTCACAAACGGCTGGCTGGAGCGCGTGGCTCACGGCGTCTATCGCAAGCCCGGCGGAAAACTCCTGTGGGAGCATATCGTCATATCACTGCAGACCCTGCTGATGAAACCGCTCCTTGTCGGCGGGGGCACGGCGCTGTCACTCCACGGATTTTCCCACTATCTTTGGCGGGAAGAGAAGAAGGTTCACCTCTACAGCCCCGACGAAGCGCCAACCTGGCTGAAAAAGCTCCCGCTGCAAATCAAGTTCGTTTATCACAACAGCGAGGCCCTGTTTCGCAATGAGCCTATACACTTCGGGCCTACCAGTCTGGCGTGGAACCTCAAAGACAGCAGCCATGTCAGCGACGACAATATCCACGGCGGCTCTTTCCGGGTCATGCTATGGGGCCAGTGGGAATGGCCGCTGACGCTTTCAACGCCTGAGCGCGCCGTCCTCGAAATGCTGGACGGGCTGCCCGGCCATGAGAGTTTCGACCAGGCCGACAAAATCATAGAAGGGCTCACCACCCTCAGCCCCCGGCGGCTGCAGAAGCTGCTCCTTGATTGCAAGAGCATCAAGGTCAAACGCCTGTTCTTCTTCTTCGCCGACCGCCACAATCACCCGTGGCGCAAGCACCTCAACAAAGAGGCCATCGATCTTGGAACCGGCAAGCGGATGCTCGTGCCGGGCGGTCGCCTTGACCCCACCTACCTGATCACCGTGCCGGAAGAATTATATGCCGGTCAGTGAACAGTACCGCCGCCAGGTCACCTTGCTAATCCAGACGCTCCCGGCTGTGGCCGAGGAGAAGGATTTCGCCCTCAAGGGCGGTACCGCCATCAATCTGTTCGTCCGCGATATGCCGCGCCTGTCGGTCGATATCGACCTGACCTTCCTGCCGGTTATGCTGCGGGATGAATCGATGGCCGCCATTGAGGCTGCGCTTCTGCGGGTCAAGAAACGGATTGAGGACTCAGTCGCAGGCGTGCGCGTCTTTGAAAGCCGCCAGAACGACGGCAGCCTGACCCGCCTCGTCGTTCAGGACAGGAACCGTACGCAGATCAAAATCGAAATCACTCCCGTTCTGCGCGGCTGTGTTTTCGCCCCGGAAATAAGGTCGGTGTCGGCAACCGTGGAAGATAAGTTCGGCTTCGCGGAGATTCAGGTGGTCTCGTTCGCGGACTTATATGCGGGCAAGATCATGGCGGCCCTGGACCGGCAGCACCCCCGCGACCTTTTCGATATCAGGGATTTGCTGGCCAACGAGGGGATCACCCACGACTTGCGCCAAGGGTTTATCGTCTATCTCATCAGCCATGGCCGCCCCATCGCTGAAGTCATCGCCTCCGGTCAGAAAGACATTGCGGCCTAGTATGAAAGGAACTTTGCCGGGATAACCGAGGAGCATGTACCGCTCGCCGAACTTCACGCGGCGCGGGCGCAGCTTGTTGAAATCTTGATCGGCAGTATGCCCCAGGCGCATCGTGAATTTCTGGTCGGTTTCAAGAAGGGCGAGCCTGACTGGGAAAAGCTCGGATTGGCCGGCGCTGCGGAGCTGCCGGCGGTGAGATTCAAGCAGCAGAACCTTGATAGGTTGAGCGCGGAGGCGAGGGCGGTCTTAATTGAACGTCTGGGAACAGTATTGGGAATCGGCGATAAGTAATCACGTGGTCGCACTGGTCTGCGCCGCCGTCTGATGTGAAGCGAACCCAAAATGCGGGCTCGACTACGCGGACTACGGCTGGGCTGCCGGGCTGCCTGCGTTGAGCGCTTCAACGTTTTAACCCAATTTGGCCTTCGAAAGGGGGCAGTATGGACGTTCGCCTTCGTTTCCCCCTCGGAAACCCCATTGTGCTGGCCGATAGCTGGCCGCTTGAAGGCTATGGTGCCGTCATCGAGTTCGACCGCACGGGAGAACAGGCAACGGCTATTATCGTGACCTTTCGGGATCAGCCAGTGTCCTTGGCTCCCAAAATTACGGCGACGCCCGAAAAGACGGAGAAGGCGCACATTCATATCCGTGGAGATTTCGAGACCCGCGCGTCTGCCATTGTGCGACGCCTCAGCGAATATATCGGGCTCTATCAGGGACTCGACGTTCGCCTCGACAACGTCGAGGTTACTTTCCTCGGCAAGACCGATCAGGAACGCGACGAGATCAAGCTCAGCAAGTTCAACGTCTCCAAAGCAGCACGCAAGCGGCGCTTCGCCTTCAGCATGCTTGCGCAGGCGTTTTTTGCAGGAGAGAGCGGCGACGACCCCTCTTTCGTATCCCATATGGCGGGCCTCGCCCGCGAGGCGCTTATAGCTGAAGAGTATATTGATGCCTTCCGCTATGCGTTCTTGCTTTGCGAAGCGCTCTATGGGGGCGGAAAGTTTAAGACTGTTCAGCTTGTTCAGGCGATGCACAGCAACGACCAATTCAGGGCCATCGTCGAGGCCGCAATGAATGACTTCGATACCGAACCCATCCATCGGCGGTCGAATGCCAAACAATTGATCGCCCAGCATCCTACCGCTCTGGCCATGATCGAATACCTCGTAGCGCAAAGGGGGTTCTATTTTCATGGCAATCTGGAGCGGAAGGACGCCTGGCACCCGGACCATCAGAACAAGGCACAGGAACTTGCTGAAATCGCCGTCGGTCTGGCCGGCGGGATAGCCCACAGCTTTGCCGACCAAATGTTCAAACCTGAAATTGCCTCTCGCTATTTCGAGAACGCAAGGAAGCAAGGAGCAATAATGACGATCAACGTTGAGATGAAATTCAAAGACGAGGCAGGCTTCGAGCAGAACCGAACCATGAGAATAAATACGCCAGGCACGCGCGCGACGAATTCAATGGCGATGGCAGTGCATGCCCAATTCCTGGAATGGGCGCAGGTTGAAATGAGCGACAAAAATCTAATCTCGGCTGTAGCGGTCGATGCTAAGTCTGGCAAAGAGCTTTTTCGCTCGCACTACCTGAGTTCAGATGGCGCCGCCACCGGCTAAATCGAAACGTTTGGCGCGGGACCCGTAGGAAGCGAACGGCGCGATCGACCGTTCATTGAACCGAAATCCCAACACCCCTCGGCTAATCCGTGTTGGTAACCGCGAGTCAGTTGCGAGGACGTGGTGTAAACAGAGGGACCTGCACGTGTGGTGCAGAGAGCGTTCACGCAAGAAGCCCGTTTCCAATTTGATATCGATCAGACTCTGCATATTCAAAGTTCCTAAGATCCGTTATAAACGGATTTTGGGGCGTTGGGCTCAGGCATGATCGACTCAGATGTATTCGACTTCGTCGAGCGATGCCGCAAACACGCGACAGCAGGAGCGCTCTTGAGCGATCTGCTCGCGACTGTAAAGAATCTTGGATTTGAGCATCTTATCTTAAGCGGCGTGCCTTTGGGCGGGCAGAAGCTCGCGCCTATGGTGGAACTGAACGGTTGGCCTAAAGGCTGGCTCGAGCGCTATGTGGAAGCAGAGCACGCCGCGGTGGATGGCGTCTGCATCTATTCGGCGAAAACGTTGAAGCCGTTTCTTTGGTCCGAGGTTCCAGCCAAGTGGTCCAATACGGAAGAATCGCGGCGCGTCGCCGGCGAAGCGACCGAGTTCGGCATCTGGAGCGGCTTCGCCGTGCCGATGCTGAGTGTACACCACTGGCAATCCGTGCTCTCGTTCGCCTCGTCCGCGAGGGTCTGCAAGTTGTCGCAACGCCAACAGGTGCAACTGGTCACCATGGCTGTCTACGCCGGCATGACGATCCAGTCGTTTTCAGATGACGATGAAGGCGACGAAGGCCTCCTGACCGATCGGGAAAGGGAAGTTCTCTTGTGGGCCGCGGCCGGCAAGACGTCGTCGGAGACTTCGCAGATCCTCGGCCTGACTGAGCGCACCGTGAAATGGCACGCGACACGGGCGCGCCAGGCCTTCGGCGTCGCGACCACCACGCAGGCCGTCGTCGAAGCGGTGCGCCGGCGTCTCATCCACCCCTAAAATGCGTCAACTGTCCGATCGGACAGGTGACGTACATTAGACAGGCTGCAACTATCCCCAAGAACGATCGAGGATCGCGCGATGATTACGGCTCATGTCGTCAATGCGCATAACAAGCATCTCTATGAAAACGAATTCGACGAGTTTCTGCGCCGCCGGCACGATTTTTTTGTGCACCAGAAACGCTGGCGCCCTCCAAGCCCGGACGGTCGCGAACTAGACCAGTTCGATACTGACGCGGCCACCTATCTGCTGGGTATCGAAGAGAATCGCGTTGTGACCTCGGCCCGATTGATCCCAACGAGCGAGCCGCATATGGTCTCGGAGGTCTTTCCTCACATGTGTGAGAAATCAGGCGTTCCCAGGCGGCCCGACTGGGCCGAATGGACCCGCACCTTCGTCGTTCCCGACAAGCGCTCGACCGGGTTGCGAGGCACGCTGACGCAGCTCTGTTGCGCAGTCATGGAATACGCGCTCGACGAGGGCCTCAGCGCGGTCGGCGGCGTCCAGGAGACCTATTTCATGCCCCACCACGGCGCGCTGAATTGGCACGCCGAGCCGCTCGGCATGGCCAGGGAGGAAAAGGGCGAGTGGTACATCGTTGCGTATATTGAAGTGAATGAGGCAGCGCTGGCGAGCGTGCGGAAGATACTTGGGGTTAAGCGGTCGTTGTTGATGCGGCGAGGGATGCAACGACCGTTCGTCGACAGCAAAACAGACCGTGTAATCGGACTGCGGAGCCGTCGCGACGGAGGTCATTAATGTTCATGGCTAAATGAGCGCTTATTCGGACACAAATTGAACAAGAAACCACATCAAGGGAGACAAATCGTGAAACGCCTGATAGTTGCAGTTTTGGCGCTTGCCACAGCAAGCCATTATGCTCACGCACAAGATGCAGCGCGACCTGAGGTCGTCGTCGTTGTTCCCGAAGAAGTTCAACAGGCCGATAGAGATAAAATCAAAGACATAATAACAAAGTCATTTGATTTTGGGGTCCAAGTCGGTCCGCTCGGAGGCGGAATAGGGATCTCTATAAAGTCGGCCGATCAACAAAACAAGTCTATCGATCTATCCAGGTTTTCGCAAATGACGCCGCAAGAGGTACAGAAGAATTTTCTCTGCGATGCGCTTTGCGACACTGCGGCCGCCGGCGCCGCTGCGGCCTGCAGCGGCCTCTCCGCGGGCGTAGCCGTTGCTGCGTGCCTCGCCGCCGCAGCTGCAGGGAGAGATGAGTGCCATAGACATTGCTGATCAAATGTCGGCTTGCGTCCTATAGGGCAGAGGTTCATTATGAAGCGCCTGATTGTTTGTACCTCACTATTTACAGCTCTAACCTGTGCATCTCATGCGGATGACTCAATGGATATCCAAGCTGCGATCCGGCAGCTGAATGATGTAGAGAAGTCGCTCACCTCTACTGCAGTGAAAATGCAGACGGTCGAAAAGAGCATTGAGCACGACTCTGCTCTTCAGACGATTTATCTGAACAAGTCTGAGGAGGTGCGTAGAGCGCTCGATTGCTTGAACGACAAGGTCATTTACGGCGATGATAGTCGGGCCAATTACTACTGTGGGACTGCCGAGGAAAAGCGTGCGGTGGAGGGGACCGCCGCATTCATGATGGCATCTAAACTTAGCCCGGATAGCGATCCATCTTACATCGCCGTCGAGCAGACGCCTTCTAGGCTCTGCACGAAAGAACAGACCGCGTCGCTCGGCCTTCCTCCGGAAAGTTTCTATGACGAGCCAGAGACAGCATTCTGCAGTGGCTTTAAGGTGGGGGAAAAGCTTATTGCGACAGCAGGGCATTGTATTCCGGACGAATCGTTCTGCGCTAATACCAAAATCGTCTTTGGATTCTATCGGTCTGACGCTGAAACTGAACCAACGCGGATTCCGGTCGGAAATGTGTATCAATGCAAGAAGATTGTTGCCGGTAACTATGCTCCTGATACGTTAGAGGCAGACTGGAGGGTTATAGAAGTGGACCGGCCTATAGAAGGTAGGCCGTCATTTTTGATACAGGACAGGTCTCCTGGAACCGTCACCAAGAACCAATCGGTTACAGTGATTGGATATCCAATTGGCATGCCTGCCAAAATTACGAGGAACGCGTCGGTGATAGCCGTCGAAGAGAACTATTTTGTTGCGGATAGTGATACGTACGGCGGCAACTCTGGTTCGGTCGTTGTCGACGCTGACAAGCTGGCCAAAGGCGAATTGGTGGCTAAAGGCATAGTTGTGCGAGGCGCAAGAGACTTTATCCGAAAATCACCTTGCTATGCATCCAACCGATGTCAAAAGGTTGAACTCGGAAATGGTCAATGTGGAGGGGAGAGTTCCACTCATGCGTGGCTGATCAAGAACGCCATAGGAAATTAATATGAAGGCGCTCATGTTTGCGCAACTACTTCTAGTTTCGCAACCAGGATCAAGTGGCGAAATATTATCGGTTCACATTTATCCGCAGCTTGTAGAGGTGCGCGTAGCGAGCAATGGGTGTACAACCAAAGACTCGTTTCAGTTCCGGTTTATCGGTGCGGAGCAGGGAAGAAGAAGATATTCGTTCGAACGACTGGCTCGTGCGGTCGATTATTGCAAGGCGTGGCTACCTGAAGGCGTGACGCTTTTTTACGTGCCAAGTGACATTGGTGTGGAGAGCTTCTGTGATGTTCAAGTGGTCAACTTTCCGAACATGAATGGCGAACGTCCTGTGTGCTGAAGTAAAGACTAGTGCTGTGCCTCGCGTAGTGAAATCAAAGTTCTTTGGTCGTCCGAGCTCTATCTTCAATGTTAATGGTTCGCAGCCTTCTGGCTGCCTATCAGTTTGGGAGACCGTCGGTCGCCGCGGATTTCTCAGCGGTGTTGCGGCGACCCAAATCGCTGTTGCTGCGCATGGGCTGTCCCATGCCGAGGTCTCGACGACATAGATGTTGGGGCTCAACCTATTTTTCGTTCTATCAGCGAAGCGGGCAAGACGATCCTCGGCTGTTACTTGCAATGAGCGGCGTGCTTGCGGCGAGAGCCGCGTTCCTGCATAATGCCTGGCCGATCCGTTCGTCGGCTTTCTGGACATGCCGAGCAGTCAAGACGCTAACCGGAAAGCTCGAATACTTCGATCTGCGTGACCTGCATGAGGCCGATCACGAACAAAGCTTTCTGGGTCAAACTCCGAGCCGCGCTTCGCGGCGATCGGAAAGTTCAATCAACTGACCGAACTCCGCAACGGGCTTCGCCACAGCCGAACCGTCGATGAGATCACTCGCAAAGAAGGTGAGGCCGCGATCTTGTGATTTGAACAGGTGCTAAGTCGCGTTTCTGGGCCTGTGCGCCAAGCTGTGGAGGTTAGCCCCCGTCCGAAGGCAGGCTATTTTTCTCTTGGTCACAAAGAAGGCCGCTCTGCGCTCTTGCCGGTCACCTCGACGGTTGAGCCCCCGCTGAACCGGACATGCTCCCCGCCTTTAACTGAAGGAGAGATTTTCCCGCCTCAATAGCGGAGAGGGCGAAGTCGGCGACTGAATCGGTTGGATCGACAGCTCAATTCGCCCTTTTGAACACTTGCAATAGCGGTTTGCAACTGGGCGTCGGGATAAACACTTGAGGCCTCTTTTTTGCGAAATCTGTAGGTACCCCATGGGCGCGAGGTCGCGTGTCGATACGACTAGCAGGCTGTTGAAAAAGTCACTCGTCACCGGACCGCAGCGGTGATTCACTGGCTCCGAAGGGATTCGGAGGATAGCGAGTGCGCGGCGGGGACGATCGAACTGGCGAACTGTTCAGCTACGTGGACCTTGAAGCCCGTGTTCGGCGCGATCATCCATTGCGGGCGATCCGGATGATCGTGAATGAAGCCCTGTCGGCGCTGGAGCGTGAGTTCGCGGCGCTGTATTCGCCGATCGGACAGCCCTCGATCCCGCCGGAGAAGCTGCTTCGGGCGATGCTTTTGCAGGCGTTCTATTCGATCCGCTCGGAGCGGCTGTTGATGGAGCGGCTGGAATACGACCTTCTGTTCCGCTGGTTCGTCGGGATTGGCGTTGACGATGCGGCCTGGGATCATTCTGTCTTCTCCAAGAACCGTGACCGGCTTCTTGAGGGCGACATCGCGGCGAAGGTCCTTGCGGCGGTGCTGGCGCAGCCCAAGGTCAAGAAGCTGCTGTCGACGGATCACTTCTCGGTCGACGGCACGCTGATTGAGGCCTGGGCTTCGATGAAGAGCGTCAAAGCCGAAGGACGGCTCAGGCGAAGCGCCGAAGGATGGCTCCGCTGGTGCGCATTTCGCAAAAGCCGGACAGGGGTTCCGCTAATTCCCGGACAGTGGTTTCGCTAATGTCGGGACAGTCTGGC
>NZ_NSGC01000032.1:0-16546 GCF_002294795.1 Mesorhizobium sp. WSM3866 | reverse complement strand
TGGGCCACGTTGGGGGCCACAGAACATGCACTATTTTCCTCGGAGCCCGAACCATTGACACATGTGTAAGGGCCTATCGCAACGCAGTTTGCTGACTCTATCGTCCCTCGCGATCCGACGACCATCGACCCACACCCCCGGCCCGTTGGGCGGTCGTCTTTTCGGGCTGGGAAGCCGACACAAAGGCGTCAACGGACCAGACTCCATCGGCGGCCCAGGGTCTTGAGGCGCAATAAACTTGGGGAACAAAGAGCCATGCTCACGCACGGGAACATTGGGGCCCGATAGAGGTTGGGGCTTATGTCGATCAGCTCAGTGTTGCCAGCTTCTTGGTCTGACCTGATTATTCGCAAGCTCCAGATCATCTCTGATCTTGCCTCAGCCGATATTGCTACTTTGAGAGATATCGCGGTTCAGGAGCGCGACTACCGGGCAGGAGACGATATCGTGCGCGAGGGCGACCGACCCTCTCATTCCTTCGCTGTTCTGGACGGCCTGGTGTCATCTGCGAAGTTCACCGGCGAGGGGAAGCGGCAGATCACATCGATCTTTGTTCCGGGAGACCTCCCGGATCTCCACGGAATTCATCTTTCGGTTATGGATTGCACCTTCGCGCCACTAACGCCGGCCCGAGTGGGGTTCATGCGCCACGATGCGCTGCGTGCCATCTGCACCAAACACCCGTCCATCGCCAACGTGTTCTGGCGCTCAACGCTGATCGATGCAGCGATATATAGAGAGTGGGTCACCAATGTCGGAAGGCGGGAGGCCTATGTTCGCATGGCTCACCTCCTGTGTGAGCTCATCGTCCGTCTCCATGCAGTCGGCCAAATTCAGGACCACGTGGCGGAATTTCCGGTCAGCCAGGCCGTGCTTGGCGACGCACTGGGTCTGTCCACCGTTCACGTCAACCGAGTGCTTCAGGAACTTCGCCGCGATGGCCTGATATCCACCTCGGGCTCAAGGCTCAAAGTTGTCGACTGGAATGAACTCGTGCGTGCAGGGGACTTTTACACCACCTACCTGCACGAAAAGAACGTGACGCCGCTATGAGTCCCCGCGAGGGGATTGACCGAGGTGCTAAGCATCTCGAGAGCATGGTGATCTTTGCGACGGAGAGCTGCCTCGAGGGGCTTATGGATTCGGTAGTCTACCTGGTTTCCCGTGAGAGCGCGGGCAACTTGACCGGCCGACCTTGGGGGCTAACGATCTACGTCCCCCAGTACTATGTCCAGAGAGCCCAGGATGGCGGTAACGTCAGCCAGCATATGGCCGCGGCAAAGCAGATCCATAGCCTGAAGATGCGCGAAGCTCGGGGCTCTCAGCTTGCACCGGTAAGGTTTGTTAGTCCCGTCAGATACCAGGTAGACGCCGAACTCTCCTTTCGGAGCTTCCACAGCAGCATACACTTCTCCGGTCCGGACCCGAAATCCCTCGGTGTAGAGCTTGAAATGGTGTATCAGCGCCTCCATCGACCGCTTCATGGCCGCACGTTTCGGCGGCACGATCTTACCGTCCGCGTTGGAAACCGGACCCGGCCCTTCTTTAGCCAGCAGATCCACGCACTGGCGCATTATCCTCGCTGACTGACGCATCTCCTCCATGCGCACGAGGTATCGATCGTAGCAGTCGCCGTTCTTACCAATCGGAATATCGAAATCCATTTCGGAATAGCACTCGTAGGGCTGGGCCTTGCGCAGGTCCCAAGCAGCACCGGAGCCACGCACCATTACCCCGGAGAACCCCCAACCCCAAGCATCCGATTCCGAAATCTGCCCGATATCCACGTTGCGGAGCTTGAAGATCCGATTGTCCGTCAGCAGCGTGTCTAGGTCATCCACTGATTTCAGAAACGGATCGATCCACTTGCCGATATCCGAGATAAGCTCGTCGGGCAGATCCTGGTGTACGCCGCCTGGTCGGAAAAAGGCTGCATGCATCCGTGAGCCGCTTGCGCGCTCATAGAAGACCATCAGCTTCTCGCGCTCGATGAAGCCCCAGAGCGGCGGGGTGAGCGCCCCGACATCCATGGCTTGGGTGGTGACGTTGAGCAGATGCGAAAGGATGCGCGAAATTTCGCTATACAGGACCCGGATCAGTTGCCCACGCCTCGGCACCGTCAAACCCGTGAGCTTCTCGATCGCCAGACACCAGGCATGTTCCTGGTTCATCGGCGCCACGTAGTCGAGCCGGTCGAAATACGGCAGGGCCTGCAGGTAGGTCTTCGTCTCAATCAGCTTTTCGGTGCCACGATGAAGCAGTCCGATATGCGGATCAACCCGGTCGACTACTTCGCCGTCGAGCTCCAGCACTAGCCGCAGCACACCGTGAGCGGCCGGGTGCTGAGGGCCGAAATTGATATTGAAGTTCGGACGGAATTCTCTGCCAAGCGGCCGTTCCTCAGCGCGGGAACGCACCCAACTGGGAGGCGAACCGGATGTTCCACCCACGCATTGCGTCGCGAAGCAAATTCCGACTGCATTGCATTGTGCACGCGTTCCTCCTGCAATTGGTTGTGTGCCGGCTATAGACGCGGGGGCGAGCGGGAACAAATAGGCTGTCACTTGGTTCGGCTGCACGCAAACAAGGACTGCCCATGGACAGAGCGTCCCACATCAGCGAAGAAGCCGGCAGTCGCGTGCCGCTCCCGACCTTAGTCGGCTGCTGTTCGAACCAAACCTACGAGTCCATGGCCTGATAGACCAGACCGTCGTTTCGAATGCCTGAAAGCGGTTCGTGACGGCGGGAATGATCTGTACGTTGAAATTGATACGCCTGACGGCGACGCAGATGGCGCCCGACGAATTGCCCTAGAGATCAAGCTGTTCCTGAAACACTCTGGCCGCAACGGCTTCGTCCTTGGCAAGAACACGGTCTATTCTGCCGGGATCACCGTCCTCGCAGCTTTCCCGAAGAGTTCCCGGTTTTTATGTCCGCGGGCAGTCTTGCTGGTCCACGAACGTCGGCTCGAAAGGGACTGGTCCTGAATGGGCCAATCCGCAGTTGCCTCCAGATCGTCCGGGAACAACTTGCCTTGCTGCAGACTGCTGAGCGGCTCGAAAACGAAGGCTTTGAGGATCTTGTGGAGGGTTCGAAGATATCTCTGGAGCAGCTTCGTGATCACGCCTTAAACAACTGCTACCTGATGGCCGAAAGAGCGTTGGAGTTGGGTCTTGTTGCGGACATCGCCCGATAGAATTAGGCCTCTGAACGGACTTGTCCGGCTTTGCTCTTGCCGGCCGAATAAAAACGGACGACGGCCATGACTGATAACGCAGACTTGGTAGCGCGAAGCGGCGGGTGCCTTTGCGGTGCCGTGAGTGACGTTGTCACCGGCGAGCCCTTGTACGTCGGTTTGTGCCATTGCCAGGGACTGCAAGCGAACCAGCGGCACCGCGTACAGCGTGTTTGCTTCGCCTAGCTCAAGCCGATCGCGATACGCCCGCAACTTAGACGCGGCGAATAGGTTCTCAAGCCTTCTCTAGGATAGCGGGTTCGGTCTCGCGGCGCGCGTTGCCAGGCGAGGCGCCGTTTGGGGATCTGTGCTGCATTCCCCGGAGCCCGTTCGGCCTCCCAGGCGAGCGGGCTCTTGCCGTCCGGGGTTGGCAAGGAGAACCAGCAAACGGGACGGCTGAATCCTGCTATGATCCGCCTGCAATCCCGCCGCGAAACCCCGTTGGAAATGGCGCAGCGCCACGTTCGGTAGCGCACGGAACGCGTAGCGCGCCAGCGGGCGTTGATCGCCAGAATGGAAGTGCGTGGCCAACCCATAGGTGAAGCCGAACACCTGTTGCGGGAGTTTGAGGCGGCCCAACGCCAACACACCGAACACCTGAGGCGTCTCCGCGATAGCTAGCCGCCGTATGGAACCTTTCGCCCGGATCCGGATTCACGGCCAGAGGGACCCTCCATGGCCGAGAGCAAGAAAGAGCGCGACGAACGCATTCAGGCGGTGAAGGGATTTTCGAGTGCGGTTTCTCATGCGCGAAACCGGTATCACCGAGGCCCAGGCGCGCGAGCTCATCGACCTGATCGGCAACGACGCGAACTCTCGACTTCGAGAGGCGCGTCTTCTGGCGAGAAAGATAGACGCGCGACAATGCTAAGGCTCAAACCCATGTGCAACGACTACGAGCAGCATATCGCTTGGGCCGAATACTGCCGCATCATGGAGTCGCTCGCCTTGCAGATCTCCAGCCATCAGAGTGAACTTGACCTGCCGCAAGCTGACATCCGCATCAACGACCCGGCTCCGGTAATGCGCGCTGCCGGCGATGCAATCGAGCTAGCCTCGATGACATTCGGCTTCCCGCCCTCCGGTCCAAAGGGCGGGCCGGTGTTTTCGGTCGGAGGGGCGACAGTTCGCAAACAGCGCGCTGTCTTGTGCCGGTATCGGCCTTCTTCGAGTTCACCGGAACGAAGTACCCGAAGGCGAAGCACCGGTTCACGTCGACGGCGCCCCGTTCATGGCGATCGCGGGGCTCTGGCGCGAAGCGGCCGGCAACAAGCCGCCCACCTTCACCATGCTGACGACGGATCCCAGTCCCGACATTGCGCCCGTCAGGTCGTGGTCCTTGAGCCGGAGAACTGGTCCGCCTGGCTCAACCTGACGGAATCGGAGGGCGATCTGTTGCGACCGCTTCCAGCCGGGTCTTTGTCAGTTGAGACGGTTCGAGAGTGAAGAGGCTGAACAGCCCGGCTGGTCATGCATCATGGCATGACTCCCCCAAGCACGAACATTTCCAGCATGCGGCATCGTCGGCCAGTGTCATCAATCCGACAACGTCGAGGTTGCGAGCTGGTCCTTCCCAGCTCGGGCTCACTTGAGCGAATTTGTAGACTGTCCAGTCGGCTTGGTTGTCACGCGGATCCACAGCACATTCCTGGCGCCAATCATGAACCGCCCGACCCGTGACCGCAATAGCTGCTTTCGACGGTGTTTCTGCAACCGCAACTTAGTGGGATGTGACCACGTGACCGGACATTACTTCAACCATGTAGCTCTGCATGCAGCACTCGCTCCAACAGGACTTTCCAACTTGGCGCGGCCGGCCTTCTTCCGAACTGGCGGAATCCGGCGGCCGATGCATACTGTCGCGGAACTTGAAAACTTCGGCCGCCATCATTTTTGGCGGGCCCGCGTCATGTGCCTGCGTCCATAGGTTACGGGGGGAGTGCCTCAATTACGCTCCCCGTCCTACAGTGAACCGTCACTCTCGATACGGCACGTGGGTGCCCGGATCGTGATTGTACTGAGGCTCGCCGCCAGTGACTACCGGTTGGCAAAGCCCTCAGGGCGTTATGCTGGTGCCGGCGATGATCTCAGATCTCACTTCGGGGAGGTGCAGGACGAAGGGGCAAAACGGGTTCTAGCTCAATTAGGCACCTAACGTCTTTCGAGGAACAAATCGCATCAGCAGAGGTTCGGCTCGACCAACTACGGAGAAGAGCAATGTCTGAGTCGCGCGAATGGCTGATCCAATGGCTGAGGGATGCCCACGCCATGGAAGAACAAGCCGAAACGATGCTATCCGGCCAATTGAACCGGATCGAGAGCTACCCCGAACTCAGCGATAGAATCCGCATCCACCTGGAAGAGACAAGGGAACAGGCCAAGCGGTTGAAGACCTGCCTGGACGGCCTTGACGAGGGCTCTTCCATGCTGAAGGACGCAGGCGGCAAGCTGACCGCGACGGCGCAGTCGCTCAGCGGCGTATTTGCTGGCGACGAGGTCATGAAGGGGTCCCTGGCCAGCTACACCTTCGAGCACATGGAAATCGCATCTTACACCATCCTCATCGCCGCCGCGAATGCGGAGGGCGAAGCCGAGATCGCCCGCGTCTGTGAGCAGAATCTGCGGGAAGAGGAAGCGATGGCTGAGTGGTTGAAGAGCAACCTGTCACAAGTTACGGAAAAGTTCCTAACGCGGGCAGAAGCCGATCGCGACAGTGCGAAACGCTGACTCAGATGGACGGCCATCAGGGTGCGAAAAGCTGGCCGAACGCAGCATCGAGCACAATCGGCATCCGACCAGGAGCTCGAGAAGGAACCTAAGCTGCTATGAGCACGCGTGGGAAAAATTTCCTCGATCAATGGATGGCGGAGCATCTGCCAAATGCGACCACCGACGATCCGCTCGCAATCATCTATCTGTCCGACGCGGCCATGGAAGCTGCAGGGCGCGAAGGCATCTCGCCCGAGGAGATGATTGAGGATGTCGGAAGCCTGTTGAGGGTGATCCTTACAGCCATGCAACACCGGAGGGGCGGTTTGGCCGACTGAGACCAAGAGGTGCCCGAGAACTGCGATCGGCATCAGAGATCTGCCGGCGCTCCGATCGGTTCGGCCCTGACGCTCCCGCACGGAGTAGGATCTGCAGCTGAAGATGAAACGCACGATGTGCGGCGGCAAGCCGATCACGCTGACCTATTCGCCCGACACCAGCCCGAAAGACCCTCCCCGCAAAGGACGTAGCCGGCCACCAAAAATGGAACCGCCGGACTTCTCCTGACCCTCAAATTTGAATGCGGGCTGGTCTGGCGCAGATCACGATAGGGTATGCCGCATTATCGGTTCGAAGTCGTTTGGAATGGGGAGAGCCTTGGAGACGCCTGGGTGGACCTGGCCACCATCAGCGATGCGCGGAAGGAAGCGCTAAGGGCGCTACACGACATTGCGGGCGAGGAAACGGTGGTCGCCGAGCAGGACCGCAGGCTAGTCGTGTCGGTACAGGACGAAGCTGGCTTGAGTGTCTATTCCGCAACTCTGACGCTGTCGCAGTCGCACTGATGTCTCTCAGAGCAGCAAGTGACGTTTCGCAGCGGTCAATCCAATCTAATCGACTCGTGCCCGACTTTTTCGGGGTGTATTGTCTTGCGGGTGTGGCGTCTCGGGGTAGAGGGTGAACGAATGTGTGAGAGCCTTCATAGTGCTGTCCCGCTCAGGAACGTGGGCATGCTGGCGTACGGCATAATTGAGCCTGCCGAAATCAACATTCTAGCGAAGGCAGTGAGCGACTACTGCTCAAGTCACAAGATCGAAAGCGTTGATGAGCGCGAGAACGTCGCGCTCAAGGTGATGAGCCTTTTCGGACGCGGGATAACCGATGCTGACCAGCTGTTGGAAGAACTTGAGAAGAACCTAAAGCGAGCCCGCAATGCGACGCCGGGAGAGCCTACTGGAAAAGGCAGAGCGCCACGTCCGCGAGGGCGAGGCGATAATCGCTCGCCAGCGTGAACTCATCGACAAGCTGGCGCGAGACGGTCACCCGATAGACGAGGCGCAAGAATTCTTGCGCAAGTTCATGCGGGTGCAGGCCGAGCACGTCGCCCACTGGGAGCGCTTGCTGGAAGAGACCTGGACGCGCTCTTCGAGCCCGCCGCGGGCCTACGAATGAACGTGGCAGGCTTCGGCCCGTCGCCACTCGGAGAGAGGGCTAAGGTCTTTTGGTATTTCGTGAACAGAACCGACATCGTGTATGTTAACCATTATCGTCGGCAACTACCAAAGGACGCCGGCGGCTGAGAGACAGCGACCTAGCGCTCCCGTCTGCATCAAGACCGGAGCGAGTCATGTCCGACCATTCCGTCAAGTATTTTTCACGCGCGCGCCTATCCGCGGATGACGTTAGGCTGATTGCTAAAGCGAGGAAGGCGATTGACCGCTCCCAGCAGAGATTGCGGGACACCAGGCCATTGACCGACCCCCACCGGCTAAGCCCGCATCTGACCCGGAACTTTGTGTCCATCGCCGAGACGGGGCACGAATGGCGCGTCATTGTCGAGGAGGCCGGTATAGGCACCGTCATTCGTTCCTTCAGGCATCGCCTGCCGGCCTTCAACTTTGCCCAATGTCAGGTGATGCGGCTTGGTCTCGACAAGATCAGCTCGGTCCACGGTGTCAGCGATGCGTCTTGCATTGCTGTTGGTCCCGAGGGGAACGTCAGGCCTGTCCCCCGCCGTTCCAGCTCATGACGCTCGCTGATGACATTGAGATGGTGCGAGGGCACGTCAGGCTCGGCAGACGGCACCTTGCCCTGCAGCGGGAACGGATAGCCAAACTACAACGCCTCGAACTGCCAGCTGCCAAGGCGATTGAATTCCTCGAACTCGTTGAAAGCATGCAGGAGCTTCACGAACTGCACTTGTCGCGCTTGCTGGAAAAGGCAGCGGGGCACGATGCAGCCTAGATATCGGGGGCCCGGCCTGCGAGGGTATCGAGGGGACCATGGGCGCACAGGCCGAGCCTTGCCCGAGGGGCAAGTCTGGATTGTACGCCACCGTTCGGCGACCGACATCAGAACTTTAGGCGTAACTAATAAAAAGCCCGCCGCAGCCAATGAGCGTAAGCGACGGGCTTTTTAGGTTGCCACTGAGACGGCTGCATTCCCGAAGGAACCGACCGCCTTCTCGTTAATCACTGACCCGTGAATTCGTTCCACAATGGACCGTTCTGTGAGATAGTCGCAGATGCCGCGCTGAAGGGGCGGCGCTTATGTCGTTGTCGCGTAGCAGTCGCGTCTACGGGCCTGCTGATCTGGACATGCTCCAGGGGGTGTTTAACCGGTTGTGCGACGAGCGACGCCTAGCAAGGAAAGACCGGGAACAGCGGGACCATCTGGCTAAGGAAGTCCTCCAAGCTTTTGATGACGGCATCACCGATGAGATGGACCTATGGAGCGCGCTTTCGAAAAGACGGAGAGCGTAGCGGGGGGCATGTCAGGCGCTGAAAAGGCGGCGCATAATGCGTATCTGCCCCGGCTCGTAACGGGGTAAGAGGCCCGGCCTGTCCCGCTCAAGTCGTCCCCCGACTTTCCCCGCACGCAGGCCGGGCCGCCTCACCTTCACCTGCGTAAACTGCAAAACGGAGCGGCTCGCAGGGTCAACAGCCGGTTACAACAGGTCACTTGAACGCGTATCTGTTAACAACCCCGTCTGCCTCATTCGTGACCCGGATCCAGCGCTGTTCGTCACCGCGGAAATTGGTGACCTCACTGCTGGTGGCCGTTTCCGCTGCCACCCATGGAGTATTGGCGTTGATGGTATGACTAGTCACAACGCTGTCCCCATCCATCTCTTCTACCCGATAGACCTTCATGTGCGACCTTTGCTCTATTCATCCCGTATCTGAACAGAGATCGAGGAAGGTTGTTCCTACGCGCAATGGCTAGCTCCCCAGCAACTGGTCTCTGTCGTCGGCGGCTGAGCTTAGAACGGCGCGAACCGCCAGCAGCTGATCCGCTCGTCCTTTACGAACTGCACTTGTCGCGCTTGCGCGCAGCAATGCAGCGTCGCACGGAGAGCGTAGCAGCGAAAGGTGTATCAGATCTCTGACACGGCGGCGCGGGCTTCTCCCGAGGCTGCGCTCGCCAGGGGCGCTAATCAGGCCTTGGCTCTACCAGGCCGGCATCGACGTGATCGGGTAAACGTGGGTGGGTGGGCCTCGCGACTGATGCGGTTGTCATCGCGTCCGGCGGCAGAAGGATGACCATCTTCGCCTCTTGATCGGGCCAGAGAGGCTTTCCTGCCAGCACGAACACGGTGGCGACAAGGCACGTCAGGAGGATGGCGGCGCAGAGGTTGGCAATCATCTCGCCCAGTTGCACGACGCTTTCTCCCGGCAATGAGACACCCGCCGCTTCGCAGGTCGCGGCGGGTGGTCGATCACAACAACTGACTGACGATGAAGGGACACGTTACTCGCCAGTCCCGACTGCAATGGCATAGCTGGCAATATGTTTCGTCGATGCGACCTTTGAGTTGGAAGGCGGGACGTTAGTCTGACGGCAGAGCTAAAAAGCTCTGAGCACGACGGGGCGCCCATCAGTAACTCATTGGGGCCTGGCGGGAAGCTGTTTCCGACGAGAAAGGTGACGCGTCCTCGCCGACTTCATAAAATGCTCTGGCGAGGATTAGGTTGCAGCGTAGGAACCAAAGCGTCAGCCGGTCCGTCTTCTGGGCAGCATCCCGACTTGAATTTGACAGCTTGTCGTCGTTTGGAGGTGCCCAGATTGTTAGCAGAAAGCATTAGATCATGGCCGACAAACAAATAGGCAATGGAGGAAGCGGCTTTGAGATCGCTATGGTCGTCGTCATCGTTTGCGCTGCGATGGGCCTGATCGTGGTCGCCGCTACGGCGATGCAGTGAATGCCGGTTGGTCGGCGCCGCTGAAGTTCGGTTCCCGAAGGCAGGTTCCTGTGAGACGATCCGAGAGCGTCCCTGTCGGGTCGGAACCGACGTGAAGAGCGCGCTCGCGCAGGAGATGCGGCGGGCTCTTCTGCGGATGTGGCCGGCGGTCCACGATAAGCCGCGTTTTACCAAACCGTATGAAATGTGAGTGGACCTTCCTCGCATATGCGAGGTTATAGCCCGCTATGCCCAAATTTTTTTTCGATGTATCCGACGGTGGCGAGTCTACCACGATGCGCGTGGAGTGATCCTCCCGAACGAGGACGCGGCCAAGCTTCGAGGCTGCGAAATCGTGACCAGACTCGTTGTCGGGACGCACTATCCCAAGGACGAGAGCCGCGATCTGCTCTGCACAATCCGCGACGTCGGCGGGCATCCGATTATGAAGATCAGGGTTGAATCGGGCGCGCCGGTTGTCAGCGAAGAGAAACCCCAGCACTGACTGAATTAGCGACCGATGCGCAAGACGCGGACGGCGTTGCCGATCACATCGGCTGGGCGCTTCTGGCCTTAGGCCCGGTTGGTATCAGCACGTTTCTCCTGCGCGCTCTTGCAGAGATGATCTAATTTGTCGCGGATCCGATCATTATCAAGCAGTAGCTTGGCGCGCGGGAAACCTTTGCTACGAAGCTCCCGTTCAATGGCTTGCCACCCTTCACAGTCGCCCGATGCGGCAAGTTTCCCACATGCGCACGTCACTCTTTTGAGACACGCGTTTCGTTCTGCCGCCGCGGGGGGACCCATCGTTATTAGAGCCGGGAGGACCGAGATGAACATGGTTCTTGTCACCCCATCCGTTGCCGGGGCGTGTTCCTCCCGATTTGGCAATCGCCTTGGAACTCAGGCTCGTGCCGAGCAAAACGGTTATGGCTGGCGGCGTCACCGCCGCAAAACGCCCCGCCTTCTTCAAAAAATCCCGGCGCGCCTCGCCCTCTGAAACAAGCTTTTCGGCGTTCGTTTCCGTTGGTCTTGTGCTCTCGTTTGGCACGTTAGCACTCCTTCCCAGAGATGACTTAGTCGCTGCATGCACAACAAGTAGTCCCCCAAAAGGCGTATACATCGCGCCCAGGAAAAAACACCCGCTGCATGCAGACGGCAGCGGGTGTCGAATTTGGCAACAATGACTGGCGAGAAAGGGAGTAACGATCGCCAGTCCGGAAGCCAATGCGACAGCGGGGCTATTGTTTCACGGTATGGACCAATGCGCGCAGCGACGGGACTTCAGTCGCAGCAGATGCACCAGAGACCGGGCAGCATCTGTGTCGGGTACGCCCAGATCGCGGACGCTGCTCATATGGTTCACGCTCGCGAGACTCATTCGTGAAATCTGGACTGTCACCGACGGATCGAAACGATGGTCGATCGGCGAAAACCGCTCAACCTCTTCATCGGTGATGGCGATTTCAGGCGCGAGGAACGACTCTTGCAACGGCCTTAAATCGTAGATGCCACCGAGCAGGAGCGCTCCTTTGATACCCGACGGTCGGCTGTCGTCGTCGAAAAGCATCGTCGCGAGGTGCGCGCCGGCGGAATGCCCGCTCACGGTCAACTTGCCGGGGTCGCCGCCGTGGCTTTCGATGTGTCCATCCACCCACCGCTTGGCGCGGCGTATCTGGTCGACGATCGGGGCCATCCTCACCGCCGGCATCAGCGCATAGCCCAGGATGACGCGATCGCTCCTGCTTTGATTACACACCCCGCGACATAGGAAAAATCTGTCTTGGAGAACATGCGCCAGTAGCCGCCATGGATGAAGATATGCACCGGCAGTCGATCGCGTCTGCCTTCCGGGAAAAAGAGGTCCAGAGTTTCAGCGTGGCCGGCTCCATAAGCGACATCAGCGATCATGGGGATTTTCGCCCTGGTCTCCGCACTTCTGCGGCGGATCCCGGCGACGATGTCGTCGAACTCGGGGGATCGCGCGTGCGGAATGGGTCTTTCGCCATCTCTCTCATCAGATCATCACGGCGCGTATTTCGCCTCCATGAACTAGGCTTGTAATGCTTCTGGCCGCCCTCGCGCCCAAGCCCGCTCTGCTTGACGCTTGCGGAGGGTCGGCAGGGTCGGACATCAGATCGCGATTGAGCGCGATCATAACGGACTCGATCTTCGATGCCATGCGGGTGCCTTGCAAGACGCGTGCGTAGATATAGGCGGCAAGGCCATACTCGGCGCTGGAGATCGCGGTTGCGGAAAAAGCGGCCAGAAAGGCACTGACGTTAACGCACCTTCGCTCGGCTGGCCCGCCAGATGACATTACCAACATCGTCGGCGACGAGCAGCGCGCCGGCCCGATCGACAGCAACGCCGACCGGACGGCCCATCGCCTTGCCATCATGTCCGAGGAAGCCGGTGAGCACGTCCTTCGGGGGCCCGCTCGGTCTACCACCGCGGAACGGCACGAAGATCACCTTATAACCGCTGTGCACGCTTCTGTTCCATGAGCCGTGCTGGCCAACGAAAGCGCCGTTGCCATAGGCCGTGCCGAGCGACGCGCGTCTGGAGAAGGCAAGACCCAGAGAGGCGGTATGGGAGCCGACCGCATAGTCGGGCTTGACTGCCTCCGCCACAAGAACAGAGCGCTGCGGCTTGACGCGTTCGTCGACGTTCTGCCCATAATAGCTGTAGGGCCAGCCAAAGAAAGCGCCGTTGCGAACTGAAGTGATGTAATCAGGCACGAGATCGTCCCCAATCTCGTCACGCTCGTTTACGGCGACCCAAAGCTCGCCGGTTTCAGGATTCCAGGAGAGCCCGTTTGGGTTGCGCAGCCCGGACGCGAAAACCCGGGTGCTGCGGCTGGACCGATCCACCTCAAGGACGGCGGCGCGGCTTTTCTCCGCAGCGATGCCATTTTCTCCAGCGTTGCTGTTGGACCCAACCGTGACATAGAGTTTGCGTCCGTCCGGACTTGCGATCACGTCCTTGGTCCAATGATGGTTGATGTCTCCGGCCGGCAAGTCGACGATCTTTTCCGGCGGCGCGGTTATTCGGGTCTGGCCGTTGGAGTAGGGGAAAGCGACGAGCGCGTCGGTGTTGGCGACATAGAGCTTGCCTTTGGAAAGCGTCATGCCGAAGGGCGAATTGAGGCCTTCCACGAAAATTCTGCGCACATCCGCAACGCCGTCGCCATTGGTGTCGCGCAGGAGCGTGATGCGGTTAGCGCTGATGGTCGCAGCGCCGGCTCGCTTCATGGCCTGGTTCATGATCAGCTTTCTCAGGCTGAAGCCAGCGTCATGTTTGGCAGGGGCATTGGTTTCGGCCACAAGCACGTCGCCGTTCGGGAGCACATGCAGCCAACGCGGATGGTCGAGGCCGGCGGCGAACGCTGTCACCCTCAGTCCCTTCGCCGGGATTGGCATACCACCTTTCTGCCAGCCTGTTGCCTCCGCGATGTTGACGGTCGGGATCAGTGTGGGTGTCGGTTTCGGCAGGGTGGGGTTGGGGCCATAGCCGGTTACTGCCACCGTTTTCTGAGCTGGAACGCTAGCGCAGCTGACTATGAGGGCTCCCAATCCAGCTAGGATGAAGTTTTGTGGGAAGCCGGCATGCATCGAACGTCCTCCGTTCGGATTCGCCTCGTGCTCTTGGTTAAACGCTAGTCAGCGGCTTGGTATTCCGATTAAGTCAAAACAGCAGCTCGTGATCCGTTGCCGATCCGCTTGAGAGCTAGGAGTTCGCGACGCTCTGCTCTCTGCCATAGATATGCCGCGAGGAGATTCCGGCAACGCCGGCGGCCCAAACTCGAGCGAGCTGGTTGGAGGACACCTCGCCTGGTTGGCCTGTCGCAAGCAAATACGCTCGCCGGCATGATCTATCTCGCCCAGATCAGCCCGGCGCCTTCGTTGGGAAGGTGGCAAGCGTGGGCACACCGCAAGAGCCAAAAATCAGAGAAGCCGAAGCGAGCGTTTAGCGGCTTCATGTTGTATCGATAAAACATCTCGTCTCGTTACGGCCTTTGGTCCGTGTCGACTCTCCGACTCCTCAGCGCGATACTTGGGGCTCGTGCTTCCAGGAGGGTGCCATGCGAGAATTGCCGCCCAACGTCGATGCGGATGTCGTGATTGAAGTGGGCCGATACCTGGATGATCATGCGAAGACCACAGCAGTTTCCATATCAGACGCGATACCTGTCGTCAGACGTCGCGCACCCGCTACTCGTGCCAGCGAGCTATGGCTGGAAGAACTGATTGTAGAAAGCGCCGGCACCAGACAGTTGGCCGTCTTGCTTGATAATCGCTAGCACCGCGAAATCTCGCCCCAGCACCACCTATGCAATTGGCGATCCTGTGCTCGTCGCGAAGCTAGGCGCTGCCCTGCCGGTGACCAACGGTAGGCGAGGCCTAGATCCGAAAGTTGGTCACGCCCGGGCCGCTATGCCTTCCGCGCTAAGCGGGCCTAGAACTCGATAGCCCGATGCCGCCTTGCTCTTTGCCGGTTTGACGGTTCCCGACGGCCTCTCTGCAATCGATGCAGGGCCGTCGAGCTTTGGGTGGCGCTCCGTTACTAAGGCGCCGTGAGGCTAACGGTCACGGCCGAAGCGGCCCGGTGGGGGATCGCAGAGCGTCTCAAAGACCACCTCTTGAAACGCAATTTGGCCCTCCCTAACTCGTTTTTGCCGGATGCCGCTATCGGGTCCTGGCACGGGAACAACGGTCCTATCAGGGACCGAGTTCGGTTCATGTCGCTCGCATGGAGGATATGTTCCGGCGTTTGCTCGAACTTCCCTCCTCGCGGTTGCGAGCTGGCTCCTGGCCGTCTCGGTCTCTGCCTGATCGCCGCCCGATTGCCTTCGATCCAGTTCGCTTCCGGCGCACGCGTGCTTCGCGCGTTGCGGCGTCTGGTCGTCAATCGAAGGAGGATCCCTATGCTGTTTTCGGATTTGGGCCGCGTCGGATTCGATCCGTTTCTGGAAATGCGGCGCATGCAACAGGAAGTGAATCAGCGTCTGGCCGGCGTGACGGCCAGTGCCGCCCAGGAGTTTCCCCCGGTCAATCTTTGGGTCGGCAACGATAGCGTAGCGCTGACCGCCGAACTGCCTGGGATCGCGCCCGACGAGGTCGAACTTACGGTGCGCGACAATACACTAACATTGAAGGGCGAATGCGAATCTCGAGCGGAGGACGAGAAATCCGTCTGGCATCGTCGCGAGCGCCCCTACGGAAGCTTCTCCCGGACGGTGCAACTGCCGTTCCGCGTCGATCCGGAACAGGTCGAGGCACGTTTCGGCAACGGGGTGCTCGAGGTCGAACTGCATCGACCGGAGGCGGATCGGCCGAAGAAGATCCAGATCAAGGGATGAGAGGAGGGAAACATGGCTCAGGAACTAAAGACCACCGATCGCCAGGTCATCAGCAAGCCTGACAGCGGCGAACGGACCCGCTCTCGGCCCGTATTCGTGCCGCGCGCCGATATCTATGAGACGCAGGACAATGTCGTCCTTCTCGTCGATATGCCCGGCGTCGTCCCGGATGGAGTGGATATCACGCTTGAGAAACGAACACTGGCGATCCGCGGCTACGCGGCCGATCAACAGCATGAAAATTATCGTCAGGTCTATGCCGAATACAGCGCCGGCGATTATGAGCGCGTCTTCACGCTATCCGAGGACATCGACCGCGACGGCATCGAGGCGTCCCAGAAGAACGGCGTCCTGCGTCTGGTGCTGCCCAAGGCGGCGCCGGCCAAGGCCCGCAAAATCCAACTCAAGATGGCTTAGCCCTTAGAGGCTAGATGAGGTTGACGATGCGAATCAGAGACCCGATCCCTTGAAGCAACCGATGCCCGTCACTCCACGCACGGAATGGCGGGCCATCTATTCACTCTCCATTGCCGACGATGAAGGGAACTCGCACGCTCGCCGGCTCTACCAAATGATGCAGCAGGGCGAAGGTTTCAGCATAGGGACCAAAGTGTGAGTCTCTACGACTTCTGTCCGAATAGAACATCTCAACGGGCATGCGATCATGGTCGCGGCGGCACGGGTCGTCCTCGCATCTACCCGTGACCGTCTGAAAGCACGGAGCCCGCTCGTCCCCCTCAAACGAGCGGGTTCTTGCATGCGACGATTTCGAGAAAGATCCTAAGCAGCGGCTAGGTTTTCCTTCGCATGAGCGCGCGGGCTTTGAAATTTCTGGACCGGTGGATGGCAGAACATCTGCAAAACGTGAGCACCGAAGACCCAGGGGCCATTGCCGATCTTGTCCTTGAACTCCTGGCTACTGCCGGGCGGCAGGGCATCGCGCCCAAAGAGATATACGAGGAGGTCGATAGCGTGTTTCGAGTGCGTGTTTCGGTAATTCCCGGACACCCTTTTCGCTAAATCCCGGACAGTGATTTCAGTAATTCGCGGACAGCGATT
>NZ_NSGC01000031.1:0-19662 GCF_002294795.1 Mesorhizobium sp. WSM3866 | reverse complement strand
GACGGAATCGAGGTCATCGAAACGAAGCCGCAGAGCGCCGCTTGATCAGCCTCGTCACCCAAATTCCAGCATAGCTCTGAATCGGCCTAGTGGCCGCGAAGGGGAGTAGCAGGGTCCTCGCACCGCGTCGCTCGGGCGCGGTGTGATGCCAGTACACTCGGCTGCTCGCGCGTCTTGATCGGCACGAACCGCATGTTCGGCCACCACCGCTCATGGCCGAACCTAATCAATTCACGAGCAAGCGATGCGCGCTCGAGTAAGCTTCGATGCCGATGAGACAAGACGAAGCCGGGCGAAGAATACCAGGAACTTGCTGTGCCCGAGCCGTCGGCCGCAGAGCCGCACGGCCGGATGCGTCCACAACGTGTACGTGAAAGACGGGAGATCTATTCCGATAGTGACAACAGGCATGACAGGTTTCCCTTGAGCTATAGAGGAAAAACACGCTCCAGTACCGGCGGTTTCGAAGTGCGGGTTAATGGCATCAAATGGGCCGTGCAGCGGCCTGCTACATGAATGTTAGAACCCATCAGCTTATGAGCGAGAGCCCCCTTCAGCCTGCCACCCGTGGCGCTTTGATCAAGGCGGCGCGGCGACCAACGCCGTCAGCTACATCACTTCAACGCGATACGCGCTGGTCCGTCAAAGCGGCCGCAACGTCGTGTCGGTCTCCTGTAGCTTCTAGATCGCCAATCTTGTACGAAGCGCGACACACCAGCTTAAGTATCCCGCAGGCGGGGCGCAAAACCTTGGGTTTTCATTCTAGTTTATATAGCCCCTCTGGTGGCATGCCAATTGCATCGAACCCAATAGCGGATCCAAAACGAGCTGCTCCGCACAACGAAGCAGGGATCCTGGCAGCATGAAGGCATTATAGGAGTAGCTAATGCAAGTAGCCATAGTGAGGAATCTTGAGTCCAAAGGCATACTCAACCGGTTCGGTCAGCCTCGTCCGCAGCCGCCACAGCCCTGGCCGGATACCACCGCGATCGCCGGAACAGTCATTGCGGCACTGCAAGAGGGTGGCCACGAAACGCTGCTGTGCGAAGGCGACAAAGAACTGCTCGCTACCCTCGAACGGTTCATGCCACCCGATCCACAAACCCGCCCGTCGGGGTTCGTCTTCAACTTGGCAGTTGGAATTCAGGGCGAATCCCGTTCCACCCACGTTCCGGCCATGCTCGAGATGGCAGGGGTTCCATACACCGGCTCGGGCCCACTCGGGCATGGATTGGTGGACGACAAGGTCATCAGCAAGACGCTCATGCGCAGTTCCGGCGTGCCGACGGCGAACTTCCGCGTTATGCGCCGCGGCACCGAGAGTACCGGAGACCTGCGATTCCCTTTGGTAGTGAAGCCGCGTCACGAGGACAACAGTTTTGGCTTGCAGATCATACATGAGCCCGCCCAGCTGCGAGAGGCTGTGGAGGTGATCGTTAGCCAGTATGGGCAGGATGCGCTCGTCGAAGAATATATAGAAGGGCGAGAAGTTTGCGTTGCGCTGCTTGGAAACGAAAAACTCGAGGTGTTTCCATTGGTCGAGATCGACTTGGGTGAAGCCGGTTTTTGGACTTGGGAAGCGAAGTACCTGGCGGCTTTCGCGCGGCCGCAAGTTTGCCCAGCGCAAATAGTGAGCAGTTTGGCGACTTTGCTACAGGAGATTTCGGTGGCCACGTTCCGTGCATGCGAGTGCCGGGACTATGCCCGTGTCGACTTCCGGATCGACCGCTCCGGCCAGCCATTCGTGCTGGAGATCAACTCGATGCCGGGGCTCACTATGCTGTCCCCCTATATCAAAGCCGCCATGACTGCCGGACATAGCTACTCGAGCTTGGTCAATCGTATACTCGACGTGGCCCACACGCGGTGCTTCGGAACCGGCATCCGGTAAGTTGCCGCCCATTGGGGAGCGGTTCTGCTTTGCAGATGAGGGCAGAATGGCCCTACATTCCTTGGCCACCCTGTGATGAGGAATTAACGTGGCCGTGGTCGAACCGGCCGGGCTCGACACTTGAGTTGTTCAGCCGATCAAAGAAGACTTGCTCTGGCTTGCAGTTTCCAAACGGCTTCGAAAGCGGGGGTGATCTGCGCCGCACTGTTGATTGGGCTACGACGTCCAAGACGTCGTCATTACGCCAAGGCACTTGATCAATGTTCCTCGCAACTTTGTTCAAGCATGCAAATTGTCCCTGGTTTGAGGTCCCCGTTGCTGACGTCCACGGGGGCTCAGCCGCCGCGTTTAAGAACGGCGGATTGGTCGATCCTGAGCTGTTGTTCGACTGCTTGAGAATTTGAACCGAAACCCATGATCCGTCCCGATGCACTGCGCATGACGGTGGAAACCGAAGATGCCGATCGCGGCTTTGTCGCGCTCGGATCTCTAGAAGCTCGTTTATGCCGGATCGCATGATTGACAAGATGGCTAACCGGCATCAGCCTGATCGGCTCTTCACTAGCGCGTTTCGCCTGCCGCGAGGGACTGGCCGGCTATATCTCCATTGCAACTCGCAGAGTCAAGACCTTGAAGCGCGCTGAGGAGCTGAAGCTCGGCGATCATTACACGACCGACGCGAAGGAGGCGGCTCTCGGGCCAGACCTAGTCGTCCTCTCAGTCCCGGGCGGTTGCTCCAGCGTCGTGGCAGAGGACATTACACCGGCATTTAAGAACGGCGCTATCCTCACCAATGTCGGCTCCGCAAAGGCCTCCGTCATCGCTCAGATTATTTCGCCATGCACGAGACCTGCTGCGAGTTGGACGCGATGTCGCAAAAGCGGGGTGGCCATTGCTATCTGCATGGCTCAGTGCTGATTTGGTACGGTCGGCGTCGGGCCACGGACGGCAATGCCTACCTGCTGAAGCGGTGCTGCGTTGCGCGCTTCTCAAGCGCTATTGGAAGCTAACCTATCAGGAGCTGGCGTTCCACCTTGAGGCCTCAGCCTCGCTTTACGTCTTTGCCCGCCTACCATTGTCATCGAGCCTATAGAAGTCGGATCAGCGCACTCCGGCCGCGACTTGGGTAGTGTTCTGAGAGTTCTGCAAATTCGTTGAGAGAGGGCGGTCATGGCAGGCTGGTGATGCTCAACGTCACCGATTCCCGCGAAGGAACGCCACCATGACCAAGACTGAAAGTAAAATCGCCAGCGCCGCCGTCAAAGACATTCTTCTTTCGAACCCTGATGGACTGCACGAAGTGATCCGTGCGGTGATGCAGGAGGTGCTCGAGGCCGAGATGGACGAGGCGCTGGGTGCTTCGAAAAGCGAACGCACGCCGGAGCGGCTGGGCTACCGCTCGGGCTACTATGGCCGCACCCTTGTCACGCGGGTGGGCAAGCTTGAGCTTAGGGTTCCCCAGGACAGGGCCGGCCGCTTCTCGACCGAACTGTTCGAGCGCTACCAGCGTTCCGAACGCGCCTTGGTGGCGACGCTTGCGGAGATGTATGTGCAGGGTGTTTCGACGCGCAAGGTCAAGGCGATCACGGAGGAGCTGTGCGGCCATGCCTTCTCGGCCTCGTCGATCTCGGCCATCAACAAGCGGCTGGACGAGAGCCTGAAGGCGTTTGCCGAACGTCCGCTTCTGGAGCCATTCCCTTACATCATCCTCGATGCCCGCTACGAGAAGGTGCGCGAAGCCGGCATCGTCAATGAGCCAGGCGGTGCTGATCGCGGTCGGCATCGCCTGGGATGGCAGGCGCCAGATCCTGGCGGTGGAAATGGCCAATCGCGAGAGCGCTCGGCCTGGAAGGACTTTCCTCGTCGCGCTGAAGGGGCGTGGCCTCAAGGGCGTCGAACTGGTCGTCTCCGACGATCATGCCGGCCTGGTCGCGGCGATCGGCGAGGTGATCCCGGAAGCGGCATGGCAGCGCTGCTACGTGCACTTCCTCAGAAACGCACTCGATCACTTGCCCAGAAAGCACGGCGACGACTGCCTGCAGGAACTGCGCTGGCTCTACGCCCGGCGCGATCTCACCGAGGCCAGGGCCGATCTCGCCACATGGCTGGCCAAGTGGTCAGCCCGCTATCCCAAGCTGACCAACTGGGTAGAGTAACCAATCGACTGTACGCAGACCTTCTTCCGGCTGCCGCGCCAGCACCACAAGCACCTGAAGTCCACCAACATGCTGGAGCGCCTCAACGAGGAGATCAGGCGCCGCACCTATGTCGTGCGCATCTTCCCCAATGCCGAAAGCTGCCTGCGCTCGGTCAGGGCATTGGCCGCCGAAACCAACGAAAACTGGATGGAGGCCAATCGATACATCAACATGGACGACCTGCGCGAGCACAAGAAACTCCGCTCTACGCCAAGCCCATGACCAGCTTCATGACCGCCCCTTTTTGCAGAACTTGACGCACACAACCGCGACTTGGGAAGAGACCAACCGAGTCTGCTGTCGAGCGCTCGACAGGCGAAGCTCGAAGACCGCAGTGGTGCGGCTGAATCTGAGTCGAGAGATCCCGGGCGCCAGGATGTTGGAGCTCGACCGCCTTACCCTTACGGGCCAGGGGCAGTCGCACTAGGCGGGGTTGCAGAAAGATACGTGTGCGCAGCTTGGAGCGTTTCTTCGATATCGGCCAAGACACGTGGCAGTTTTAAACTCATCTGCCTGTTATTTTTATCGACCGCACGGAGAAATTCTTCGTCGAACACTGTTACATAGTTGATGTCCGCCAATGCTAGCCGTGAGAGTACAGGAACTTGTGACGTATCTACTATGGTTCTCGGCTCTAATCGGAGAAGCGCGCTCTGGAGAACGGCTTGGTATTCATCATTGACATCAGCGCCTGAGATAACAACCATCGACCGCGGGCGTGCATTCTCAATATCTGCCGGACGCGCTAGCGCGACGTCTATGTCAGTCCAAGCTCTGAGGCGCTTGCGTAGGTTCTTGGGGTTCCGCGTGACGATTGTCGTGGAACGAAATCGCTCTCCCACACCACCTCTGATCAGCTCGCGAGCCAGCTTATCCGCACCGATCATGTAAAGGCAGTCGGGTAGTTCTCCACTCGGAAATCGATCAGCAATGATGTCTCGGATCACGTGACAGTAGTTGAACGATGCAGTGAACCGCTGTCGCTCGCGCGAAGCTCGACCCACGTCGATTGCAAGCCGTACCATTTGGAAAATGGGAAGCTTTTTGTCAAGAGGTTTGATTGCTTTCACCAGCTGATCGCCGATATAGTTATCGCCAAGGACTTGGGAGCGAGCGCCGGACGCAATCTCGGCGAGGCGCCGAATAATATTGACTGCACCTTCAATTCGTGCAGGTGAAAACCCAGAAAATATTGTCTTGTCAATACTTCTCAGTGCCTGCACCTGACCATAGACCTCAACTCGCACGCAAGATGCGACCAAGAGAACTCCGTTTCGTGCAAGATCGTTCGAAATTGGCTTGACCTTAGCCGATCGACGCGCCATTGCCCAAGGCGAGGTCATCTCGTGATCAACGTAATTGCCAAGGAACTCGCTCATCGTTTCCTCCTGAAGTTGATTGAAAGCTCAACTGCCCTTTGGGGGCGGCACCTGCTTGACTACAGGGCTTGCACCGTGGCCCCTCTTAGCCACGATGCAGACCCGCACCCGCGCCTTCGAGAGCCGTGCTGTTGGTCCTTTACCGCCGATCGAACGCGGGGCCACGAGCATGACGATCCGGTCGCAGCTGCTTCTTCCCACAAAGTAGCCAGCAAACCTCGTGCCAATTTCACAGACCCGAAGAAGATTATTCTTCCTGGAGAGTTGGGCCGAACCGCACCGGGCGGCGGGCTCGACGAACCCGACAAGTGGTGTCGGGGAGCCGACGTTTTTGTAAGCGAGCAGAAGAGTTCGGGCAGCCAATCGACACTTACTTCCGCACCATCTGAAGTTTTTCCGCGACCTCAGCCGCAACTGTTACGAGTGTCTCCCAGACTTTGACCTCAGCGGCTACTATTTTGTAGGCGGACGAGAGGGTACATGGAGGGGCTGTCAAATTGATTTGGCAATAAGGAAATTGAGATAGTAGCAGGGCCCATGACCGCGAGTGCACAACCTACCACAATTTGCCGCTATCCGACCGAAATCGTGGCGAGTCCAGTCTGGCTCTACTTCCGCTCAATCCGATCCTGAGAAGCCGATACCGGTGCCTTCATCGAGGGGGCACCAAAACTCAAGCCATACAAGTGGATCAAGTTCGCCGACGATATCCTGTCGTCATTCAAACGTTTCTGATAAAAACAGAGAGGACTTACGTAGAACTTATTCACGCGACTAGAAGCTTCAGTTATTTCATTGGAGCTTGTCACAACCCAACTTCGGCAGGCCATGAGCGAGGACATGGAGGGGCGCAACCTCGCGCTCAACACCCCGCGCTTGCATCAGGTTTTCCTGTTTACACGTCACTTTGGCACGTCAGTTGGTGCGCCGATGTCGGGAACCCCACAAAGTGTCACGCCGTTCCAGCGGGCGCGCGTGCTTCACTCCTTTGGTAAGCAAGGAGCAGCACCGCATTCCGCATCTGGCACGCCGATTGCGGGGATGATGAGCAAGTGCCGCCGCGACAACTGGTCGTAACGGCCCGTCCCAAGATCGCAGATAACATTGGAGTGCGAGCTATGTTGTCCCAGTTTGAAAACCAGTCCATAAACCAGGAGGTCGCTAGGCTCAATCTGCCGAACTCTCGGATCAAGCGCTACGCTCCGGCTAGTTACGCAATAGCCGGAGAAGACGTTATTGTCGAAGGGATATTGGCTGCGAGCCTCTGCAAGAGCCAAAGGTCTTGGGCCAGTGTATTCTATGTCGAAATTGGCGCTAATCACCCCATCTCCACCTCAAGTACCTATCTTATGTACCAAAGAGGCGCGCGAGGTGTTCTAGTTGAACCCAATCCTGAATTGGAGGCGCTGATCCGCACTGCGCGCCCGGAAGACGTTCTCGTGAGATCTGTAGTGTTGCCCGCTCCGCAAGCCTCTGCCACGCTCTTCATCGGGAACGCCCATGAGCTTTCCTCGGTGGACAAAGCACATGTTGAAAACTACGGCGACCTCGACGGGATAGGTGGTATCCGAGAACACATTGAGGTGAGCGCGATCGGGATCAATGAACTATTGACCCCTTATGCCAATAAGGTCGATTTTTTATCCATCGATTGCGAAGGACCGGATCACGATCTCGTTAGGGCCATTGACTACGAGCGCATCAGACCTGCTGTCATCCAGTGCGAGCCAAGGGAGTATTATCTAAAGGGCGCCACGGCTCAGATCATCAATCTGATGGAATGCAGATCATACCGACTTGCTGCAAGGACTGACATCAACCTCATCTTCGAGCGATTGCCCTAATGCAGCGGCCCAAATCGAACGCTGTCATCGAACAATACACACCAAACCCCTGCCATTGCGTCCGACCCTCGGGCGCCGCGCGGAAGTAGGATCGAAGCGCGTTTAGTGCAAGCGGTAGCCGTCCGGTGAACCCGTAGCGGTTTGGGTTCACCGGGAATAATGATCAGTCGGTCTGATCGCGATGGATTGCGATAAGTTCCTGCACCTGCCCGATGCCGAAGTCGGTGTAAGCAATCGTCTCTTCGTCGCCCGGACCATAGACCCAGACTATTCCGTCTTCGGGCTCCATGCCGCTGGCGATATCCGAGAGCCATTTTTCGTCTTCGTCGAGCTCCGCGGCAACGCGAGCGGTCTTGGTGATGCGGCAGGCTTTGGTGGTGTGCATCTCAGGCGGCCGCGGCGTCGACGCCTCGCGCCGCCAGTTCCAAGGGAGGAGTTCGGCGATCCGCTGTGCTGGATGGGCTGCGATACGCGCCAGCGTGTGGGGAGCCAGGCCTGAGAATCAACGTCATTGAACTGGCGCTTTATTCTTTATTCCGACCGCGAACTGTGCCAAGCGCCTCTTCCGATCATGGCGGTGCTCATTCGAATCAGGTTCGTGCCAGGAACCCGACCTACCTGGCAACATCATGGCCTCTGCTACGCCGCATGCTCGCTTCAGCGTTGTCGAGGGGTGCGCTTCTCTATTCGGCCTGTTGAAGTCAAGCGCTTATCGAGCTTTCCGCTTCGCCTGGGGATCAGAAGAGTGAGGCGGAACAATCTCAGACCCGTCCTGATCGCTGTGATGCGACCGGTATGCAACGCTCGCGAACTCACCTCATTCATCGTTGCGCAACAGACCGTGGATGTCGTTTTTCGATGGCTCGTCAGCGTCTTGACATGGACCGGGGCGAAACAGGTTGACGCGTATCATGTGGGCAATGCCTCGGGCGTCAATGCGGCCGGTTTGTTCTGTTGCGCCTCCAGGAAGGCTTTGGTGTGGGGGTTTCGATGTACACCTCGGCAAGCCGGCTTCGGCATGAACAGCCATTGCGACAATGGCCCGGCTTCAAGCCCGATCCGCACAAAGGCCCAGGCAGGATCCGAGAGCAGCCGCACAAAATCCTCGGGATGGCTCTCCATTTTCATCTCCGGGCAGATCATGCCGGTTTCGTCGACGATGCAAATCGCGGTCTCCTTTACGGAGACATCCAATCCTGCATAGTATTTCATGCTGCGCTTCTCCTTCTGATGCTTGCTGCGGCATGCAGACCACGTTTAAAAAGCGCAGTACCTTCAAACTATCCACCAAGCATTGTCGCCCGAAGATAAGGCTCAAGCCGAATACCGCATCCCGGGAACGGCTTCGTCACCGCCGAGTTACACCAGTCGCGGCACGCGACCTCACCGACACCTGTGACTGACAATTGGACGAAGCGGCATTCGCAAGCCACGCCGCTTGGATGGACAAGATTCTCCTCGTGTCGGACATTTCGACCGCTGCACTGCAGCTCACATTGTACCGAAGATATCACGCGCGCAAAGCTGTCGGATTTTCTTTACAGTTGATCGCGCTCTGCGTGGCTGGTCAGGTGATGGCGGCATCTGTGGAGGCCGTTCTACCTCCGAACGAGGCAGCGCAAACGGCTTGGGATCCCGGAAGCGCATGAGCACGTTCCGCGTGACTCGCGAGACGTCGTTGTCATAATCATTGATGGGCAGGCTCATGCACCAGGATATCGACCCGACGGAGAAAACCGCTCCGCCGCCTGTGGTTTCGAAAAAGACGATGTCTGAGCGAACGTTCTTGTTCTCAGTCGCCCCGATCATCCAATGCATCGCGCCGAACTCTTCCTTGGCCAACACCATGTTATCGGTATGGCCGATCGAAGTGGCTATAACGACAGCGTGCCTCGGGGATCCAAGGGCTGGATCGTAACGGTCCAGTTCTTGTCCGGCCGCGCCGTTGCCGGACAGGCCATAATCCCCGAGCCTGGGGCCTTTGGTGATACCGTCGAAGACAAAATCGACACGGGGATCCGTGCTGCCTGGGCTCCACTGGTAATATGAACCTGACATGAAACCATTCGCGCAAAAGCCAATTCCAACGAGTTGGTTGGGGGTTCGGTCCTGACGACGCCACATCCCGCCGTATTCGCCAGTCATGCTCATAAAATATTCGCCCGCTTCAGCGGACCATGCGCGGGAACCGTCTTCAGCGCGCCGAACCTCGATCAATCCAGGCAGGGTGGGATGAAACGCAGTCCGCCAATAGAACCCGTTGCCACCCAGATACATCAAACGCCCGCCGCGGCCGAGATGGGTCTTCAACGCATCCCACATCGCCAACGAAACGTATTCGGGATGGCATCCAGTCAAGACGACCCGATAAGGGGCGAGGATGCTCTCTCCTTCGTTTTGAAGGTCTTCGTCCGTGATAACGTCTGCGCTGATGCCTAGCGCATCGAGCCAGCCCGTCAAATATCCGTCACCACCGAATCTCCAATATTTCGCATTCGGCGACATGGTTAAGATCGGTCGCAGGCGCGAGGAATAACAAACGCCGCTTCCGTCGGTGTGAAGATCGTACAGCGACTTTCCGTATTCCGGGTTCTCATTGAGGAAAACGTCGTCTTCTCCGAAAACCAAAAGGCTGCCCATGCTCATTTCGTCGAGCGGATCGCGTGCGATGAGCGTCTGGTTGGCATAGGCCATGTAGCTCGCCGTGGAGGCCAGGTAAACGACATCGGAAGTGGCCTGACCCTTCGGCGGCCGTACGAAAAAGATCACATACGCTGGGCTCGCATCCTGAGCGTCGAGGCGCGCGGCATAAACGCCGCTTTCTAGGCCGCTCGGGATCGTGAAGGCAAAGTCGGTCGACCAGGCGGCGTCATAGAGATCATCGTCGTGAAAATGGATGGCACCATATTCATGTGGCGCGGTTCGCCAGTCATGGAACTGCCCGGTCCAGTTGTAACCTTTCATGGCCCGCGTAGGCATGTTTACCAGGCGACCATCCAGCCCATTGCCCGAAACATCTTTGAAGACATCTGAGCCCTGATCGATGCTGAAATCCCAATCGCCCGAAACGTACTCGTTAAGCCGCTCGACTGCGGCGCCGCTGCCAAGCGAGGCCATCTCCTCAACGGAAAGGGCGCAGGCGTGAAGCTTAGGGGAATCGATCTTTCCGTTGTAGTGTCCCCCCAAAAGCAGTCCGTTGCCACCGGAGGCTTTGTGGGCAGCGATAAAGAAATGTCTTTGCCCAGCCTTCCCCTGAGAGGCAGCAATATCAAACTTGCGGGTCTCCGCGGAGCCGAGATCTCCGATGTCGCAGCGGGGGCTCTGGTGTAGGACTACCGTGCGATCTTTTGCGCTATAGCTGGCAGCAACGAAGACCCACTGCCTCTCAAGCAAGGGCGTGGGCAAATTGGCGGTGGACACGTTCCCTTCCCCATCACCCATCCGGAACGTCAATCGACCTGTCTCGTCGATCTCGATCGCAAACCCCAAGCTGCGGCTCTCGTCCCAAGTACCGGCGATTGTTTGACGCTTGGTTCCAAGCAGGGTTGGCCAGAGCCAGGTCTGGAACGTGAAATCCTCCAATACGGAAAACGTGGTCGCATGGTCGACATAGCCGTAAGACCCGGTATGGATTGGCTGCCGTCGGGCGGGATATTCCCCCTTGAACGCTGCATCGACTTCACGTTCGATCAAACCGGCTGTGCGCGGATGCTCCTCAGTAGTGATGAGCCGCACTAGCCGAGCTGAGTAGGTCGATCCAGGACCGTGCGAACTCACCTTGAATTCAACGGTGTCGCCCGGCTTGGCGCTCATAATGTTTGTATAACCAGCCAGCATCCTCATGCTACAGCTCCGTCCGGAAGCTCAGTTCCGAAATGTTGGCGCCAGCGTTGGCGGAACACGTACCACTCCGCCTCCGCCAGATCCTCAAAGATGATGTCCTCATGTCTTGTCATGGGACGGCCCGGAATCCCTGTGAGGCTGACGAGCATCCAGCTGCGATTGGGCCGGATTGTCAGCAAGGCGTGTTTCCCGGCGATTGGAACACTGCGAAACTTGCGCAGGAGCTTCTGCAGGTTCGGGCTGTGATGCCCGAACGGTGCACGACGGAATTCACCTGCCAGTGCAAGTGCCTCTGAGGGATCTGCAACGTTCATGAGTTCTCACCTGGCCTGAGTTGCTGCCTTTGCGGGAGCAAGCTCGCTCTCGAGCGCGGCGTCGATCGATTCGTCGAGGATGCCCAGGGCTTCGTCGACGAGCGCGTCCGTCAGGACCAGCGGGACAAGGAAGCGGATGACGTTGAAGTGGCGCCCGGCCGATGCGAGCAGCAGACCGCGGCTGGCTGCTTCCTTGATGACCTTGGCGGTGAGCGCGCGTGCCGGCTTGCGGGTTTCGCCATCTTCGACCAGTTCCGCGCCGATCATCGAGCCCAGCCCTCGGATATCGCCAATCACGGTGCGGTTCCGCTTCTTCTGGATTCGCTGCAAGCCAGCCGTGAGACGCTCACCGATCTCATTGGCGCGGCCAAGCAGATTCTCCTCCTCCAGCACATCCAGCACGGCTAGAGCAGCCGCACAGGCCAGCGGATTGCCCGCATAGGTGCCGCCCAAGCCGCCGGCGGCAACCGAATCCATGATCTCGGCCTTGCCGACGATCGCGGCAACCGGGATGCCAGCTGCCATGCTCTTGCCCATCGTGATCAAGTCTGGCTCGATGCCGGTATGCTCAATCGCAAACAGGCGGCCGGTTCTGCCGAAGCCGGACTGCACCTCGTCGGCGACGAGGACGATGCCATGCTGATCGCAAAGGCGCCGGATGCCCGCCATGAACTCAACGGGCCCCGGAATGAAGCCGCCTTCGCCCAGAAGCGGCTCGATGACGATCGCCGCGACCGCGCTCGCCTCGATCTCGGTTTCGAAGAGCGTGTCCAACTCCGCAAGGCAGTGCTCGACGCTGACGCCCCGATAGAGATCCGGATAGGGCGCGCGATAGACGTTGCCCGGGAACGGCCCGAACGACTGCTTGTATGGATTGACCTTTCCCGTCATTGCCATGGTCAGCAGCGTGCGGCCGTGAAAGGCACCGCCGAAGACAATGATGCCGCGCCGCTTGGTGTAGGCGCGTGCTAGCTTGACGGCATTCTCGACAGCCTCTGCACCGGTCGTGACGAGCAATGTCTTGGCCCGCCCACCCACCTTGCAACGCGGGTTCAAACGCTCAGCCACGGCGAGGTAGCTCTCATAAGGAGCGGTGCCGAAGAAGGTGTGGCTGAACTTGGTAAGCTGGGCCTGTATGGCAGCGACGACCTTCGGATGCGAGTGGCCGACCGCCAGAGCACCCATTCCGCTCAGGAAGTCAATATATCGCCGCCCCTCCACGTCCCAGATCTCGGAACCTTGAGCTCGCTCAACATATATTGGAAAGGACCAAGCCCCCCCCGCCGAAACAGCCGCATTCCTACGCTCGTCCAAAGCAACATTCGACACCATTTAATTACCTCCAGGTTGGATTGCCTTGAGACGCGCCATAAAACCACGCCTATTCGCCAAAGCTTCGCGGGATGAGACTGTCATTCTTTGAACTCGATTCACTGGGCTCGTCGAAAACTCACCTTTCCCTCAAATTTGGATGGCCGTTGCGTGTGCCGATGGCCTGTTTGACAGAAGCGCTGTGACCCTGCTTCGGAAGCGCAAACCTGCCCCTATTGTGGAAGGCGTAATATCGGCACCCGGCCTCTCAGTCGGCCTATTGGATGGATTACTTGCGACCTGTTAGTAGGACCCGTGGGGATCGGCAGGTTCCTGATGAGATCAACGTTTATGTCGGGGTCGATCCACCCCGGCGCGACTCCGTTGCAACAGACCCCTTCGCTTGTCGATCGCATCGCCCGCGTCAGGCAGCGGATACCGGACCGCTTTGGAGGTGCAGTAGGCCGCGAGTTTCGCATTGCAAACAGCCCTTCGATTGAGCCGACGTTTGGTGCCGCTCGCCGAACGTAGGTGGAGGCGTACATCGATGCCGCACGGCAGCGCTCTCTTAAGTTCCGTCTGGATACCGCGATTGATCGTGCAGTCATGTCGCAATGCTCTCTGTGACATACCTTGCCTTGCGCAGCCCGCCAGCAAATTGTGGGGACTCTATACCTCTGGTGAGCTGCCGCTTTCAGGTATGCGGAACACCCAGTAATGAGCGTCCTCCTCAGCGACGTATCTGCCGTTGTTCAGACATTGTGTCAGCACGAGTACACCCGCATCCTGGAGACGCTTCACCTCATCTGCGAAGCATGTAGCATCCGCATAGCTCCTGCGGGTGTTTGCGATGATAAACCCCTTCGGGCGCGTAACGCGGGCCAACTCACGCAGCCGATCTGGTTGGACATGCCCGAGCGTTAAGACGCCGCAGCACACCGTGATATCATAGCTCGCAGAGTATCCGGAGAGCGGCACGCTAAGATCAACGTCGCCTCTAACTTCGCGGTAGACGCGAGTTTCCCGAGCCTTTTGGGCCATCTCCTTGGAGAGGTCGAACCCGTCGATTAACCGGAATCCGAGGCGTTCCAGTTCCACTCCGACGAGGCCCGTTCCACAGCCCGCGTCCAAAATCGCGGTGGCTGCTCGTTCCTTGTCCAAATAGGCCATTTGTACAACAGCCGCGAGTTCGGCCACGATGGTTGGCGCGCAATATCGGTACTGAACAACGTCCAGATCGTAAGTGCTGGCCCATTGGCGGTAGAACTTGGCTAAGCGATCGGCGTCGCCATCGAGGCCAAGGACCTCCTTGATGCGCTTGTGTGCGGTGTGCTCCAGGGCGGTTTCCTTGTCGACAGTGTTCATCACAGCTCCTTGGCACGTAAGCAGATGCTCCTCGGCGGCGCCGCTGGCGAGCTGCTAGCCAACAGGCTTCAAAACTCGTGCCAACTGGTGAATCGTGTGAAGCCCTTTCATCGAACCAGGTCCGCCGATGCAGCCTCTTCCGCTTGCAAAGCATTTGAGGCGCTCGAACTTTGAATTGGCGCAGGCGAAGTAAGAAACGTTCCTGCGCGATAGGGCCCTCACCACGAAGGAGAATCCCCCAGACCTAAAAAGTCGCGAACCGTACAAAGTGGGAGTAAGCCAACAGAATGTAGGCTAGGTGCGTGTCTTCCCAAGCCAGCCGGATAGGGGATGAATTGATGATAAGGCGCATCTTCACGGCAGCCGCCAGGCAACATAGGGGTTCGGCGCAGCCTGCACCGCTTGTGTTGATCTCTTCGGTAAATTGCCGTGTCGTCCGCATAGGCTGGCAACGGCGTCCAGTGTGCTCTATGCCGCTTCAAGCGACGGGCTTTCCACGCTCTCAGCAAGTGCCCTCACCCCGTTGTCCTGTTAGAAACGCCTGCGCCGTGAAAGTGGTAACCTGGCGCAGCCACTCGATATGGAGCTCTTAGATCCTTCTGTAGTCGGTGCTCTGGCGATCAACCAACTGATTGATCTCGGCAGCCTGGCGCCCGAAAGCTCATGCCCGCGGCAAGGCTGGGCGAGAAAGGGGTGGGCTGTAGTGTCCATAGCTAAGCATGCCCGCCCGCTCGCCTCTTTCGCGATAAGTGGTCGCGCAACCGAGAGGCGACGATAGCTGTGCCGACATTGTGGCGAGCGGCATTCGTGCTTGCCCTCGCAACTTGCCATGGACAAGGATACTGATACCTCCCGACTGCCGATCGGCATGATTAGAGACTGAGCACCGCGACCTCGCTGGCGCGCAAGCCGAGCCTGGAGAACGCCACCCCTGTTTTTGGCCCATTCCATGGAAAATCCTACTGTAGTGACTAGAACTTTGGCAGGCGAGGCAAGCCGCCAAGTCGGCCGCCGGCGCGCGGTGACTGTCAAGGCTGAGTCGCAGGCCCAATCGCGCGGCGACTCCGCACTGGTGGTTACGAGCAGGCAGCAGGCTCGCTCGGTCGGCAGGCGCTTGGCGCGGTCTCGTCAATCGATCCGGAGCGGAGTTCGCCATAGGTCGGTGTGGGTGCCGCGCCGATAGAAGTCATTGAATCCGACGCAATCGCGGGCGCCACTTTTTCAGCAGCTGCGTGATCACAATAAGAATTTGTGTACTTGCTTTAACTACACTTCACATTAGTGAAATGATGTTTATCTTTACCTCTTTAAACGCACGACTTAGTTTCCTTTTCAGATCGCAACGAGGGTGTGCAGCTTCCCGACGCGCGGTGCCGGGCTCGCGACGTCTCAGCCAACAGTTCTGGTTTTGAATGGCGAGGCCCAACCCTGGAAGAGCTGGAGATGAAGGACCTTGGCCTATTATTGGGATCCGACGCCGTCTTGGTCCAGTCCTTCCAGCGGCTACAAACTACGCTATTTTTTCAATGAATCGGGGATGCGATCTGCATCACTGCTGCTTAACGGCAGCCGGCACCTACGAGAGTACCTACCTCAACTTCGCCTAGCCTGTTGGCTAAACGTGCACCACTAATAACCGGGTGAACAAATGACGAAATCAGATTTGGTCCAGCTCGACGACAGGCTTCATGCCCAGCGTCAGACATTCGAGAGACTCCCAATTGTTGACGTGGGCCCGTTGCTGGACGGAAGCGATGCACGCAGCGTGGCGAAGGAATTTCGGTGGGCACTAGCCAACGTCGGCTTCATGTATATCAAGAACCACGGCATATCAGGGAAGTTGCTGGATGAGACCTTTGCGCAGGCCAAGGCTTTCTTCAACCTGCCGCTCCAAGAGAAAATGAACCTGCACATTAGTAATTCCGGGGTCGCGCTGCGCGGTTACATCGAAATCTTCGGCGAAAACACGGACCCGTCAAAAACCAAGGACTTAAAGGAGTGTTTTGACATCGGCCCCGAGCGGCCCAATGTCGAGAGCCCGTTCTTCGGCCCGAACCAGTGGCCGGCCACCCTGCCCGGTTTCAGGGAGACCGTTTTCGCCTATCACGAGGCGATGAAGGAGCTGTCGATAACGATAGTGAAGGGCATTGCACTCAGCCTTGACCTTCGATCAGATTTCTTCGAGCCGAAAATGAAGGATCCCATTACGTCTCAACGCTTGCAACGCTATCCGCCACAGACTGGTGTCGTGGACGAGAGGATCATCGGTATCGGCGCGCATACCGACTTTGGTACCCTAGGCATTATCGCCCAGGATAGCGTTGGAGGGCTTCAGGTGATGAATCGAGATGGGATTTGGGTGGAAGGCACGCCAATCCCCGGTACCTTCGTCGTCAACATCGGTGATTTGCTGCAGAAGATGACCAACGACCTCTATCTGGCCAACCTACATAGAGTGGTGAACACCTCTGGACGGGAACGCTACTCGATCCCGTTCTTCATCGACGCCGACGATGACGCCGTTGTCGCGCCCTTGGAGAGCTGCATTTCCGAAGCCAATCCGGCGCAATACCAGCCGACCACTTGCGGAGCATACAAGTTTAGGAAGTATATCTATCATTTTCCGCATTTGAGAGGTCGAAATGGATATGGCGCCGCTCCTCTCCCAATTGGCCAAAAGTGATCTTAAATAGACCGTGCCAATTGGTTTCCGACTAGACATCGAGATATTCCTTGATGCTGCGATGGTATTGGACGACGAAAAGTGTTCTCTATCCAGCCATGCCGGCCTGGTAACGCAACTGACTTGCGAAATGGTACCCCAACAATGACCGCCTTTTCTATTGTGAACCGCAAAATTGATCCGACACGAAGGGGACATGCTCTGAAGCCGGACGGGAGCATCGACGACAATGACCGAGTGGAGATCGGGCCGACGGATTTAGCGTTTGCCGAGTGGTCCGCGCAGGGTCTTACACCGCCGAATTTGGACCGCATGCGTAAGGCGCGGCTAGACCGTGTCGTCCAGCAACTCCGTCAGCGGGATTATGCTGGAGTGCTGTGCTTCGATCCGCTGAATATCCGATATGCTACTGATTCTTCGAACATGCAAATCTGGATCATGCACAATACTTCCCGAGCCATTTTCGTATCGGCGGACGGGCATGTCGTTCTTTGGGACCTTCGGGGCTGTAGTCAGCTGTCTGGGCACCTCCCGCTCATCAACGAGATCCGAGAAGGTGGGGCGGGCTTTTACTACTTTGTCGCCGGCGACGAAGGAGAGCCCCTCGCGAAGGATTTTGCTGGGCAAGTCGATCAACTGCTGCGCCGCTTTGGTGGCAAAAACAGACGTCTGGCTGTTGACAAAATTGAGATCCTGGGTCTGCGCGCTCTAGATGCCTTCGGCATTGAGGTGTGCAACGGCATGCAACTGATGGAGCATGCACGGGCAGTGAAGGGGATCGACGAGATCAACGCGATGCGCTGTTCAATCGCAACCTGTGAGATTGCAGTCGCCAAGATGCGCGACCGTTTGCGACCAGGTATCGCCGAAACGGAATTGTGGTCCGTCCTTCATGCTGAGAACATCGCCCGCGGTGGCGAATGGATCGAAACGCGCCTTCTCACGTCCGGCCCTCGTACAAATCCGTGGCTGCAGGAAGCGGGGCCACGTCGGATTAATACAGGGGAGCTTGTCGCATTCGACACCGATGTTGTTGGGCCTTACGGCATGTGTGCGGATTTCTCCCGAACGTGGTACTGCGGCGACGGCCGACCGAGTGACGAGCAGAAAAGGCTTCACGCGATTGCTTATGAGCACATGACGGCCAATATGGTCATGCTAAAACCAGGCTTATCCTTCACAGAGATCACGGAACGCAGTCACAGACTCCCTGCGGAATTCGTCGAGCAACGCTACGGCTTGATGATGCATGGAATAGGCCTTTGCGACGAATATCCTGCCATTTTTTATCCGGAAGATTTCATCCCAGGAGCATTTGACTATGTGCTCCAACCGGGCATGACGCTGTGCGTGGAATCATACATTGGAGCCGTTGGCGGGCACGAGGGCGTGAAACTAGAAGAGCAGGTGCTGATCACAGAAAATGGCGTGGAAAATCTCACAAAGTGTCCTTTCGATCCAGCTTTGATGAGCACAGCTTGAGGCACCTCTTGCGCCGGTAGATCCCGTCCGCGGGTCGACGAATTGATCGTGCTGTGGCGCCAGAGGCCGCTTTAACTCAGCGTCTACTTGCCGGAGGCGGACCGCTGGGACGTTTTTGCGGCATTGGCCGGAGTTTGCACCCAAGTGATGGGCTACTCCCGTAACTAGATTAGCGGGAGAGCATGGTCATGTTAGTAGGACTGAATGGAATATCATCACCCCGGGCACAATAACGTGAGCCGATCGGCATACCCCGGCTGTCATAACCAGACCTGGGGAGCACATCGGTCGCAGGTGCTTCCCGTGCTTCTATTTGAGGATCGCCATGGCACTTGAGATCAGGGATGCGCGGCCAGAGCATGAACGTGCCTGGCGCAAACTGTGGGACTGCCACGTGCAGTTCTTCAGGACGACACTCAAGCGCGAGGTGACTGCTACCGCCTGGAGGCGCATTCTCGATCCGGCCTCGCCGGTGAACATGCGGGTGGCTGAGCAGGACGGCACGCCTGTAGGCTTCGCTATCCATTTCCCCCACCCTTCGTCGTGGGTCAAGAGCAATGACTGCTATCTTGAGGATCTTTATGTTGACGAGCATTTCCGCGGCTCCGGCATTGGCCGGGCGCTCGTCGACGACCTCGTCGCAATTTGCAAAAAGAACGGCTGGGAGCGGCTTTACTGGCACGCCGATAAGGACAACGCCCGCGCGCGTAGGCTCTATGATTCCTATGTCGAGGAGGATGGGCACGTGCGTTACCGGATGCGTATCTTTAAGTAAGAGGTATTGTCCACGACCGCGCGCAGGTTCATCGTCGTCGGTCATGGCTGATTCCTTCGAATCAGGTTGGTGTCAGCAACCCGACGCTACCGGGGAACGTCGATGACCGCTGCTATCGCCGCTCGCTTCAGCTCTGCTGAGCAGCCCGCTCGCGGGCGCTTGGTCACCGCCGAGCTACATCACTCAGCGGGACACTACCTGCCGGCCTGGTCGGGGCGATCGGCGAGGTCAACCCGAGGCGGCCTGACCGCGCTGTTACCTGCACTTCCTCAGGAACGCCTCCCGAGTTCCGGCTTAGAAAGCGAGACGACGGTTGATGCAGTGGCTGAGTTGTGACGGGCGTGACCTTTGCCCAGACCAGGGCATCATCCGAATGGTCGCCTCGCTATCCCCGCCTGACTCGCTGGCTGAGGATAACATTGAGCAGACGCCTGCCTCTTCCGCGTGCCAGCCCCACTTCAATAGTGTCAACGTCCAGAAGCACCGCGATGAGGAGATAATGCGCATTTCGCAAAAGCCGGACAGGGGTTCCGCTAATTCCCGGACAGTGGTTTCGCTAATGTCGGGACAGTCTGGC
>NZ_NSGC01000030.1:0-22027 GCF_002294795.1 Mesorhizobium sp. WSM3866 | reverse complement strand
GGAGCAACGGGTGCGACTGGAGCAACGGGTGCGACAGGTGCGACCGGCGCCACGGGTGCGACCGGCTCGACCGGCGCCACGGGTGCCACCGGCTCGACTGGGGCGACCGGCGCTACCGGTGCAACCGGCGCGACCGGAGCAACGGGCTCGACCGGAGCAACGGGCTCGACCGGAGCAACCGGCTCGACCGGCGCTACGGGTGCAACCGGAGCAACCGGCTCGACAGGTGCGACCGGCGCCACCGGCTCAACCGGAGCGACCGGAGCGACCGGCGCAACGGGTGCAGCCGGCGCAACCGGCTCGACGGGTGCTACGGGGCCGGGCGGCGCAACGGGCCCGACCGGAGCGACCGGCCCCGGCGGCGAGACCGGTGATCGCGACAAAGGCAACAACGGCCATGGCAATGATCCTGACCACAACGACAGCAGCAATCCTGGGAAGGGACATTCCAACGATGGCACTGATGCCGATGGCTCGCCTGGCCATCGCACCGCCGCGGTCACGGCCAACTCGCTCGGGCTCAAGGACACGACGCAGTTCCTGCAATCCGGCTCGACCGACAGTGATGCCGTCAGCCATGCGTCGTTCCGTCAGCTTGTCAGCCAGGCCGCCGGTTCGGTGACGACCGACCTCCTGAATGTTCTCAACACGATCAGGGGATTTGGTCAGAACCAGAACAAGCCGTTGGGTGCAAGCACCGACCTGACCTCGGATCAGAACAAGCAGGGTGCCGGCTTCGCCAACAGCGACGACACGGTGAAGAAGGCGCTGAAGGATATTCTGAAGCCGCATGACTGAGCATGAGTGAAGAGGAATGGCGACCGGACAGACGACGATAGAAACCGGTCCAAAGCTGAGAAGCGGGCGCGCGGGCTTTGCCGAAAGGCAAGGCCTGCGCGTTCGGCCTTTCCGAGTGGTTAAGGGGCTCGCGCGACCGACCGCCGTGGAGTATCATCAGCGCCACCAGAGATTCCGGCGGGACTGGTCCGCCGCGGGCAATGTCGAACCACCGCCTGCCTACCCGAAGGCGAGTCCATGGTGAACGTTCCTGGGAGTGCTGAAATCCAGCCTGTGGAGCTGCGTGCCGGGACCGCGGCCGACCCGACCGGCATGCCCGGCGGCACCAGCGAAACGGGGCAGAGCCCCGGTGGCCCCGCCGAGTTCGACCAGGTCGGGCCGCGCCTCAAGGCGATGCTCCGGGTCGCGCGCTATCACGGTATCGAGCTCGATCCGAACGAATTCAGGGCAGCGAGCGCAGGCCCGTTTCCAAGCGCTACCGACCTGTCGGAATGGGCGCAGAACGGCGGCATGTGGTCCCGGGCAGTGCGTGTTCGCTGGTCACACCTGTTGCGCTTTCAAGATACCGGACCGGTCGTTCTCTTGTTCAGCGACGGCGGCGCCGGTCTCCTCACCGGGGCGAGCGCCGAGCGCAACGTGGTCTTCCTCAAAAGTCCGGAAGCGCCCGACGATGGTCCATCCACCGCTGTCGACGAGTTGCGCCTGTCGCAGGTGTGGACGGGCGAGGCGGTGCTGCTGCGAAACGCGCGATCCTATGTTGCCGCGGATGCGCCTTTCACCCTTCGCTGGATCGCCGAACTGGTGCGGCTCGAAAGCCGGCCGCTTCGCGACGTGGCCATCGCCTCCTTCACACTCAGCGTTCTGACCATTTTGCCGCCGCTCATCGTCATGACGGTGGTCAACAAGGTATTGCAATTCAACAGTGTCTCGACGCTGTTACTCTTGTCGGCCATAGTCGCTGTCGTCTTCGCATACGAGACGCTCCTGGGCCACGCGCGGCGACTGATCATCAACGTCGTCGGAGCCCGCCTCGACACCAAGCTGCAGCTGCACGTTTTCAGCCGCCTCTTGCGTCTGCCGCTCGACTATTTCGAGCGCCACCCCGCCGGCGAGACAATGTACCACCTCGCGCAGGTCTATCGAATCCGCGAGTTTCTGACAGGCAAACTGCTCAGCACGTTCCTGGACCTGATCACCCTGTGCGTGCTGCTGCCGGTGATGTTCTATATCAACGTGACGCTTGCCTGGATCGTCGTTGCCTGCGCAGCGGTGATCATGCTGATCATCCTTGCCTTCCTGAAGCCGCTGCGCCGAAGGTACCAGCGGGTGATCGAGGCCGAGACCTGGAAGTCGGCGGCGCTGGGCGAAACCGTTGTCGGCATTAAGACCGTGAAGGCGCTTGGTCTCGAGCCGCAACGCAAGGCGCTTTGGGACGAGCAGGTGGCGGAGGCGGGAAGCGCGCGTCTCTCCTTCGGGCAGTTCGCCAGCTGGCCGCAGACCCTGGTTACGCCCATTGAACGCGTAATGGTGCTCGGCACCATGCTGATCGGCGCCTATCTCGCGATGAGCGACAGTTCCGGCTATATGGTCGGCGGTCTGTTCGCCTTCATGATGATCTCCCAACGCGTCGCGCAGCCGCTGGTCGGGTTGGTGCGGCTGATCGAAGACTACGAGGAGGTGGGGGCGGCAATCGGCGAGGCGGCATCCGTCCTTAACCGGCCGTTGGAGACGAGTTCGAACTCCCTCGGTCTGCGGCCAAGGCTCCTCGGCGAAGTTACGTTCAGCGATCTGACGTTCAGCTACATCGGTACCAAGACGCCCGCCCTCGACCGGGTCAGCTTCCACATTCCGGCTGGGACCATGTTCGGCATTGTCGGGCGGAGCGGGTCGGGAAAATCGACCATCGCGCGGCTGCTGCAGGGGATCAACCGGGATTACAGCGGGTTCCTGAAGCTGGACGGCGTCGACCTCAAGGAAATCAACCTGCGTCATCTTCGCCAGGGGCTCGGCGTGGTCCTCCAGGACAATTTCCTGTTCCGCGGGTCGATCCGCGACAACATCATCGCCGGGCGCGCAGGCTTGACGCTGTCGGATGCCATGCGTGCCGCCCATCTGGCCGGCGCGGAAGAATTTATCGAACGCATGCCGAACGGATACGACACCTACATCGAGGAAGGCTCGCCCAACCTGTCGGGCGGTCAAAAGCAACGGCTGGCGATCGCGCGCGCCCTCATCCACGATCCGACCATTCTCATTCTCGACGAGGCCACCAGTGCTCTCGACCCGGAAAGCGAAGCGGTCGTCAGTGCCAATCTCATGCGCATCGCCAGCGGCCGCACCATGATCATCGTCTCGCATCGGCTGTCCTCGCTCACCGACTGCGACCAGATCCTGGTCATGGAGCAGGGCAAGGTTCTCGACGTCGCTTCGCACACCGTCCTGCTCGAACGATGCGGGCTCTATCGCCAGCTGTGGTCGCAGCAGAACCGACATTTGGACAATCGCGGCGGTCGGCCGGCGGCCGTACCGCCGCGATTGGTTTGACGATGTCGTGCCGCAGCGGGATCGAGATTGAAATGGTCGTCTCGCCAAGCATGACTTCGACACGAGGACTGGTAAGCCATGAGTAGCACCTCGCTCACCGTCCGCCAGGCTCGCTGGCGCCGAGCGAAAGCGAACGATCCGACGACGCCGGCCATACTCGAGTTCCAATGGCCGTCGACTGCCGTCTCCAATGCGCCGATTCCTCGGTCGGCGCGCGGCATCGTATGGATGATTTCGAGCCTCGTGATCGTCTTGATCACCGTGGCCGGACTGATACCGGTCGACCAGGTCGTGACGACGAGGGGGCTCGTGGTTTCACAATCGCCCAACATCATAGTGCAGCCGCTGGAGACGGCGATTGTCCGCTCGATCGAAGTGCGCGAAGGACAGCATGTGCAGGCCGGCCAATTGCTTGCGCGCCTCGATTCGACCTTCGCCTCGGCAGACCTGCAGGCCTTGGCCATGCAGGTCTCTACGCTTGAGGCCGAAGTGGCACGGTTGAAGGCGGAGGCCGACGGCAAGGAGTTCAACTATGACGGCCTCGACCCCAGCTGGACCCTGCAGGCCTCGATCTTCGAGCGCCGCAAGGCGGTCTACGAGGCTAAGCTGGAGAATTTCGATCGGCAAAGCGATGAACTCACTTCCGTGATCTCGCGCGCGCAATCTGATGCCGCTGGCTACCGGCAGCGGCTCTCCGTCGCGGCATCGATAGAACAGATGCGCAAGCAGCTGGAAGAAAGGCAAGTCGGGAGCCGCCTCAATACCCTGCTGGCCGAGGACAATTCGGCCGAAATGTCGCGCGCGCTCGGCAACGCCGTGCAGACGGCGGAAGCTGCCAGGCGCCAGCAGGCTGCGGTAGCCGCCGACCGCGCCGGCTACATTCAAGGCTGGCGCGCGGAAGTCTCGCAAGGTTTGTCGGAGGCGAGCTCTCGCATGTCCGACGCTCGCGAGCTCTTCAACAAGGCAAAGCTGCGCAAGCAACTGGTCGAGCTGAAAAGCGAAGGAGATGCCATTGTCCAGTCTGTGGCAAAGGTGTCGGTCGGCTCGGTCCTGCAGTCGGGCGAGCGCCTGATCACGCTGGTGCCCGCCAAGGCGCCGCTCGAGATCGAGACAAATGTCGTCGGCCGAAGCAGTGGCTTCGTCCATGTCGGCGATCCTGTCGTCATCAAGTTCGATACCTTCCCCTATTCGCAATACGGCCTCGCTCACGGCACCGTGCGCACGCTCAGTCCGGATTCCTTCTCCGCTCAGGAGCAAGCCCGCGATCCAGACAGTTCGCTGGCAATGCTGCCCTCGAACACAGAACCGTTCTATCGGACGCGCATTTCCATCGATCAGGTCGCGCTGCATGACGTACCCGCCGGGTTTGCCCTCACCCCCGGCATGCCGGTGACCGCCGACGTTCAGGTCGGCCGGCGCACGGTGCTCAAATACATGCTTGGGGTGATGCTCCCGATCGGTCAGGAAGCGATGCGCGAGCCGTAGTCTGCAGCTCAAGAGGAACCGGAGCAGCCAGAGGCTGACATCGATGACAATCCTGGATCGCCTGACTGGTTTAGCTAGCCCATCCGTAGCATTGCGCAGGGCGATCCAGCTTGTTGAAAATGGCAAGCCCACCGAGGCCTTTCCGCTCTTCGCCACGGCTGCGCGTGCGGGCATAGGCCAGGCCGAGTATCGGGTCGCGCGTTGCTATCTCGAAGGTTCCGGCGTGCCGCCCAGCCGGGCAGAGGGGACGCGCTGGCTGCGGCGAGCAGCGGATCACGGGAGCGCTGATGCGCAGGCGCTTCTCGCCGCACTCTACGTGACCGGGATGGCGACAGCCGAGGCTGACAAGGGCTCCGAGTCGGAACGCCTGTTCTTCGAGGACACCACGAGCGAGCCAGACTTTGCGTCAGCGCTCGACCTTGCCACGAAGGCGGCCGAGGCGGGCTCCGCCACCGGCCAGGCACTCCTCGGCTACATCCTGACCAGCGGTCCCGAACCAATGCGCGATGCGGATGCTGCCTGTAAGTGGTACGAGCGGTCGGCCGCGGCCGGCTGCGCCGAAGGAAGCCTTGGTTTTGCCCTGGCGCTGGCACGGCGGGGTCTGTCGGCAGACCGGTCCAGGATTGCCGATGAGGTCCGGCGGGCGGCGGACGCTGGCTTGCCGACGGCAATCTATCTTCTCGCGATCCTGACCGAACACGGCCGCGGCGTCGCAGGCGACATTGCGGGTGCGGCGCGATTATACCAGTCAGCTGCGGAGAAAGGGCTTCCTGCGGCCCAATTCCGATTGGGTCTGGCGCTTGTCGACGGGAGCCTCGGCGATCAGGATCCTGTGACCGGAGAGGCCTGGATACGGCGTGCGGCATTGGCGGGCAATTTCGAGGCGGCGAATCTTCTCGGCGATCGTAACGTGAAGAGCCGGCCGCCGGACTTTTCAGAGGCGGCAATTTGGTATCGTCGTGCGGCCGAGGGGGGTCACCAGGCCGCCGCTCGCGCGCTGGCCTCTCTCTACCTGACGGGAAACGGTGTCGCCAGGGACGAGCAAGAGGGGGCGCATTGGCTGCGCACCGCCGCAAGCAGCGGGAACCGGGCAGCGCAAGTCGATCTGGCCAATCTTGTTCTTCAGGGAGCCGGCGAGCCGGACGATATCACGAGCGTAGCGGGGTGGTTCGAGGCGGCCGCATTATCGGGCGACCTTATCGCCGCCTTCAATCTCGGGCTGTGTTTCGCCAAAGGCGTCGGCGTGCACCAGGATGAAACTCGCGCCGCGCAATGGCTGAGGCGCGCGGCTGAAGGCGTGGCTGAGGCTCAGTACATGTATGCGCGCATTCTCAGGGACGGGCGCGGCGTGGCTGCCGACGCGCAACAGGCTCGTGCCTGGTTTGCCCAAGCGGCCGAAGGCGGCATGCTCGATGCGCAAGTGGCACTTGCTGAGATGCTGCTCAATGGCAGCGGAGGCAAACGCTCTCCCGAAGCCGCAATACAGCTGTTCCGACGGGCTGCTGCCGACGGACATGCCGGCGCAATGTTTGCTCTCGGCGCGCTGCAGAGCTCCGGCGAGGGACTGCCGGTCGATCACGTGGCGGCGCAGAAATGGTTTGCGGCCGCGGCCGAGCGTGGGCACGGGCAGGCCCAACTGATGCTCGGCCGATATTTCTCGAAGGGCCTAGCCGGAGAGCACTACCCGGCAGTCGGCCGCCTTTGGCTCGAGCGAGCGGCGGCGCAAGGTCTTGAGGAAGCGGCCGACGAACTTTCCGAATTGGCCGGCTGAGGCATTCACTGCCAAGGCTTAGCACCGGCATCGGTCGCGCCCGACTACTGCGCGCCGGGCGTCCACTCAGGCAGCGGCGCAAGGCTGTGGTTGAACTGTTTCCACCACATGGACTTATCTATCTCGCAGCAGGCGACAAGCAGGGCGTGCGCCTTCTCGAAAGCCTGGGTAGCGATTTCATCAAAGGTCATCTGCGCGTCGTACGGGACTGACACCACCAGTTCCTGACCGGTTTGTGTGCCGCCTTCGTCGACCTGAAGATAAAGCCAAACGACGAAATGCGCGCCCTGGCCACTCGCGTCGGCGTTGCCGATCTTGATGCGGTCGATGCCTGCTGCAGTGACTTTCATGCCGAAGTCCTTCATTTTGGGATTCATGGAATTCCAGAAGTTCGCAGCAATCAGAAAGGTTCCGGGACCGCTGTTCCTATGGTGAAGCATTGATAAAGAGGTACCACCTGGCTGCCGGGCGGGGGCGCAAGCGGCCACGCGCGCACAACCTCGGTCCGAACCCTGGACGTCCGATCGTCGCCGTCTTGCCCTACTGACGGTGCCATGTGATGGTTTTATATAACCTATTGATTTAATTGAATAAGCTTAGGCCCGGATGCCTCTATGCAGCAGCATCGCAACGTTGCCTTTTGACGGCGGAGCCCAGGAACGCTCCGTTGCCAGCAAACCTTCGCGCGTCGGCCCGTCGACCGATCAACCGCGCGCCGAAGGGCTGTTCATTGCAACGCACTGGGATGGCGCGCGTTTTATTGATTGGCAGGGCGGTGACCAATGTGAGCGCCGCTTCATAGGCTGACAAGTCGGAGGCGATTAGGTGGCTAAGTTCAAAGAAGCCCTTGAGCGCGGCAAGAAAGCTCCTCGCCAGCAAAAGGAGGATGCGAACGCCACGGTGCCGGATTTCGGCGCCCAAGCCAGGGCCTGGCTGGACGATGTCGTTGTTGCGTCGTTGGTAGCGGCCAAGGCAGAGGTGTCGGGCGAGATGACCATCGACATAGACACCGTTCCGCGGGGCCGTGACAAAGCGCTGACGCCCTCTGTTCGGTTTCGAATCTACCGAAAGCCGGAAGTGAAAAACACCGCCGGAAGGGTATTCACCGTCAACGTTCACGTCAGTGGGGAGGTGTCGGTTTCGTCACCCGGTATGGTCGCCGAGGATGTTGGAAATATAGGGAACAGGTCCGGCGAGAGGTTTCGCAATTTGGTTGTCAAGCTGATCGAAGACGCCGCTAGGGACATGAGCTAGCCCGACTGTCATGCTCGATTGGTCGACCCGGCCGAGGAGATCCCCACCTCAGCTCGGCCTTCTGGTCGTCAGGCAGAAAATCTTTCACCGTCAAGCGTGATCTCGATAGTGACGCCGGCCGGGTCCCAGTTTCGCTCGACTCGGCCCAACTGGCTCGCGGCGACGCGGACCAGGCGGCTCCCGAAACCTTCTTCTTCGGTTGCGACGGGAGGTGGTCCTCCAACCTCTCGCCATTGAATAAGCACCTTGCCGTCCCGATTGGCGCAAGCGATCTCTATTGAGCCGGCGGCCGCCGAGAGGCTGCCATGTTTGGCGGCGTTGGTGGCGAATTCGTGCAGCAGGAGGGAAAGTGGCGTGATCATTGCCGCGGGCACGGGAATATCGATGCCGGTGATCGCGAAGCGGGGATGCTCATCGGCCGCATGGCGGTATGGCGCGAGGATCGCGTTGACCAATGTATGCAGGCTCGTGGAGACCTGAGCAGAGCGGCCACCAGACGTGAGCATCGTCAGCGCATGCGCCCGCGCCAAGGCGCCGAGGCGGTCAGACACGATCGAGGCGAGCGCCGCCGGCGTTTCGGCGGCCGAAGCGCTCAGCTTGACGATCGAGCTTGCGATGGCGAAGAGGTTCTTCACACGGTGGTCCATCTCGCGGAGCAGTATCTCCCGCTGCTCTTGCGCGCGCAGCCGCTCGGAGATGCCGCGGGCGATCTTGGAGGCACCGACAATTGCGCCCGACGCGTCCGCGATGGGGGAAACGGTCAAAGAGATGGGAACGATACTGCCGTCCTTGCGCAGGCGAACGGTCTCGAAATGCTCGACATGCTCTCCATCCCGAATGCGCGCCAGGATCTCCCTGTCCTCGTTCCGGCGATCGGGCGGTATCAGCAACATGAGCGAACGACCGACAATTTCCGCGCGGGGGTAGCCGTAGAGCCGCTCGGCGCCACGGTTCCAGTCCGTGACGATGCCGTCGGGATCCGTCGCGATGATCGCATCATCCGAGGATTCGACAAGCGCGCTCAGCCGCGCCGCAGTGGTTTCCGCGTGGCCCCGTTCGATCGCAAACCCGAGCTGGCGGGCAATGGTCAACGCAAGTTCGCGTTCACGATCGGTGAAGCTATGGGGGGCTGGGTAGTAGACCATGAACTTGCCGATGAGCTCGCGGGAGCTGGCAAGCGGGATAAAGGCCAGCGCTTCGATGCCTTCGCCGAGGACCGTGTCGATGAGTTGCTGAGATTCACCGCTGAAACGAATATCCTCGACAAAGATGGGCTCGGCGTCGCGCTGATCGGTTGTCCACGGCGTGTGGCCGTTGACAGCCTTGCGGTATTCTTCAGACAGTGAGCGCCACGCGACGAAGCTCATGACGCCGTGGTTGTCAAATCTCAGGATCGAGGCGCGCGACGAACCGAGGGCGTCGCATATGGCATCCAGGGCCGCATCGTAGATCTCGACGAGCCCATGGGCGCGGTAAAGTCGGTCGGTGAGGCGAAAGAGGACGGTTTGCTCGCGGGCAATATCGCCGTCGGCTTGCTCACGCTGGCCGCGCCCTGTGGCCGTAACACTCATAGCCCCTTGCTGCATCGAGTCCTTGACCCAACCGCCTAACGCAGCACCGCGTCGATCGCCCCCTTCGACCGCCGGGTACGATCCCCGACCATGCTCGACAATATGCGCTTTGCGCGGTTTCGCAATAGGACTTGTCACGTTGCGGCGCGGCGGCTGGTGTCGCCGACGAGCCGCAAGCGGCGCCCGTCTAGCGGCTTGAGCCAAATGGCAATTCGCGATCCCAAATCAGGTGCCTACCAGGCCGCGCCGTACTCCGACGCTCGCGGCATATAAAGCTTCCGCGGCCGGCCCAAACGGAAGCCTCGCGCGCAGACTGGCGCCTCAGCGCCTTTGCTTGGCAATCCTGCCGGCGATCGCCGCGCCCTGGATGCGCGCATTGGCGAAGCAGCCGCGAATGCTCGGCCGCATGCCGGTGAACCAGAGGCCGGGCAGTTTCGGGTCGTTCGCCGGGCCGTTGAACAGCGGCACCCTCTTGGCATCGAGCACGCCGAGCCTGCCCACCATCGCCTCCAGCCCGGTGCGGTAACCGGTGGCGGCAATGACGATGTCAGGCGCGATCGACTGGCCGCTTTCGAGAACGACGCCGTCGTGCCTGAATTCCTTGACCTGCGGCACGACGACGATGCGGCCGGCCTTGATCGCGTCGACCGCGCCGTCATCGGCGGCGATCGCCGTATAGTCCGAGCCGAGGCGGCTGGCGCCGCCCGACGGGGCGGGGGGCAGGCCGTATTTCCCGAGATCGCCGAAGACCAGCCGCTGCGTCGCCGCCAACACCGCATCGGCGAGCCGGGCAGGCAGTCTCGCCATGACGGGCGAGAAACGATGCACGGCGATCTTGCCGATGCGCTTGGGCAGCAGTGACGGCCCGTTCCGCGCCGAGAGCCACATCTGCCCGGTCTCGACGCCGGAAAGATGGTTGAGCGCGTCGAAGCCGGAATTGCCGGCGCCGACCACCAGCACTTTTTTCCCGGCATAGTCGCTCGCCCGGCCGAAATGCGCCGAATGGACGATCTTGCCCGAGAAATCCTGCATGCCTTTCCAGGCCGGGATAAAGGGTTGTCGGTCGCGCCCGGTGGCGATCACCACGTGGCGCGCCGCTCGCGGTCCCGTGCTGGTCTTCAGCAGCCAGTGATCGCCGCGGAACTCGATTTGCTCGACGACGACGCCGAAGGCGATCGGCAGCCGGTGCGTCTGGGCAAAGTCGTTGAACAGGCGGATCACCGCGCTGCGGTGCGGAAAGGCGGGCGTGCCTTTCGGAAATGAAACACCGGGCAGCGTCGAGAGGTCGCGATGCGTGTTGAGATGCAGGTTCTCATGGCGGTGGTGCCAGGGCTCGGCCAGCCGCCCCTCGCGCTCGAGGATCTCGGTGGCGATCCCGGCCTCGATCAGGGCGTAGGCCGCCGCCAATCCGGCCGCGCCGGCGCCGATCACGATCGCGCCTTCCAGGATCGCCGGCTCGCCGGTCCAATCCGACGAGATTTCCGCTTCCATGCCCATTCTTGTCTTTATCGTCGTCATGGCTCTCACGTGCCACGGCCATGTATCCGACATATGCCGCTGACGAGGCAATGGGAATAGGCCGTGGTTGCAAAGAGCGCGGCATTGTGTCGCGGATAGGGAGATTATCCGTTGGCGGGGTCGGCGTGGCGATGCACAAGCTTGAAGGCGCCGTCCTCCAGCCGGAACACTTCCGTCACCCGCAAGGTCATCTCGGCCGGCTGTCCGTTCTTGCCCATGCGCGCCTTCGCATGCTGCAGCCCGGTCCAGAAGGCGAGATCGCCGCTCGCGGAGGCCTGCAGCACCTCGATGTCGGTGCTGCCGCCTTCGTGGAAGCTGGCGGCGTCGCGCTCGTATCGGCCGGCAACGGCATCGGCACCTTCGAGATGGTCGCCGCGCGGCGAAAAGAAGGTGGCCGGCTCGCTATGCGTCACGATGGCCTTCAGCGATGTAGCATTGCCGTTGACATAATCCTCGGCGATCTTCTCGCGGTGCTTCATGAAGGCGTCGAAGGACGAGCCGCCCGGCCGCACGGTTCTGATCCACGTCTCCAGCGCCTCGATGAAACCTTTCAGGAGGGCGGCCGTGTCGCTGTTCTTAATCGCGCCGCTGTCGTCGAGCAACTCGGCGACATTTCCGATATAGGCCTCCGGCTGCTGCATCACCGGCATGTCAAGGAAGACGAAGCTCTGCCTGAGCGCCTGGTTGGAACCGAAGGCGCCGATCTTGCCTGGGCTCACGCTGACGACGCCGGCGGGCAGGCCTTTGAAGACGCTCTTGCCAGAGGGGCGTGAGCCGACGTCGAGGGCGTTCTTCAGGCAGCCCGGGATCGAACGGTTGTATTCCGGCGTGACGAACAGCACCGCGTCGCATTCCCCAATGGCGGCGCGGAACGCCGACCAGGCGGCAGGCGGCGTCTCGCCCTCGAGATCCTGATTATACAAGGGCAGCTCGCCGATCTCGATGAAGCGGCAGCGCAGCGAATCCGGTGCGCGGGCCGCCAGCGCCTTGGCGATCTTGCGGCTGTAGGATTGGGCCCGCAGACTGCCGACAAGCACGGCCAGCTGCAGGACGGGATGTTCGGTTGTCATGGTCATGGCGGACTGTCCAGGCTTGTTGAGGGCATGGCGGCGCGAGGCGGACATAACGAAGGCCCCGCAACCTTGGACCTGTGGCCGGAGCGGCTGTGCTGGTCGCCTCTCTTTTCGGTTAATGTCCGGGCTGGCGCGAGGTTCCGACCTCCGCTGGCCAAGCCGTGGCTGCGTATGGCCTTGCCGCCGGCGCCGTTGCACAGTATTGACGGGCTGGCGCGTGGCCTAAGGCTCCATTCGGCCTTTTGGCGCGCCCTAAATGATTGCCCGGTCTTCGGGCGGCAAAGAGGTGGCCATGTCCGCGCGCATTTTCAGCCCAGCCAAAACCGCGATGCAGTCCGGCAAGGCCAAGACCGGCCACTGGGTGCTGGAATTCGATCCAGCCCAGCGCAAGAAGATCGACCCGCTGATGGGTTACACCTCGTCCGGCGATATGCTGAGCCAGGTGCGACTCACCTTCGATACCAGGGAAGAGGCGGTCGCCTATGCCGAGAAGCAGGGCATTGCCTATCGTGTCGAGGAGCCGAAGGAGCCGAAGCGCCGGCAGATTTCCTATTCGGACAATTTCCGCTATGACCGCAGGACGCCCTGGACCCATTGAGCAATCCGAGCAAAAGTGCACAGCGGTTTTCCGTCCGGAATTGCGTAAAAAAATCGGAGCGGATCATCCTTTTAGATCGATCCGCGTACTCGCATCAGCCGGCTCCGGCCGGCCAGCGGTCCCGTAGCTCAGCTGGATAGAGCACCGGCCTTCTAAGCCGATGGTCGCAGGTTCGAATCCTGCCGGGATCGCCAAGGTTTCCAAGGGATTTTCGGGTTTGTGGTAACTCACTTTTAGACCCCGTTTACAGACGGTTTACAGTTTTTGTTCCCGAGAGGTTCTTTTCCATGCGCGCGATAACCGCGTCAGAGAGCCCCTGATCGGTGGCAAGATAATGCTTTTCGAGGACCGATTTGACCTCGGCCATTGAGTGGCCGGAGATGCGTGCGATGTCCTCGATCGAGGAGCCTTCACGAGCGCGCTCACAGATGAAGGTGCCGCGCAGATCGTGATAGGTGACCCCGATCCTGAGGGCGGCCTTGACCTCTTTGCCCCATGACGTCTTGAAGCCGTCCTTGGTCCACGGCCTGCCGCGAGAGTTGAGGCAGATCCTCATCTTGTCCTTGTTGGCCGGCAGCAGAGCGTCAATCAGTCCCTTCAACCGCGAGTTGGCCTTGACCTTCAGCTTCTTGCCAGTCTTCGACTGGTTGAACAGCAGGTAGGTGCCGTCCCACTGCTTCCAGGTCAGGGACAGAATATCGCCCTGGCGCTGGCCGGTGGCGAATGCGATTTCGAACGGGAGCAGCAGATGCGGCTCTAACTTTTCGCGAACCAGGGCTATCTGCTCGGCCGACCAGAGCTCTTCCTTTCTGGATCCCTGGTAGAGGCGCTCGATGCCCGTGCAGGGGTTCTTGTCGATCTCCGCTCGTTCATTGCTGAGCGCGTAGGAAAACAGCTTGGACAGCGAGAACAGCGCCTTGTCGGCCTTGCGCGGATTGGCGCGCATGCTCTTGTGCCATTTCTTGATCTCGCCCTTGAAGCCGCGCATCTGGGTCAGCTTGATCGGTAGATCAGGCCATTCCTTCAAGATCAGCGTGTGGGCATAGAGGTGATCAATCCGTGTGGTCTCGGCGAGATCCAAGAAGTCAGCGTTGCGATCATCCTCTAGCCCGGTGAACTCGGCGATCAGGGTCTCCAGAGTGGCGACGGTCCTGACGAACTCGCTCGCCTTCTCCTTCAGACGGACGTGTTCAGCCATGAAGGCTTCGGTGCCCGGCTGCGAGAGCATGGCCGGGCCACCACGCCAGGCGTAGTAGTGGACCTTCACGGATCCATCCGCCTGCTTGCGCTTGACCTTGTGGATACCTTTGATCTTAACCACGACGCCCACGCTTGTCCCTCCAAGCCTTGTACTCGTCCAAGGTTCTAAAGGTTTCTGGCTTTGCACTCTCGTCAAGAGTCGAGGTCAGGTCTTCGGCGCGAGACTTTGGGATGAGTCGAAAAATTGCCTCCCCGACCTTGACCTCCACGATGGCTTGTTCCGCGTCAGCTGCGCGAATTAGGGTCTGCGCTTGGCGCTGTGAGATGGCGAGCGATCGGGTCATAGCTTTATGTTTTGTGGATCCCTTTAGTTTTGACCGGCACCGGTTCGATCTCCTTCAAGCGCGGGTAGTGTTGATACCCTCCAAAAAGGCGGCAGGACCGAGTGATAGGAATCGTAAACAGGAAGTATTTCCCGAGCAAGGCATTTATCATCTCGCAACCCACATTATACTGTGGGGTATTAGTTGGATTATATAGCGGATTATCGAAGATAATTGGTCTGACAATCGAGATAATACGTGGAGCAGTTGCTTTGTGCTAGGCGGATCGTTCGGCCTCAGGGCTCAGTTCGTCTCGACTGGCTCGGTGCGGCTCGTCGGTCCCTGGCTGGCCACGATGCCGAGGCCGTGCCGCTACCCTTTAGGCTCTTCTGAGTTTGGATCGTCTGGCGCCGCCCACTCTAGGCAGGCGCGGTATTGCTTCATGAACTCCTCAGAGAACAGCTCTCCGTGGAGACGTCTCAAAGGCTGATTGCGGCGCCGGAAGTAGTAGCGCTTGGAGCCGTCAGCATTGGTCCGTTCGGTCAAGTGTTCGAGGTTGAACAGCATGGGAGCACCACTCACAGTTTCGGCTTCCTCGAAAGCCGCACAGCGCCGTCATTGACAGAGACTGTGACTGGCTTGTCCCCATCATCCTGAGCGATCTCTACGGAAAGTGATTCGCCATCGAAAACGACCTTGCCAATCGGCAGGCCGAGATCCCGGACAGCTTTCACTATCCGGGTGACCTCGTCATGGGTGATGCGTGCGGCTCGGCGGCTCATGGCTTTTGGGCGAACCTCGGAAGATGCGAGCCTAATGGTTTGTGCATACGTCGTGGCGACCATTAAGCGGGCTGCCTTGTAATGTAGGGACGCTGAAGAGGCCGGCCTTTGCCCGAGAGCTTAGTCGTTCCGCCTATCGAGAGGGGGCACAGAGGGCCGGCTCCTTCGCATTTCGCTTCCAGCGTTACAGCGTCGCCGAAGGGTTCCTTCAAACCTCTATGTCGTCGCAAGCGAAGTGGTCGAGGCCGGACGGACCTTCGCTGAGCCGCTTTAATATCGCCTCCGCCTCTTCCAGTTCCTTCTTGGCAGCATTCAGCTCCTGGGCGCAATGCAGGCGAGCTTGGTCGTGGATGGCCTTGCGAGCCTGAGCGATGTCGGAGAACTCCCCGGTCATGCAGTCGCTCTTCCAGACGCTGAAACCCGTGTCGGTCTTGGCGATGCCAAAGCTGATGGGGCCGACATCGTAGATCTCGTCGTAGGCAGGGGTCATTTTGGTTTGGATGTCGCTCATGGAGTCCTCCGTAATACCTTTTCATATTGTGTCTGCTGGGCTTGGCGCATACTGCAGGCTTATGCGCGCATCGCCCTGGAGTTTCTCAACCAAGATGCTCTTTGCTCGTATCTGAGCCTGATCCTGCGTGTCAGTTGGAGTATCTCTTGGCATCTGCAGCCGTATTCTTGGCGGATCTCACAATCAAGCATTTATTGCGCTCATGATCCACATTACATTGTGGGTATATTTCTGGATAATTGGCGGATTATCTAAGATAATTGGCCTGGTAATCGAGATAACACGTGGGGCAGTTGCGGCGGTCCCGAGTGGGTCGTTCGGACCTAAGGGTCGATTCATCGCGTCTGGTTCGGAGCGGCTCCTTGATCCGTGCCGGACCACGATGCCGAGGCCGTACCGCTACCCTTGTGGCTCTTCCGAGTTTGCATGGTCAGGTGCCACCCACGCCAAGTAGGCGCGGTACTGGGTCATGAAGTGTTCGGACATCGGCTCGCCATGGATCCGCGTCACGGGCTGGCCGCGGCGCTTGAAATAGTAGCGAAGCGTGCCGTCTTTGTTGGGACGGGTCACGACGTATTCGAGCTTGAACAGCATGGAGGCTCTCACAATTTGGATTGGGTGTTCAGCGGCACCAAGTTCTTCTTGTTTGCCACGTGGTTGGGACGCATCCCCGTTCTTTGCGGGGACGATGATTGATGCCTTCAAGATCGGGCTGGGAGGTTTCGGACGAAGGCTGTTGAGAAGGCCTTGGCACAGTATCTGGGCAAACGATTCTTCAGAGGAAGCCCACGATATGTCCGGTCGCAACCGCTACCCAGACCAGCTAGACCAGGCCTTACAAGCATGGTTGCATGGGTACGTTGCCAACCGACGATGGCATGACCGCAAGGGTCGGTCAGATGCCTTCGATCATCGGGGGCTAAGTACCCGTGCTCCCACGTGGACGCAGCTCGTTACCGTTTAGGCTCCCTTTCGCCGACTTCGCCGGTAAAGGTCGCATCATCATTTAGAAAGTTGAATCGAATTCAACTTTTCCACTTTGCAAATCGATGATGCCTGACGGCTGCTGACCGCAGTCCATCGTGTGATCAAGAAAGGGCGAGCAAGAGGTTGTACCCCTTTCCGGACCTTAGCCTTCGGCGTTGGCCCAGGATCCGATGCGGTCACTTCTACAGTGCAGAAGGGGCAACGCAGTGCTGCTACGAAGCCTGGTCCGTATCCGTTGATACCCTACCGGTCGGTGACGTGGCGGAAGGTTGCGCCGCAGACTGCAGGCCTGCTTTCGAGAGCTGCTGAAGTCTCGGATCGAGATTCTGATGCGGTACAGAACTCGTCGAGTGCTGGCCTGACCGTTGTCCGGCCGAGCCGATCGCCCACCCTCTGGGCGGTCCATTGGGTCAAAGGGTGGCCAGGCTGATGAGTTCTGAGAACTCTTGACGGCCTGGTTGTCGACCACCAAGCGTTCGGATGGTTGCCTGCTGAAAAGCAAGCACCACAATGCGATCCGCGGTCGACTTGCGCTGGAGCCAGTTTCAATGAAGGGGGAACGTGCGACGATTTTCACCGCTTAAACTCCGATGGTTTGGGTGACTGTTGCTGATTTTGCTCTGCGCTTGGGCGATCCCAAGCCAAAGAAAGCAATGGAGTTTCAGCTGCTCATCACGCTGGAGCCTTCCGGCGGGGGCGTCGTATCGTTCTCGAGCGCGTCGCAAGAAAGCCCTCGATCTGAATGCAGCAGGACGCTGGTCGCTCTGCCTACGGAGCATTCACGAAACAGTCGACTTGGCCCAACTTACGAGAGAGGGCAGGGCAGATCCGATAGGTTTTAGGATGGGTTTAGGTGGGTGGATATTCCGGTTGGCTTACAGGTCGGCTGGAAATTTGAAGTTAACGTCACCTTTCGCTGGTCATAAAGCGTACCAATGATAGTGGGGCTAAAGGTGACGTACGCGTGAGGTAGGCGAACGTCGAACAGCGAAAGGTTGCTGTCGTCTGCGCCGGTAAGCTCAAGATTTCCATGTGCTTCCTGATCGGGGGCGATCAGGAACTTCCCGTAAAGAACGTTGTTTGGATTGGCCGTCACCAAATGCTCTCCCGCTGGCTATTTCAGCTCTCTTCATCAAGCGCATTTGCAAGCTTGCGAGCCCCTCGGCTGTTGACCTCAAATTCGGCACCATTCGTTGTGATCTTCGCTCTGGCCGAGGCGCGAAGCAGCGAACCGAGACCATCCGCTTGATAGCTCGGATCTTTGCCGACGCCCCCGTCGAATAGATTTCGGGCCACGCCCGCCACCAGGATCTCGGGAATGCTTCCCCCGTCCTTCTTGGCCTCCATGATGGTCTCAACTGCCCAGCTCGCTCGGTTGAGGTCGATTGAATACCGCTCGAGCTCTCGTTGGGCGCGGACATCCGCGTGATAGATGCTCTTTAGCCAGCCGATTGCGTAAACGAGGAATGCGACCGACAGCACACCCGTCGCGGCGCCTCGAACGAGCAAAAACCACTGCTGTTCCGTTGAGAACTGGATCGCTGGTTGGGTGCCTATAGACTCTTTGCCGGCGTCCTGAACCATCGCCACGAATCCCACCAGACTCTCGAAAGAGATCCAGCCAAGGAACACCGCGACGCCAATCGAAATTACGAAGACCGCCCAGCCGATCATAGATGTGCGCACTGGCACTATTGCGCTAGCGAGCCTCTCTTCGATCCCCTTGGTGATGTCTTCCCTCAGCTTTCGCCTGGCATGAATATGGTCACGATCGTCCAGGACCTTTGATCGATCCAGAAGCGCTGCCTCGCGGGATGCCATTTCCCGTTCCGCAGCCTGCGCCGCGTGGCTAAGCTCCTCCTGTCGCGCCTTGTGATCTGCTTGAAGCAACGCCTTTTGTTGTTCGAACTCCGTTTCTAGGGCCAGCCTGGCAGCGACCAACTGCTCGGCAATGCTGACGGTGGCCCCCTGCAATTGCAGGAGCATCTGCTGGTGCGATTTCATCAACGATGAAAACGCTTTCTGATCGTGGAATAGACCAACGACCGGTTCCCAATCCGGCAGAAACGTCTTGCTGATTAAATCGTTGATCTGCCTGACTTTGTCGATGCTGAAACGCCTTTCGTCTGAGTTGTTTGTGAAAGTTATCCGGTCCGAAAGAGGGTCGTTCTGTCGGTTCAGGTTTATGGTAACATTGTTGGCACTCATTGACGCCTGGAAGACAGAATAGAGTTGAGAGTCGGAAAGCCCCGTGATTTCCGGCGATGCACCGTCGGTGATCTGGACTGTCGTGCCGGCATGAGCGCCAATCTCTATAAGGTTGAAGTTTGAGGCTCCGATAATTCGGCCGGCTTCAACAAAGAATCGAAAGATGTCTTTCGCCCGCGCTCTAGGAACTTCGAAAGAATGATCGCCCATATCCCCCTCCAGTTGGCCGGCCGCATAATGGAAGCGTGAACTTATCCGCGCAAGCGACAGAGTGCCGTCTTCACATGATTCGTATGGCTGCCCCAGCGCTCACGTTTTCACTTCGGTGAAAGACGCTCGACCGTGGCGACAATCGCCATTGCAAGCGCCTCGGCCTCGGCAAGTAACGTCGTGCCCGTTCACCTGTTCCTCGCTCATCAGGACGCCGGGCGGACAATTCTCCTCGATCGCACGTCTGATCACACGCAAGGCGGCGCGGCCGCCCGGATCGTGCTGCACAACGCCTTTTCCATAGAATTTCGCTAAAATGCCCCGGAACCGGAAGGCCGCTGCGCGGCTTTTATCGCCGTTGGGGTATGTGCATGCGTAACGCCAGAGAGCGGCTGAAGTTCATCAAGCCGCTGGAGCCCGTCTAGGTCGAAACACCGCCGGTCAGCGACGCATGAGCTCAAATACGATGGCTTCCGCACCCAGCTCGTCCGCGATTGGGCAGGTGTGAGGGCATTCTCACGAAACGGGCATGACTGGTCCCAGCGCTAGCGGCCCCGGAGTTCGCAGCAGTCTTAGCGACTACTGAAATAGAGGTCGCCGGCTGAGGAACACCAAATCCTCAAGCCCGGCGCACTCATCCTGATCCCCATCAGGAGCCGGTGGAGGAACCGGCAATTTCTTTGATGCAAGGCGGATGCCAGCATTTTGGTCCCGAAGTGAGACAGGCAAGCGCTACGCTTCTAGGCGTCTGTCTCTAGCGGTTCGTGGCCCGGCCGTTCATGCCAGATCACTTGTCGCAGATCGCGCCAGTCGACCGCCTGTCCGCAGACCGGGCACTTGTGGAAATGGTCGCGTTCGTTGACCTATTCCTTGTTGTGGCGGCGGCCGATGATTGGCGGCCCGAGATCGGACAGCTTGGTCACGTCGCCTTGGCCACAACCGGCGTCTTCCTTGTCGGCGGTTTGTAAGGGGTCACCACTCTGACCGTATCGGCATTCACCGTGACAGGAACGCCTAAGTTGATGGTCACTTTGCCTTCGTCTACGCGGGTGACATCGCCTCGCAGCTCGATCTCCTGGCCCTGCTTAGCCTTCGAGATCCGATCAACGATGGAATGGGGCTGCCCATAGGACGGGATCGACACGCTCACTCGATCCTCGGTGACGCGCCTGCGAACTTTGGCTGTGATCGCGACCTCGTCGCCAATGTTGATGCTACCCTTTGCCATGAGTTGAGTCTGGCGCGGCGACTGTCTTCGTCAAGCTTGAGCTAATGTTTACGAGTAGAATAGATTGACGGTGGTTCAGAGATAGCCCGCCGCCAAGTCCTCCGGGCTATCCTTTTCGACAACCCAGAACTGCATCGAAGCTGCAACCAATCACGCGCCCGTGAGTTGCAGGAGTGGTCGATCCCTTCGTGGGTGCAGCCGCGCGGTGGCAACCGAAAAAGCCCGTCGCTTACGCTGATTGTCCGCGACGGGCTTTTTTTTGGGAACCAAACCGGTCGTTCGACCCCCTCAGGCGAGCGGGCTCTTGTTGCAAACGGAGAAGGGCAATGAAGGACGGCGACGACAAGCCGGATGGCTCGCACACGGACAAAAACATCCACCTTTTGGCAGCGCGGTTAGCAAAAGAGGTGAGCCTATCCGAGGAGGAGGCGCGGGGCCTGATCAAGTCGATCGGCACAGATTGGAATTCGCTGGTGCGGGAAGCTAAATTCCTCAAGCGCCGCCATTGAGCGCGCGGCACGAACTTCCTGTATCAATGGCTCGCCAACAACCAGGCGGGCATGATCAGCGCGGACGTCCTGTCGGTCGCCGAGTTCATCCAGGAACTGTTTGGCGATGCCAAGTCGCTTGGCATAAGCAGCACTGAACTCGAGGAAGACACCGGCAGCATCTATCAGGCGATCCTCGACGCCATCGTCCACCACGAAGGCGGGGCACCGGAATAGCTAGTTCACGAAAGCCGCCCGGAAATGCCCGCCGCTTTCGCTCATTAGCGGCGACGGGCTTTTTCATGGGAACCAAATTGATCGAGTCGCGTTGCAGACCACTGGGGACTTTTTCCTATGGCCGAAACCGGGCAAGAGCTTAGCGACCGCGCGCGGGCACACAAGCAATTGATCGTGCAGTTCCTAACCCGCGAAACTGGGATCACCGAAGCTCAAGCGCGCGATCTCATAGGCCTGATCGGCAATGCCCCGGCTTCGCTCCTTCGCGAGGCGCGGTTGCTGAAAAAAGCTGTAGCGCGATCCAACAGAGCAGCACTGCGAAGGCCGGTTAACAGACGCCCGTCACCTCCTGGCAGAAATGGCGGGCATCCGTCACTACTCTCTGGCTGCCGACGATGAAGGGACCTCATGCTCGCCGGCAACGACCAAACTGAGCAATGGGCGGTTTGTTTCAGCATAGGGACCAAAGCGCTTCTCCGTACGACTTGGGTCGCATCGGGCGAGAACGGAACATTCCATCAACCGTCCCGTTGGGTGTCGCGGCGTGTGTCCCCGGCCAAGGTTCACCGCGCCGCGTGGGGGCATTTCCCCCCGGAGCCCGTTCGACCCCCCTCAGGCGAGCGGGCTCTTGCTTGTCGGAATCAAGTGCAGGAACGACGCGTGCGTGATACCGTCGCCGTCAATCGCTCTTGCCGATGACATCCGCATGGTGCGCGGGCATGTTAGCCTGGGTAGACGACACATCGCCCAGCAGCGGGAGCACATAGCCCAATTGGAACGGCTCGAATCGCCCATCGCCAAGGCACTTGAATTCCTCGAACTTCTCGAAACCACGCAGGAGCTTCACGAACTGCATCTATCGCGGCTGCTGGCAAAGGCTGCTGGATGAGAAGCTATCAAATGATGCAGCGAGGCGAAGGTTTGCATCCATGGAGACGCAAACTTATCCATCGTGGCAATCAGCGCCGCCTCGTCTGTCGCCCCGTTCTGGAAGGCTGCGATCAACAGGCTACCCAGCCATTCCCTTTCGGCGGGGTCGGCACTTGCGGGTAATAGCTTCTGGAGCACTCTTTCAAGCATCGCCATGTCCTCGGGTCCGAGAGCACTGTTTAGCTGAGAACGCATCCGGCACCCCAGGAACCTCTGCGGCCCGCCCCGCTTAATCTAGGTCCAATCTACATTCAGGATTCTCAACGCGGTTTGGCGTTGATTCATTGTGTTCCGAGGGTTCTGATTCGGAG
>NZ_NSGC01000003.1:0-530626 GCF_002294795.1 Mesorhizobium sp. WSM3866 | reverse complement strand
CTCCGAATCAGAACCCTCGGAACACAATGAATCAACGCCAAACCGCGTTGAGAATCCTGAATGTAGATTGGACCTAGTTCTCTCCGCCTGTCTATCGTCCAGGCCCTGGCCCGACCTCCGGAGACCTGATGTATCCGCTCGTCTACATCGCGCGCCACGGCCAGACGCAGTGGAACGCCGAGGGTCGGCTGCAAGGCCAGGCGGATACCGATATCAACGAACTTGGCCGCGAGCAGGCGACGCAAAACGGCCGACGGTTGGCGGACCTTATCGGAAACGCCGCGGATTTCGATTTTGTCGCCAGCCCGATGCGCCGCACGCGCGAGACGATGGAACTGATGCGCGCGGCGATGGGTCTCGACCCGCTCGCCTATCGCACCGATCCGCGCTTGGTGGAGCTAAGCTTCGGCGACTGGCAGGGTTTCACCTTTGCCGAACTCGAAAAGCGTGTCCCGGGTTCGACCAAAAGCCGCCGCGCCGCGAAGTGGGATTTCCAGCCGCCCGGCGAGGGCGCCGAAAGCTACGAGATGCTGCTCGAGCGGATAAAACCCTGGTTCGACGCGCTTCGCCAGCCGACCGTCTGCGTCACCCATGGCGGGATCATGCGCTGCTTCTTCCGCTTCGTCACCGGCATTTCCAAGCAGGAAGCCGCCAGCCTCGACGTACCGCAGGACCGCCTGCTACGGCTCGAGGGCCGCACCCTGGAGTGGCTGTAGGGCCTGCGTTTCAGGCCGTGTGTTGGAGGTCGGCCGAAGGCCTCGAACGTCGCCATCCGGGAATCTGCGTTTGCGTCGCTGCGCCCCTTGCTTCGCTCCAGGATGCCGAAGCGTTCGGCGCTCGGACATTGGCAAAGGTGTCCTCTACCAACGTACTGCTACCAACGTACTGCGCCGTCCGCCAAGACCTCGCGGCGCGGATGATTCTAGTCGCTGTCCGGCAGCTGCATATCGGTCACGACATTCTCGCCATTGGTCACGTCGTAGGCGAGGACGATATCCATGCCGGGCTTCAGCGCGTCGAGATCGGTTTCGGCGTTGAGCTTGTAGGACTTTCCGTCGTCCAGCGTCAGCGTCAGCGTGTCCTTGTCGACCTTCTTGATCAAGCCTTCGGTCTGGCCGGCGAACGCGGCAGCGGTGGAAATGAGCAACATGGCGCAGGCGGCGCCAATCAGGGTACGCATCGTCGTCCTCTTTGGTCATTGCGCCGGCATGAGCAACGGCGGATCCTCAACGGCGGATGGAAGAGAGCAGAAACCAACCGAATGTGTCAAAACTAAATCCTCCAGATCACAGATTGATGCATCCGATCACCGTTTGACCGCTGTGGAAAACGCCAATAGAAGGCACGCTTGAACCGGCGAACCGGGTCCGCGCCGGGCAGGGCGTTTTTTCCATGTCTCACAACACCTTCGGCCATCTTTTCCGCGTCACCACCTGGGGTGAAAGCCATGGCGCCGCTCTTGGCTGCGTTGTCGACGGCTGCCCGCCCGGGATCCGCTTCAAGCGCGAGGACATCCAGGCCGAGCTCGACCGGCGCCGCCCGGGCCAGTCGCGCTTCGTCACCCAGCGCCGCGAGCCGGACGACGTCAAGATCCTCTCCGGCTTCATCCTCGGCGAGGACGGCGAGACGATGATCACCACCGGCACGCCGATCTCGATGCTGATCGAGAATGTGGATCAGCGCTCCAAGGACTACGGCGAGATCGCGCGCCAGTACCGGCCGGGCCATGCCGATTACACCTATGAGATCAAATACGGGTTGCGCGACCATCGCGGCGGCGGCCGCTCCTCGGCGCGCGAGACGGCAGCCAGAGTGGCGGCCGGCGCACTGGCACGCAAGGTGGTGCCGGGCATGGTGGTGCGCGGCGCGCTGGTCTCGATGGGTGAAAAGTCAATCGATCGCGCCAATTGGAACTGGAATTTCATCGGCGATGCGGAAAACCCGTTTTTCACCCCCGACCCGGCCTCGGTTCCGGTCTTTGCCGCCTATCTCGACGGCATTCGCAAGGCCGGCTCGTCGGTCGGCGCGGTGATCGAGATCGTCGCCGAAGGTGTGCCGGCGGGCCTCGGCGCGCCGATCTATGCCAAGCTCGACCAGGACATCGCCTCCGGCCTGATGTCGATCAACGCCGTCAAGGGCGTCGAGATCGGCAACGGCTTCGAAGCCGCCCGCATCACCGGCGAACAGAATGCCGACGAGATGCGGATCGGCAATGACGGCAAGCCGGTGTTTTTGTCCAACAATGCCGGCGGCATCCTCGGCGGCATCTCGACCGGCCAGGCGATCGTCGCCCGCTTCGCCGTCAAGCCGACCTCCTCGATCCTGACGCCGCGGAAATCGATCGACAAGGATGGCAAGGACGTCGAGGTCATGACCAAGGGCCGCCACGATCCTTGCGTCGGCATCCGCGCGGTGCCGATCGGCGAGGCCATGGTTGCCTGCGCGATTGCGGATCATTATCTGCGCCATAGAGGACAGACGGGAAGGGGAGGAGGGCAGTAAGGCAGCAGGAGAGTATGTTACGTCGCATTCGGCGACGCCAAACTTTTTCCGTTCCCCTACTCCCTTACCGCCCTATTCCCCAAGCGAGCTAGCGAGCGTCCATGCCATACGACCAGAAGAAGATCGTCGAAGCGATCCGCGCTTTCGAGCGCGGCGAGATCGTCGTCGTCATGGACGATGATGGGCGCGAGAACGAGGGCGACCTGATCGTTGCCGCCGTCCACTGCACGCCGGAAAAGATGGCCTTCATCGTCCGCAACACCTCCGGCATCGTCTGCACGCCGATGCTGCGCGAGGACGCAAGGCGGCTGAACCTTGCGCCCATGGTGGCCGACAATGATTCCGCCCACACCACCGCTTTCACCGTCAGCGTCGACTTCAAGCACGGCACCACGACGGGTATTTCGGCGGACGACCGCACGCTCACCGTGCGTAACCTCGCCAATGGCAATGTTGGTGCCTCCGACTTCGTGCGGCCCGGCCACATCTTCCCGCTGATCGCGCGCGAGGGCGGTGTCTTGATGCGCTCGGGTCATACGGAAGCCGCGGTCGACCTCTGCAAGCTCGCCGGGCTGCCGCCGATCGGCGTCATCTCCGAACTGGTCAACGACGACGGCACCGTCAAGCGTGGACCTGAGGTGCAGGCTTTCGCCGCGCAGCACGGGCTGAAGCAGGTTTCGGTCGCCGATCTCATCGCCTATCGCCAGCGCAAGGAAACGCTGGTCGAGCGCGTCGCCTGCTCCGACATCGAGACGCCCGGCGGCAAGGCGCAGGTCTTCACCTACACGCTGCCCTGGGATTCCATGCACCATGTCGCGGTCGTCTTCGGCGACATCCGCGACGGCGAGGAGGTGCCGGTGCGGCTGCATTCGGAAGACGTCGTGACCGACGTCTTCGGCACCAGCCACCGCTTGGACCGTATCATGAAGGCGATGGGCGAGCGCAAGCGTGGCGTCATCGTCTACCTGCGCGAAGGCTCGGTCGGCGTCGCCCATCAGGAGCGCAAGCGGCCCCAGAGCGGCGACCGCGAGGATCACGAAGAGGCGCGCCGGCGCGAGAACGAGTGGCGCGAGATCGGGCTCGGAGCACAGATCCTCAAGGATCTCGGCATTTCCTCGATCAACCTGATCGCCTCGCGCGAGCGCCACTATGTGGGCCTCGAAGGATTCGGCATTCACATCGCCAAAACGGAAATTCTCTGACGTTTCGGCCGACAGGCGGCGGAGAAAAACGATGGCCGCGCCATTGCCTGTCAGCCAGCAGACCGAACGATTGCTGCTGCGCCGGCCCAAACAGGCGGATCTGGAGTTTCTGGCCGATCTTTTTTCGCGCCCCGAACTGGTGGCGCATCGCCCCGACCCGACGCCGGACACGCCGCAGCAGAGCGCTGCAAGGCTCGCTCGCGACATCGATCATTGGGACAGGCACGGATTTGGTCGCTGGGCGGTCGAAGCCAACGAGAGGCTGATCGGCTTCGGCGGTGTCACCTTATCGAGCGATTTCGATGGGCTGAACCTGTCCTATCATCTTCATCCCGAGACCTGGGGGCATGGCTACGCGACGGAACTGGTCCGGGGGACCTTGCACGCGGCTTTCGGCCCCTTGCGCGCCGATCGGGTGATCGCACTGGCGCGTCCCGCCAATCCGGCATCGCGGCGCGTGCTGGAGAAATGCGGCTTCGTCTTCGAGCGGGAGATCATGCTCCATGGCGCGCCGACGGGGCTTTACGCAGTCCCGGCGGCGAAGTTCGTTCAAAAGCAGGACATATAGCCAGCCAGAGCCGGATGCATCGGTATCATCCAGCCGGAGCAATCGCCGCTTCGCATTCATTCGGGTCGCAGTCCGGCGTCGCCAGCCGACACTGGCCGGCGAGCACGGTGACCAAAGCGACTGAGCCTGCCGCCACCGACACCCAGAACCCGTTCTGCGGTCCAAAAGTGTCGACCATCCAGCCGGCGGCGAAGGAGCCTAGCGCCATGCCGATGCCGATCCCGGTGGTCACCCAGGTCACGCCTTCCGTGAGCATTGCCGGCGGCACGTGGCGTTCGATCAGGCCAAAGGCGGTGATGAAGGTCGGCGAGATGGCAACGCCGCTGACGAAGACGGCTAGCGCCAGGGTCGGCACCGTGTCGGCAAAAAGCAGCGGCAGCGTGGTGAGCGCGATGACGGCGACAGCTATCGCGAGTTGGCGTTGCAGCGGCGTGCGCAAACTGAGCGCGCCGACGATGATGCCGAGCACGAAGGATCCCAGTGCATAGACGCCGATGACGAGGCTGGCTGCTTCGGGCTGGCCCAGCTCTTCAGTAATGGCAACGGTGGTGACTTCCGTGGTTGCGAAGGTCGCGCCGACAAAGATCAGCGCAAAGGTGATGATCTGCACCGGCCGCAGGCGGATCGCCGAACCGGCCGCGCCATCCTCGGCCGGGCGAATGGGCGGTTCCGTCGAACGCTGCAGCAGGAATGCCGCCGAGCCGAAGGCGAGCAGCAAGGTGCTCACCACCATCCCGGCTTCCGGGAATAGCGCGGCGCTCAAGCCCACCGACAGCGATGCCCCAGCGACATAGACCAGCTCGTCCGCGGCCGATTCGAAGGCGAAGGCCGTATTGAGCTCGGGGCGGTCGCGAAAAATCTCGGTCCAGCGCGCCCTGACCAGCGCCGGGATGCTGGGCATTAAGGCGGCAAGCAGCGACGATAGGAACAAGGTCCACACCGGCCAGTGCTGGTTGGCCGCGACGATCAAGGTCGCGAAGGCAAGCGCCGAGACAAGTGTCGTCGGCACGGCAATCCGGCTCTGGCCGAGGCGGTCGACCAGCCGCGAGACCTGCGGCGACAGGAAGGCGTTGACCAAAGCGTATGTGGCCGAGACGGCGCCGGCCAGCCAGTACTCGCCATGCGTTTGTGACAGCATCGCCACAATGCCGATCGGCGCCATGGCGATCGGCAGCCGGGCGATGAAGGCTGCCGCGGCGAAGCTCTTCGTGCCAGGAGCCCGAAAGATTTCCGAATATGGGTTTCGCATGGTCCCGTTCCTCGACAAGGGAAGGCGCCGCAATTACATACGCAGCGTATGAATGTCAGATAGTTCATACGTCGCGTATGTCAATTAGCATACGACGCGTATGTGAATAAGACCAGGAGCCATGCACAAACCCCGCAAGGAGATGATCGCCGAGACGCGCGCCAAGCTGATCGCGGCCGCGCGCCATGCCTTCGGCACGATCGGCTATGCCGAGGCCTCGATGGACGATTTCACCGCTTCGGCGGGTCTGACGCGCGGCGCGCTCTATCATCATTTCGGCGACAAGAAGGGGCTCCTGCAGGCGGTGATCGCCGAGATCGACGCCGAGATGGCGGCGCGGGTGAACGAGGTGGCCTCGCGGGCGCCTACTCGCTGGCAGCATTTCGTCGACGAATGCACCACCTATATCGAGATGGCGCTTGAGCCGGAAATCCAGCGCATCATGTTCAGGGACGGCCCGGCCGTGCTCGGCGATCCGGCTCAGTGGCCCAACGCCAGCGCCTGCACGGCTTCAATGGCCGATCACCTGTCAAAGCTGCAGGAGGAGGGCGTCGTCGTTCCCGATCTCGATCCCGAGACCGCAGCGCGGCTCATCAACGGCGCCAGTAGCCAGGCCTCGCAGCGCATCGCCAATGCCAAGGATCCGGAAGCGACGTCGAAGAAGGTTGTGGCGGCGTTCAAGCAGCTGCTGGAAGGCCTTAAAACCAAATAGCATCCGGTCGCGGCGTTCCGGGCAATCACTCGGGTCCGCGCTGCCTCAGACAATTGTCCCCCGCTCAAAATCCCTCCGACATTGACTTTGGCAGGAGCGAGCGCATCCTCTCCCGCCAATTCTCTGAGGCGGAGGGTCGGGGCCATGTGGGATTTCAGCATCGGCCGGTCGGTGTCCATCATGATGCGGACGTGGCCGTTCATCGTCTTTCGCATCATCGTCTATTTCGGCATCACGGTGGCCTACATAACAGCGACCGGCACCGGCGCCAGCGTCGGTTACGGCGTCGGCCACATCTCGACCGATCCGGACGGACCGATGTCCTTTGCCTTGTGGGGTGGGGTCGTCGGCTTCGGCGTGGTCTCGATCGCCGTCTACTGGATCCGCGAATACATTCTCTATGTGCTCAAGGCCGGCCATATCGCCGTCATGGTCCATCTGATCGACGGGCAGGACGTTCCCGACGGCCATGGCCAGATCGCCTACGCGCGCGAAGTGGTGACGAAGCGCTTCGCCGAGGCCAACATCCTTTTCGTCGTCGACCAGCTGGTGAAAGGCGCCATCCGCGCCATCACAGGGCTGATCGGCGGCATTGCTGCGTTCCTACCCATTCCAGGCTTGAGCGGTCTGGTGAGCTTCATCAACACCGTCATCCGCCTGTCGCTGACCTATGTCGACGAGATCATCCTCGGCTACAACATCCGCATCAATTCCAACTCGCCTTTCGAGACCGCCAGGCAAGGCGTCGTGCTCTACGCGCAGAACGGCAAGTTGATGGTCAAGAACGCCGTCTGGCTGGCGGTGATCATGTGGGGTGTTTCCTTCGTCATCTTCCTTTTGATGCTGGCGCCCGCCGCCGCGATCCTCTGGGCCATGCCGGGCCAGCTTGCCGGCTGGGCTTTCGTGTTGGCCATCGTCTTCGCCTGGGCCTTCAAGGCGGCTTTCATCGAGCCCTTCGCCATCGCTTCGCTGATGCAGGTCTACTTCGCCACCATCGAGGGCCAGGTCCCCAATCCGGAATGGGACCGGCGCCTGGCCGAAGCCTCGTCCAAGTTCAGGGAGCTGCGCGACAAGGCGCTCAGCCCCTTCGGCGGCTCGCGCTGGGATTCGCCAAGGACCGCTTGACTAGAGTCAGAGCAGATGCCCCGCCATTGGAAGGATCGCCGCCAGCATCTGGCGCGAACGCTAGTCTAGCAGCGGCTTTGTCAAGCTACTTGGGCGCCGCGAGTGCTCGGGCGAGCTATTCACGTGCAGGGCTGGCGTCAGGAGTGCTTGAGTTAGCGCGGTCCATATGCGCCCTGAGTAACGCCACCGGCAGGTTGCGTATCGAGGTTTGACGCCGCAGAGAACACCCGTCGACGATCAACGCTAGATCGCCGATGCTCGGCTTCTATCGAGATAAATTTGTCGCAACCGCCGGGTGACTACGCCCGGCAGCCCGTTGCCGATCGGCGCACCATCCATCCTGACCACCGGGTTCACCAGCCCGGATGATGACGTTGAAAACGCCTCCGTCGCAAGTCTGGTCTCTACTACTGTGAATGGGCGCTCCTCCACCCGCAGATGAAGTTCACTTGCGCACTGCAGAACGACTGCCCGGGTAATCCCGTGCAGGATATCGCTCGAGAGATCCCGCGTGACGATCGTCCCATCCGAAGTCACGATATGGGCGTTGTTGGAAGAGCCTTCCGTGACGTAACCATCCCTCACTAGCCATGCGTCATCGGCGCCGCGTGATTTCGCCTGCATTTTGGCCATGGAGGGATACAGGAGTTGCACCGTTTTGATGTCGCAGCGCCGCCACCGGAGATCTTCCACGGTTATGACGTGCTGGCCGCGTATGGCGACCGGATTTTCGACAAGTGCCTTCTCTTGTGTGAAGAGCACCACGGTGTTCGGCGTATCCCGAGTAGGAAATATGAAATCGCGGTCGGCCGCGCCCCGGGTGATCTGCAAATAGACAAGTCCCTCGGATACATTGTTCCGTCCAATGAGCTCCCTGTGGATCTTCAAAAGATCTGCTTCGGTCAGGGAGAACGGCATATCGAGTTCACGGAGCGATCGCCGCAGGCGCGCCATGTGACTGGCAAAATCGACGAGCTTGCCATCAAGAACGAGCGTGACCTCATAGACTCCGTCGGCGAACAGGAAGCCCCGATCGAAGACCGAGATACGGGCCTCGCTTTCCGGTAGATAGGATCCACTCACGTAGACTTGGCGCATTGATCGACCTCAAAAATGCAGACCACGCTCACGGCCTTGAGCGAAACTATTGAACTCTTGTCAGGGTGCAGGCCTGGGCAGCTTTAAGCGCAAATAGCGGCGCTGCCATCCTGCACCCCTCGACTGCGAAAACGCTATTCGCCAGACAGCAGACGGCTAAGGTCGGGCACAGCCAGAGAAAATTCGTCGGTTCACTCCACAGCGCTTCGCAGCGCGGCGACAAAGGCATCAAGATCGCGCTTAAGCATGTAAATGTGTGGCGAAACCCGCAAACCCTCGACGTGCTCGACCTTGCGGTATTTCACGTGGACCTAGTGTTTCTCGCGAAGGTCGCGCTCGAGTTGCTGCATGTCGATGCTGTCGATCGAAAACAGACTTATCGCAGCGAGGCTGTCCGTGTCGGTCGGCGTATGGAGCCTGAAACCGGGAATGTCCTGGACGAGACCTACCCAATATCGGGTGAGTTCGCGCAGTCGCGCATGCATCCGTTCCGCGCCGATCGCCTTGTGGAATTGAATTGCGGGCGCGATTCCTGCCTGGACAGCGGAATTGTAGGTGCCGAGATTCCAATGGTCGAACCTGTCTATGTGCACCGCGGGCTGGTCGAAAGGTGCAAGCAATGGCCAGGTGGTATCGATCCGGCGTTCGCTGACGACCAGCATCCCGTTGCCGATAGGAGCACCGAGCCACTTGTGCAGGCTGGTGACAAAAAAATCGCAATCGAGTTCGCGGAAGCTGACAGGCATCTGAGCAAAAGTCTGGGCACCGTCGACGACAGTCATGATGTCGCGCTCCCGCGCGATTTCGCAGAGCCGGTTCACCGGCAGGACACGCCCGTTCCAGTGGTACATGTGAGTCAGCTGCAGGACGCGGGTACGCGGGGTCATCGCCTGAACATAGGATTCGATGATGTCGTCGTCGCTGTCCATGAGGTCGAATGTGCAGTTTACAACCTCGATGCCCTCGCGCTGTTGCCGCTGCAGCCAGCCCGCACGAACGCTGGGGTAGTCCCAAGGCGAGATCAGCACTTGATCGCCCTTAGTCAGCGGTATTCCGAAGATCGCTGTCGAAAGACCCTCCGACGAATTCCGGTTCAGCGCGATCTCTCCGGGGCTGCAATCGATCAGTTCCGCCAGCTCGCGTTTGATATGAGGAAGTGCTGTGTCGAGCTTGCTCCACATATTGTAGTCGGGATTGCGACTGATGAAGCGGTAGGCGTCAACCGTCGCTTCCTCGACAACAGTCGGTGGGGGACTGACCGCGGCGTTGTTCAAGTTGAGGAGTGGTTCTTGCGGGGGGTATTTTGCGCGGATGCGCTCCCATTCCGCTTCGTCCTCATGTTCGGCGGACCGATCTATTGCAAAAAAATTCATGGGAACGCGCCGCGTCTCATCTATGGCCCGACAATAAGCGCCGTAGCCCAGCTCAATCTGCCTATTCACATGAGAAAACAGAATTTAATTGCGAACGCCGGTGAATTCGCGAGACGTTGAAGCCCGAGAACGACATCGCTTGGCACAGGGTTAGCCGTGAGGAAGCGAGTGCGGAGATCCGGCCCAATCACGCCAAGAAGAACCGTCACGTTGTCAAGCGATGCGCGAACAATCCCCGGTTTCTGAGAGCGGGCAACGACGGTCAGGCCTGCCAATGCGCCATTGCGCAAACGCGAAGCGCGATGGCGCGTTGCGGTTGGTGCGGGTCTATGGAACGCCGAGCGGTTCTAAGGCTTCAATCGTTCTCCGAGACGAGCGATCGCCGATTTGAGCGGCGCCTCGCCGGCGCCGCAAAAGGTCTCGCTCATCACCAGCTCGGGCAGCGGCAGGCGCTTGCCCCAGCCATGCGCTTCGAGGTCGGGCCTTGGCGCGAATTCCGAGACGCGGCCGACGCAGAGATAGGCGATCGGCGTGACGTGCTCGGGGATCGACAGCAGTCGCTTCAGCGCTTCGGGCTCGATGATGCTCACCCAGCCAACCCCGACGCCTTCCGCCCGCGCCGCGAGCCAGAAATTCTGCACCGCGCAGACGGTGCTGTAGAGGTCCATCTCCGGATTGTGCCAGCGCCCGAGCGGCGAGTTCTTAGAGCGCTGGCGGTCGCAGGTGATGCAGAGGTTGAGCGCGCTTTCGCAGATGCCCTCGAGCTTCAGCTTGCGGTAGAGCGCCCGCCGCTCCACCTCGATCGCCGGCAGTTCCTGTTCGCGCGCGGCGAGGAAAAGGTCGCGCACCTGCCGCCGCCTTGTGGCGTCCCGGATGATGATGAAGTTCCAGGGCTGCATGTAGCCGACCGACGGCGCGTGGTGTGCCGCGGTGAGCAGCCGCGCCAAAACGCCGTCGTCGAGATCGTCGGTAAGGAAATGGCTGCGCACGTCGCGCCGGGTGAACATGGCCCGGTAGACGGCGTCGCGCGCCAATTGGTCAAAGTCATCGCCGCCGGCGGCGGCTGTTCGTGCCTGCATCGCTTGTCCCCTTGCGATAAGCAGTCCTCCGCCTGACCATGCGGATGACCATGTCTGCCGGGCCGGTCTTCTGGCTCGGGATCGACCCGCATCCGGCGCCTTCCCGTCTGGGACAGTGGCGTTTGCCGGCGCGGTCCCCCTCACAGCGTTGGGCACGCCACGGATTTCAACCGTGTTCCCGATTCTCCCGCGTTGCGGGCACCAGGCAGCGACGCGACCTTATCGCGAAGCCGAGGCCGGGCCAATGCCGCCAGCGACACGATTGGGCGCGATTTCCCCAATCATTCGGCGCTGAAACATGGCTATCCGTGCGACAGGTGCCTAGATTAGGCGCCATGACCACTCGTCTTTACACTCATCCGGTATTCCTGGAACACCTCACGCCGCCCGGCCACCCCGAGCGGCCCGACCGTTTGCGCGCCATCGAGCGCGTGCTCGACGACGAGGCTTTTTCGGCCCTCGACCGCGTCGAGGCGCCGGAAGGCGACGAGGCGACTATCCTTTACGCGCATCCGGAGGATTTCGTCGGCCGTGTCCGCGCTGCGATTCCCGAGACGGGGATCGTCTCGATCGATGCCGACACCAGCGCCAGCCCGAAAAGCTGGCAGGCCGCGGTGACGGCGATCGGCGCGGCGAACGCCGCCGTCGACGATGTGTTCGAGGGCCGTGCCGCCAATGTCTTCGTTGCCGCGCGTCCGCCCGGCCATCACGCCGAAAAAGCGACCGCGATGGGCTTTTGCCTGTTCAACACCGCGGCGATCGCCGCCCGTTATGCGCAGGAGAAGCATCTGGCCGAGCGCGTCGCCATCGTCGATTGGGATGTGCATCACGGCAACGGCACGCAGGACATTTTCTGGGACGATCCGTCGGTGCTCTATTGCTCGACCCACCAGATGCCGCTTTATCCGGGCACCGGTGCCAAGAGCGAGACCGGCGCCGGCAACATCGTCAACGCGCCGCTTGCGCCGAGCACCGGCAGCGACACGTTCCGCGACGCCTTCCTGTCGCGCGTGCTGCCGTCGATCGACGCCTTCCAGCCGGATCTGATCATCATTTCCGCCGGTTTCGATGCGCACCATCGCGATCCGCTGGCCGCGATCAACCTGACCGAGGATGATTTCGACTGGGCGACCGGCCAGCTGATGGAGCGCGCCGGGCGCCACAGCGGCAACCGGCTCGTCAGCCTGCTGGAGGGCGGTTACGATCTGCAAGGATTGGCATTTTCGGTCGCCGCCCATGTCGGGCGGCTGATGAAGGGATGAATGATGGCTGATGAAGCTAACCAAGACGTCAAGGCGATGAGCTTCGAACAGGCGCTCGACGCGCTGGAGAAGATCGTCGATGATCTGGAGCGCGGCGACGTTCCGCTCGACCAGTCGATCAAGATCTACGAGCGCGGCGAGGCGCTGAAGGCTCATTGCGACCGCTTGCTCAAGGCCGCCGAGGACAAGGTCGAGAAGATCAGGCTCTCGCGCGACGGCAAGCCGGTTGGAACGGAGCCGCTCGACGCCGAGTGAGGTGTATTGATATTCAGGTGAGGCCGCCTGCAAACGCGGCTTTCTGCGGTTCCGGTGCTCACGTCCTTCAAGTACGCTCCGGTCCGGTTCTCGGAACCCGCCATTTTCGGCTCGGTCTGACCTGAATCTCAACACACCTCGGTGCACAATGTCAGACCGGTTCGGGCAGAAAGCAGGTAAGGAGTTAAAGCATGTGCCGAAGCATCAAGACCCTGTTCAACTTCGATCCGCCGGCGACCGACGACGAGGTCCATGACGCGGCGCTGCAGTTCGTTCGCAAGCTGAGCGGCGCGACCAAGCCGTCCAAGCGCAACGAGCATGCCTTCAACCACGCCGTCGAGGCGATCGCCGCCGCCGCGCGCGAGCTGCTTGACAGCCTCGAAACCACCCAGCATCCGCGCAACCGCGAGGAAGAGGCCGCCAAGGCGAAGGCCCGATCCGCGCTCCGCTTCGCCTGACGCCGGTCATGAGCTTCTTTCCGGGCAACGATCCTGAGGCCGGCGACGCCTTCGCCTGCGACCAGATCGAGTTGATGGTCATTCCGAACGCCAAGGACATTGGCGGCTTCGAGGTTCGCCGCGCCTTGCCGACGGCGAAGCGCAGGCTGGTCGGTCCGTTCATCTTCTTCGACCGCATGGGTCCGGCCATCCTGCGCGCCGGCCATGCGATCGACGTGCGCCCGCATCCGCATATCGGGCTTTCCACCGTCACTTATCTGTTCGACGGCAAGATCAGGCATCGCGACTCGCTCGGCACCGAAATGGTGATCGCGCCGGGCGACGTGAATTTGATGACCGCCGGCCGCGGCATCGTTCATTCCGAGCGCACGCCCGAGGAATTGCGCGGCGCGCCGATGTCGATTTCCGGCCTGCAAACCTGGCTGGCGCTGCCGGACAGCAAGGAAGAAATCGCCCCGGTGTTCGCGAACACGTCGGTCGTCCAACTGCCCGAAATCGATGCCGAGGGCGTTAGCGGCCGCGTCGTCATCGGCGAATTTTCCGGGCTGCGCTCGCCCGTCGCGACCGCCTCGGAAACGCTCTATGCCGATCTGCGGCTGGCGGCGGGCGCCAGCGTCAAAATCCCCGGCGACGCCGAGGAACGCGCCATCTACACGCTGGAGAGCGAGGTTTCGATTGCCGGCGACCGTTTCCCGGCCGATCGGCTCTTGGTGTTCAAACCGGGCGAGGAAATCGTCGTGTCGTCCGAGCGCGGCGCGCATTTCATGCTGTTCGGCGGAGCGTCGCTGGGCTCCAAACGTTATATCTGGTGGAATTTCGTTTCGTCCTCGAAAGAACGCATCGAGCAGGCCAAGGAAGAATGGAAGACGGGCCGCTTCGATATCGTTCCTGGCGATGAGGAAGAATTCATTCCGCTGCCGGAAGGTTAGCGCAGGATGGACATCCTGCGCCAGGCGCGTCACTGACACGCATTTACATTGGCGCGCCGTCAGCCTATCTCGCGCATAGCAAAGCGCTTATTTGAAGGTTAACCCAAGGTTAAGTTGACAGGCCGTCCCAGAGTGAACCCGAAGCCTGACACGCCGCTCCTCGACAAAGTCCGCATCCCGGCGGATCTGCGGGCGCTTGATGAAAGCGAGCTGCCGCAGCTGGCGACCGAACTGCGCGCGGAGCTGATCGATGCGGTGTCGCACACCGGCGGCCATCTTGGCGCCGGTCTCGGCGTCGTCGAGCTTACGGTTGCGCTGCACTATGTCTTCAACACGCCAGAAGACCGGCTGATCTGGGACGTTGGCCACCAGGCCTATCCGCACAAAATCCTGACCGGCCGCCGCGACCGCATCCGAACGCTTCGCCAGGAAGGCGGTCTCTCCGGCTTCACCCGGCGCGCAGAGAGCGAATACGACCCCTTCGGCGCAGCGCATTCCTCGACTTCGATTTCGGCCGGCCTCGGCATGGCGATGGGCCGCGACCTCTCGGGCGGCCGCAACAATGTCATCGCCGTCATTGGCGACGGCGCCATGTCCGCCGGGATGGCCTATGAGGCGATGAACAATGCCGGCGCGCTCAATGCCCGCCTGATCGTCATCCTCAACGACAACGACATGTCGATCGCCCCGCCGACCGGCGCAATGAGCGCCTATCTGGCGAGGCTTGCCTCCGGCAAGACCTATCTCGGCCTGCGCGATTTCGGCAAGAAGCTGACCTCCTATCTCGGCAAGCGCGCCGACAGCGCCATCACCCGCGCCGTCGAGCATGCGCGCGGTTACGTCACCGGCGGCACGCTGTTCGAGGAGATGGGATTCTTCCACATCGGCCCGATCGATGGACACAATTTGGAGCACCTGATCCCGGTGCTGAAGAACGTCCGCGACAATGGCGACGGTCCCATTCTGATCCATGTCGTCACCCAGAAGGGCAAGGGCTACGCGCCGGCGGAGGCCGCCGCCGACAAGTATCACGGCGTCAACAAGTTCGACGTCATCACCGGCGCGCAGGCGAAAGCGCCGGCCAACGCGCCGAGCTACACCAAGGTCTTCGCCGAGAGCCTGATCCAGGAGGCGCGCGAGGACGAACGAATCGTGGCGATCACCGCCGCCATGCCGAGTGGCACCGGCCTCGACCTCTTCGGCGAGGTGTTCCCGGCCCGAACCTTCGATGTCGGCATTGCCGAGCAGCATGCGGTGACTTTCGCCGCTGGCCTCGCCACCGAAGGCTACAAGCCTTTCGCCGCCATCTATTCGACCTTCCTGCAGCGCGCCTACGATCAGGTGGTGCACGACGTGGCAATCCAGAAACTGCCGGTGCGCTTCCCGATCGACCGCGCCGGCTTCGTCGGCGCCGACGGCGCCACGCACTGCGGCGCCTTCGACACGACCTTCCTCGCCTCGCTGCCTGGCTTCGTCGTCATGGCCGCCGCCGATGAGGCGGAGCTTCGCCATATGGTGCGCACGGCAGCCGACTACGACGGCGGCCCGATCGCCTTCCGCTATCCGCGCGGCAACGGCGTCGGCGTCGACATGCCGGAGCGCGGCTCAGTGCTCGAGATCGGCAAAGGCCGCATTCTCAAGGAAGGCACCAAGGTGGCGCTGCTCTCGTTCGGCACGCGGCTGCAGGATTGCCTGCTGGCCGCCGAGGAGCTCGGCGCCGCGGGCCTTTCGACCACCGTTGCCGACGCTCGCTTCGCCAAGCCGCTGGACGAGGATCTCATCCGCCGCCTGGCGCGCTCGCATGAGGTTCTCGTGACGGTCGAGGAGGGCGCGGTCGGCGGCTTCGCCAGCCAGGTGCTGCATTTCCTCGCCCATGAAGGCCTGTTGGAAAACGGCCTCAAGGTGCGCCCGCTGGTCTTGCCGGACGAGTTCACCGATCACGCCAAGCCTGAGAAGATGTATGCCGACGCGGGCCTCGACACGACCGGCATCGTGCGGACGGTCTTCGCCGCACTCGGCCATGGAATGCAGGCGCAGCGCGCCTGAATCGAAACCTCAGCTCTCCGATTGAGTTTGCTGGCTGCGGCTGCAACTGTTTGTTTACGTTTTCATTTGGCCGTTCGGTTACCTTGTCTTTTGGCCGATTTTCAACGGGCGCCCTGCTAAAACCCTGGTCCTAGGCAGGGGATAAGAACAATGAATTCGTTCCTTTGCGGCATGGCCCTGCTGAGTGCCATGGCCGCGCCGGTGGCAGCCGAAACGCGTTACGACCGCAACCTCGAAAAGGCGGTGATGGACATCGTTGCCGGCAAGATGGGCAACATCCGCGGCGGCTTCTCCTACAAGCAGGCTCCCCAACTGGTGGTGCCGCAGGAAGTCGCGCCGACGGCGCCGGCTCCTGCTGAGCCGCGCGAGCAGGCCTCCCACAATGACGGCCTGATGCCGGCGGTCGAGCGCCCGGTCTCGCGGACTATTTTCTAAACCACATATCGCGCACGCAGCGGCCGTCGCGCGGCAGGTCGTCGAACGTTTCGAGGCCGTCGAAATGCTCGATCGGCAGGTCGGCGACCGCCTCCGGCGGGGCCAGCCTGACATTGACGGCGATGCGAGTGCGGCCGCTCGAGCCGGGAAGCAACCCGCGCCAGGCGAGCACACAGGCGCATTTCGGACAGAACAGGATTTCCAGCGCGGGCTCGGCCACCTCGACCCTCCTGTAGGAGCTCGTCGGACCTGCGATGCGGATGCGCTCGTCGACATAGTCATAGGCCCAGAGCGTGCCGTAGCGGCGGCAAAGGGTGCAGTTGCAGGCGGTGATCGATCCCGGATCGCCTTCCAGCGTCCAGTGAGCGGCGCCGCAATGGCAGGTTCCCTTCAGCATGGCTCCTCCTCGCCCGGGTGAGCGGACTATAGGCACCGGCATTCTGCCGTGCCCCGCGCCATATTCAACAGGGCTGCCATTGCCTTCGCCGCCGGCTTTCGCCAATGAAGGCCGATGAGTTCCTCTTTGCCCGCCAGCGCGCGTCCGCGTCTCGACGAACTGCTCGTCGCACGTGGCCTGTTCGCCAGCCGTTCCCGCGCCCGCGACGCGATCGAACGCGGCACCGTCACTGTCGACGGCGCAGTCGCCCGCAAGCCGGGCCAGCCCGTCGCGCCACACTGTGTCGTTGCCGTCGACGATCCGGCGCAGGCCTATGTGTCGCGCGCGGCGCTGAAGCTGATTGCCGGCCTCGACCATTTCGGCCTCGATCCCTCTGGGCATGAGGCGCTCGATATCGGCGCCTCGACCGGCGGCTTCACCCAGGTGCTGCTCGAGCGTGGTGCTACCCATGTCACGGCGATCGATGTCGGTCACGGCCAGATGCACCCGGAAATTGCCGCCGATCGGCGGGTCACGGTCATTGAAGGGCTGAATGCGCGGGACCTGACCGCCGCCGATCTTGGCGACCGCGTTCCGGATTTCCTGGTCTGTGATGTCAGCTTCATCTCGCTGAAGCTGGCGCTGCCGCCGGCGCTGGCCTTGGCGGGCGAGGGCGCCAGGGCGCTGCTTCTCGTCAAGCCGCAATTCGAGGCGGGTCGCGAGGCGATCGGCAAGGGCGGACTGCTCAAGGACCCGAGCGAGGCCGAGCGCATCGCCGCCGGTTTGCGCGACTGGCTTGCCGGCATGCCGGGCTGGCGCGTGCTTGGGCTGCATCCATCGCCGATCGAGGGCGGCGACGGCAACCGCGAGTTCCTTCTCGCCGCGATCAAGGACGCGGCATCGCCATGAGCGCGCGCTTCACCATCACAAGGCTCGGTTCGCAGGGCGACGGCATCGCCGGTGCCGATGGCGGTGAGGTCTTCATCCCGTTCACGCTGCCTGGCGAGACGGTCACCGCCGCGCGCCAGAAGGACCGCGCGACGCTGATGTCGGTTGTTGAGACTTCACCGCTTAGGGTTGATCCGCCCTGCCGCCACTTCACCGAATGCGGCGGCTGCGCGTTGCAGCATTTCGAGGCCGACGGCTACCGGCAGTGGAAACGCGAACGGGTGGTGCAGGCGCTCAAGATCAAGGGCATCGCTGGTCAGATCGACGCGCTGGTGCCTTGCGCGCCGCACACGCGCCGCCGCGTCGTCTTCAGCGCTCGGCGCACCGAGGCCGGCATGCTGCTCGGTTTCGTGCGCGCGCTCTCCTCCGAGATCATTCCTATCGAGGAATGCCCGATCTCGCTGCCGGCAATCGTTGATGCGCTCGATCCTTTGCGAAGACTGGCAGGACTGGTCTGCGCGACGCCGAAAGCCTTCCACATGACCGTCACCGCCACGGCGTCCGGCCTCGATGTCGCCGTCCATGACGCGGGCAAGCTCGGCAAAAACCAGCGCCGCATCGCTTCCAATTTTGTGATTGCCGCGGGCCTGGCGAGGCTTTCGATCGACGGCGAGGTGATCGTGGAGCCGAAGAAGCCGGTGGTGCAGTTCGGCTCGGTCGCCGTCGCCCTGCCGCCCGGCGCCTTCCTTCAGGCGACGGAGGCCGCCGAGCAGACGATGGCGGGTCTCGTCTGCCAGCACCTGTCGCGTGTCAAGAAGATCGCCGACCTGTTCGCCGGCTGCGGCAGCTTCGCGCTCCGGCTGGCGGCGAAGTCGGAGGTCCACGCCGTGGAGGGAGACGCCCCGGCGCTTGCCGCGCTCGACCGTGCCTCCCGCTTCGCCAGCGGCTTGAAGCGCGTGACCAGCGAGCGTCGCGACCTCTTCCGCAGGCCGCTGACCTTCAAGGAGCTGAGCGGCTTCGACGGCCTCGTCTTCGATCCACCGCGCGCCGGCGCGGAGGATCAGTCCAAGCAGATCGCCCGCTCAGACGTGCCGCTGGTCGCGGCCGTCTCCTGCAATCCGACGACGCTGGCGCGGGATCTGCGCATCCTCATCGACGGCGGCTATCAACTGAAGAGCGTGACGCCGATCGACCAGTTCCTGTGGTCGCCGCATGTCGAGGCCGTCGCGCTGCTGGAGAAGCCGAAGCGGCGCCGGTAGTCCGCGAGAGCCGGTTCGCAAGAAACTTGAAGGCTCTCTTTTCCGAAATTTGCGCCCTAAAGCCGCCTTCTTGGAGGTCTTAGTTTTGCGCTGTTAGGGAAACATTCCTGCTCTTTCGGCGTTACTGAAATAAGCGGATGGCGGATGGCGGATAACGGACAGCGCATTGCCATGCAGACGCTTCTAAAATTCCTCAGCCTCATCGTTCTCATCGCTTTTGGCGCCGCGTCCGCGACCGGTGCGCTCGCGCAAGAGCAAAAACGTCTCGCCTTCGTCATCGGCAACGGCGCCTATCAGTCCGGCGAGCTCGCGACTGCCGCCAATGACGCCGGCCTGATCGCGCAGACCCTGCAGGCGGCAGGGTTCGACGTCGTCGGCGCGCGCGATGTCGATCAGGACTCGCTGCGCGGCGCGCTGCGCGATTTTCTCGGCAAGGTTTCCGCCGCCGGTCCCGACGCGGTCGTCTTCGTCTATCTTGCCGGCCACGGCGTGCAGTTCGAGGGGGAGAACTACTTTCTTCCGGTCGATGCCCAGATCGCCAGTCCCGCCGACGTGCCGCTTCAGGCAATGCGGCTCTCCGATGTCACCCGGTCGTTGGCCGGATTGCCGACGAAGGTAAACATCGTCGTGCTCGACGCGGCGCGGCCTGATGCCTTGCCCAAGATGAACCAGCCCCTGGCCGGTGGTCTCGCGCTTGTCGATCCCGACCCGAACATGCTGATTGCGTTCAACGCGGCTCCGGGAACGGTCGCGCCGGAAGGCAAGGGCCCTTACGGCGCCTATGCTCAGGCGCTCGCCGAAATGATACGCGAGGGCGGGTTGTCGCTTGACGAGGTGTTCGACCGCACGCGGCTGCGCGTCAACGAGATGACGCAAGGCGCGGAAGTTCCGTGGCATGCCTCGAAGATCACCGCGCCTTTCGTCTTCTTCGACCGTGCCGCGGACGCGCCCGCGCCCAAGGTTTCGGAGGCCGAATCCCGCTCCAATCGGACCAGGGCGATCCAGGATTTCGACGCTCGAGACGCTTATATCGCGGCTCTCGACCGCGACACGATGCGCGGCTACGAGGATTTCCTCGTCGCCTATCCACATGATCCGATGGCTGAGCGCGTGCGCGCCATTGTCGCTGCGCGGCGCGAGGCGATCACCTGGCGCGAGACCTGGCTGCAGGACACGCCGGAGGCCTATTGGTCGTATCTGCAGCGCTATCCGCGTGGCCCGCATGCCTGGGACGCGCGACGGCGGCTCGAACATTTCGACGCTGCCCTGGAGCCGCCGGAGGAGTTCACCGTCTATGAGTATGATTTGCCGCCGCCGCCGGAGGAGGAAGTCATCTATATCGACCGTCCGGTGCTCTATTTCGACGATCCCGATTTCGATTTCGAACCGCCGCCGCCGGTCACGGTGATCTTCCTGCCGCCGCCGCCGCCGGATTTCATCGTGCTTCCGCCACCTCCGCCGCCGGTCGACGTCTTCATCCTGCCGACGCCGGTCTTCGTGCCGATCCCCGTATTCATCAACCCGCCGCGCCACGTCGTGCCGCCGCCGAACGCCATCATCTTCAAAAACATCCACAACACGACCGTCATCAACACCATCAACACCACGATCAAAAACGAGACCGTCAATCGGGCCGCGCAGCCGAGCGCCGGTGTTCAGCTTGACCGCCGTACAGCCCGGAAAACGATGGAAGGCGCCGTTGGTGGCCGCGCCGATGCGCTGGCGGCCAAGGTTCCCCTGCCGCCGCTTCTGCAGAAGAGGGCGGCCAAGTTCCGTCAGGCCACATCCAATCAGCAGCAACAGGGCGCCCTGCCGCCGAAGCCTGGTCAGCGTGTTATCCAGCGCCAGCAGCCTGACACCTCGCCGGAGACCTCGTCCAGAACCGGCAAGCTCTCAACCGATCACGCTTTGCCTGGAGCCGATGGCAAGAGGCTGCCGCTGGTCAACGGCAAGCCGGCGCCCGACGGCCAGAACTTGCGCGGCAACAAGTTGAAGAGGCAACCCGGCAGGCAAGGCGTCTCGGGCGGCAACCAAGAGGCGATCGGAAATGCCGGTCCTGACCGGACCGGGAAGCAGGACACAGATCGGAAGAGGGGTAAAAAGCTCCGCAACCTGCCCGCCGTCAACGGCATGCCGGCCGACAACGGGCAGAGCGCGCGGGAGAAGTTCAGGCAGAACAGTCCCAAGGCTTTATCCGAACGGAGCGGTGGCAAGCCGAGGAAGCTGACGCGGAAGGATTTGTCCGCAGGCCAATCCGTGGTCGAACCGAACGATCAAGGTTCGGCCGCCGCGAGCGACAAGGGCAGGAAGGTTCGCAAGCTGCCTACCGTCAACCGGATGCCGGCCGAGAACCGGCCGAGCGTGGGCGAGCGGCTCAGAAAGAACAATCCCGACGTGTTCTCCGGTGACAACCAGGGCTCGGCCAAGAGCAAGAAGTTCCGCAGACTGCCGAGCGTTAGTGCTGGGCCAACCGACAATGGACCGGCCGTGCAGAAGCGGCTCAGGAGGAACAATCCGACCGTGTTCTCCGACGAGAATCAGGGCTCGGCCAGCGGGAACGACAGACGCAGGACGGTGCGCCGGCTGCAGAACGAAGAAGGTTCCGCCGGCCGGGATGTCACCGTCCAGCGCAACTTCAAGGTCAACAGGCCGAACCAGAATGCGCAGCGCCAGTTCAGGCAGGAAAGGCCTAACGAGCAAGTGCTGCGGCGGCAGAGATCGGAGCCTCGCTCGGAATTGCGTTCGCAGCCGAGGCCGCAGATGCAAGAGCGGAGTGTCCCCCGGGAGAAGCCGCAGCGCAAGAAGAAGCTCTCTTGCGGACAGCAGGGCGAGCCGGCCTGCAACCAGTAGGCCGGCGCGTACCTCTGCGAGCCGATTTTTCGGCCATGAACGTGGAAGGCAGAGGCGCCGGTCCGCGCGTATCAATCGTCAGAAACGGAATGCCTCGGCTGTCGAGGCCGCTCGGTTGAGCCTGGCGGCATCCGTCAGGTTTTCGGCGTGCCGCCGCGCTGATTGATCGATACCCAAATATTCGGGTTCTGCTGCGACTGGCGCTTCAGGAAATAATAGCCGGTCGCGTTCCAGGGCCGGACTTCGTCGACCAGATTGTCGAGCACGAGATCGCCCTTGTCGGTCTTCACGGTCAGGATGGTGTGACCTTCGTTGTTCAGGTCGCGCACCACCGTCATCAGCAGCGCCTGGCGGGGAAATCCCGCTTCCATGAGAAGCTTGCGCTTGTAGAGCGCGTAGATCTTGCAGTCGCCCTTGCCGTCCACCGGATAGTCCCAGTGGTCCATCATCGTGCCCCAGTGATCATAGTTGCTGACGGGCTTGATGGCGCGGTTCGCCTTCTGGTTTATGCGCTTGAGGGTTCGCATGTTCTGTGCGGTCAGCTTGACGTTCGCCGGCTGCAGGGCAGGCACTTTGCACTCTTTCGGCCGGCGGTGGCAGAAATCGATCCAGCCATAAGGGACGCTGGTACGTCCTCCAACGGTGGCGGAGCGCAGGTCGACCGGACTCGATGGCCGCTTGAACAATGTCGACTGCGCCGCCGCCGTGTCGACGCAAAGCGACGTCACACCGATCAATGAGCAAAGGCCAAGGAGGAATGAAGAGGTCAGGACGCCAGGGGAACGCAGCACTGCCAACACCACCGCAACGAGAAGACTGCTGATAGTTAAGTCGGAAGCGTCGGCCAAAGCAATTGAACAATTAATAATCTGCTAACACGATTGTGTTCGCGCTCCGGCGGGTAGCTAGGTGTGAGCTTTCCGGCCGGATCGAGGTGACCGTTCAGGATGGTCGTTCGTCAGGTATCTGACGACAAGGTTGGGATCAATTGCGAGCATGGCGCCGCCGCGCTTCGGCAAAGACACTCGCGTTCATCTCTTCAAGCGCCTTCGGCTTGCCGCGGTGCGGCAGCAGGCCAACACGTCTTCCGGTCGCGTCGGGGTGAAGGCCGGCACTTGCTTCAGAAGAACACCGTCTGGTGTGTCTTCGACCTGCAGACGTGTGCCCGCACCCCAGTCCCTCCGTTTCCGGATCGCGCTGGGGAGGATCACTTGTCCCTTGGTCGAGACGGTGGTTATGAGTTTTTCGGCACCAGCCATCGCAAGCTTACCCCATGTAAGACACAGGTAAGATAGTCAAGCGGCGGAGTGCTATTCAAACCTGCCGGATTGAGCGTGCTCAAACCCTGGTGCCGCCCACCGTCATCTGGTTCATCCTCAGATGCGGCTGGCCGACCCCGACCGGCACGCCCTGTCCGGCCTTGCCGCACATGCCGATGCCGTTGTCGAGTTTCATGTCATTGCCGACCATGGTGACGCGGTGCATGGCGTCGGGCCCGTTGCCGATCAGCATTGCGCCCTTGATCGGCTGCGTCACCTTGCCGTCCTCGATCATGTAGGCCTCGGTGCAGCCGAACACGAACTTGCCTGAGGTGATGTCGACCTGGCCGCCGCCGAAAGAGACGGCATAGATGCCGTTCTTGACCGAGGCGATGATCTCTTCCGGCGCGGTATCGCCCGAGGTCATGTAGGTGTTGGTCATGCGCGGCATCGGCTGGTGGGCATAGCCTTCGCGCCGGCCGTTGCCGGTCGCCTTCATGCCCATCAGCCGCGCATTCTGGCGGTCCTGCATGTAGCCGACCAGCTTGCCGTCCTCGATCAGCACATTGCGCGCCGAAGGCATGCCTTCGTCGTCCACGGTAAGCGAGCCGCGCCGCTCGGCGATGGTGCCGTCATCGACGACGGTGACGCCCTTTGCCGCTACTTGGCTGCCCATCAGGCCGGCGAAGGCGGATGTTTTCTTGCGGTTGAAGTCGCCCTCGAGGCCATGGCCGACAGCCTCGTGCAGCATCACGCCCGGCCAGCCGCTGGAAAGCACGATGTCGAATGTGCCTGCCGGCGCCGGAACGGCCTCCAGATTGACCAGCGCCTGTCGCAGCGCCTCGCGCGCGGCGTGCTTCCAACTCTCCTCGGTGAGGAACTCGCCAAAGCTCTTGCGGCCGCCCATTCCGTAGGAGCCGCTCTCCTGGCGGTCGCCATCGCCGACCACCACCGAGACGTTCATCCTGACCAGCGGGCGGATATCGCGCACCACCTGGCCGTCGCCGCGCACGATCTCGACATGCTGCCACGAGGCGGCGAGCGAAGCCGTCACCTGGCGCACGCGCGGATCGGCGGCGCGCAGCCAGGCGTCGATCTCCTGCAACAGCTTCGCCTTAGCCTCGAAACTGGGCGAGGGGATGGGATTCTCGTCGCCGTAAAGGTGGCGATTGGTGCGCGCGGGCGCTGCGGCAAGCGTTCCGGAATAGCCGCCCTTGACCGCGGAGACGGCATCGGCGGCGCGCAGCAGCGAGGCTTCCGACAGGTCGCTCGAATGGGCATAGCCGCTCGCCTCGCCGGCGACGGCGCGCAGCCCGAAACCCTGGTCGGTGTTGAAATTCGCCGTCTTCAGCCGGCCGTTGTCGAACATCAGCGCTTCGTTCTCGCTGTATTCGAGGAACAACTCGCCGTCGTCGGCGCCCTTGATGGTATCGGCGACGATCTCTTTGACGCGGTCGTCGGAAATGTCGAATTGGCCGATCAGGCTGTTCATGGCAGGGCTGTCCGCTGGCGGTTTCGCATTCCCCCGATGTAGGGGCGAAGTGAGGTCAAGACAATCGCCGGCCTTCACACGCGATCGTCATCGCCCCGAGCCGACTGGCGGCCGCGTTGCCGCCGCTGGACTTAGGGCAGAGCCGAGAAGCCTTCGGCGAATCCCTTCAGATCGACCGGAATGCCGATGCCTTCCTCCGGCGTCTGGAACACGATGAAGGTGGCCGACGTGCCGTTCTTCAGCGTGTCGAGCAGTGGCTTCTCGAGGATCACTTCCGCGTAGCAGCCGTCCTGGAAGCAGCGCACGAAATAGGCGCGGCCGATGTCCTTGCCGTCGACATTGAGGCCGAGCCCGTTGGGCAGGAGCACGCCGAGCGGTGCCAGCACCCGCAGGATCTCCGCCTTGTTGTCGGCGGTGCGCAGCACCACCACGGAAAGCCCCATCTCCGGACGGTCCTCGGCGACGACGTTCTGCATCATCACGCATTGCTCGGAGGTTGCGCCGGCCGGCGTGTCGCAGATGATCGACCACGCGCCATGCGTCGACTTGACCGTGCCGCTGGGCGGCGCCGCGGTCTGCGGCGGCGCGGCGTTCGCCACGCTGGCGCTAAGCGAGGCGGCAAGGAAGATAACCTTCGCCAGGGGTCTCGAAAGCCAGGAAGTCATAACGGCTCCATTGCGAATCACGGCACTTTAAGCTGCGCCAAGGCCAAGTAAAGGACGAGACCGTCGCCAGCCCGCCCAGATACCGGCAATTACGCGCTTTTCCAGAGCAAATTCGCCCGAATTGCGACCACCCGGCGCGGGGGCGGCGATGGTCAGGGATGCCCTTCGGGCTGCGCGCAAAAATGCCGCACGGTTTCGCCCGCTCCTTCCTTGCGGAGGGAAATAGAGTATGGTTTGAACCACCTTAGGGACAGACCGGGATTCCCCATCCCGGCGTCGTTCGTTATTGGTGCGATCCGATTGCAGGAAGTGGGAGACGAGAGGGCGATGAGAAAATTCATGGCAAGCGCCAGACTTCTGGCAGGTGCTGCGGCCGCGGGCACGCTCCTCTCCAGCGCATCCGCCTATGCGGATCAGCCGCGGCCATGGGAAACCGCCTTCCAGGCGCCTGCGACCGACATGATGCGGCAAATCGAATGGTTCGGAAACTACACCTTCGTATTCATCGTGGTCATCACCCTGCTGGTGCTGGTCCTGCTCGCCTATGTCATCCTGCGGTTCCGCGCGAGCGCCAACCCGGTTCCTTCCCGGACCAGCCACAACACGCTGATCGAGGTGATCTGGACCGTCGGCCCGGTCATCGTGCTGCTGCTCATCGCCATCCCCTCGTTCCAACTGCTCACCGCGCAGTATACCCCGCCGGAAGAAGCCAAGCTGACCGTCAAGGCGACCGGCAACCAGTGGAATTGGGACTACGAATACCAGGTCGACAAGAGCTTCTCCTTCAACTCGGCGATCCTTCAGGACGGTGACCGCGCCAAGGCCGGCAAGGAAGACCGCAACCTCTATCCGCGCCTGCTCGCCGTCGACAATGAGCTGGTGGTGCCGGTCAACACCATGACTCGCGTGCTGATCACCGCCACCGACGTCATCCATTCCTTCGCGGTGCCGTCCTTCGGCATCAAGATGGACGCCGTGCCCGGCCGCACCAACGAGACCTGGTTCAAGGCGGAGAAGGAAGGCCTCTATTACGGCCAGTGCTCGCAGCTCTGCGGCAAGGATCACGCCTTTATGCCGATCGCGGTTCGCGTCGTCTCCGACGCGCAGTTCAAGACCTGGCTGGAGACGGCCAAGACCGACGTGCCCGCCGCCAACAAGGCGCTGATGGCCGAGATCGATGGTACCAACAAGGTAGCGGCCGCCGGCAACTGACGCCGCGGGTTAGCAAGAATTAGGGAACGGAGCGGAATATGGCAGAGGCTGCAGCTCACGACCACCACGACCACAGGCCGCATGGCTGGGTCCGCTGGGTCTACTCGACCAACCACAAGGACATCGGCACGCTCTACCTGATCTTCGCGATCATGGCCGGGATTATCGGCGGCGCGCTTTCGGTCGCCATCCGCATGGAGCTGCAGGAGCCGGGCATCCAGATCTTCAGCGGTCTGGCGCAGATGGTCTACGGCATGCAGGGTGATGCCGCCATCGACGGCGGCAAGAGCATGTACAATGCCTTCGGCGCCGCGCACGGCCTGATCATGATCTTCTTCATGGTGATGCCGGCGCTCATCGGCGGCTTCGCCAACTGGATGGTGCCGATCATGATCGGCGCGCCGGACATGGCCTTCCCGCGCATGAACAACATCTCCTTCTGGCTGCTGCCGCCGGCCTTCCTCCTGCTGCTCGGCTCGATGTTCGTACCGAGCGCGCCCGGCGCCTTCGGCGTCGGCGGCGGCTGGACGATCTATCCGCCGCTCTCGACATCCGGCCAGCCGGGCCCCGCGATGGACCTTGCGATTCTGTCGCTCCACATCGCCGGCGCCTCGTCGATTCTCGGTGCGATCAATTTCATCACCACCATCTTCAACATGCGCGCGCCTGGCATGACCATGCACAAGATGCCGCTGTTCGCCTGGGCGGTGCTGATCACGGCCTTCCTGCTGCTCTTGTCGCTGCCGGTTCTGGCGGGCGCCATCACCATGCTGCTCACCGATCGCAACTTCGGCACCGCCTTCTTCGTGCCGGACCAGGGCGGCGACCCGCTGCTCTTTCAGCACCTGTTCTGGTTCTTTGGCCATCCCGAGGTGTACATCCTGATCCTGCCGGGCTTCGGCATCGTTAGCCACATCGTCTCGACCTTCTCGAAGAAGCCGGTCTTCGGCTATCTCGGCATGGCCTACGCCATGGTCGCGATCGGCGCCGTCGGCTTCATCGTCTGGGCGCACCACATGTACACGACCGGCCTGTCGCTCGACACGCAGCGCTATTTCGTGTTCGCCACCATGGTCATCGCGGTTCCGACGGGCGTGAAGATCTTCTCCTGGATCGCCACGATGTGGGGCGGCTCGATCTCCTTCAAGCCGCCGATGCTGTGGGCGCTGGGCTTCATCTTCCTGTTCACGATCGGTGGCGTCACCGGCGTTCAGCTGGCAAATGCCGGCCTCGACCGCTCGCTGCACGACACCTATTTCGTGATCGCCCATTTCCACTACGTGCTGTCGCTGGGCGCCGTGTTCGCCATCTTCGCCGGCTGGTACTACTGGTTCCCGAAGATGACCGGCTACATGTACTCGCCGGTGATCGCCAACACCCACTTCTGGGTCACCTTCGTCGGCGTCAACCTGATCTTCTTCCCGCAGCACTTCCTCGGCCTTGCCGGGATGCCGCGCCGCACTGTCGACTATCCGGATGCGTTTGCCGGCTGGAACATGATCTCGTCCTACGGCTCCTACATCGCCGCCGTCGGCGTTGCGATCTTCCTCTATGGCGTGTTCGAGGCCTTCCAGAAGAAGCGCGTCGCGGGCGCCAATCCGTGGGGCGAGGGTGCCACCACGCTCGAATGGCAGCTGCCGTCGCCGCCGCCGTTCCACCAGTGGGAACAGCTGCCGAAGATCAAGTAAGGCCGCAGATACAGGACCGCCTGCTCGCCCGGCGGTCTTGGCCAACGGAATGATGGACTTTAAGTACGCATGGCCCTTGCCGACCACAAATTGATGGAGGAAGTTGGCTTTCGCATGTCGGAAGCCACCGCGGGCGATTTCTTCGCCCTCCTCAAGCCGCGCGTGATGTCGCTGGTCGTCTTCACGGCCTTTGTCGGCATGGTCGCCGCGCCGGTCGCCATCAATCCGCTGCTGGCGGTGATCGCGATCCTGGCGATTGCCATCGGCGCCGGCGCCTCGGGCGCGCTCAACATGTGGTACGACGCCGATATCGACGCGGTGATGACCAGGACAGCGAGCCGTCCGGTGCCGGCCGGGCGCGTCACGCCGGGTGAGGCGCTGAGCTTCGGGCTCGTGCTCTCCGCGCTGTCGGTGATGACGCTGGGCGTGCTCATCAACTGGCTGTCGGCGGCGCTTCTTGCCTTCACCATCTTCTTCTACGCCGTGATCTACACGATGTGGCTGAAGCGCTGGACGCCGCAGAACATCGTCATCGGCGGCGCCGCCGGCGCCATCCCGCCGGTGATCGGCTGGGCGGCGGTGACCGGATCGGTCAGCCTCGAAAGCCTGATTCTTTTCCTGATCATTTTCCTGTGGACGCCGCCGCATTTCTGGGCGTTGGCGCTGTTCAAGTCGGACGACTACGCCCGCGCCGGCATCCCGATGATGCCGAACGTCGCCGGACACGCCTCGACCCGCCGCCAGATCTTTGCCTACGCGCTAGTCCTGGCGCCGGTCGGCGTGTTGCCATGGCTGCTCGGCTACACCACCGCCGCCTATGGCGCGGTTTCCGTCCTGCTCGGCCTGGGCTTCGTCTGGTATGCCTGGAAGGTGCTGGGCATGAGCGATGCCGACCGCGCGATGAAGCCGGCCAAGACGCTGTTCGGCTATTCGCTGCTCTATCTCTTCGCAATCTTTGCCGCCTATCTCGTCGACAGCGTGGTCGGGCGTGCCCTCGTCATGGGGGGAGCATGACCGTGGCCGACAAGAACCTCGAACTGGTCACCTTGACCGAACGCCAGCGGAAGGCGCGGCGCAGCCGCTCCGTTGCCATCGGCGTCGCGCTGGCCGCGCTCGTCATCATCTTCTACATCGCCACCATCGTGCGCTTCGGCCACCATGCCTCCGGCCTGATACCGACGAATTTGATGTGAGGCGGCGATGAGCGGCGAGACCGGACCCATCGGGAAGAACAGCAACCGCATCGTCGTGGCGGTCTGCCTTGCCTTCTTCACCGGCATGGTCGGCATGGCCTATGCGGCGGTCCCGCTCTACAAGATGTTCTGCCAGGTCACCGGCTATGGCGGCACGACGCAGCGCGCCGAGAAGCAATATGCCGGTCGCGTGCTCGACCGCGGTATCACCATCCGCTTCGACGCCAACACCAACGGCATTCCGTGGCAGTTCGAGCCCGTCGCGCGCTCGGTTACGATCAAGATCGGCGAGACCACGCAGGCGCATTACAGCGCCACCAACAAGTTCGATCGCCCCATCACCGGGCGCGCCTCCTTCAATGTGCAGCCGGAAATGGCCGGCGCCTATTTCAACAAGGTGGAGTGCTTCTGCTTCACCGACACGACGCTCAAGCCCGGTGAGACGCTGGACATGCCGGTCGTGTTCTATGTCGATCCAGACATCGTCAACGTGCCGGAACTGAAGGACTTGAAGACCATCACCCTGTCCTACACCATGTTCCCGGTCGAAAAGAAGCAGCCAATCGCGTCGTCCGCGCCGGCCGCTCGCAGCAGCAACAAAGTTCCAGATTCCGAAGCAAGCCTCGGGGGTTGATATGGCAGACGCGCACGCAAAACCGAACCACGACTACCATCTCGTCAATCCCAGCCCTTGGCCTTTCCTGGGCTCGATCGGCGCATTGGTCACGGCCGTCGGCGGCGTTTGCCTGATGCAGTATCTGAAGGCCGGCAGCTTCCCAATATTCGGCCACAACATCGCCAATCCGTGGCTGTTTTTCATCGGCCTGATCATCGTGCTCTACACGATGTTCGCCTGGTGGTCGGACACCATCAAGGAAGCGCATGAGGGCCACCACACGCGCGTCGTTTCGCTGCACCTGCGCTACGGCATGATCATGTTCATCGCCTCCGAGGTGATGTTCTTCGTCGCCTGGTTCTGGGCCTTCTTCGACGCCAGCCTATTCCCGGGCGAGGCCGCGCAATATGCCCGCACCACCTTCACGGGCGGCGTTTGGCCGCCAAAAGGTCTGGAGGTTCTCGATCCCTTCCACCTGCCGCTCTACAACACCATCATCCTGCTTTTGTCGGGCACGACGGTGACCTGGGCGCACCACTCGCTGCTGCACGGCGACCGCAAGGGCCTGATCAACGGCCTGATCCTGACCGTCGGCCTCGGCATGCTGTTCACCATGGTGCAGGCCTACGAGTACATGCACGCTCCGTTCGGCTTCAAGGACTCGATCTACGGCGCCACCTTCTTCATGGCGACCGGCTTCCACGGCTTCCACGTCATCATCGGCACCATCTTCCTGCTCGTCTGCCTGATCCGGGCGATGCGGGGCGATTTCACCCCGAAGCAGCATTTCGGCTTCGAGGCGGCCGCCTGGTACTGGCATTTCGTCGACGTGGTCTGGCTGTTCCTGTTCACCGCGATCTATGTCTGGGCCTCGAGCGGCGCGGTAATCGAAGCCCACTGAGACCCTTTGGATTGAGTTCACGAGGCGGCTGCGGCGACGTGGCCGCCTTATCTTTTTGACCGAACGGGTCTACGGTGCGGACATGAGCGAAGACAAGGCAATCTGGCCACCCGTCGACCCGATCTCGGCCGGGCTGCGCGGCCACTGCCCGCGCTGCGGCGAGGGCAAGCTGTTTTCCGGCTTTCTCACCGTCGGCAAGCGCTGCTACAGTTGCGGCCTTGACTATTCCTTTGCCGATGCCGGCGACGGTCCGGCGGTCTTCGTCATCCTCATCATCGGCTTCATCGTCGTCGGCCTGGCGCTGTGGATGGAAGTGTCGCTGAGCCCGCCGCTCTGGCTGCATTTCATTTTGTGGATACCGCTGGCGCTGGTGCTGAGCCTGGCGGCGCTGCGCCTGGTCAAGGGCGTGCTGATCACCCTGCAATATTCCAAGAAGGCCGCGGAAGGCAGGCTGGACAGCGGCCAATGAGCGATGCGACCTCCTCGACTGCCGGCGCTTCGCGGCCGCGCTCGGCGCTGCTGCTTGGGATCGGCCTTGTCCTGTTCGCCATTCTCCTCGGCCTCGGCACGTGGCAGGTCCAGCGCTTGCACTGGAAGGAAGGGCTGATCGATACCATCGACAAGCGCACCCATGCGGCACCTTTGCCACTGACCGATGTCGAGAAAGAATTCGCCGCCACAAACGATGTCGACTACACGCCGGTGACTGTAACCGGCACTTTCCTGCACCAGGGCGAGCGCCATTTCTTCGCCACTTGGGAAGGCGACACGGGCTTCAATGTCTACACGCCCCTGCGGCTCGACGACGGCCGTTTCGTGCTCGTCAACCGCGGCTTCGTCCCTTACGATCTCAAGGATCCGGCCAAGCGGAAGCAGGGCGAGGTCGCCGGCACGGTGACGGTGACCGGGCTTGCCCGCAATCCGCTGCCTGAAAAACCCTCGATGATGCTGCCCGACAACGACGTCGCCAAGAACATCTTTTACTGGAAGGACCGCGACGTCATGGCCTCGAGCGCCCGTCTGCCAGCGGGAGCCGTGCTGGTGCCCTTCTTCATCGATGCCGACAAGACTCCTAACCCCGGCGGTCTGCCGGTCGGCGGCGTCACCATCATCGATCTGCCGAACAACCACCTGCAATATGCCGTCACCTGGTATGGCCTTGCCGCCGCCCTTGCCGCGGTGCTGATCCTCAGGCTTCGCCGCCCGGCGAAGGAGGAGTGAGCGCCGCTCTTGACAGGGCAGGGGTGCACGCCTCATTTCGCCTTCAGCTTTCCGACTGAACCGGCCCGTTTTGATGATTGAAAAAAAGCCACCGCTGACGATCAGGCTTTGCCAGCCGCGCGGCTTCTGCGCCGGCGTCGACCGCGCCATTCAGATCGTCGTGCTGGCGCTGAAGAAATACGGCGCGCCGGTCTATGTCCGCCATGAGATCGTGCACAACCGCTACGTCGTCGAGGGGCTGCAGAGCCTGGGCGCGGTGTTCATCGAGGAATTGTCCGAGATCCCACCCGAGCATCGTCAGTCGCCGGTCGTCTTTTCCGCGCATGGGGTGCCGAAATCGGTGCCGGCCGACGCCGAGGCGCGCAACCTGTTCTACCTCGATGCCACCTGTCCGCTGGTGTCGAAGGTGCACAAGCAGGCGATGCGGCACCAGCGGCTCGGCCGCCATGTGCTCCTGATCGGCCATGCCGGCCATCCGGAAGTGATCGGCACGATGGGCCAGTTGCCGGAAGGAGCCGTGACCCTTATCGAGACCGAGGCGGATGCGGCAAGCTTCGTGCCGGCAGACCCGGCGGCGCTTGGCTTTGTCACCCAGACGACGCTGTCGGTCGAGGACACCGCCGGCATCATCCGGGCGCTGCAAGAGCGTTTCCCCGAGCTTCACGCCCCGGCCGCCGAATCCATCTGCTACGCCACTACCAACCGACAGGAGGCGGTGAAGGAGACGGCCGCCGGCGCCGACCTTTTCCTCGTCGTCGGCGCGCCGAACTCGTCCAACTCGCGGCGTCTTGTCGAAGTGGCGGAGCGCGCGGGCGCCGCGATGTCGCTTCTCGTGCAGCGCGCCTCCGAAATTCCGTGGGATGAGATCGGCAGGATTTCGACGCTCGGCCTGTCGGCCGGCGCCTCGGCGCCCGAAATCATCGTCGACGAGATCATCGACGCGTTCCGGCAACGCTTCGACGTCACCATCGATCTGGCCATCACGGCCACGGAAACGGAGGATTTTCCGGTGATGCGGGTGTTGCGCGATGTCGAACTGACGGCGGCCGACATGGCCTTCGTCAACGGAGCCGCGTAAACCCAGATGGCCGTCTACACCGACGTCAACGAAAACGAGCTCAGCGCGTTTCTGAAAGCCTATCCGGTGGGCGAGCTCCTGTCCTACAAGGGCATCGCCGAAGGGACCGAGAACTCGAATTTTCTCGTCCATGCTTCCACCGGTTCCTACATATTGACGCTCTACGAGAAGCGCGTCGACAAGGCCGATCTGCCCTTTTTTCTCGGCCTGATGGGCCATCTCGCGCGAAAAGGCATTTCCTGCCCGCTTCCAGTCACCGCGCATGACGGAACCGTCATCGGCACGCTCGCCGGGCGCCCGGCGGTCATCATCACCTTCCTCGAGGGCCTGTCGCTGAGGCGCCCGACGGCAGCGCATTGCGGCGAGGTCGGCAGGGCGTTGGCCGCGCTCCATCTCGCGGGGCAGGATTTCCCGATGAAGCGGCCGAACGCGCTTGCCATCGACGGCTGGCGCAAGCTCTGGGCGGCGTCGCGCGATCGCGCCGACGAGGTCGAGCCGGGGCTCGCGGCCGAAGTCGACGCGGACTTCCTGGATTTTGGGCGCAACTGGCCGACCCGCCTGCCACAAGGCATCATCCACGCGGATCTCTTCCCGGACAATGTCTTCTTCCTTGGCGAGAAGGTGTCCGGGCTGATCGATTTCTATTTCGCCTGCGACGACCTCTATGCCTATGATGTCGCCACGTGCCTCAACGCCTGGTGCTTCGAGAAGGACTTTTCCTTCAACCTCACCAAAGGGGCCGCGCTGCTTGCCGGCTACCAGTCGGTGAGGCCGCTTGAGGGAGAGGAAAAAGCGGCGCTGCCGATGCTGGCGCGCGGCTCGGCGCTACGCTTCATGCTGACCAGGCTCTATGATTGGCTGACCATTCCCAACGGCGGGCTAGTGATGAAGCGCGATCCGACCGAATATATCCGCCGCATGCGCTTCCACCGGGCGATCAAGTCTCCATCAGAATACGGACTGACATGAACAAGCAAATCGAGATCTTCACCGACGGCGCCTGCTCGGGCAATCCCGGGCCGGGCGGCTGGGGCGCGGTGCTGCGCTATAACGGCGTCACCAAGGAGCTGTCGGGCGGCGAGGCCGAGACCACCAACAACCGCATGGAACTGCTTGCCGCCATCAGCGCGCTCGATGCGCTGAAGGAGCCCTGCACGGTCGATCTCTATACGGACAGCAAATACGTCATGGACGGCATTTCCAAATGGATCCATGGCTGGAAGAAGAACGGCTGGAAGACCGGCGAGAGGAAGCCGGTCAAGAACGGTGAGCTCTGGCAGGCGCTCGACGAGGCCAACAGGCGCCACAAGGTTATCTGGCATTGGGTGAAGGGCCATGCCGGCCACCCGGAGAACGAGCGCGCCGACGAACTGGCAAGGCAAGGCATGGCGCCGTTCAAGCCGAAGCAGGCGCGGCCGGCACCGGTTGCGGCTGCGCCGCAGAAGGCTGGTGCTCCGGCCAGGAAGCCCGCGCCCCGACGCTCGACTCAGAGCTATTGACGCGCCTGACGTTCTCTACCGGATCGCCAGCGCCGTGGAGAACAGGCCGAAGGCGAAGACCGTGTGCGAGACGAGGTTGAGCGCGCGCACCAGCATCGGGTTGGGCGTCCTGGATGCTGCCCAGCCGGCACCCATGCCGGGCGCCAGCAGGAACCAGCCGGCGCCGACGGTGACGATGCCGAGAACGAAGGCCGGCAGGAAGGTCGGCGCCGCCAGCCAGCCCGTTCCCGCCAGCACGACCAGGATCACGCCGTAGAGAATTCCGACGAGATAGTGGAATGCCCAGCCCAGCGCCTTTTCATGCGTATACGGCGCGGCCTGACTGATATCGTCATGGAAGACCTTCTCGGGCAGATGCCGGACCCAGCGGCCGACCATGCCCCAATTCGGCCGCGGCAGCCCGAACGCCTTGTTGAGGATAATCGCCCAGACGTCCATGAAGACCGTGGCGCCGATGCCGATCGCGAGGGCGCGCCAGACAATGTCGAGCATCAGAGCTGCTCGAGGATTTTGGCCGCCCCGCTCTCGTCGACACCTGGCTTGGCTTCGACATTGAGAGCCACGACCTTGCTGTCATCGACGATCATCGAAAAGCGCTTCGAGCGCAGCCCCATGCCGTTCGCGGAAAGGTCATTGTCAAGTCCGACCGACTTGGCGAAGTCTCCGCTGCCGTCGGCGAGATAGAGGATCTTGCCTTCGCCACCGGTGAAACGTGCCCAGGCGCCCATGACATGGACGTCGTTGACCGAGACGACCGCGATAGTGTCGACGCCGCGCGCCACGATGGCGTCGTGGTTCTCGAGATAGCCCGGCAGATGATTGTTGCTGCAGGTTGGCGTGAACGCGCCGGGAACGCCGAACAGCACCACCTTCTTGCCGGCGAAAATCTCGGCGCTGGTCATCGGCTTGGCGCCATCGGCGGTCATCACCTTGAAAATCGCTTCGGGCAGTTTTTCGCCAACCGAAATGGTCATGGTTTCCTCGTTTGGGAGATTGGGAAGGATCTGTGCCTGCGATATCGAACCGGGCCGCATTCCGCAACCGTTCAGAGCAATGCCAGGAAAAGTGCCCAGCGGTTTTCCATCCGCAATTGCGGCTCCACGACGAATTGGCTCAAGGGAAAGGCAGCAATCCGTCCACCGCACCTTCGGCGCTTGTCAGCGTGTAGTAGAGCCCGCCGTCCGTGGGCGTCGCCGACGGCCGGTCGAGGATCGGCACGGTGAAAACAAGCTTGCCGTCCTTCTCGCTGCGCACCGGCGCGCCGAACATATAGTCGCGCTCCCCCGCGATGAAAAAGTCGACGGACTCGGCATCGCCGGGCGAATGCGCCTCGACGATGAGCGTCTCGTGATCGCCGGGCAGCACGCGGATGCCGAAATCAGATCGCGCCGGGCCGGGGAGCGTTGCAAGCGCAGTCTTCACCAGCGCCGCGTCGGTGGCGTTGTTCGGATCGGAAGCAGGATCGAGGCTGAGCCGCGTCTGCACCGGAATGCAGATCGTCTCGCATATGCCGAGAAAGACGTTGGCATCGATCGTCGCCGGCTGGTCGGGCGCCGACAGCGTGAAGGTCACCGGCAGCGATACGGGACGGTCATAGCCGGCCCATTTGCCGTAGCCGTCGTCGTGGCGCTGCGGCGGCGGAAACGACAGCTTTGCATCTGCGATGTTGGTGCTGGCCGAGATGTCGATCTGCGGCGGCACACCGGCGTCGCCGGGATCGCGCCAATAGGTTTTCCAGCCTGGCTTCAGCGCGATGTCGAGCACGCCGTGGATCTTGCCCGCCTCGTCCGGCTTGCCGCTGGTCACCAGCCGCACCTTGCCGCCTTCGCTGTTGTACCAGGCCGAGGATGATGCCTCGGCCGGCTGCCCCGCTGCCAGGCCGACGACGGCGCCGAGCGCCACAATATTCAGGTATCGCATGACCGGTGATTTGATCGCCCGTTCTTGGCCGCGCAATGGTTTCATGTTCCTGCAGGTATCATATTTGCGTGACATCGGGCAGCCTGACCATCTTTTCGGCGCCGCGGAAACGGGTTACCCTCAGCTCCATGGACTTGTTGCGTCACAAAAAGAAGACGGCCGGACGCGGCTTTCTCGACGATCAGTTCCTGATTGCCATGCCCGGCATGAAGGACGACCGCTTCACGCGCTCCGTCATCTATATCTGCGCCCACAGCGACGAGGGCGCTATGGGCCTGATCATCAATCAAACGCAGCAGATGCTGTTCCCCGACCTTCTGGTGCAGCTTGGCATCGTGAACGAGCAGGAAGCAATCCGCTTGCCGGCGCATGCCCGCGATTTCGTCGTGCGCAATGGCGGGCCCGTCGACCGCAGCCGCGGCTTTGTGCTGCATTCCGGCGACTATCGCGTGGAATCTTCGCTCAACGTCTCCGACGACATCTGCCTGACCGCCACGGTCGACATCCTGCGCGCCATCTCGACGGGTCGCGGCCCGCGTCATGCGCTGATGGCGCTCGGCTATTCCGGCTGGGGCGCCGGCCAGCTCGAAAGCGAGATCGCCGAGAATGGCTGGCTGACCTGCCCGGCGACGCCTGAGCTGCTCTTCGACGCCGACATCGAGCGCAAATACGATCGCATCCTTGCCTCGATCGGCATCGATCTCGCCCATTTGAGCGCCGCCGCGGGGCACGCTTAAACGCCTTTGCTGCGGGATCAGTCGAACCCCGCCTTGGCTTCGTCATCACCTCCGAGGAATGGCGGCGCTCTGAGCGTTTAGGGTGATAACGAAGTTGGAAGGTCGCCGCAGTTCGTAAGCGCCGAAGCAACGCTCTCTAAGCCTGAGTGAGCGGGTACTGCTCCCTCAGCGTCTTCAGCACCAGTTCGCCGGGCATCGGCGCGCCGAACATGAAGCTCTGGACATATTCGCAGCCCATCTGGCGCAGCTCCAGCGCGTCGCTCTCGTCGGAGATGCCTTCGGCGACGACCGACAGGCCAAGCTCATGGGCCATGTTGACCATGGACTTGAGCAGCACCGCACGTTTCGGCGTTGCGTCGTCGACGAAGCTCTTGTCGATCTTGATCGTGTCGAAGGGGAAGCGCGTCAGGTAGGAGAGCGATGAATAGCCGGTGCCGAAATCGTCGAGCGACAGTCCGATGCCGAGTTGCTTGAGCTTGGTCAGCACATGCGCGGTCTGCTCGGGATTGTCCATCACCAGCGATTCAGTGAGTTCCAGCCGGAAGCAGCGCGGCTTCAAGTTGGCCCGCGCAATGACGGAGCGCACGTCGCTGACCAGGTCGCGGCGGATGAGCTGCCGGCTGGAGAGGTTGACCGAAACCGACAGCGGCGCGTCGCCGATCTGCTTCTGCCAGGCGGCCAGATCCTCGGCAGCCTGCTGCATGGCGAACAGGCCGAGCTGCACGATCAGGCCGCAATTCTCAGCCACCGGGATGAAGTCTCCCGGCGGGATCATGCCGCGCCGCGGATGATCCCATCTGAGCAGCGCCTCGAAGCCGGCGACGCTGCCATCCTCCAGCCGCACGATCGGCTGGTAGGCAAGCGTGAATTCGCGCCGCTCGATGGCGCGGCGAAGATCGGATTCGAACTGCAGCCTGTCGGTGCCGACGGTGCGGAAGGCCGGCCGGAACGGCTCGATCCTGTCGCCGCCGAAACGCTTGGCCTGATGCATAGCAAGCTCGGCGTCCTTGACCATGTCCTCCGACGAGGTTTGCGCCGTCGTCCAGGTGATCAGGCCGATCGAGGCGGTGAGCACGATCTCGCGCTTGGCAAAGGTGATCGGATTGTTGATCGCATGCTTGATGGCATCGGCCATGGCGGCGATGCGGGCCGGATCCTGTTCCGACAGCAGCATCAGCGCGAACTGGTCGCCGGCAAAGCGCGACAGCGAATCCTTGGGCTTCAAGAGCCGGTGCAGCCGGCGCGCGATGGTCAGCAGGATGGTGTCGCCGGCCGAAATGCCGAGCCCGTCATTGACCTGCTTGAAACGGTCGATGTCGATGACGAAGACGGTCGGGCGCACCTTGTCCTCGGTGCGGGCGATCGAGATGATCGCCTCCAGCCGGTTCATGAACAGCTCGCGGTTAGGCAGGCCGGTCAGGTTGTCGTGCACGGCGTCGTGCAGCAGCCTTTCCTCGGATTTCTTCTGCTCGGTCACGTCGACCATGGTGCCGACACAGCGGATCACCTCGCCATCCGACCCGATTACGGGGCGGGCGCGCAGCGCGAACCAATGATAATGCCCGTCGGCGCCGCGCAGGCGGAAATTCTGGGCCACGCGGCCGCGGCGGTGCTCCAGCACCACGTCCAGCGTTGTGCGGAAGGTGTCGCGGTCGTCGGCATGCAGCACCGGCAGCCAGTTGCGGGCGGCGCCCGAAAGGCTGTTAGGGGCAAGGCCGAGCTGCAGGCTGATGTCGGGCTTGGTCACCACGCGGTCGCGCAGCACGTCCCAGTCCCAAACGATGTCGCCCGAGCCGGCGACTGCAAGCGCCTGGCGCTCGAGGTCGGAAAACAGGCCCTGGTGCAGCGCGCCGCCGGCAAAAGCGTGCTGCATAACGGTGAAGCCGATCAACAGGATGATCAGGATCAGACCGCCGCCGAGCGCCGGCTGGGCGATGTCGTTGTCCAGCATGCCGGTGATCGCCATCCACGAGCCGCATAGCCAGAGCAGCACCATCACCCAGCTCGGCACCAGCATGATCGCGCGGTCATAGCCGCGAATTCCGAGGAAGATGATGAGGCCGAGGCCGGTGAGCGCGGTGGCGGCAAACGAGATGCGGGCGATGCCGGCGGCGACCGCCGGATCGACGATGGCCACGCCGGCAATCAGCAGCAGCCCGAGGATCCAGACCAGCGCGCCATAGCTGAAATGGCCGTGCCATCGGTTGAGGTTGAGATAGGCGAACAGGAACACCACGAAGGTACCCGCCAGCGCCACCTCGGTACCGGCCCGCCAAATCTGCTCGTTGCCGGGCGAGATTTCGATGACCTTGTTGAGGAAGCCGAAATCGACGCAGATATAGGCGAGCACCGCCCAGGCAAGCGCGGCGGTGGCCGGGAACATCGAGGTTCCCTTGACGACGAACAGGATGGTCAGGAACAGCGCCAAGAGGCCGGCGATGCCGATGACGATGCCGCGGAACAGCGTGTAGGAATTGACCGAGTCCTTGTAGGATTCCGGGTCCCACAGATAGACCTGCGGCAGCTTGGGCGAGGCGAGCTCGGCGATGAAGGTGACGACCGTTCCGGGGTTGAGCGTCACCCGGAACACATCAGCGTCGGGGCTGGTCTGGCGGTCGAGCGCGAAGCCCTCGCTGGGCGTGATCGCCGCGATGCGCGTCGAGCCGAGATCGGGCCAGAAAATACCGGAATTCACCAGGCGGAAATGCGGCGCGACGATCAGCCTATCGAGCTGCTGGTCGGTGGTGTTGGCGAGCGCGAACACCGCCCAGTCGCCGGTCGAGCGCGCGTCATTGGCCTCAACCTCGATGCGCCGCACGATGCCGTCGGGGCCGGGCGCGGTCGAGACCTGGAAATTCTCGCCCTGGTTCCGGTAGATCTCGACTGCGCCCGAAAGGTCGAGCGCCTTGTCGTCGCGGGCAATCTTGATCGGCTCGACGGCCAATGCCGGCGCAACCGCTGAAAGCGTGACGAAGAGCGCCAGGATGAGGGCGAACAGCGACGCGATTCGCGAAAAAGTCGTCACATATCAGCCCTTCGTTCCATCACCCGGCGGATCGTCCGCGATCCGGGCGTAGAGGTAGTGATCCTGCCAGATGCCGTTGATCCGGAGATAGGATCTGAGAAGTCCTTCGCGCCGGAATCCGGCTTTTTCAAGCACGCGGATCGACCGTGCGTTGTCGGGAATACAGGCAGCCTCGATCCGGTGCAACCGCAGCGTATCGAAGGCAAAACGCGACACCACCTTGACCGCGTCGGTCATCAGTCCACGGCCGCCGAAGCGCTCGCCGATCCAGTAGCCGATGTGGCCGCTTTGCGCGACACCGTGGCGGATGTTGCCGAGCGTGATGCCGCCGGCGAGCTTGCCGCTCGACTTCTCGAAGATGAAGAAGGCAATGGCCGTGCCTTGCGCATAGTCCTCGCGGTAGCGGCCGATGCGCAGCCGCCAGGCGGTGCGGTCGAGCTCGTCAGGCTGCCAGCGCGGCTCCCATGGCTCCAGGAAGGCGCGGCTTTCGCCGCGCAGCGTCGACCATTCGCGGTAATCGTTGGTCAAAGGCACGCGCAACGTGACTTTTTCGCCCTTCAGTGCCGGCAGGTCGCGGCGAAAGAAAGGAAGCGCGAACACGACTTTGGAACGAAGGTTAGACGGCGAGCCTGCGAGCCGTCGTCTGCGGGCCCGCAAGCGATTCGAGGATCGCCTCGTAGGGCGCCAGCGTGCCCACGGGGCCGACCGCCGTCAGCGTCGGCTTGGTCGAGAACAGCCGCGAGGAGAGATCGGTCAGCCGCTCGACCGTCAGCGCCGCCAGCCGCTCCATCAACTCCTCCTTGGCGATCGGCCGCCCGAACAGCAGCAACTGCCTGGCGATCTGCGAGGCGCGGCTTGCCGGGCTTTCGGCCGACATGATGAGGCCGGCCCGATATTGCGCGCGTGCGCGGTCGAGCTCATCCTGCTGGATGCTTTCCCCGGCCTTCTGCAATTCGTCGATGATGACCGGCACCAGCTTGGCGATATCACTCTGTCCGGTCGCCGCATGCACACCGAAAATGCCGGTGTCGGAAAAGCCCCAGTGGAAGGCATAGACCGAATAGCACAGGCCGCGCTTCTCGCGCACTTCCTGGAACAGCCTCGACGACATGCCGCCGCCGAGGATCATCGACAGCACCTGCGAGGCATAGAAGTCGCGCACATGGTAGGCGCGGCCCTCGAAGCCGAGCACGATCTGCGCGTCCATCAGGTCGCGGTCCTCGCGGAAGTCGCCGCCGACATACTGCGCATATTGCGGGATGTTGCTGGTGGCCTTGGCGCGGAAGCCGCCAAGCTGCCTTTCCACCTCGCGCACGAAATTGTCGTGCTTGATGTCGCCGGCGGCCACGATCACCATGCGCTCGGCGCCATATTGCCGTTCGATGAAATCGTGCAGCTGCCTGGAGGTGAAGGATTTGACCGTCTCCGGCGTGCCGAGGATCGAGCGGCCGATGGTCTGGTGGCGGAAGGCGGTTTCGGTGAAACGGTCGAAGACGATGTCGTCGGGTGTGTCGTGCGCGGCGCCGATCTCCTGCAGGATCACATGCTGCTCGCGCTCCAGTTCCTCCGGATCGAACTCCGATTCCTGCAGGATGTCGGCCAGGATGTCGACCGCGAGCGGCACGTCGGCGGAAAGCACCCTGGCGTAGTAGGAGGTCGTCTCGACGCTGGTGGCCGCGTTGATCTCGCCGCCGACATTCTCGATTTCCGAGGCGATCTCGAAGGCGCTGCGCCGTTTCGTTCCCTTGAAAGCCATGTGTTCGAGCAGATGGGCCATGCCGTGCTCTTCGTCGCGTTCATTGCGTGCGCCCGACTTGACCCAGGCGCCAAGGGCAACGGATTCGAGGCTTGGAAGGGTTTCGGTGGCGACCGTCAGGCCGTTCGACAGACGGCTTACCTCAACACCCATATGGCAACTACTCCCTAACGGGCCGCCCGCGTGTGGCGGCTCACGTATTCTTCCACCATTTTCAGCTCGGATGGAAGTATGGTGTACTTTTCGTCGGCTGTCATCAAGCCGGCGAGCCAGGCCGGCAGCGCTGGCGTAACGCCGCTGGCGGCCTCGACCGCCGCCGGGAATTTGGCCGGATGCGCGGTGCCGAGAACCACCATGGGCACGGCGCCCGACATATGGCGGGCCGCAACGTGCATAGCGGCGGCCGTGTGCGGATCGAGCAGATAGCTGCTCGCTTCAAGCGTCTGGCGAATGGTTGCCGCGACCTCGTCGACGCTGGCGCGGCCGGCGTCGAACTCCGCACGCATCCTCGCCATTTCGCCCGCTTCGACGGTAAAGGCGCCGGACTGCTTCAGCCCGTTCATGTAGCGCCTGACCGTCGCGGCATCCCGGCCCGCCGCCTCGAACAGCAGGCGCTCGAAGTTCGAGGACACCTGGATGTCCATCGACGGCGAGGTGGTGGCGAACACGCCCTTGGTGCGATATTCGCCGCTTGCAAGCGTGCGTGCCAATATGTCGTTGTCGTTGGTGGCGATGATCAGCCGCTCGACCGGCAGCCCCATTCGCTTGGCGGCATAACCGGCGAAAATATCGCCGAAATTGCCGGTCGGCACGGTGAATGACACCGGCCGGTCGGGCGCGCCCAGCGACAGCGCCGAGGAGAAGTAATAGACGATCTGGGCCATGATGCGGGCCCAGTTGATCGAATTGACACCCGACAGCGACACCCTGTCGCGGAAGCCGTGGTCGTTGAACATATCCTTCACCAGGCCCTGGCAATCGTCGAAATTGCCTTCGATCGACAGCGCGTGCACATTCGCGGCGCTCGACGTCGTCATCTGCCGCTGCTGCACCGGCGAGACCTTGCCGTTGGGGAAGAGGATGAAGATATCGGTGCGGTCGCGGCCGGCGAAGGCGTCTATTGCCGCGCCTCCGGTGTCGCCGGAGGTGGCGCCGACGATGGTCGCGCGGTTGCCCCGTTCAGCCAGCACATGGTCCATCAGCCGCGCGAGCAGCTGCATCGCCACGTCCTTGAAGGCCAGCGTCGGGCCGTGGAAGAGCTCGAGGATGAAGGTGTTTTTGCCCGTCTGCACCAGCGGGCAGACCGCATCGTGCCGGAAAGTCGCGTAGGCTTCACGCACCAGCCGTTCGAAGACGGGTGCGGCTATCTCGCCGCCGAGGAAGGGTGTCAAGACGCGGATGGCAAGGTCGGGATAGGCGAGGCCGCGCATGGCGCGAATATCGGCGGACGAGAACTGCGGCCATTCGCGCGGCAGGTAAAGCCCGCCGTCGCGCGCCAGTCCGGCCAGCACCGCGTCCGAAAATCCAAGCACGGGCGCATCCCCGCGGGTACTCACATATTGCATCGTCAAGAACCCATTGCTGCCGGCCGCGTCATCCACGGCAAATTGGTTAATTTTCCGAGCCGGCTCAGTCGCATTTTCGCCGCGGCGTTGATATACGTCACCGGCTTTGTGAGAGGGAAGTGCAGTTCATGAGGTTTTATTCGGTCAACCGCCGTGTTGTCGCGGGTCTGGCGCTCACCGGCTTTATGCTTGCCGCCGCAGGCTGCCAATCGAGCGACAATGGCATTTTGAACTTCGGCTTCAGCAAGAAGGACCCGACCGCGCCGCCACCGCCGCAGGACCCCAAGGTGCTTGCCAGCCAGTTGCGCGCCTACTGCCCGAAAGTGACGCTGCGCGACGGCACCGCCTTCTTCAATACCTATGCTAAGGGCGCCGCCGCCAAGACGAAGAAAAAGAAAGTCGATGCCGCGGCGGACGCTGAAGCCGAGGCAGCCGCAGCCGCACAGACCGGACCGAACGGTCAACCCGTCGACCCCAATCGCGATCCCGCCAAGATCATTTACCAGGCCTCGATCACCGACGTGACGCGCGACTGCACTCACGAAAACGGCCAGCTGACGATGAAGATCGCGGTGGCCGGCAAGGTCGTGCCGGGACCGCTGTTCACGCCCGGTACCGTGACGATGCCGATCCGCATCGCGGTCCAACATGGGCCTGACGTGCTCTATTCGCAGCTTCATCAGTATCAGGTGCAGGTCACCGATCCGTCTGCCGCGACGCAGTTCGTCTTCACCGACACCAACGTCGTAGTGCCGGAGCCGACCGCCCGCGACTACCAAGCCTATGCCGGCTATGACGAGAACGCGCCGGCAGCGACGGACAAGTCCAAGGCCAAGAGGAAGAAGCGCGTCGCCGCGGCGGCGACAAACTGATCTGGTTCGCCTCCAATCGCGCTTCCGCGGTTAAGCGTCCTCCGACCACTCCGACAATGCCGCAATCGTGCTGCCGAGTTCCGCCAAACGGCGGATGACGGTTTCGGCGCCCGCTTCGGTCAGCGAGTCGGCATGGCCGGGATAGCTGTGCCCCGCGCCGGTGAAGCCGATGACGCGCATGCCCGCCGTCCTGGCGCCGGTGACGCCGTGCACCGAATCCTCGATGACGAAAGTGTTCTTCGGGTTGGCGCCGAGCTGTTCGGCGGCATAGAGGAACACGTCCGGTGCCGGCTTGGTCTTCTTGCCGGGGATGTCGAGCCCCGAAAAGATGCGGCCGGCGAAGAAGGGCAGCAGGCGCACCTTTTCAAGCATGAACTCGATCCGCTCGGTGCGTGAATTGGAGCAGACGGCGCGCGGCGCGGTGACCGCCGCCACCGCCTCGCGTGCGCCGTCAATGATGCGCACGTCGCTGCGCAGCTTGCGATCGACGAGTTCCTCGGCGCGGTCGATCAGCGAGGCCTGAAAAGGAAGGTGAGATTTCTCCTCGACCCGCATCAGGATGTCCTTGAAGGTCAGTCCGGCATAGGTCTCGGCAAGCTCCTCCGGCGAAATCTCGTATCCGGCGGATGTCAGAAGCTCGGCCTCGACGCGCGCGGCGATGATTTCGGAATCGACGAGCACGCCCTCGCAATCAAAGATGACAAGGTCTGGCTGGGGCATGGCAATCCGAAGCTGGGAGGAAAATGGCCTGACTGGCCCAAGCGGCGCGGCATACACCAATGGGCCGATGTTCGCAAATCAGTGGCGCAGGCTCTCGCCCGACCTTCACCGAATGTTTACGCTGATCGGTAACCATAACGGCCAGTAAATCGTAACGCGTGCTTTGGGTGTTTTGATGTCTGCCGTGCGTCTTCTCGACGAGCTTTCCCACGCTCCCCAGCAGTCCGAATGGCTGGACACGATCCTCAAAGGCGACTGCGTCGCCGCCCTCGACAGGCTGCCCGAAAAGTCGATCGACGTTATCTTCGCCGATCCGCCTTACAACCTGCAACTCGACGGCGACCTGCATCGGCCCGACCAGTCCAAGGTGGACGCCGTCGACGACGACTGGGACCGGTTCGAGAGTTTTGAGGCCTATGACGCCTTCACCCGCGCCTGGCTGCTTGCCGCGCGACGCGTGCTGAAGCCCAATGGCACGATCTGGGTGATTGGCTCCTACCACAACATCTTCCGCGTCGGTGCCAGGATGCAGGATCTCGGCTTCTGGATCCTGAACGACGTCGTCTGGCGCAAGACCAACCCGATGCCGAATTTCCGCGGCCGCCGCTTCCAGAACGCCCATGAGACGATGATCTGGGCCTCGCGCGACCAGAAGTCCAAGGGCTACACCTTCAACTACGAAGCGCTGAAGGCCTCGAATGACGATTTGCAGATGCGCTCGGACTGGCTGTTCCCGATCTGCACCGGCGCCGAGCGCCTGAAAGACGAGAACGGCAACAAGCTGCATCCCACGCAGAAGCCGGAAGCGCTGCTGGCCCGCATCATGATGGCCTCGACCAAGCCGGGCGATGTCGTGCTCGATCCCTTCTTCGGCTCGGGCACCACGGGTGCGGTCGCCAAGCGCCTCGGCCGTCACTTCGTCGGCATCGAGCGCGAGCAATCCTACATCGATGCCGCCAATGAGCGCATCGCCGCCGTGCGCCCGCTGGATGAGGCCGACCTCACCGTGCTGTCCGGCAAGCGCGCCGAGCCGCGCGTCGCCTTCATAAGCCTGATCGACACCGGCCTGGTGGCGCCGGGCGCCACACTTTACGACGCCAAGAAGCGCTGGGCGGCCAAGGTGCGCGCCGACGGCACGCTGGCCATCGGCGACAGCGCCGGCTCGATCCACAAGATCGGCGCCGAGGTGCAGGGTTTGGACGCCTGCAACGGCTGGACCTTCTGGCACTATGAGCGCAGCGGCGGCCTCACCCCGATCGACGAATTGCGCCGCATCGCCCGCCTCGGAATGGAGCGGGCAGGCGGCTGATCCGCTTGAATCGAAAGCTCAACCGATTGCCGCAAGTGATTCAGTTCAGGCCGCAATCCCGAGCCGTTCAAGATCCGCTTGAAGCGCCTTGGCATCGGTGAACAGCACCGCCTGCCAGCCGGCGGCCTTGGCGCCGTCGACATTCTTCTGGCTGTCGTCGATGAAGAGTGTGGCGGCCGGCTCCAGGTCGAAGGATGCGACGTGACGGTCGTAGATGGCCTGGTCCGGCTTGATCAGGCCGATCTCGCCCGAGACCGTGACGCCGCGCGGCCGATTGAGAAAGTCGAAGCGCCGGCGGGCTTCGGCGAACGTGTCGGCGGCGAAATTGGTCAGCATGGTCACATCGCGGCCCCTGTCGATAAGGCCGACCATGATGGCGACGCTGTCGTCATAGGCATGCGGCACCATCTCGTGCCAGCAGCGGCGGAAGTTGCGGATGTTCTCGGCGTGATCGGGGTGTTCGGCGATCAGCAGCGCCTCGGCGTCTTGCCAGGTGCGGCCGCGATCCTGCTCGATGTTCCAAGCGCTGGTGCAGACATTGTCGAAGAACCATTTCCGCTCCTCGGCATCCGGGATCAGCCGGCTGAACGGAAGGTCCGGATCGTAGTGGATCAGCACCTTGCCGATATCGAACACGATGTGGCGGATGTCAGTCATTGCGGTCCTTTCAACGCGGGCGCAGCGGGGCTTGCTTTTTGGTTGCGCCCGGTATCGCTGCCTCGATTACCTTTTTCATGACGGTGGGCAGCGCTTCCCCGGGAATTTCGTGGGCTAGCGACCAGAAATGCCCGTTGGGCGCATCACCCCTGATGTGGGCATGGAAGACGTCGAGTTCGAGCGCGAAATGGGTGAAGACATGGCCGATCCGCCCGGCGCGCCGCCAGTCGGCCGAAATGGGCGCTGCGTCCGCCGTCGTAGCGCCGTCGGCCCGCGCCGTCCACGCCGTGGTCGGCACCTCGGTCATGCCGCCGAGCAGCCCCTTGTCCGGCCGTTTGCGCAGCAGGATGGCGCCGTCATCGCGTTGAGCGACAAAGGCAGCACCGCGCCTGAGCGGCTTGTCGCCCTTGGGCAGGCGGACTGGAAAGCGCTCCGGATCGCCTGACAGGATCGCGCTGCAATCCTCGCGCAGCGGGCACAGCGTGCAGCGCGGCCGCCGCGGCGTGCAGATCGTTGCGCCGAGATCCATCATCGCCTGGGCGAAATCGCCGGGCCTTGCACGTGGCACGAGCTTCTCGACCAGCGCTCGGATTTCCGGCTTGGCCTCGCTGAGCGGCGTCTCCACCGAATAGAGCCGCGAGATGACACGCTCGACATTGCCGTCGACGACGGCGGCAGGCCGGTCGAAGGCGATCGCCGCGATGGCGGCCGCCGTGTAGGCGCCGATGCCCGGCAATTCCTTCAATCCCGCCTCGGTGTCGGGAAAGCGGCCGCCCCGCTGCGCCACGAGATCGGCGCAGGCTTTGAGATTGCGTGCCCTCGAGTAATAACCGAGCCCGGCCCAGGCCTTCATGACGTCCTCGGCCGGCGCTGCCGCCAGCGCCTCGACGGTCGGCCATTTCTCGACAAACGTCCGGAAATAGGCTTTCACCGCCTCTACCGTGGTCTGCTGCAGCATGACCTCGGAGAGCCAGACGCGATAAGGGTCGGGTTTTGTCCCACGCGAGAACGCACTCGGCGTCACGCGCCAGGGCAGGTTGCGGTGATGCGCGTCGTACCAGGCAAGCAGGCGGACGGCGATGCTGCTATCTCCGGATACGCACTTCTCGGCTGCGGCCTTGCGGGTCTGGTCTTGCGGTGCCATTGATCGGGTGAGTTAGGATCGGAGAACGCACATGGCAGGGAAAAGGCCCTTCGGCAATCCCGTTCCGGTGAGCGATCTCGCGACCGAGATCCTCGATCCTGTCCTGAAGAAGCGCGCCGGCATCTCGATCGGACTGGTGCAGTCCTGGGAAGAGATCGCCGGGCCGCGCCTGGCCAGCCACTCGCGCCCGGAAAAGATCCAGTGGCCGCGCCGCCTGCATGAGGACGATCCGTTCGAGCCGGCGGTGCTGATCATTGCCTGCGAAGGCATGGCGGCGCTGCATCTCCAGCATGAGGCGGGCGAGGTCATCAACCGCGTCAACGCCTTCCTGGGTTTCAACGCTATAGGCCGCATCAAGATCCTGCAGAAGCCGGTCCTTTCGGCGAAAGCGCGGCCGAAACCACAACCGAGGCCGCTCAGCGAGGCCGAGAAATCGAAGCTGGCGCGAACGGTCGGCAAGATCGAGGATGATGGCTTGCGCGCTTCGCTCGAGCGGCTCGGCGCGACCATCCTCGGACAAAAAAAGCCCTGAGCATGTCTCCCGAAAGTTCCGGCGGTTTCGGGAAAAGTCGTGGAGCGCGCTGCAAAATTGTCGTCAATATCGCATATTCGTGATCGCGCCCGAAAAATTTGGCGATTGGATTGGGGATGCCGATGCCTTAATTCGCGCCAACTCTCGCCTTTTCTAGCCCTTGCATTGCAAAATCCAACCGATATCAGGTGATTCGCATGAACCGCTCTTTGTCTCGCAGAAACCTTCTGACCACGCTGGCCGCCGTTCCGGCAGTGGCGCTGCTTGCCGCGTGCAGCGACTCGGGTGAAGAGGCAAAGGCGGCCGATGTGAAGCCCGCCAATCCGTCGACGCCAGCCAAGCCTGCCACGCCCGCGGCCGCTCAGGTGCTGGAAGCGCAGGGCACCGTCGACATGGCGGAACTGCTCAAGCCCGGCGCTTTGCCCGACAAGCAGCTCGGCAAGGACGACGCCAAGGTCACCATCGTCGAATATGCCTCGATGACCTGCCCGCATTGCGCGCATTTCAACGACACAACCTTCCCTGAGCTGAAGTCGAAATACATCGACACGGGCAAGGTGCGCTATATCCTGCGCGAATTCCCCTTCGACCCGAGCGCCGAGGCCGGCTTCATGCTGGCGCGCTGCGCCAAGGACAACTATTTCGCCATGGTGGACGTGTTGTTCAAGCAGCAGCCGAGCTGGGTCGGCGTCAGCAACACCAAGGAAGCGCTGCTGCAGATTTCCAAGCTCGCCGGTTTTACACAGGAGTCATTTGAGGCCTGCTTGACGGACCAGAAGCTTCTGGACGATGTGAGAGCAGTCCAGAAACGCGGAGCGGACGAGTTCAAGGTCGACTCGACGCCGACCTTCTTCATCAACGGAAAGACCTACAAAGGGGCGATGTCGATTGAGGAAATGTCGGCCATCATCGACCCTCTGCTCTGACGTCCAGGCCGCGCCGAAGCTGCTTGGCTTCGGCATGTCGGTCTTTGCGGAGCGGCGCGAATGAAGTTTTCGCGCCTTCGCCTCCTCGGTTTCAAGTCCTTCGTCGAGCCCGGCGAGTTCGTCATCGAACGCGGGCTGACCGGCATTGTCGGGCCGAACGGCTGCGGCAAGTCCAACCTTGTCGAGGCGCTGCGCTGGGTGATGGGCGAAAGCTCCTACAAGAACATGCGCGCGTCCGGCATGGACGACGTGATCTTTTCCGGCTCCGGCGCGCGGCCGGCGCGCAACACCGCCGAAGTCACGCTCTTCCTCGACAATTCGGACCGCACGGCACCCGCCGCCTTCAACGACGCCGATGAATTGCAGGTGTCGCGCCGCATCGAGCGCGAGGCGGGCTCGCTCTACCGCATCAACGGCAAGGAAGCGCGTGCCAAGGACGTGCAACTGCTCTTCGCCGACCAGTCGACCGGCGCGCGCTCGCCGTCCATGGTCGGCCAGGGCCGCATCGGCGAGCTGATCCAGGCCAAGCCTCAGGCGCGCCGGGCGCTGCTCGAAGAAGCCGCCGGTATCTCCGGCCTGCACACGCGCCGGCACGAGGCGGAGCTTCGGCTGAAGGCGGCCGAACAGAACCTCGAACGGCTTGACGATGTCGTCGGCGAGCTGGAAAGCCAGATCGACAGCCTGAAGCGCCAGGCGCGCCAGGCTTCGCGCTTCAAGAACCTGTCGGCCGACATCCGCAAGGCCGAGGCGACGCTTCTGCATCTGCGCTGGACGCTGGCCAAAACCCAGGAAGGCGAAGCGCGTTCGGCGCTTGCCGTTGCCACCACGCTGGTCGGTGACCGCGCCGCAGCCCAGATGGCCGCTGCGAGGGAGCAGGGCATCGCCGCCCACCGCCTGCCCGACCTGCGCGACGCGGAAGCGGCCGCGGCGGCGGCCTTTCAGCGCCTGTCGATCGCCAAGACGCAGATCGAAGAAGAGGCCGGCCGCATCCGCTCGCGCCAGGCGGAGCTGGAGCGGCGCCTGCAACAGCTCGATGCAGACATCGCCCGCGAGGAGCGGATGGTGCGCGACAATGCCGACATTCTCGAGCGTCTCCGCGCCGAGGAAGCCGAGCTCAATTCGGACAATGCAGGTGCTGCCGAGCGCGAAGCCACCACCCGCGCCGCCTTCGAGCAGGCCGGCGCGACGCTCTCGCAGAGCGAAGCCAGGCTTGCCGCGCTGACGGCCGAACGCGCCGAGGCGGCCGCTTCGCGCCACCAGATCGAGCGCACTTTGCGTGAGACCGCCGAGCGCCGCGACCGCTTCGCTCGCCAGCTTGCCGAGGTCGATCGCGAGCTCTCCGATATTGTGACGCGCATTTCCGGCCTGCCCGATCCCGCCGAGAAGCGGCTGCTGGTCGAGGACGCGCTTGCCCGGCTGGAAGAGAGCGAGCTAGGCGCCATCGCCGCCGAGCAGGCGGTCGCCGAAGCGCGCGCCGCCGAAAGTGCCGCCCGTCCGCCTCTGCAGGATGCCAAGGCCGAATTGCAGCGCATCGAGACGGAAGCGCGCACGCTGGCCAAGATACTCAACGCCGCGAGCGGCGATCTCTTTCCTTCGGTGCTGGAGCAGATCAGCGTCGAGCGCGGCTACGAGACGGCACTTGGCGCCGCGCTCGGCGAGGACCTCGAGGTGCCGCTCGACCGCAGCGCCCCGGTACATTGGGGCGAGAGCGCGGTCCAACCGGGTGACGCGGCCCTGCCTGAAGGCGTGAGGAGCCTGGCGAGTGTGGTGCGCGCGCCGGCGCAGCTTGCCCGCCGCCTGGCGCAGATCGGCATCGCCGACGCCGCCGATGGGCGTCGCCTTCAGGCGCAGCTCGCGCCCGGCCAGCGGCTGGTCAGCCGCGACGGCGCGCTCTGGCGCTGGGACGGCTTGACGGCCAGCGCCGATGCGCCGACCGCTGCCGCGCAGCGGCTGGCGCAGAAGAACCGCCTGGCGGAGCTCGATGCCGAGGCCGTGCAGGCGACCCGCGTCGTGCGCGAGGCCGAGGACGCGCTGGCGCGTGCCGAGCAGGCGATGCGCCAGGCGAGCGAGGCCGAGCGCAACGCGCGTCAGGCCGGACGCGATGCCCAGCACGCACTGGACGCCGCCCGCAACGCGCTGGCCGAGGCCGAGAAGGCCGGCGGCGAGCTGGCGAGCCGCCGTGCTGCCTTGGATGACGCCCGCGCGCGCATCGTCGACAGCCATGAAGAGACGCAAGCCGCTTTCCTCGAAGCCGAGGAGATGCTCAGGGACGCGCCCGATCTCGGCGACCTGCAGCTCCAGCTCGAGCAGGCCTCCGCCAGTGTAGCTCGCGACCGCGCCACGCTTGCCGATACGCGCGCCGTGCATGACGGCCTACGGCGCGAGGCCGAAGCGCGCATGCGCCGGCTCGACGCGATCGGCACCGAGCGCAAGAACTGGCTGGAGCGGGCCGAAAACGCCTCGACGCAGATCGCCGCGCTTGGCGAGCGCAAGGCTGAGGCCGAAGCTGAGCGCGAGCGGCTGGCCGACGCGCCCGACGAGATCGACGCCAAGCGCCGTGCGCTGTTGAGTCAGCTTTCCGAGGCCGAGGCGCTGCGCCAGGCCGCCGGCGATCGCCTGCAGGAAGCGGAGACCAAGCAGGCCGAGCTCGACAAGGCGGCGACCGCGGCGATCCAGTCGCTTGCCGAAGCGCGCGAGACCCGCGTCCGCGCCGAGGAGCGGCTGACCGCGGCCGACGAACGCCGCGCCGAGGTCGAGGCGCGCATCCAGGAAGCGTTGAACACGCCGCCGCATCTCGTCATCAAGCATACCGGGCTAGAGACCGACGATCCGACGCCGGACATGGCCGAGGTCGAGCGCCAGCTCGACCGGCTGAAGATCGAGCGCGAGCGGCTCGGGGCCGTCAATCTGCGCGCCGAGGAAGAACAGAGGGAGCTGTCGGACCGCCTGGAAATCATCGTTTCCGAGCGCGAGGACATCATCGAGGCGATCAGAAAACTGCGCCAGGCGATCCAGAGCCTCAACCGCGAGGGCCGCGAACGCCTGCTGTCGGCCTTTGAGGTGGTCAACGGCCACTTCCAGCGCCTGTTCTCGCATCTTTTCGGCGGCGGCACGGCCGAATTGCAGCTGATCGAGTCCGAAGATCCGCTGGAAGCCGGCCTCGAAATCCTCGCCCGCCCGCCGGGCAAGAAGCCGCAGACCATGACGCTGCTCTCCGGCGGCGAGCAGGCGCTCACCGCCATGTCGCTGATTTTTGCCGTCTTCCTTACCAATCCGGCGCCGATCTGCGTGCTCGACGAGGTCGACGCCCCGCTCGACGACCACAATGTCGAGCGCTTCTGCAATCTGATGGACGAGATGTCGAAGACCACCGAGACGCGCTTCGTCATCATCACCCACAACCCGATCACCATGGCGCGCATGGACCGGCTGTTCGGCGTCACCATGGCCGAGCAGGGCGTCAGCCAGCTGGTCTCGGTCGACCTGCAGGCGGCTGAGGCGATGCGCGAGGCGAGTTGAGGGCGGCTTGGCGTCCGGAACCGACTGAGTTACCTCTCCGGTGCCGTGGCTGGCGCCGTGTAACGCCGGCGCACGGCCTCCAGCACGCGCTTGCGGCTGTCCTCGGGCGATAGACGCTTGTCCTTCTCGGCCTCTGCCGTCTCGCGGGCGAGTTCCTTGTCCCTGATCTGTTGGCGGAACCATTTGGAATAGTCGCCGGCGCGCAGGTGATATTCCCAGGTCTTGTCGTCGATGCCTTCTGCCATTTGGGCGAAAATAATCAGGTTGTGGGCTCTGAGGTTCATCGCCTTTTCCGGCCCCGTGAAATAGAAACTGCCGGCCTCGTCGAGCTCGCCTTCGGCATATTTGCGGCTGTGCCGCTTCAGCGATTGGTGGGGTTCGATCACCTTGACCGTGAACGGCTTCTTGCCGTCCTGCGGCCGCCACAGCAGAACCCGGTCACCCTTCGGCGAAGGAATGCTCTTGGGCGCCTCCAGCCCGGCCTCCTTGCAGAAGGTCTTGATCACGCTCTTCGCCTTCGGACCGAGCGCGATGACCGCCGTCACCAGGCGCAGGACCCCGGTCGAAATCGCTTCCGGATGCACGGTGATCAGCACCGTGCCCGGCAGCTCGAGCGACAGCACCGCGCGCGTGTCCTCGCGGCGCCTGGGCAGAAGGTGATGCGCCTCGTCGATGATCAGCCAATGCGGCCTTGCCGTGCGGTAGCGGACGCTGCCGAGGCCTGGCAGCAATTCGGCAAAGAAGTCGGGCCGCTCGTCGACCTTCAGCGCCAGCCCGTTGACCACGATATTGGTGCTAGGCTTTTCGATCAGCTCCAGCAATTGTTCCTTGCTGGGTGTAGTCGAGCCATCACCCAACGGAACGGCGCCCTCCAGTCCGTCATAGTCGCCCTCGGGATCGAAAATGCAGAACTGCAATCCCTGTTCGGCAAGTCGCTCGGTGAGCGCTGTGGCCAATGTCGACTTGCCGATACCGGAGCTTCCGGCGATCAGAACGGTCTCGACGGGCGACAGATAGACCTTCTTGCCGTTGGCAGTTCCCAGCAGGACGCCGCGCAAGCGCTTGCGAGCTATCAGATGATCCTGCTTTATCAGCTTGCCGATCAGTTCTTCGACACCCTTGCCGCGCGCCTCCCTCGTGACGAGGTCGGCGGTTTCCTTCACGGCGGGCAATGCGTTGGCGACGGCGATGCTGCAACCCGAAGCCCTGAGGAAGGCGTGGTCGTTCTCGGCATCGCCGATGCCCACCACATTATGCGGCGACAATCTGAGGTCCTTGAGCGCAGCCGCCAGTCCGGTGGCCTTGTTGATGCCTGAGGGCAGGATCATCACCGCGCCCTTGTTGAAGATGATCTCCAGCTCAAGGCCGAGCTCCTTGATGACGTCGAGCACGGTGGCCTGGTGCGGCTCCCAGGTGGCAACGATCGAGCGGCCGACCGAGAGCGGCTTGACGCCGCGCTTCTTCAGTCTGTCGACGAAATCGGCGGAAGGCGAGGGCGAGATTGTTTGCTCTTCTTCGCTCGCCGGCGTGTAGATCAGCGCGCCGTTTTCGGCCACCACCTTGTCGAATAGCCCGACCTCCGGAAACACCTCTTTGAGATCGGGCAGTTCGCGGCCGGTGACCAGGATGAGCTTGCGGCCGGACTTCTTCAGCTTCTTCAGCGCCGACAGCGTGCTGGCGGTGACCAGTCCGTCATGCGCCAGCGTGCCGTCGTAGTCGGTGGCCAGTGCCATGAAATACATCGGGTGATCCTCTCCGCTGCCGGTCGCTCGGTCCGTCTGGAACAAACAACGTCTGTCGGCGGAAAAGGTTTAGGCCGGCGCTTTCGCCTGCCTGGCGAGAAACCTGGCGTGGAGAAATGCAACTCATCGGAAAGAGAGAAAGGTTGGCTGGGTTCTGGAAAGGCGGGGCGTTTCTGGTCTTTAGGTCTGTTTGGGGTCGGCGCGTTGCTCCTGTGCCCTCTTGCAGATCTCATCCAATTTTTTTCGGACCCGGTCGTTATCGAACAACAGCTTGGCGCGTGAGAATCCTCTGCTACGAAGCTCCCATTCGATGGCAAGCCATCCTTCATAGTCGCCAGATAACGCAAGTTTCCCGGCTTCGCGCCACATAAGCACGTCACGCTCTCGGGACACACCCTTTCTCCGTGCTTTTGCGCGAAGCATATAGGAGGTCGGGCCGATATTGTCGAGGGACCTGCCCCACAGCTCGCCGCGACCAGAGCACGGACTTCCACTTCATATTGAGAGAGCGTGATGTCGAGCTGACGCAAATATCGGTCAGTTCATTGCCGGGCGCTCGACATCCCGGCGTGCGTTCTTGCCCCATAACTCACGGACGAATTTGATCGTCTCGCCAATCGTCCGGATTTCGATGATTTGCAACGATGGAACCCGTGCGCACCGTCTCCGCTCATGGACTGCTCCTGCGAGGCCGGTGGGTTTTGGAGGTGGCAAGGGATCGAAAGCCGCGTTGAGACCACTGAAGAGAATCCGCGCTGAAATCGCCGCGCCACCCAATTCCCGCTAGAGATATATTGTTACATTTTGAGACACTTTTTTTAAATTTTGTGATTTGCTCCATACCGCTAACCTGGGCTTTTTTGGCCGCGAGCCATTCGGGCTTCAGGCATGTTGGGCAGAAAGGGTGGGGGTGTGAAAGGTCGCCAAGAATGGCCGATACGAATACCATTGTCTTGAGCGGTGACTACGGCTACCGCCAATATAAAGCATCCGGTCTCCCCGCCGACACCACTATCGATGCCAGCAAAGCCTCGTGGATCGTCGCCAATCAGGGAAGCTCCACCAACCTCTATCCCTTCGCGGTCGTCAACCCCGGCGACAACCTCGTGGCGTCGGGCGGCACGATCAACGGCACGGTCTCCCAAACCGGCGCCTGGGAGGACGTTTACGTCAACTCCGCCGCAGTCCGCGTGAATTCAGCCCACAGCTTTGTCATCGACGACTGGACGATCACCAAGCCCTGGGATGGCATCCGTGTCGGCGGCACTGGCACCTTCCTCATCGAGGATACCTATGTCGGCTACTCACGAGACGACGCGGTCGAGGACGACGACGTCATCGGCGGCACCATCCGGGATTCGCTGTTCGACCACGTGTTTTCCGGAGTGAGCCTTGGCGACGGTGACGTGGATGGGTCTGACAACACGGTCACCATGGATGGCATGCTTCTAGGCATGGGAGAGTATCTTCGCAAAGGCGAGATGACGCACGGTTCGCCGTTCAAACTGGACAAGGGCACAGGCGCTGACGATATCGTTCCCAGCTTGCGCTTCATCGACTGCGTGGTGGCGATCACCGACGTTGACCACAACGGCTTGGAGCGGGTGCAGCGGGCCTGGGACAAGACGGTCGAGTCGCACGGCAATTACTATCTCAACCTCTCCGACACGCCACTGCCGGCGGATTATCCAATGCCGCCCGCCGGCTGGACGGTCCTTCAAGGCCAAGCGGCCCGCGATTACTGGGCCAACGCCAAGGCGGCCTGGCATGCAGCCCATGACGGGACGGACCCGCTGCCGTCATCTCCGACCGTGCCGACCGACCCGCTACCGTCATCTCCGACCCTGCCGACGGACCCGACCCACGGAACGACCGGGAACGATACATTTGTCGGCACTGCCGCGGCCGATACCTTTGATGGCCTGGCTGGCAACGACACATTGCGGGGCAAGGGTGGCAACGACGTGCTGACCGGCGGCGCGGGCCACGACACCTTTGTGTTTGACACCGCCTATGGCGCCGGCAATGTCGACACGCTGACCGACTTCGACGCTGTAAACGACGCGCTCTATCTCGACAACGCCGTCTTCACCCAACTCGGCGCCGGTTCCTCGTCCAGCCCGACGCAGGTGAACTCGTCGTATTTTGAGTTGCGAGAACACGCCACCCATAGCAACGATCACCTGCTCTACAACCGGGCCACGGGCGTCTTGTCCTATGATCCCGACGGCTCGAGATCGGCCCCGCAGGTGGAAATCGCCCATCTGGAGCCCGGAGCGGCACTGACCTATCACGACGTATTCGTCGTTTGATCGTTCATGCGATCGGACCATGGCATGGCGAGGGGCGGGCGCGCCCCCCGCCGTGCCTGGTTCCGACGGTCACCGATCAGAAAGGCGGCGGACGCCGATCAAGTTGCCCATAAGCGTCGGCCGCATTGATCGCCGCGGATGCGCATGCGCCGGCCTTTCCGGTCGGCGCTGCCATCACCAATTCCAAACCGATCGGGCCGATGGCGGCGACACCATTATCGGCGGCCAGCTTGCTGCGGCGGCGCCGCTATTATTGGAAAGCATGTAGCAACTTGAGTTTCACGCCGCCTCGTTCGCAGACGTCATTTTCACTGCCAGCAAACGATTGGCTGACTAAGGCAATTTCGAGTTTGGACGATTCAATTCTCTGCTTGAGAATCAGACGCTTAGCGCCATCCTGGATTGGTGGTTCCTGGCGTCCCAGCCGAACTGGATGCCCGGTGGATAACTTCCGGTGAAAGTGAGGCTAGGCTGTCAAAAGGTCGCAAGCGATAGCGCGGCTGCTTGGCATGATATATAAACATTGTCTAAAATGATCGCTTAACCAAAAGAGACGATTTCGGGGATGCCCAGTTACACGAATAGAAGGGTGCTGTCGAAGAGCGTGGTCGAAATGGGCCTGTTCTCCGCGGTGATGAACACCCTGGTGCTAGTTCTGCCTCTCTACATGCTGCAGGTCTATGATCGGGTTTTGCCCGCCGCCAATTTGGACACGCTCACCTACCTAACATTGCTTGCGCTTTCGACGCTCTTGCTCTTCGGCGTGCTCGAAGTCGTGCGGGGTGTATACGCAAGCCGGCTCGCGGCGCGACTGGATGTCTCTTTGGGCACATCGTCTTTTCTCGCTGCAATGAGTGGCCCTCGCGCTGGCCTCGGCGATGTTCAAGCCTTGCGCGACTTGGCCACCGTGCGAGGCTTCATCGCTTCGAGAACGATTTTCTTTCTCTTCGACCTTCCTTTCGGGCCGATCTTCGTAGGCCTGCTCTATTTCATCCATCCGCTGCTCTTCCTCGTGACGGTCGTCGGGGCGGTTCTCATGGTCGCCATCGCCATGCTGAACCAGGTCGCGAGCTCGCGACCTGGCAAGGAGGCGGCGGAGAGTCTCAACGCCTCGATGAATTCGGCGCAGGCTTTCGCCCGAAACTTCGAAACCGTTCGCGCACTTGGCATGGTGTCCAACGCGATAGAATTCTGGGGCACCCGTTTTTCCGGCTCTCTCCACGCCTCGGATGGGCTCGCTCGCATCAACTCGTTTTATGGCGGTGTATCGCGCACCACTCGTTCGACACTGCAGATCGCGATATTGGGGGCCGGCGCTTATCTGGTTCTGCACAACGAGATGACCGCCGGTATGATATTTGCGTCCTCGATGATTTCGGCGCGCGCTCTGCAACCTCTTGATCAGATCATTGGGAGTTGGCGGCAGATCATCGACGCCAATCTTGCGTGGAAGAGGCTTTCGGCTCTCCGGTCCGGGCTCGACAACCAGGAGAACGTAGCATTGCCGGCTCCTGAAGGAGCGCTAAGCGTGGAGCAAATAGTCTATCATCTTCCGGGCGCGGCCGATGGCTCGCTGCCGCTGATCAAGCGCTTGACCTTTGAGGTCGCCGCCGGCGAGACAGTCGCGATCGTAGGGCCGAGCCAGGCTGGAAAATCGACTTTGGCGCGCCTCATCGTCGGTGCGATCGCGCCCCGCTCTGGGGCGATCCGGATCGACGGCGGCGATGTTCGGAACTGGGACCCGGAACAACTCGGCCGCCATATTGGTTACCTGCCGCAAGATGTGGAACTCTTCCCGGGAACCATCGCGCAAAATATCGCGCGGTTCGAACCGAATGCGCCCAGCGAGAAGTTGGTTCAAGCAGCCCAGCGGGCCCAAGTGCATGAGCTCATCCTGGGTCAGAGGGATGGCTACTCGACGCTGATCGGCCCGACCGGCGTTCGCCTTTCGGGTGGCGAGCGTCAACGCATCGGGCTTGCTCGGGCCTTCTACGGCGATCCCAAGGTGCTGGTTCTCGACGAGCCCAATGCAAATCTCGATTCCAACGGCGAAGCCGCGCTCGAGCGCGCGATTAGCGGGGCGCGTTCACGAAAAACGACCGTGCTTGTCATAACCCATCGGCCCTCTCTCGCTTCCAAATGCGATCGCGTATTGATGCTACGCAATGGCCAGGTCGAGATCTACGGTTTGACCAAGGGCGTGCTCGATAGACTTGTCGAGCGACGCGCCCAAGCGGGGTGGCCCGCAGCCTCTCAGTCGCGCGAAGGAGTGGTGCCTTTCCCCTCATCTGCTCGAGGCGAGATAAAGGTCGCTAATGACTAGCCAAGCCATCGGCGCCAGGACGTATAGCTGGCAGCGCAACGTCGACACACGCACAGATCGCATCACGCTCGCGGGGTATGCAAGCGTGTCCGTTTTCTTGCTTGGCTTCGTATTCTGGGGCGCAATGGCGCCGATTGCCGGAGCAACGATCGCGCCAGGAGTGATTGCAGCAGCTGGACAGAATGTCATGATCCAGCATCTCGAAGGTGGCGTGGTCAGCAGCGTCAAAGCTCGAGAGGGTGACAGAGTCTTACGAGGGCAGGCGCTGATCGTGCTCGATCCAACGGTGGCGCAGTCGCAGCTCAACCGAGTCCTCAAACAGTGGGTCGCACAAAAGGCTGAGATCGCGCGGCTCGAGGCAGAACGGGATGGCCTGGAGAAAATCGTCCTGCCCCGCGATTTAGGCGCCTACTCAGACGCGTCCGAATTCAGTGACGTCTTTGCAGAGCAAACCAAGGAGTTCCGGGCTCGGCTAGCGCGCTATGGCGCAGATCAGGAGATCCTTAGGGAACGGGTGGCAGCCCTTCAGGAAGCTGTTGCCGGCTTGAAGGCGCAAAAGGGTGCTGCGGCAAACCAGCTCGCGATCGTCAATGCCGAGACGGAACGCAAAAAGCACTTGCTCGACAAGGGACTGACAAATCGTTCCGAATACACCGACCTTCTGCGCAGCACCGCCGAGTTGGTAGGTCAGGAGGGATCGCTGGAGGCGCAAATCGCCAGCGCGGCCACCCAGATCGTGGAAGCGCGCCAGCAGATTGAAAGACTAACAACCACCCGGGTCGAGGATGCTGTCACCGAACTGAACAAAGCCCGGGTAGAGGTGGCCGACCTTGAGGAACAAATCAACGCCGCTCGATCGGTCCTGGTGCGAACGACCATTCGTGCCCCGGCGGACGGCATCATCGTCCGCTCTCTGTACAATTCCGAAGGCAGCGTCATTCGTGCTGGCGAGCCTGCGATGGAGCTTCTGCCGACGAAGGAACTTATCGTCGAGGCAAAGATCAAGCCTGAAGACATCGATTCTATCCGAGTCGGCCAAGGCGCGAACATGATGTTCACGGCCCTGAACGCACGGACAACACCAAAAGTGCCGGGAAAGGTCTTCTACATTTCGGCGGACCGGCTGACCACTCCCAGCACTGGACAGCCCTATTACACCGTGCGGCTTAAGATGGCCGACAAGCTGCCACCGCAGGTCAAGCCCGAGCAGATCTACCCAGGCATGCCGGTCGAAACCTTCATTTCAACCGGCGAGCGAACCTTTCTGAGCTATCTGACCAAGCCGCTGGTGGACTCGTTCCAGCGCGCCTTTCGGGAAAGATAGCCCGATCCTGCCTCCTGCGGCCTTCAACCTTACCCGAAGTGGAACTCTTCCGCCGGATTATGCGCAACCGGGTTCGCCACTCACGGTTCTCGGTTTTCATGGCCAAAACGTCGCACGCTCGTAGCGCTCGAGGCGACGGGCTTTGTGATGGCTGTCTCGCCACGTGATCGAGGGCAAGGGCGATCACTTATTGGGTCTGCGGTCGCCTTCCTCCCTCCTTGCCATGGTGAGCTGGCCTCGAAAGGATAAGCGGGATGATCCCGCCCATCGCGAGAGTGTCGATCTCGAAGTACCGCGGTCCCTTGCACCCGGACGGCATCGAGATGCATCTCGACGACAGCATCTATCTCGGCGACAAGCGGGAGTACCGTCTGCGCCGTGGCGACTTCGTCGCCAAGGCGCATGGCGCGCGGCAACTTGCCTCGGGCAATGTATGGGCGCGGATCCCTGCCGAGAGCGTATGGGTCTTCGCGGCGGCAGCCCCGAAATAGTCATCGGTACCAACGCCGCTTGCTCTCGGGGCGGCCTCGTTTATCATTCGGTCTCGCACAATGACGTCACAGCCTCGCATTGCCCTGATCCATGCCACGCCCATCTCGACGGAGCCGATCAGATGGGCGTTCGAAGCGGGATGGCCTGGCGCCGAAACCGTCAATATCCTCGAGGACAGCCTGGCAGTGGACCGCGCCAAAACCGCTGACCTGACGAGCGACATGGTCCGGCGCGTCGAGGCCTTGGCCAGCTATGCCCGTTCGATCGGAAGCGATGCCGTGCTGTTCACCTGCTCGGCGTTCGGGCAAGCGATTGAACAGGCCGCGGCGAAGCTGGACGTTCCGGTCCTGAAACCGAACGAGGCCATGTTTGAGACGGCGATCCGCCGTGGCGGCCGCACCGCAATGCTCTACACTTTCCCGCCGTCGAGGGAAGGAATGGAGCAGGAGTTCCGGGACGAAACCGCCCGCATGGGCCAAGCTGCCACGATCACAAGCTATTTCGTGCCGGGCGCGATCGAGGCGGTGCGTGCAGGAGACGTGGAAACCCACAACCGGCTGATCGCGGCTGAAGCCGCCAAGCTGAGGGATTTCGATGCGATCGTCTTGGCACAGTTCTCCATGGCGCGCGCGCGGGATGCGGTCAAAGCGGCGACGAACCTCCCCGTATCGACCAGTCCGGATGCGGCGGTCGCGAAGCTGCGCGTCCTTCTTGGCGCGGACCAACCCGCCTGACCAAAGAAGGTCCCACGGAGCGCTCGACGGCTGCTTCGGTGGCTATTTCCAGATTTTCCGGGCAAGGCGCATGAAGTTGCCGCCTATGACGTCGCGGACCGCTCCTTCCGGCTGACCGCGACGAAGCAGGATCTCGGTCAGCTCTTTCATTTGGGCTGGTGCCGAATAGGTCGTTTCTCCCGCATATTCGCTCTTCGGCCAGAAATGCGGATTGCTGGCGATGATGTCGTCGATGCCTTCGATCTCGACCGGGAAAGTATGGTCGAGGCCGATGCCAACATGGCGTGGGCCAGCGAGATCGATCAGATATTCGACATGGTCGGCCAGCCGTTCGGAATCGGTGCGCGCCTCGCCAAGGAAACGGCTGAGCCCGACGACGCCGACGATGCCGCCGGTGCGGGCGCAGGCCTTGATCTGCTCGTCCGTGATGTTGCGACCGTGGGCGCAGAGCGCTTTCGGATTGGAGTGCGAGAAGATGACTGGCCGGTCCGTGTACTCCATCACGTCCATGGTGGTGCGATAGCCGGTGTGGCTCACATCCACGAACATGCCGAGGCGGTTCATCTCGTCGATCACCTGCCGACCGAACGCGGTCAGACCCGGGTCTTCGTCATGGCATCCGCCGCCGGCAAGGTTGTTGCGGTTATAGGCGAAAAGCATCTGGCGCACGCCAAGGCCATGGTAGAACTCGACCATCTCAATCCGGCCGTCCAGGGCGTTCATGCCTTCGATGTCAAAGGTGACCGCCAGCTTGCCTTGCGCCTTGGCAGCGAGGATTTCGTCGGCCGACGAGACGAGCACGTAGTGGGCGGGACGCGCCAGGATCCAGTGGCGGAAGCAGCTGAGATTGGTCACCGTCATTTCCCAGGGCAGCAGATCGAACCCGACATCGATGGACAGATAGTCGACACCGGCGTCTCGCCAGATCCGTAGGTTGTTCAAGTCCGCGGCAGGATCCGGCATGAAGCCGGAATGGGCGTCCCAGACGACTTCGCTATCGAGAATGGACCGGGCTCTGGTTTGAAGGTTCATTGCCGTTCGTACCGGAATTTGCACCAGCCCCAATCTCTACCATATTGGCTAGAATGGGGAAGTTGCGTCCGGTACGCAGAGCAGGTGCAAACTGCCTGAAGCTGGATCTGCCGTCACGCGCAACGGAATCCGAATTGGCCTTCGCCAGCATCTTTCTGCCGAATGACTTCCGGCAAAAACGGGTTGCAGATAGGACCGCCGACGATCTTGTCGGCTCACGAATGGCTCAAACAAATCGAAATTCGCCCTCGCGAGCAAAGCGCCCGCAAAACGCGGACGCTCGCAGCCGGCAGCAACCTGTGTCGATCGTCCGTTACTCTTCCGTCTTGCCCTCGAAATCCAGAAGCTTGCCAACAGGCACGTACTTCTGCCCGTCGAACTGATAGAGCTGCAGTGCCTCAATCGGGAAAATATCGGAGCCGGCTTTGGTGTTCAGCTTGATCCCGTCCAGCAACAGTGGATCGTCCCACTTCTGCATGTTGAAGACGGTGTCGAGGAGCTCAGCCCGGGTCGGCTTCTTCATGTGCTCGAGCGCCTTCACAAGAGCATCGCCGGTCGCGTAGCCGACCTGTCCGATCGTGTTGGCGAAGACGAAGTTGACCTTGGCCGCGGCGATATCGTCCAGATACTGGTCGATACCCGCATCACCGGTTTTTTCCGGGCTAACGATCGGTTTCAGGAAATTCGAGGTGATGATGCCCTTGGCGTTCTCGAGCCCCACCGCCTGCAGGATCGGGTAGGCCGAGGAAAGGTTGGTGACGAGCGTCAGCGGCTTCCAGCCGCTCTCGGCCTGGAAGCGGATTGCTTCACCGCCTTGTTGCGGCGCGGCGATGATCACCAGCGTATCGGCGCCGGAAGCCTTGAGCGCTGTCAGTTGCGTTTCGACGGTCGGATCCTGCGAAGTCACCGGTTGCCGATCGACGACCTTGACGCCTGAGCCGTCGATGGCCTGGTCGAAGGCCTTCATGAAGGTTTCGCCGGTCTCGGTGTTGAGATAGAGGAGCGCGACCTTTGCCTCGGGCTTGTTGTCCTTCAGATAAGTGGCGAACGACGCCGCCTCGGTCGAGAAGGCCGGGACGAACCCTATTTCCTCGTGCGGCGCGTTCAGCTTGTGGACGCCTGAATACATGAAGACATTGGGCACTTTGCGTTGTTCGATATAGCGTCCGATGGCGACATTGTTCGGCGTGGCAGCCGTGCCGACAAGGGCGAAGACTTTGTCCTGCTCCACCATCTCGCGCACATTCGCAAGGGTTCGCTGCGGATCGAGCATGTCGTCCTTGATCACGAGCTCGATCTTGCGGGTCTTGCCGTCGGACATCTTGACGCCGCCCTGGGAATTGGCGGCCTCGACCCGGGCGCGGATGCCTTCTGCGACCGCGCCGACGACGGCGACGGGACCGGTGAGCGGACCGGTGATGCCGATCTTGACGGTGCTGTCGGTGATGCCCGGTGCCTCGTCAGCTTTCGCCGGAGCGACACCGACGGCTAGCGCAAGTATTGCCGCCGTCACAAGCATTCTTGGCATGCGTAAACATCGTCTCATAACTTCCTCCCTAATTGGCTGATTGATCCGGCTTTGCCGTTGGCGTTCGACCGCGCCGTCAAGGCAGCGGCAAGTCTCTCCAGCAGACCGGCAACCCCTCCGCGCGCCAGAAGCATGATGCCGATTAGTGCCAGCGCGTAGATGACGTTGCCGAGTGCGAGATTGATGCTGGACGTCCAGGTCGGGACGAAGGTGATGAACAGCCCGCCGATGAAGGCGCCGACAATGCTTGTCGAGTCGCCTACGATGCTCCCGATCACGATGGTGATGGAAAGTGGGGCGAGAAAGGACTGCGGGCTGATGAAGCCATTGAGGATCGCGAAGACGCCGCCGCCAAGTCCGGCGAGCGCAGAGCTGATGGCGAACGCCCACAGCTTGGTCTTGGTCAGGTTGACGCCGAGAGCCTCCGCGATCTGCGGACTGTCCCGTTGCGCCTGGAGCGCGCGGCCGACGTCGCCGAGGAGAACGAGATAGACGATGAATGCCGCGACGCAGGCGCACCCCAGCGACACCAGATAGAGCCAGAGCTCGGAGTAATCGGCCAGGAACGCAGGCGGCTCCAGGGAATCGATCGGCAAGCCGGAGACTCCGCCCGTCCAACTGCCGAGCTTCAACAGAAGCTGCGGAAAGGCCGCCGCGACACCAAACGTGATGATCGCAAGTTGCAGCCCCTGCAGACGCAGGGCCGGCAGTCCGACGACGAGACCGGCCAGCGCGGTAAAAACAGCTGCCGCAGGCAGGGTCGCCAACGGGTGGACGCCATAGGTCGCGTTCAAGATGGCGGCGACGTAGGCGCCGATGCCGAACAGCGTCCCCTGGGCGAGGCAGATCTGCCCGGCAAACCCCATAAGCAGGTTGAGGCCAAGAATGGCGACCGCATAGGAGATGGCGATGCTCACCTGCTGCAACTGGAAGCCTGACAAAGTGGCCGGCAGCAATGCGGCGACCAGCACAAAACCAGCGGTTGCCGCGACCGTGCGCCGAATGTCGTTGCTCATAGCTTGGTGACCTTCTGTGAGCCGAACAGACCGACCGGCTTGACCAGCAGGACGAAAAGGGTGAGCCCGATCGGGACCGCGATGCGCATGTCCGCACCCAGAAAGCCGATGTAGTTGGCGCCAAGGCTCTCGCTGACGCCCACCAGAAGGCCTCCGGCTATCGCGCCGAGCGGACTGTCCCAGCCGCCAACGGTTACCGCGGCAAGGCCGTAGAATAGGATCGGGGTCATCATGGTCGGGCTCAAAAACAGCCGTGGCGCGACCAGCACCGCCGCGATCATTCCGATCGCCGCGGCGAAACCCCAGCCGAGCATCAGCATGCGCTCGACGTTGATGCCCACCAGAACGCTGCGAACGCGGTCGAAGGCCGCGGCACGCATGGAGAGCCCAAGCCTTGTGAAGGCGAAGAGGGAGGCGATGGCCGCGGCCAGGACAATGAGGATCAGCAAGGTACCGGCCGACGAAGCCAGCACCTGTACCTCACCGAGGCTGAAGCTGCCTTCGGGAAAAAGGCTGGGGAACGGCTTCTGCTCGGCGCCCCAGAGCCACGTCACCATCGCCTGGAAGAGCACAAACATGCCGAGCGTGACGACCACTGTCGCCTCGACTGGTGCTGCCAGGAGCGGGCGGACGAAGACCCGAAACGCCAAGATTCCCAGCACAAAGGAACCGGCCAGGCCGATTGCAATCGAAAGCCACAATGGCAGGCCCCACAGGCATAGCTGCCAGGTGCAGTATGCCGAGAAAGTCGCCATTTCGCCTTGACCGAAATTGACGACGTTGGTGGCGCGAAAGATCAACACCAGTGCAAGGGCAAGAGCCGCATAGATGGCGCCGGTGGCAAGACCGCTGAGGACGATTTGCAGGAAAAGGGTCAAGCCCAGCCTCCCAACTGCAACGCCGAGGCCGTCGACCTGCGCGCCTTCGATCCGAGAGCCTTGGCCAAGGGAACCCTGGCGTTTGAGGACGGGGAAATGGCGGTTACCACCATCAGGAATGGCAGTCCGGCGGTATCGTGAATGTCGATGAAGGAGGCTGCATCGAGGCGGTCGGCCGACGCGCGCCTTGTAAGACGCGAGACCAGCACGAGGGCAATGACCAGCACGGCGTAGACTCCGCCTGGGGCAATGCCGCAAACAATGATCTGGTAAAACGTCGCCACGTTAGTCCCCAAGGTAAGATTTCTGGATATGCTCATCTGCAAGTATCGCGCCGGCTGAGCCGCCGGCCACGATATGCCCGGCCTCGATGACATAGGCGCGGTCGGCGAACTTGAGCGACAGGTCCGCGTTCTGCTCCACGACCAAGAGCGTCAAGCCATCGATGTCGCGGAGTTCCTTGAAGATCGCGAATATTTCGCGCGTGATGACGGGTGCGAGACCCAATGACGGCTCGTCGCATAGCAGCAGTTTTGGCCGCGACATGAGCGCTCGCGCAACCGCGAGCATCTGCTGCTCGCCTCCGCTCAGATTGCCGGCCAGTTGGGAGCGTCGTTCGCGCAATCGCGGAAAGCGATCGTACCACCGCTCCTTGTCCTGTCGGACCTGGCGGGCATCGGAGACGATTGTGGCGCCCAGCGTCAGATTCTCGTCGACCGTGAATTCCGTGAAAGTGCCTCTGCCCTGGGGAATCTGCGCTAAGCCGCGTTGCAGACGCCGTTCCGGCGCCATCTTTTGCAAGTCGCTTCCCATATAGGCGATCTCGCCGGCCGAGCGGATCGTGCCCGAAAGCGCGCGCAGCAAAGTGGTTTTTCCCGCGCCATTGGCGCCGAGCAGGACGACGAATTCGTTCTGCGCGATTGCGAGCGAGCAGTCAAAAAGCGCCCGTACCTTGCCGTAGGAGGCCGAGAGATTGCGGACGTCAAGCAGTCTCACGTGCTCCTCCCGAGATAGGCGCCGATGACGGCTTCATTGGTCCTGATTTCTTCGGGGCGTCCTGACGCCAGATTTCGACCGAGGTGGAACACATGGATCCGGTCGCACAGGCTCATCACCAGACCCATGTGATGCTCGATCAGGAGGATCGAGAGCCTGCGGCTGTGCCGGATCGTATTGACGAGGGTGCCGAATTCGGTGACCTCGCCATGGGTCAGTCCGCCGGCCGGCTCATCCAGCAACAGGAGCTTGGGCTCGGCCGCCAGGGCGCGTGCGATCTCCATCCGCTTTTGCAAGGGATAGGGCAGGGAGTCAGCGCGCACGCTCGATAATGCGGCCATTCCCAATTCATCCAGAATTGATTCAGCCTTGCGGCGGACCGTCTTCTCCTCGGCCCACGCACCGAAGGGATTGAGAAGGGCACGCGCGACTTTTCCACCCATCTTGTGGTGTGCGCCGAGCATGACGTTCTCCAGGACGCTCAGCGAGCCGTATACGCCGACATTTTGGAATGTCCGAGCGATCCCGAGACCGATGATGTCGCGCACCGCCGAATTGGAGATTATCCGACCCGACAGCTCTACGGTGCCGCGTTGAAGGCGTGCAAGGCAGGTGATGGCATTCAGGAAGGTGGTCTTGCCCGCGCCATTCGGGCCGATCAAGCCGCAAATCTCGCCATCGCCGACGTCGAGCGAGACATTGTCGAGCGCCTGCACGCCTCCGAAGCTGACCGATACGCCATCCGCCGCGAGCACAGGCAAATAGGCGTTGATATGTTCCTGCACAGCCACGCACTCCTCCCAGGCGTGTCAGCGGAACCGGCGCTTCCGCGTCTGTCCCACTTTAGATACCATATAGTATTTGAAGTCTGAGTCGTATGTCAACCGACTTCGCCGTTGCACCTGCACTAAGGCGAGGCGGGTTCCGGCCAGCCGCCCAGTCGGATTGACAAGGTTAGTGAGATACGCTTTGGTATTTGAAATCTGACCGGTATCCAGAAGGGGCCGGTCATGGAGAACTCAGACCGGGGAGGACGGTGTGACTTCATCCTGCCGCAAGGTGCCGCGAGCGTGTGCCCGCTATCCTGTAGCCAACAACGGCAATGCGACGTGATTGGCGTTGCCCGATCGCCGCAGGAGGCCGTTATGCTGGCGGTCGCCATTTGCGGCTTTTTGTCGTTCGCCTTGAGCGGCCTGATGCGATGGGGGCGCGTCGATCGCCGTTGGTACGATCTCTTGATCCCGCTCGGCTTCTTCCTGTCCTACTGGTTGACCTACAATCGCCTTCCCTCCTTCCCTCCGGTCGGCGCCGTCAACAAGGTGTTCTACCTGGCGGCGGTTGGATCGATCCTGGGCGTGGCGACGGAATGGACAGGCAGCCGCAGGCTCGGACAGTTGCTGTTGGCGGCAATGCCAGTCGCCTCAGCAGCTTACATCGGCGATACGATTGCCCTGGCGCAGCCTCTCGACCTGGTTGTCGCCGCTCTGGCCGGAGCGGCAGCGCTATATGCGCTTCATCGGGAAGCTGACTATCCCGATGAGGGATCAGGCCTGCGCCCTGCGATCATGCTCGCGGTTGCCAGCGCGGGCTTTGCTCCCATTGCCTTCATGGGGGCTTCATCATCCAGCCTGCAACTGTCTCTTGGCGTCGCCTTTGGCATCGCCGGCATCGTGGTTGGGCACCTGTCCCAGCCGAATTACCGCTTCGGATGGGCATCCTTGCTCGGCGGAGCGGCGGGCATGATGGCTGTGGCGCAGACCGTCGCGCTGATCACTCGTAAGATCGACCTTCTCGCCCTTGCGGTGCTCCTGCTGCTTTTCCTGGTCCCTTCGGCCTGCCGCGTGATCCTCGATCGTCTCGATCAGAAAACCCCTGCACTCGCCACGTCCGTCTTCGCAGGGTTTTGCCTGGTGCCGGCCGTCGCGGCAGTCGCAGTGATGCTGGCACGGAAGGGGTTCAGCCTTCCGCTGTGAATTCGCTTTTCGTGCATCAACAAAGGAGGATGGAATGAACTACAGACTGAAACTAGCTTTGCTAGCTGCACTCGCAACGGCGCCAATCGGGCCGGCAACCGCACAGCCGATCACGTTCGACATCGATCCGGTTCATTCCGGCATCGTGTTCTTCATCAATCATCTCGGCTTCTCCAACGTCATCGGCGTCGCAAAAGAGTTCTCCGGGGAATTCACCTTCGACAAGGACGCGCCTGAGGCCAGCAAGCTGCAGGCCAAGGTCAAGGTGTCCAGCATCTCCACCAACAATGCCCAGCGCGACAGCGACATCCAGGGCGCCGACTGGTTCAATGCCACCGAGTTTCCGGAGATCACCTTCGTCGGCACCAAATTCACCAAGTCCAGCGACAAGCAGGGCACCATCACGGGCGATCTCACCATCGCCGGTGTGACCAAGCCGGTGACGCTCGACGTGACCTTCAACGGCCAGGGCAAGAACCCGTGGGACGGCAGTCTTGAGGCCGGCTTCAGCGCGACTGCCAAGTTGAAGCGCAGCGACTTCGGCATGACGGCCAATCTTCCCCTGATCGGGGACGAGGTCACGCTGCGCATCGAAACGGAGGGGCGCGGCCGCAGCTGACGGCGGCTTCGCGTTGTCCTGAGCGCGCCGGACGTCCTCGCGGATGTCCGGCGGTGCTGACTGATAGGCTGCGCGTGGCAATCGTGCCGCAACATTCGCCCATGTAGCGGCAACGAGAGACCATGGCGCGCCGACGATCGGCGCGCCATGGTCTGGCTCGGCTCTCGGGAGGTGGCTGCGCGCTTAAGCGATCGACGAGCGATCGTCGGCTTCGAGGTCTTGCCACGAGCCACGCTCGTAGAGCCACCTGGCCGTATTCTTGATGCCGCCAAACGGAAAGACATGCAGCTGCGCGATTGCCGACTCCGGCTTTGCCCGCAGATGGTGCTCGATCGGGCCGACGAAGCTCTCCGGCGAGTGACTGGTGGCAAGGGCGGCAAGCGAGGCGCTGCGCTTTTTCAAGAAATTCAGCGAATTGCCGACGCCGCACAAGGCGGCGTATTTTAGCAAGGTCGTGATCTTGGCGGGACCGGCCACGCCAAGATGGATCGGCAGGTCCACCCCGGAAACCGCCAGGCCGTCCGCCCAGGCGATGAACTTGTCCGCGTCGAAGCCAAATTGGGTGACGACACGCATCTTTGCCCCGGTCCGCTCGGCCCAGGCGCTCTTCATCCGGAGCGCTGCAATCGCCGCCTCGTCGCCAAAGTCGCGACTGCCTTCCGGATGGCCGGCTACACCGACCTCGGCGATGCCGTACTTGTCAACGAAACCAGTCTCGAGCACCTCGAAAGAGGAGGAAAATGAACCGGCTGGGGTAGCCACGTCGCCGCCGATGATGAGCAAGTCGCGGACACCCGCTTCCTCAGCCAAAGCCTTCACCCGCGTTTCCAGCGCTTGGCGCGTGGTCAGTCGGCGAGCGGCCATATGGGGAACCGCGGTGTAGCCAAGGTCCGCGACGCGACGCGCTGCCTTGACCAGGGTCGGCGTGTCCGCCAGGCCGATATCGGTGATGTAGACCCGGACCCCCGACGGGAAAAGGCCCGGTAGGTCAGGGGAGTCGATCACCTGGCTTGGCGCCATCTCGATCGAGGCGTCGATAGAGGAGGGGCGGATAGCAGCTTTTTCCATGCGCGTGGCTCCGTTGTTAGGCGAAGACGACGGTCTTGCGTCCATTGAGCAAGACCCGATCCTGAAGGTGGAAGGCGACCGCGCGGGCCAGCACGCGGCGTTCGATGTCCCGACCCTTGCGAACGAGGTCCTCGGGCGTGTCGGCATGGGTCACATGTTCGACGTCCTGGGCGATGATCGGACCCTCGTCCAAGTCTTCGGTGACGTAGTGCGCCGTTGCTCCGATTATCTTCACGCCGCGCTCATGCGCCTGGTGATAGGGCTTGGCGCCCTTGAACCCCGGCAGGAAAGAATGGTGGATGTTGATGCAGCGGCCGGAGAGATAGGCTGAGAAGTCGTCGGATAGGATCTGCATATAGCGGGCCAGCACGATAAGCTCGGCGCCGCTATCTTCTATCACGCGCTTGATCTTCGCCTCCTGGGCGGCCTTGGTCTCATGGCTGATCGGGAAGTGGTGGAAGGGAATGGCGTCGTCGGAGGCGAGGTTGAGACCTTCTCGCGGATGGTTGGAGACGATGGCGACAACCTGCATGGGCAACTCGCCCAGTCGTTGGCGGTAAAGCAGGTCTACCAGGCAGTGGTCGAATTTCGAGACAAGCAGCAGAACCTTGCGGGGCAGGTTCTGGGGCCGCAATGTCCATTGCAGGCCGAAGCGGTTGACCTCCTCGGAAAAACGCCCGGCGAGATCATCGAGGGGCGAAGGCAAATCGAACGCTACCCTCATGAAGAACCGATCCGTCTCGGGGTCGTCGAATTGCTCGGCCGCGGTGATGTTGGCGCCATGTGCTGCCAAACGGCTCGCCACGCCGGCGACGATGCCCGGCCGGTTCTTGCATTGGAGCGTAAGCAGATAGGACTTTTCCATACCCGGTCTCCGGGTTGACGGCCGAGCTGAAGGGCAAGGCGGTTTCTCGCGTCGCAAAGCGACACCGGCAGGAGGTCCCGCCAGTCTGTTGTCGTCGGGTGCGGTTGCCGTGAGGGGAGGGCGGCCGTGATGCCGCCCTCGGTTCAGGCGTGCGGCTTAGGCGTTCTTGCGATAGCTGGTGCGTGCGTGCGCGTCGATCGGCGCCGGGTGGACGGTGGCGCGGATCTTGAACTGCACGTGGTCTTCAACCTGCACCTTGGAGGATGGCTTGGGCTCGCCCCAGACCACCACCAGTTCGGTGCCAGGCTCTGCCACTGCCGCATCCACGACCGCGATCGACATCATCGAACGGTAGTTGGCCGAGTATCCGGTATGAAGCGAACGCCCGGCCAAGCTTCCGTTTGGCGCCTCGACCCGGTCGTAGTGATAGGTCGCGTAGTGGGCGATCGGAAGGTTGATGAACTTCGCTCCGACACCTGGCTGGTACATCGAGGCCCACGCCTTGGCGACGTCGTCGCCGTTCCACTGCAGCGTCACCTTGCGGTTGGCCGTGGTCCGGCCGTCGGCGACCTGGGCCTCGAGGGCCTTGCGGCCGATGAAGTCGTGGTCGAATTTGACGATCTTTCCATAGCCCACGTCGTAGGGCGTGAAGTAATAGTCCTCGATGTTCTCGGAAAAGAAGCTTCCGCCGAGAGACACATTGGCATCGATCTCGTCCGCGGCAAGCCACTTGCGGAAGCCCGCCGTGCTCTTGCCCGAGTAGAACGCCGGCAACGGGCGCGGAAGCCATCCGGACTCGAGCGAGTTGGTCAGGTACGCCCGGCCGCCGACCTGAATCATGTTGTGCTTTTTGCCCGCCTCGAGCAGAGCGGCCCGAACGACCTCATGATCGGCCCAGGGCCCGACGAACTCGAAGCCTGGTTCGCCCGCCATGCCGTGGCGAAGCGCGCGGACCATCTTGCCGGCGATCGTTAAGCGGGTGCCGTGGAAGAACTTCACATCCGGCGGCTCGCCGCCGATGAGTTCCCGGATCACGTTGAACGCGCCAGGTCCCTGGATCTCGTAGCGGTAGCACAGCGGATTTCCCTTGCGGGCATAGGACGGATTGTCCCGCACAAGCTCGACGTCGTAACCACCGGTCTCGGCATGATACTGAAGCCAGTTGATCGTCGGCGGAATGCCCACCGCCTGGAATTCGTCTTCCTCATAGCGGAACAGGATGTTGTCGCCGATGAGCTGGCCCTCGTCGTTGACCGCTACATACTGCTTCGCGGCGTTGACGGGAAAGTATTCAACGCTGTTGATCGCCGTGTCGCGGATGAGCTTCAGCGCATCCTTGCCGCGGATGTTCAGGTCGGCGAGATGGTGCGACTGGTCATAGAGCACGGCGTTGCTGCGCCAAGCGAGCTGTTCGTCGCGCCAGTTGGTGAATTCCGGCGTCACCGGCGTGCTGACGATCGGCGGGCTCTGCGATTCCCAGAGCATGGTTTGGGCGCTTCCAGCGTCAGCGATCTTCTGTTCGAGATTAGCAGCCATTTTCAATCCTCCTGTGCAGCTCCTTTCCGGCTAAGCCCTTGCAGGACATCTAACAACCCAATAGGTTCGATACAGGTGATCGAAATTTTGCATAGAGAGTAGGCGCCATGCTGTCGGAGGAACTTGCCCAGATCGACCTGAATGCTTTGCAGGCATTGGTCACGGTCAGCGACTGCCGGTCCTTTTCAGAGGCGTCGGAGCGCCTCGGCGTCAATCAGTCGACGATCAGCTATTCGATCAAGCGGCTTCGAAAGGCCTTCAACGATCCGATGTTCGTTCGCCAGGGCAACTCGATCCTGTCGACCGACAAATGCCGTCAGCTCGCCCAGGAAGCGCGCGATGTCCTCGAGCGCATGCAGGCGTTGTCCTCTCTGCAAGGTTTTGATCCCGCTACGTCCACGGGCAGCGTGACGATCTCCTGTAACCATCACGAGCGTATGTTCCTGATGCCGGCCTTCGTGCGCCAGGTCCAGCAGCAGGCGCCCCAGATCGCAGTCAACATTTTTGAATCCGCGGTGCACGGCAGGCAGCAGCTCAAGGAAAACATCTGCGATATCGTGCTTGGCCCGGTGGCGATTTTCGGCGATATCTACTACCGGCGCAAACTCTTCACCGACCGCTACGCTTGCATCATGGATTCCAGCCATCCGCTTGCGGCCGGCGAACTGACGATGGATCGCTACCGGCAGACGCGGCATATCGCCGTGACCCACAATGGCCAGTGGGAGGCGTTGTACTTCGCGGCGCTTCGGGCAATCGACGTCAGGATTACGCCGAGCGTGATCGTGCCGAGCCACGACAATCTTGAAGCATTGATCCGGGGCACGGAGCTGGTCGCGACCATTCCCTATCGCCTGGCCCGCCGGCTTTCGGACAAGTTGACGTTAAAACCTTTCCCTCTCGAGGTGCTGATCCAGATCGACATGTATTGGACCGAGCGTTCTCACTATTCGGGCCTGCATGCGTGGACGCGCCAGATCCTCGCCGACGTGGCGGCAACGATCTGAGCGGTCCGAAGCCCAGCCGAGGCTGGTGTGGTCTCTGGGATGGTAACCGCCGCGTCAGACAGTGGCGCCGAGCATGATCACGGAGATCGTCGCCGGCTGGTCGCCTGGATTGCGCCATGCGTGACGAGTGCCCTGCTGGACTACGGTGTCGCCGGCATTTAGCTCGACAGTCCTGCCGTCATCGAGTTCCAGGATCAGTCTGCCCTTGACCACCGTGACGTAGTCGACGGTCGGGGTCTGGTGCATGCCAGGGCTGTCCGGCTCCATCCGCTCGGCAATGCCAGGTGACGCCTCGATGAGTTCGGGACCAGCTACCGCGGGGTTCCATTCCGATGACATGTAGACGCTGTCGGGAGGGAAAGTAATGATCCAGAACGATGATCCGCCTGCCGGCATGACCATGGTGCCGGTCGTCTCCATGGGGTCCTTGTTGTCGATGCTCCGCAGCTCTGGCGCCTCCTCGATTTTCCACTGTGGCGAGGATACGAAACCTGGCGTGTGGCGCAGGACCATTTCCCCAGGGGAGGGACCGTCACTGACGACCACTGACTTACCGGCGTTGTCCCTGCCAGTGACGATGCGTCGAACCTGCATATCAAACCTCCCAGGTAGATGTTCAAAGTCACAGTGCCGAGATGAGGCAAGCGAGCGCCCAAAAAAGCGGGAATTCCGGTCCCATCTGCTGCCAGCGCCATTTGGCGCCGTTGACCTTCACCACTGCGTAGGCTGCTCCGAGCAGCACGACGATCGCGCAACCGGTTGCTGCTTTCGAATAGACGTTGAAAATCATGCCGAGCGCGGCAAGCACCTCGAGGACGATTGTCAGGACAAGGAATGCCTTGCCAGGCTTCAGACCGGCCTTCTCAAATGTGACCGGAGCCTTATCGAAGTTCCTGACCTTCCCGATCAGATGCGGCAGGAACCAGACTCCACATAGGATCCTCAGGCAGTCCTGAGGCTGCAACTCGAACGGCATTGTACGTCTCCTCCCCAGCGGCGTGACGGCTGCAGTCGTTGTGAGCGGGCCCGGTTTTGGCCGCCAGCCACCCTGCGAAATCGAGCGTAGGCCCGAGGGCAGCAGCGATGGTTGGTACCGGCACCGCAAATCGGGTCTTGCGTCTCCCAATCCAGATACTGTACGGTATCCACAGTCCAATCGGAATGTCAACTCGATCCGGTTGGCGGTATTTGAGGAGGAACATCGTGACAGTGATGATGCGCGCCGCACGGTTGCATGCGGTAAACGAACCAATGCGGATCGAGGAGATCGCCAAGCCTCGAGCGTGCGGAACAGATGTCGTGGTCGAGGTCAAAGCCTGCGGTATGGTCCCGAACCTCGCCAACGTGCTGAACAACTGGGAGAACTGGTATCCTCACCAGCCGCTGCCTCCCAAGCCCGCGACGTTTGGCCTTGACCCCGCCGGCATCGTGCACGAAGTGGGCGAGCAGGTCGTTGCCTTGAAGCCCGGAGACCGTGTCTACGTCAATCCGTTGCGTTCGTGCGGTGCCTGCCACGCCTGCGCCAGCGGCAACCAGATGAAGTGCGACTACTTCACCTTCGCCGGATATTTCGGGTTCAATCGCAACAGCCTGGAAATCTACAAGCGCTATCCCGGCGGCGGCTTCGCTCAATTCATGCGCGCGCCCCAGAGCGCCATCGTCAAGATACCCGACAATATGACGTTTCCGCAGGCTGCCCGCATGGGCTATCTCGGCACGTCCTATTCGGCGCTCAAGAAGCTGGGCAACCTTGCGGGCAAGTCGCTGATCATCAACGGCGCGACCGGGACGCTGGGTGTCGGCGCCACCATGTTCGCGCTCGCCATGGGGATATCCACCATCTACGCGGTCGCGCGCGGCAAGCCATTGCTGGAAAAGCTGAAGCGCCTCGCGCCGAACCGGATCGAGATTTTTTCCAGCCTGGACGGCAAGGTCGCGGACTGGGTGCGCTCCAAGCACCACTCCGGCGCGGATCTCATGCTCGACAGCCTTGGCGCGGTGGCCGACGTCAACGCCATGAGGGACGCGATGATGGGCGTCAAACGCGGCGGCACCATCGTCAACATCGGCGGTACGGGCGCCGACATGCTGTTCAACACCAAATGGTGGATGGACAATTCGATGGTGCTCACCGGTTCGGCCTGGCTCAGCACCGCGGAGGGCATCGAGATAGCGGAGCTGGTCCGGTCTGGCGCGGTCGACCTGTCCGTGCTGGAAGCCCGCACCTATCCGCTGGACCAGATCAATGAGGCGATCAACGGCGTAGCCTGGGGCGACGGTGGCTTCACCAACTATGTGCTGGAGCCCTGAGCTGCGGTTGGAGAATGCCATGATAATCGACTGCCACGGTCACTACACCACCGAGCCCCCGGCGCATCATGCCTATCGCAAGGCCCAGGTGGCGTTTGCCGAGGGCCAGCGCGACGCAGGTCCGGTCTATCCCGCCATAAGCGACGAGACGCTTCGCGCGACCGTCGAAGAAAACCAGCTTCGTCTTCAGCAGGAGCGCGGCTCGGACGTGACAATTTTGTCGCCCCGGGCCTCGGGCATGGGTCATCATGTCGGCAGCGCTGCGCTGAATGCCGAATGGTCCCGTGTCTCCAATGATCTCATTGCGCGCATCGTGGACCTGTTCCCGCTGAACTTTGCCGGTGTCTGCCAGCTGCCGCAGTCGATGAGCGGTGACCTCGCTCCTGTGCTGGCTGAACTCGAGCGCTGTGTGGACGAGCTCGGCTTCGTCGGCTGCAATCTCAACCCCGATCCGTCCGGCGGCTTCTGGTCCGCGCCGCCAATCTATGACCGCTACTGGTATCCGCTCTTCGAGAGGATGGTCGAGCTCCAGGTGCCGGCCATGATCCATGTCTCGGGCGCGTGCTCGGACTGCCTGCACACCACCGGTGCGCACTACATCAATGCCGACACCACGGTGTTCATGCAGTTGATCCAGGGCGACCTGTTTCGCGCTTTCCCAGACCTCAAGCTAATCATTCCCCACGGCGGCGGCGCGGTTCCCTATCACTGGGGCCGCTATCGCGGGCTGGCAATCATGATGGAAAAGCCGGATCTCGCCACGCACCTGATGCGCAACGTCTATTTCGACACCTGCGTCTACCACCAGGCGGGGATCGACACGCTGTTTCGCGTGATCGGTCCGGACCACATCCTCTTCGGCTCGGAACTGCTGGGCGCGGTCAAGGCGGTTGACCCGCTGACCGGCTTCAACTTCGACGACACGCGCCGTAACATCGATGCTTTGGGCCTCGACGAAGCCGACCGCGCGGCGGTGTTCGAGGGCAATGCGCGCAAAGTCTACCCGCGGCTGGACGAGAGGCTCAAGCGACAGGGTCGCTAGCGAGGTCCGGCCGGCACGAATCTCTGGAGATATCAATGGCAAAAGTCGTGACAAACACCGAACGTACGCCGATCGAAGTGTGCGACGCACTGGGCGCGCTGGGGGTGGCAACCGTTCACGAGGCCCAGGGACGCAAGGGGCTGCTGGCCTCGCGGCTGCGTCCCATCTATGACGGCGCCAGGATCGGCGGCAATGCGCTTACCTGCGAGGTGGCGCCGGGCGACAACTGGACCATTCATGTTGCATTGGAGCAGGCGCGGCCGGGCGATGTGCTCGTCGTGACTCCGATCTCTCCATGCGAAGACGGATTTTTCGGCGACCTTCTGGCTGAATCGGCGATGGCGCTCGGCATCCGAGGCCTCGTGATCGATGCCGGCGTGCGCGATGTGGCTGCTTTGCGAGCGATGAAGTTCCCGGTCTGGTCGAAGGCGATCTTCGCTCAGGGAACGGTAAAGGAGACGCCGTGCGATTGCCAGGTTCCGATCATCTGCGCCGGTGCCCGCATCTGCCCTGGCGACGTGATCGTCGCCGATGATGATGGCGTCTGCGTGGTGCCCCGTGCCAATGCCGAGTTGGTTGCGAGAACGGCACGAGAGCGGGAGGCGGCCGAGGAAGACAAACGTCGCCTCTACGCTGCAGGCAAGCTCAGCCTAGACGTCAACTCAATGCGCGAACGGCTGCGCTTGAAGGGACTTCTCTACGAATAGGCACCCGACGTCCACGAAGGAGAATCGGTCGGCCTTCCAACGTGGCGTGGCATAGTTCGCGTCAGGACGCTGCAGTCCGCTTGCGCACAGCCTTTCCGTTCTTATGCCTAAAAAGATGAGCCTCGTGCATCGACGTCAGCGCGACCCGCACCATTTCGCCGGGCGCCCTGTCGTCCATAAAACTCGACATGCCGCCATAGACGAGTTCGAGGACGATACCGCCGACATAGAGTGGCCGGGGTTCCGCATCCCCATACGGAAACAGCTTCTCCGACAACAGCCTGCCCAGCCCTTCCCACTGGTCCCTGAACAGGCGCAGGTGCCGATCCTCCAGCGTGTTGTCGCGGCGCGCGATGCGCAGCAGGTCGATGGCCAGCGTTCCCCAGCGCTTGTCCTTGGCGCGTTGGTTGGCCCATTCGCAAATGGATTCGATGACATCCTTCGGCTCGTCAACGCTGCGAAGCCTTTCGGTCAGTTCGACCACATCTCCGCCGGCGTTGCGCTCCAGCAGTTGCAGGAAGATGTCTTCCTTGTTCGTGAAATTGGAGTAGAAGGCCCCCTTCGAGAAGCCGGCCTCCTCTGCGATCCGCTCGATCGATGCGCCGGAATAGCCGTCTCGGGCCACCATCTCGCTGGCCGAAGCCAAAAGCTTTTCGCGCGTCAAGGCTTGGCTTTGTTCACGGGTCAGTCGCGCCATCTTTGATCATCCAATGAACGTATCGGGATACCCAGCGTATCTGAGCAAGCAACTTAGGGTCGTCGACCTCCAAGGGCAAGCGAAGGTGAGGGGTCAGTTGCGGGATTGCTTTGGTGCACGGCAGGATGGGTTCAGCCGACAGTGGTGCAAGCGGCGTCCAGGTAAGAAGCATCGAAGGCGTGCAGCGCTTGGCTCCGAAGGGCCTCATCGAGCAAATGCGCGCGGATCATCAGGTCGATCGTCGTGCGCAACGCGTTTGCCGGCACGGCCAGCTTGTCCGGCCACATGCCCATGTCACGCATGTATTCTAGACCACGATTGGCCAGGGTGGAGCTTTCCGGCGTGGTGATGCGTTGGAAGATCGGCAATGTTACGTCCTGCCGTGCCGGTTCATTGGTGATCGCATGGGCCTCAATCAGGGCGTTGATGAAGCGTATGACCACATCTCGATTGGCTTGCAGCCACCATGATCGGCCGATGACCGCGGTGAAGAGGATCTCGGGTATGAACTCATTGACCTCGCCGATCAGCTTGTAGCCTTGGTCCTCGGCCAGGAAGTTCCACGGCGCGGGCTGGGGAGCACAGTCGACTTGCCCGGCCTGCAGCGCCTCCCACCGTTTGGTATGAATACCCGCAAGCACGAATTCGTAGTCGGCGGGGTAGTGCAGTCCTTGGGAAGCCAGCACAATCTGCGTGTAAATCGCAGTACCCTCGGTGAGCGAGGACGTGCCGATCCTCTTTCCTCGAAGGTCCGCCAGGGTGGCGATTTCTGGCCGCGCCACGACAGACATCGGCAGCCGCACTGCATTGGCCGCAACAATGCGCAGTTCTCCACCGTTCACGAAGTCCGCGACTGCTCCTTCTGGCGGCGTAATCGCAAGGTCGGCCTCACCCTCAAGGACAGCTCCCGTTGCCTTGTCGACGCTGCCGAAGCGCTTGTATTCGATGGCAATGCCGTGCTTGCCGAATAATCCCAACTCGTCTGCAAGGAAGACCGGAAGCCAATTGAATCCCTGCGCTCCGCCCGCGAGGCGAAGCTGGGCAGGCGTGGAAGGATCAGCTGTCGTGTTTTCGGCCATTGGCTCCTCCCGCCGGTATTCAGCACTGGGCGTTTAAATACTATAGGTATTGGAATTCTAAGCGGTATGTCAATCGGCCGCGCTTTTTTCCTCGCAGCCCGGCTGACTGAGCTACCGTGAACAATGGTCCGCGTGCTCTCGATCGCGAAAAGCGGCCAACAGGGGCTACGGCCCTTGGCACCATACTGCACATGCTATCGTGAATTCGAAGCGGTCCTAAACGGCGCCGCTTCTCTTAAGTCCAGTTCCGGACGCCAGATTCTTGCTGCCGGTCCACGCAATCCAAGGCCCTAGCCGAGTGCCCTAGACGAAGACCTGATCGATTTAGCTAAATCATTGAATAAAAGATAAAAAATGGTTGGCTGGGGCGCCAGGATTCGAACCTGGGAATGTCGGTACCAAAAACCGATGCCTTACCACTTGGCGACGCCCCAGCAGCCGGGCGGTGCCCGCTGCGCGCGGCCTTATAGGACGAGCCGGTCGAAAGCTCAATGCTTGGACCGCTGACATCCAAAGTAATCTTGCCGCATGTCTGCGCCGGCGGATTGCCGCCGCGTTCGGGCGTAATCTGGAGGGGAGATCGATCCGGCGACCGGAATTGCCGGCTATTCGCCCCACACGGCCAACTCGTTGCCGGCCGGGTCGGTGAAGTGGAACCGCCTGCCGCCTGGGAAGGAAAAGATCGGCTTGATGATGCTGCCTCCGGCATTCTCAACGGCCTCCAGCGTCTCCTCCAGGTTTTCGGAATAGAGCACGGGCAGCGGTCTGGCGGGCGCTTCGCCCGCATCGGCCTGGAAGCCGCCGTCGAGCCCCTCGGCAAAAGCGGAGTAAGTTGGCCCGTAATCGGTGAAAGACCAGGAAAACGCCGCGCTGTAGAAGGATTTGACGCTGTCCAGCGTGCCGCCGGTGGCCGGAAGTTCCAGATAGTCGAGTTTTCCCTCGAGTTTCATCGCGCTACTCCACTTTGTTCTTGTTGTGTTCTATCTCGCGCAACTCACACCGGCAAGTCTTTTTGACGCAGCTTTTGCTTAATCGATTGTAGTCGCGGCGCTTGCTTTGCCGGCGCTTGCCTTTCGCAATGCAGCATCTTATCGCTCGGATCGGAAGGGCGGGGACCGGGGCCTTGGCCCGGGTGTTGTTTATCTTCCAAGGGACCTGGAGGGCATTAATGACCAAGTGGGTTTACACCTTCGGCGACGGTGCCGCTGAAGGCCGAGCCGGTGATCGCAACCTGCTCGGCGGCAAGGGCGCCAACCTTGCCGAGATGTGCAGCCTCGGCCTGCCGGTGCCGCCGGGCTTCACCATCACCACTGAAGTCTGCAATGCCTATTACGCCAACGGCCGCACCTATCCGACATCGCTTGAAGCGGATGTCCTTGCGGCGCTCGACCATATCGGCAGGCTCACCGGCCGCAATTTCGGCGATCCGTCGAAGCTGCTTCTGGTCTCGGTGCGCTCCGGCGCCCGCGCTTCGATGCCAGGCATGATGGATACCGTGCTCAATCTCGGCCTCAACGACGAGACGGTCGAGGCGCTTGCCGCCGATTCCGGCGATGCCCGCTTTGCCTATGACAGTTACCGCCGCTTCATCCAGATGTATTCCGACGTCGTCATGGGCCTCGATCACGAGGTTTTCGAGGAAATTCTCGAGGACCAGAAGGCGAGCCTCGGCCATGAGCTCGACACCGAGCTGACGGCCATCGAATGGCAGGGTGTGATCGCGCTCTACAAGGCCAAGGTCGAGGAGGAGCTCGGCAAGCCGTTCCCGCAGGACCCGCGCGAGCAGCTCTGGGGCGCCATCGGCGCCGTGTTTTCGAGCTGGATGAACAACCGCGCCATCACCTACCGTCGCCTGCACGACATCCCGGAAAGCTGGGGCACGGCGGTCAACGTCCAGGCCATGGTGTTCGGCAATATGGGCGACACCTCCGCCACCGGCGTTGCCTTCACCCGCAATCCCTCGACCGGCGAAAAGCAGCTCTATGGCGAATTCCTGGTCAATGCGCAGGGCGAGGACGTGGTGGCCGGCATCCGCACGCCGCAGAACATAACCGAGGCCGCGCGCATCGCTGCGGGCTCTGACAAGCCCTCGCTGCAGAAACTGATGCCGGAAGCTTTCCAGTCCTTCGTCGATATTTCCGACCGGCTGGAGAAGCATTACCGCGACATGCAGGACCTCGAATTCACCATCGAGCGCGGCAAATTGTGGATGCTGCAGACCCGCTCCGGCAAGCGTACCGCCAAGGCGGCGCTCAGGATTGCCGTCGAGATGGCGAAAGACGGGCTGATCACGAAAGAGGAGGCGGTTGCCCGCATCGATCCGGCCTCGCTCGACCAGCTCCTGCATCCGACCATCGATCCCAAGGCGGCGCGCGACGTCATCGGCGTCGGCCTGCCGGCCTCGCCGGGTGCGGCCACCGGCGAGATCGTCTTCTCCTCCGGTGAGGCCGAGGATGCCAAGGCGCAAGGCCGCAAGGTCATTCTCGTGCGCGTCGAGACCAGCCCGGAGGACATCCACGGCATGCATGCCGCCGAAGGCATCCTCACCACGCGCGGCGGCATGACCAGTCATGCCGCCGTGGTGGCGCGCGGCATGGGCAAGCCCTGCGTCTCGGGCGCCGGCTCGCTGCGAGTCGACTACAAGGCCGGCACGCTGATCTCGATGGGCCAGACCTTCCGCAAGGGTGACATCATCACCATCGACGGCGGCAACGGCCAGGTGCTGAAGGGCGCCGTCGCCATGCTGCAGCCGGAGCTGTCCGGTGACTTCGCCGCCATCATGGAATGGGCCGATGCCGCGCGCCGCATGAAGGTGCGCACCAATGCCGAGACGCCGCTCGACGCGCGCATGGCGCGCTCCTTCGGCGCCGAAGGCATTGGCCTTTGCCGCACCGAGCACATGTTCTTCGAAGGTGACCGCATTATCGCCATGCGCGAGATGATCCTGGCCGACACCGAGAAGGACAGGCGCTCGGCGCTCGACAAGCTTCTGCCGATGCAGCGTTCGGATTTCCTCGAGCTGTTCGAGATCATGGCGGGCTTGCCGGTGACGATCCGCCTGCTGGACCCGCCGTTACACGAATTCCTGCCCAAGACCGACGCCGAGCTCGCCGAGGTCGCGACCGCCATGAATGTGCCGGCGGACAAGCTCAGGCAGCGTACCGAGGCGCTGCATGAGTTCAATCCGATGCTCGGGCATCGCGGCTGCCGTCTGGCGGTCTCCTATCCCGAGATCGCCGAGATGCAGGCACGCGCCATTTTCGAGGCGGCGGTTCAGGCCGGCCACAAGGCCGGCGCGCTGGTGGTGCCCGAAATCATGGTGCCGCTGGTCGGCCTCGTGAAGGAGCTGCAATACGTCAAGGCGCGCATCGATGCCGTCGCGCAAAGCGTCATGCAGGAGACCGGCACCAAGATCGACTATCTTACCGGCACCATGATCGAGCTGCCGCGCGCAGCCATCCGCGCCCATGTCATTGCCGAAGCGGCCGAGTTCTTCTCCTTCGGCACCAACGATCTGACCCAGACGACTTTCGGCATCTCGCGCGACGATGCGGCCTCCTTCCTTGAAACCTACCGGCAGAAAGGTATCATCGAACAGGATCCGTTCGTTTCGCTGGACATCGACGGTGTCGGCGAACTGGTGCGGATTGCGGCGGAAAAGGGCAAGGGAACACGACCCGACATCAAGCTCGGCATTTGCGGCGAGCATGGCGGCGACCCGGCCTCGATCCGCTTCTGCGAAGAGGTCGGCCTCGACTATGTGTCATGCTCGCCTTACCGTGTACCGATTGCCCGGCTGGCTGCGGCCCAGGCGGCCGTGGAGGCCGCGAAGGGAAGAGCCAAGCGCGCCTGAACGGCGCGCTCCATCTTACGATTTCGTATGGAAACTCACGCGAACGTGCGCGCGCTGGTTCTCAATCTCGACATCGTTCCTGGGCAGTTTCTGGTTCCGAATTACTCGGGGCGTGAAACAGATGTTGCAGATTTCCCCCACCTCTTTCCGATCGATCCTGATCATGCAGACCAAGTTCATAGGCGACATCGTGCTTGCCTCTGCCTTGGCGAAGAACCTTCAGCTCGAATATCCAGGTGTGAAGGTCGTGTTCCTGTGCGATGCCAGGTTTGCTGGATTTCTAACAGCGCATGGCATCGCAGCGGAGGTCGTTTCGTTCAGCCGTGCCGGCATGCGCGGCACGCCGCTCCAGCGCGGGCGCGAGCTTGTCCGGGTCGTGCGAACTTTGCGGCGGCACCGCTTCGACATGGTCATCGACATCACCGATTCCAAGACTTCGCGGCTGGTGTCCGGATTGGTCCGTGCCCCGATTCGTGTCGGCCACTATCCGACGGAGCGACCTCTGCGCTGGCTTGAGCGCCAGCCTGCCAATGTCAGGATGAAGCCGTACGGATTCGGCGAAAAACATTATCTCTTCCGCTATTTGTCGCCGCTCGAGGTGCTCGGCGTCGACCTGCGCGTCAGGGCACCGGCTATCCGTCCGCTGCCCTTCGAAACGACGCAAGCGCTCGCCTTGCTGAGCAAGCATCATTTGCGGCCAAATGCCTTCGTGGCGGTGCATGCGGGGGCGAGCTTCATCGGGCGTCGCTGGCAGCCGGAGCGCTTTGCGGCCGCGATCGAACGGATATCGTCCGAAACTGGCCTGGACGCTGTGCTGATCGGCGGCCCTGATGAGCACGAGGCGGCGGACAAGATCATGGCGGCAGCGAAAACGCCGGTCGTCAATCTGGTCGGCACGCTCTCGCTCGAAACGTTGCTGGCGCTGCTCAAGGAGGCCAGGTTATTCCTCGGCAATGAGAGTGGCCCGATGCATATGGCGGCCGCAGCCGGCACTCCGGTCGTCGGTCTGTTCGGCCGGACCAATCCGGTTCGATGGGGCCCGGTCGGGGTCCCCAGCATCTCGTTGCGCCCCTCCATGCCCTGCGATTGCGTCGGCGGCGACCTGTGCCGTCGGACCGATTCGAGCAAGGCATGCTGTGTCTGGCGCCTTGAAGTGGATTCCGTGGTCGAGGCGGTGCGCGAACTTTTGGCGCGTACCGACGTGGCGCTTGAGCAGGCGGTCTAGCTCAAGTCTGCTAACGGCGTGTTGAGCTTTTACAGCTACTCTCCATGCAAATTGTCGCGCGGTGGCTTTTCGGATGCGAACCGTTCCGATTTTCGCCTAGATGCGCGTCTTGTTGACGCCATCTTGCGGTTGAGCGGCTTGACGGGCCGGGCATGGGAATGACGGGTTTGCTTCAAAAATCTCTTTGCGCGATCGCGCTATCGCTTGTCGTGGTCTCGGCTGGCAATGCCGGGACGCTGGTCGAACCGACGTTGCATCTGACGCCGCAAGGCGGCGGTGGCCGTGTCGCGCTCACGCTGGACGCCTGCGGCGGGAAGACCGATACGCGCATTCTTTCGGCCCTGGTAGAAAACAAAATTCCCGCGACTATCTTCGTCACCGGCATCTGGCTGAAGCGCAACGCCGCCGCTGTCGGGATCATGCGCGCGCATCCTGATCTGTTCGAACTGGAAAACCACGGTGGCCGCCACATCCCGGCGGTCGACACGCCCCGCAAGATCTACGGCATCAGCAGTGCCGGCAGTCCTGATGCCGTTCAGGCCGAGGTCGAGTCGGGTGCCGCGGCGCTTGCGAGCGCCGGCGGCCCGCCGCCGAAATGGTTTCGCGGCGCCACCGCCGAATACAGCCCGTCGGCGATCGCCATGATCCGCAAGCTGGGCTTCAAGGTCGCGGGCTTTTCCGTCAATGGCGACGGCGGCTCACTGCTCGGCGCCAAGGAAACCGCCCGGCGCATCGCCGCTGCCAAGGATGGCGACGTCATCATCGCTCACATCAACCAGCCGACCCATGCCGCGGGCGAGGGTGTCGTCCAGGGCCTGCTCGCCCTGAAGCAGAAGGGCCTGACCTTCGTTCGGCTGGACGACGCCGACGACGTCGGCAACGACGGCACCACGGATTGATCCGTGGCGGAGGTTGATGACGACGGCTGGAAGGCTCAGCGACCTCGGAGATCCGCGATGCTTTCCGCCGCAGTCTATCACTCCGGCTTAGTCTCGACCGTCACCTTGCTCGTATAGAACGCGCCGTGATCGCGGATCTCGACCACTTCGTCGAAAGGCTGCTCATAGGCCCACATCGCGTCCCTGCCGCTGTCGCCGGCCGGCAGCACGCTCCAATAGCTCGCGTTGCCCTTGTAGGGACAATGCGTCGAATGCTCGGTCCTGGCGAGCTTGCTGAGATCGATATCGTCGAAGGGAATATAGAAAACCGCCGGGTAGGGCGGTTCCGACAAGAGCCTGGCCCGGGTAGACCGGGCGATGACGACGTCGCCGGCGCTGACCGTGACGGTGCCGCGATAAGGCTCGATCGTTATCACCTTGTCGGGATTGCGCTGAAAGCCGGGGGCGGGGTTGGCACGCTTGTCCAAGACGGGTCTCATCGGCAGTTTGAGGAAGGTGCGTGGCGGTTTTTCCGTTCGGAACCGCTCTCGTCCGTCAAAGGTGGATCGGCCCGACGCCTCGCGCAAGGCGGCGCGATGACGCAAAATCGCGTGCAGGCGAAATAGTGTTCTAACCGGCGCCGACAGTCAGGCGGCGGCCTGGAATGCGTCCATGAGGCCGGCATAGGCGGCAGCGATGCCGGCGACCGGATTGCTGCTTCTCGCCGCTGTCTCGACCTTCAGCGCGCCGCCGGCGGTCGGCAGCGTGAGCAGCAGGAACTGGCGGTTGCCGCCGTCGCCGACGCTTGCGGCAGCGACATGCTGGCCTTCGCCGTCATTCTCGACGCACATCTTGAACAGCAGCGTTCCGCCGACGGCCTCCAGCGCGCCGCCGACGACTTCGGCAAATTCATCGTCGGAAACGGTTTTGGAGTCCGGCGTCAGATCGTCCAGACTTTCGGCAAGCGTGCTTTCGAGGGCTTTTTCATCGAGCTGCACGTCCATGCGAATCTCTCCATTCGCCAATCTCACCCAGCCCATTAATGAATCTTAACGGCGACGATGGCCGGATTATGGCGGGTTTCACGGGTCATTCCGCCCATCCGACCGCCTTGGACTTATGGTGGCTGGACAATCCGCCGGATCATTCCACAATGCGTGAAACAATGACGCGAAAGCGCGAAAAAGGGGAGGAGCCGAGATGCTCGGACTGATGCAGGAATGGCCGCTGCTCTGCCATAAGCTGATCGATCACGCCGAACGCCAGCACGGCGGGCGCGAGGTCGTGTCGCGCTCGATCGAAGGCCCGATCGTGCGCACCACCTTTGCCGACATCCGTCATCGGGCGCTCAAAGTAGCGCAGCGGCTGGAGCGTGACAGCTTCGGGCTCGGCGACCGCATCGCAACGCTTGCCTGGAACACCGCCCGCCACATCGAGGCCTGGTACGGCACCATGGGGATCGGCGCGATCTACCACACGCTCAATCCGCGCCTGTTTCCCGAACAGATCGCCTGGATCATGAACGACGCCGAGGACAAGGCGATCTTCGTCGATCTGACCTTCGTGCCGCTGCTGGAAAAGATCGCCGGCCAGGTCAGGTCGCTCAGGCAGGTGATCGTGCTGACCGACCAGGCGCATATGCCGCAAACCTCGTTGCCGAACGCTGTCGCCTATGAGGAATGGCTTGCCGAGGCCGACGGCGCCTTCGCCTGGAAGACATTCGACGAGAACACGGCTGCCGGCATGTGCTACACGTCGGGCACGACCGGCGATCCGAAGGGCGTCGTCTACAGCCATCGCTCGAACGTGCTGCACGCCATGATGGCCGCCATGCCCGATGCCATGGGCGTTTCGACGCGCGACGTCGTCCTGCCCGTCGTGCCGATGTTCCATGCCAATGCCTGGGGACTCGGTCAGGCCGCGCCGATGATCGGGGCCAAGCTGGTGATGCCAGGCTGCAAGATGGATGGCGCCTCGATCTACGAATTGCTCGACTCCGAAAAGGTAACTTTCAGCGCCGCTGTGCCGACGGTATGGATGATGCTGCTGCAATATCTCGAGGAGACCGGCAAAAAGCTGCCTTATCTCAACAAGGTCGTCATCGGCGGTTCCTCCTGCCCGCGCGCCATCACCGCCAAGTTCCAGGACAAATACGCGGTTGAGGTGGTGCATGCCTGGGGCATGACCGAAATGTCGCCACTCGGCACGTTGTGCACCATGAAGCCGGAATATGAAGGGCTGACCGGCGATGCCAGGCTCGATATCCAGGGCAAGCAGGGCCACCCGCCCTTCGGCGTTGAAATGAAGGTGACAGACGACGAGAACAACGCGCTGCCCTGGGACGGCAAGACCTTCGGGCGACTGAAAGTTCGCGGCCCGGCGGTCGCGCGCGCCTATTACGGCGGCGTCGGCGCCGAGCAGTTCGACGCCGAGGGCTGGTTCGACACCGGCGACGTCGCCCATATCGACGCCAGCGGCTATATGCAGATCACCGACCGCGCCAAGGATGTCATCAAATCGGGCGGCGAGTGGATCTCCACCATCGATCTGGAGAACCTGGCCGTCGGCCATCCCGATGTGGCGGAGGCGGCCGCCATCGGCGTGCCGCACTCCAAATGGGGCGAGCGCCCCCTGCTGGTGGTCGTGCGCAAGCCGGGCAAGGAGCCGAGCAAGAGCGATATCCTGACCTTCATGAGCGGCAAGGTGGCCAAGTGGTGGATGCCCGACGACGTCGCCTTCGTCGGCGAGATTCCCCACACGGCGACGGGCAAGATCCAGAAGACCACCTTGCGCCAGCAATTCAAGGAGTATCGGCTGCCGACGGATTGAGGATTGTTAAATCTTTCGGCTTCAAGGCTGGCGCAAAAAGCTCTAAGTCTCGATGCGGACTGGGGTAATGCGGCAGACGATGGCTACAATTCCTGAACGGCAGACGTCGAGGGCGGCCGGCTGGTCGCGGCGGATCGGGGCATTCTCGCTCGTCCTTTTGCTGACCGTCGTTGCCGGCTACCGGCTCGACTTTGTCGACACCCCGCCTTTCCTGTGGGTGCTGGCGCTCGTTGCGCTGCTTGCGGCGCTCGCGCTGCTGCTCGCCGGGCTTGCACTGTCGAGGCTGTGGAATTTCGGCGACCGCGGCGGCCGCGATCTCAGCGTCGGCGCCCTGCTGGCAGTGCTGGTGCTTGCGCCTTTCGGTGTCGCCGCCTACTGGGCTACCATCTATCCGCCGCTGCGCGACATTTCGACCGACGTCGACGACCCGCCGGCGCTCGACACCAGCGACCGGACAAGCGACATGAACGCGCTGTCACCGCCGACGCCCGGCGAGCAGAGCCTGCAGGCGGAAGCATATCCGCTGGTTAGCGGGCGGAGCTACAACCTGCCCTTCGAAACCGTGGTCGATGCTGTCGAGACCGTGCTCGACCGGCGGGACTGGCAGCTGACCGCGCCCTATCCCGACATCAACGGCCAGAGCGAGGCGACGATCACCGCGGTCGCCAGGGGCTTGGTGCTCGGCCTGCCGGCAGATGTGGCCATCCGCGTCGCCGACGACGGCGATTCGGTCGTCGTCGACATGCGTTCGGCCTCGCGCTACGGGCGTCATGACTTGGGCGACAATGCCGCCCGTATCACCGATTTCCTCGCCGAGCTCGATCAGGAGGTCGCCGGCCAGGTCGGCGCGGCGCCGGCCGAGTGAGTCAACCGGCAGGCCTGAAAATCCCGTCGATCGCCGGGTCGCCTTCGCTGGCGACGAGACCGCGGGCCACCAGGTCCTCGAGATGCGCGAGAACCGAAAGGCCGGCTGCTCCGTGCAGCCGCGGGTCGGTGTCGCGATAGATCGCCGCGACCATCTCCTTGATGGTTCGGTCGCCGCTCAGGATGCGTTCCAGGATCGCCTGCTCGCGCATCTTGCGATGCGACTTCAGCCCGCGCATGAAGCTGCGCGGCGCGGTCACCGGTCCGCCATGGCCGGGCAACAGCAGGCGGTCGTCGCGCTCGATCAGCCGGTCGAGCGATTTCATATAGTCGGCCATCGCCCCGTCGGGCGGCGCCACGATGGATGTGGCCCAGGCCATGACATGGTCGGCCGAAAACAGGATGCCTGTCCCCTCCAGCGCAAAGGCCGCGTGGTTGGCGGTATGCCCTGGCGTCAGCACGGTGCGGATCGCCCAGCCGTCGCCATGGGTAAGGCTGCCGTCCGCCAGCGCAAAGTCGGGCACGAAGCCCAAATCGGCACTGGCATCCAGCGGATTGATCTCGCCGATGCGCAGCCGCCGCGCCGGCCGATGCGGGCCCTCGGCGAGCACGGGAGCGCCCGTGCGTTCTTTCAGCCGCGCCGCGAGCGGCGAATGATCGCGGTGGGTATGGCTGACGAAGATATGGCTGACCGGCCTGCCGCCTATTGCCGTGAGCAGCGTTCCGAGATGCTCATCGTCGTCCGGACCTGGATCGATCACTGCCAGCGTGTCGCGGCCGACGAGGTAGCTGTTGGTGCCGTGGAAGGTGAACGGGCTCGGATTCCTGGCCGTGACGCGCTGGACGTCCGGCGCGACCGTGACCGCCTGGCCATAGGCAGGAGCGAAGCGTGCGTCGAATTCAAGCGTCATGCCGGGTCCTGCTGCTCGCGGCAAAATGATTGCCGCATCCTGCCGAAGCCAATATAGGAAAATCAATGCATGTCGCCCAAAACTGCGCAGCAGTCTTGGGAGAACGACACGCATCAGGACGAATCTTAAAGCGCGCCGCCTGAACTCGTTTCTCCGCGACGCGCCTCAAAGCCAGCAAATCAGCCACGATGGGGAAGACCATGGCAACTGCAACCACGATGCGCCCGCTCGTTTCTCTCGCTCTGCCCGACCAGGGCGCGGCCCGGCTTGCCAGCCAGCTCTTTCTGGCGCTTGCAGGAACCCTCCTGCTCACCCTGTCGGCGAAGACGAAAGTGGTGTTGGGCCCGGTCGACATCTCGCTGCAGACGCTTGCGGTGCTGCTGATCGCCTCGGCCTTCGGCATGCGTCTTGCCGTCGCGACGCTCCTTCTCTACCTCGCCGAGGGCGCTTTTGGTTTGCCGGTGTTCCAGGGCACGCCGGAAAAGGGCCTCGGCATCGCTTATATGCTGGGCTCCACCGGCGGCTACCTTGCCGGCTTCGTGGTGATGGCGGCGATCGCCGGCTGGGCCGCCGACCGCGGCTGGGACCGCCACCCCTTCAAGCTGTTCGGCGCCATGCTTGCCGCCGAGATCGTCATGATGGCGATGGGCTTTGCCTGGCTGGCGGCGCTCATCGGACCGGAAAAGTCCTGGCAGTTCGGCGTCGTGCCGTTCATCGCCGGCGACCTGATCAAGGTGGCGCTGGCCGCGAGCCTCGTGCCGGCGGTCTGGGCGCTGCTCAAGCGCTCCTGATTGCGACCAAATGACAAGGGCCGGTGGGCGCTTGGCGCCGGCCGGCCCCTTTTGCGCCGGATTCGCTCGCAATCGCCGCATGCCGGATGTAGAAAGCAGTGAAATAGCGTCGGGGAAGAAATCAAGCCGACAATTGACAAGCCTGTGCCCGAAACATAAGCACGGGCAACTTGGCGTCGAGGCGGGGGCCGCGGTAGTTCAAGGAGAGCTTGTTGAAAGGAATTATCCTTGCCGGCGGCAGCGGAACACGCCTCTATCCCCTAACATTAGCGGTTTCTAAGCAAATACTGCCGATCTACGACAAACCCATGATCTACTACCCGCTGAGCGTGCTGATGCTTGCGGGAATTCGCCAGATTCTGGTCATTTCAACTCCCCGTGACTTGCCGGTCTTTCAGGCTTTGCTGGGCGACGGTTCCGAATTCGGTGTAGAGCTTTCCTATGCCGAGCAGCCTCAGCCGAATGGTCTTGCCGAGGCTTTCATCATCGGCCGCGACTTCATCGGCAGGGACAGTGTGTCGATGATCCTCGGCGACAACATCTATTTTGGCGGCGGCCTGTCGCAACTCTGCCGCGAGGCAGCGACGCGTGATGGCGGCGCCTCGGTCTTCGCCTACTATGTCGACGATCCGGAGCGTTATGGCGTGGTCTCCTTCGACAAGGTCACCGGCAAGGCTTTGACGATCGAGGAGAAGCCGCAAAAGCCGAAGTCCAACTGGGCCGTGACCGGTCTCTATTTCTACGACAATGATGTCGTCGACATTGCTTCCACGATCCGCCCTTCGGCGCGCGGCGAGCTCGAGATCACGGCGGTCAACAATGTCTATCTCGAGCGTGGTGAATTGCATGTCCGCCGCCTCGGAAGGGGTTACGCCTGGCTGGACACCGGCACGCATGACAGCCTGCTCGAAGCATCGTCTTTCGTGCGCACGATCGAGCATCGCCAAGGCATCAAGATCGCGTGCCCGGAGGAGATAGCGCTGGAGCAGGGTTGGCTCGACGCTGAAAAGGTTCTGGAGCGCGCCGCGCGCCTGGGCAAGAATGAGTACGCTGCCTATCTGCGCAAGCGGGCCGCCGACCTGACGGAGGAACGGTTTGCTTGAGGTCAGGCCGCTCGGCCTCGACGGCGTGCTGGAGATCGTGCCCAAGCGGCACGGCGACGCGCGCGGTTTTTTCAGCGAGACCTGGAATGCCGGGCGTTTCGCCGAGGCCGGCATCGATCTCGCCTTCGTGCAGGACAACCACTCCTATTCCGCGGCCGCCGGCGTGCTGCGCGGACTGCACTACCAGTTGCTGCCGCGCGCCCAGGATAAGCTGCTGCGCGTGATAAGCGGCAGCGTCTTCGATGTCGCGGTCGACATCCGCCGTTCCTCGGCGACGTTCGGCAAGTGGGTGGCGCTGGAAATATCGGCTGAGAAGGGCAACCAGATCCTGGTGCCGAAAGGGTTTGCGCACGGCTTCGTCACGCTCGTTCCGCACACGGAAGTCCTGTACAAGGTGACCGACACCTATTCGCCCGGGCATGACAGGTCGATCCGCTTCGACGATCCCGAAATCGGCATCGAATGGCCGGCGATCCCAGGCGGATTCCAGCTTTCGGACAAGGATCGCAAGGCGTCTCTGCTCGCCACGGCGGAGGTGTTTGCGTGAGAGAGGGCGGCATGAATTTCCTGGTCACCGGTGGCGCCGGCTTCATCGGCTCGGCCGTCTGCCGGCATCTGTGCGCCAACCCGGCCCACCGCGTCACCAATCTCGACAAACTGACCTATGCCGGCAACCTCGCTTCGCTCAGGCCGATCGAGAATGCGCATAATTACCGTTTCGAGCAGGCCGATATCTGCGACGAGCGAGCGGTGCTTGAGATTCTGCGCCGCGACGACATCGACATCGTCATGAACCTCGCCGCCGAGAGCCATGTCGACCGCTCGATCGACGGCCCCGGGGCCTTCATCGAGACCAACATCGTTGGCACCTACCGCATCCTAAACGCCGCGCTCGACTACTGGCGCGGGCTGTCGGGGGAGCGTAAGGCCGGCTTCCGCTTCCATCATGTCTCGACCGACGAGGTGTTCGGCGACCTTCCCTTCGACGGCGGCATGTTCGTCGAGGAGACGGCCTATGCGCCGTCCTCGCCCTATTCGGCGTCCAAAGCCGCTTCCGACCATCTGGTGCGCGCCTGGCACGAGACCTACGGCCTGCCGGTGGTGCTTTCCAACTGCTCGAACAATTACGGCCCTTACCATTTCCCCGAAAAGCTCATCCCGCTGGTCATCCTCAACGCGCTCGACGAGAAGCCGCTGCCGGTTTACGGCGCCGGCGCCAATGTGCGCGACTGGCTGTTCGTCGAGGACCACGCCCGCGCGCTGGAACTCGTGGCGACGAAAGGGCGGCCGGGCGAGAGCTACAATGTCGGCGGCAATTCCGAGCGCACCAATCTCGGCGTCGTCGAGACGATCTGCGATCTGCTCGACCGGAGGCGCCCGCGCGCCGGCGGCAGAAGCTACCGCGACCTGATCACCTTCGTCACCGACCGCCCCGGTCATGACCGCCGCTACGCGATCGACGCCTCCAAGATCGCGCGCGATCTCGGCTGGGCGCCGCGGGAGAATTTCGACAGCGGCCTGGCGAGGACGGTCGATTGGTATCTCGACAACAAATGGTGGTGGGCCCCGATCCGCGAGCAGCGCTACAATGGCGAGCGGCTGGGCCAGGGTCCAATGGAAAACGGCCCGATCGAGAACGGCCCGATGGAAGACGCGGCGATCGAAAACAGCCCGGTCAGGAAGGTCGGAAACGGGCAGGCCGAGAGCAGGGAGGGCGCCGCGTGAGGCTTGCCGTCACCGGACGCGAGGGCCAGGTTGCCGCCAGCTTGATAGAGCGGGGCAGCAAGGATGTCGAGGTCGTTCCCGTCGGCCGGCCGGCGCTCGACCTGGCGCGCCCCGAGACGGTGTTTGCGGCGCTGGCAGAGGCAAGGCCCGACATCGTGGTTTCGGCCGCGGCCTATACGAATGTCGACCAGGCCGAGGACGAGAAGGAATTGGCCTTCGCGGTCAACGCCACCGGCGCCGGCAAGGTGGCCGAGGCGGCAGCAGGGCTCGGCGTCCCCGTCATCCATTTGTCGACCGACTATGTCTTCGACGGCGCCAAGGACAGCGCCTATGTCGAGACCGACGCGACCGCCCCGCTCGGCGTCTATGGCGCCTCCAAGCTCGCCGGCGAAAAGGCCGTGGCGACCGCCAACCCGCGCCACCTCATCCTGCGCACCGCCTGGGTCTACAGCCCGTTCGGCAGGAACTTCGTCAAAACGATGCTGAGGCTGGCTAGCGACCGTGACGAGATTTCGGTCGTCGCCGATCAATGGGGCAATCCGACCTCGGCGCTCGACATCGCCGACGCCATCCTGCATGCGGCGGCGAGGCTGCGAAACGACAAGAATTTCGCCGCCTTTGGTGTCTACCATCTGGCAGGCAGCGGCGAGACCAACTGGAGTGGCTTTGCCCGTCACATCCTCGACACAAGCCGGGCATTTGGTGGCCCGTACGCGACGGTGCGCGACATCGCGACAGTGGACTACCCGACCAAAGCAAGGCGGCCGGCCAATTCGCGGCTGTCGAGCGCGAGGTTTGCGAACGTGTTTGAGTGGCGAGCCCCGGAGTGGCGGGTCGCGGTGGAAAGCGTGGTTCGCCGGCTGGAGGGTGGCGAGACGAAACAGGCATTGAGTGCATGAACGAAAACCCGTCCCCCGAGCAATTGCACGGCGCGAGGCCGCAGCCGGCCAATCAAGTCGCGCCGAAGAAGCGCGCAGGCGCCAAGCCGGCGAATACCAAGTCAGCGAACACCAGGCCAGCAAAGCGCACCTGCATCATGGTGCTCGGCATGCATCGCTCGGGGACAAGCGCGCTGACGAGGGCGATCAGCCTGCTGGGCGCGGCGCTTCCCAAACAGGTCATTGCTCCGGACGAGAACAATGCCAATGGCTATTGGGAGCCGACCAGCCTCAATATGCTCAATGAAAAAATGCTCACCGAAGCTGGCAGTAGCTGGGATGACTGGCGGCCGTACGATGTAAGAAAGCTATCAGAAGAGCGCAGAAAGTTCTATCGAAGCGAAATTGCCAGGATTATTGGAGAAGAATACGGCACGGCGCCTCTATTCATCATCAAAGAACCGCGAATTGCACGCTTCGCTGAAATGTATGCTGACATATTAACGTCTCTGCAAATCGATATCCGCTATGTATTCGTGTTCCGGAATCCCTTGGCTGTTGCTGCATCGCTCGGAAAGCGTGGTGGTTCAAGTCGGGGGTTTGGGACGCTGGTGTGGCTTCGTCACGTATTGGATGCTGAACAAGCCAGTCGCGGCAAACATAGGGCCCTTATTTCATATGAAGCGATCGTCGAGAACTGGCGCCCTTGCCTGCAGAGGATCGCGGACACGCTTTCGCTAGATTGGCCCAGGTCCATTGACGAAGCCAAATCGGATGTCGATGCTTTCATCTCATCCGCCAATCAGCATCATAGCGCTAGTCAGGATGAACTTGACGCTGACACGACAGTCGCAGCCTGGATAAAAGACACTTATGCCGCTGTTCAATCTTTGGAGGGTGACCCATACAATCAGCAATCATTCAGGACATTAGATCGTGTGAGACGCGCATTCGATGCGGTTTCTACGACGTTCGGTAATGCGGTCTATCCCGACCTTCATGCACTCAATGCCGCTCTAGCGGCCGCTGAAAGCCGCATGCAACGTATCGCTGCGGAAAGCGCTGCCGAGATTGAAGCTTCGAAGCGCGCACTGGCAGAGCAGGGAATCGAATTTCAGGCGCGCGAAAATAAGTTGCAAGATCAGCTGAAGAAAGCGCGCACCGCTGCGAGCGAGCAGCGAAAGAAGGAAAGGCGTCTGGTTGCCGAAGTGCGGGATGAGCTAGCCAGCATGCGCCACACTCTGGAAACAGGGGTAGCCAATAACCGCACGCTTTCCCTTGTCCAAAATGAATGCCAGCAACTCGAAGTCGCACTCGCCCGCAGCCAAGCCGAAGCCATGAGCTACGCAAACGCTCTTGGAGAGTTACGCAGTAGTACAAGTTGGCGCATCACAGGGCCTATTCGTGCAGCCAAGTATTTAGTGGCGAACCCACGCGGTTCTGCTGGTGTTCTACTTGGATTTGGGCGGCGAATGGCTGCTCGGCTGCCGGTGCCGACCAATATCAAGCATACCGTTAAGATGCGCCTTCTTCGGTATGACACAATGCGAAAGGCTGGCAGTTTGTCTCGTCAAGACGCGCTCGATTCCTTGGCAAGCCGCGTCACAACTGTGGAAACGCCGTTGGCCCTGGGACGGAGTGCTGACGCCGAGGCGGAATATATCTCTCAGGTTCTCTCGATCGCGAAGCGTCCCGCCGGCACGGACTTGGCGTATGTTCCGCGCTCCGAGGAGATCATCGACTTCGCGCGTTCGCCGCTAAAGGTAATGGCGTTTTACCTGCCGCAATTCCACCCAATACCCGAGAATGACGAATGGTGGGGGAAGGGGTTCACGGAATGGACCAACGTCGCCAAGGCTGTCCCTCAATACATTGGTCATTATCAGCCTCATATGCCCGGGGAGTTGGGATTCTATGATCTGCGGGTCATTGACGTCATGCGGCAGCAGGCGGATCTGGCGAAGTCCTATGGCGTAGCGGGGTTCTGTTTCCATCATTATTGGTTCGGCGGCAAACGGCTGCTTGAGAAGCCAGTCCGGCAATTCCTGGAGAACTCGGATATCGACGTCGAGTTCTGCCTGTGCTGGGCCAACGAGAACTGGACCCGTCGATGGGACGGTCAGGAACAAGATGTACTCATGGCGCAGCAACACTCGCCCAGCGATGATATCGCGTTCCTGGACGACATCCTTCCGGCGCTGCGGGATAGGCGCTACTTGCGGCATGACGGGCGCGCAGTTCTGATCGTCTATCGCGCCAGCTTGCTTCCTGATACCGCCGCGACGGCGGCCCGTTGGCGCGACCGCGCAAGAGCCGCAGGCGTCGGCGATCTCTATCTTGTCGCAGCACAAACGTTTGGAATATTGGATCCACGCCCACTCGGCTTTGACGCGGCCATTGAATTTCCGCCTCATATGGGAATGGCGTCGGGTCTCAATGGCCAGCTGAAGATTGTAAACCCTGACTTTCGTGGTCAAATCTACGATTATGAAGAACTTGCAGCGTCCTACAGCCAAAGGAAGCGGCCACCCTACCAGCTTATCAAAACCGTAAGCCCCAGTTGGGACAACGAAGCGCGCAAGCCAGGCAGCGGGCACAGTTTCTATGGTGCCAATCCGACTTCCTATGCTAGGTGGCTTAGGAACGCGTGTGACATCACCGTTGACAATTTAGCGCATGATCTCCCCCAGCCGCCGTTGGTATTTGTAAACGCTTGGAATGAGTGGGCCGAAGGTGCGCATTTGGAGCCCGATCGAAAATTCGGGTACGGCTATTTGCACGCCACGGCCAACGTGATGCGCGACTTTATCGTGCCGGACCCGCGCCTCGTTGAGCTGGTTGAACAGTCTCAGAGAGCATTTCGCAAGCGATCGAGGTCGGCGATTGTTTTGCACTTGCACTACGACGATCTATTCGAGGACATGCGCGAAGGTATCTTGAATGCTGGTGAAGTGGACGTTTTCGTCTCATTGCGACGAGACGCTCCAGGCACTGTTGCAGAGCGCGTTCTCGATGCTTTCCCCAATGCACATCTGTCATATTTCCGCAATCGCGGACGCGACATTCAACCGTTTCTCCAGTTGTTGCCGCTCCTCCTAAGCGAGGGTTACGAAACTGCCTGTAAGGTGCATAGCAAAAAGTCGCTGCATCGGCATGATGGCAACGCCCTCAGGAGCGGCGCGCTGAGCAAGCTTTTGGGATGGCGAGAAGGTGTGAAGCAGATAATCCAGCGTTTTGACAATGACCACAAATTGGGGCTTCTAGCACCGGCCGGATCGCTTCTCAATTTGAGTGAGTTGGACAGAAACGTCCTCAATCGCAATTGGTTGGACCGGCTTTTGCCCACACTGGGAATGCAGGCTCAGGTTGGCCGTTACGATACTGTTTTTCCGGCAGGCTCGATGTTTTGGTTCAGGCCGAAAGCGCTCAGACCGTTCGCAGATCTGTCGCTCGGTCCTGACGATTTTGAGGATGAGGTTGGGCAGGTCGACGGAACGCTCGCACATGCCATCGAGCGACTGACCGCCGCTGTGGCTTTGCACGAAGACTACTCAGTCGGCGAAACTGATTCTCACTAAAGGATACAAGATGACTACCATCGAGGATTTTCGAAAATGCTCGGACCGTGAATGGCTTGAGATGCTCGTTGCGAGTGTTCGGAATCCAGTAGTTTCGGGCCTTACTTTTCCATCGTTTCCGCCGGATGATCTGCAGTCGCAATTCGTCGGCTCCGCAAACGAGAACGCGCTTCGAGAGGCTCACAGTTTTTATACTCTAATGAAGCAAACCGCTCACCAATACGGAAAGCCGATCGGTAGGGACAGCACGTTCCTGGACTTCGGCACGGGGTGGGGCCGCTTCCTGCGATTTGCCTGGAGGGACGTCGCTGAGGGCCACCTTTTTGGGGTCGACATCGATCCTGATGTTATTGCGCTGGCCAAATCGAATGGTGTGCCGGGGAGACTATCGACCATCGAGCCTTTGGGTGCCCTGGATATGCCAAGTGTGAGCATCGACGCAATTCTTGCGTATTCTGTCTTCACGCATTTACCGGAGCGGGTGCATCTACATTGGATGGCAGAATTCAAACGCGTGACGCGCCCTGGGGCAATTATCGCGCTTACGGTTGAACCGCGTCGTTTTTTGGAGTTTGTCGCCTCGCTTGAAGGCAAGGTTCCCGAAAGCGGTTGGCACGCAGGTCTACAACGGTTCTCTGCGGAGGCGAAAAACCGGCTGGCAGAATTCGATGCAGGCCAACTGGTGTATCTTCCGACCGGCGGTGGCGACCATCGCGGTGCTGAAATCTATGGCGATGCTATTTGCCCTATTCAGTACCTGCAAGACAAATGGGGGCCGGAGTTCACACTGCGCGTTCATATCGACGATCCATCGCGCTTTTGGCAGGCAGCCGTAGTTCTACAACGCCTTTGAGATTGCGGTTGATGTTTGAGCTTGGCCCCATAAGTGAAGCGGATGACGCAATCATCGCTCCACGTGTGGATAGCAGCGATGCGCTGCTGTCCACAAGGAATGGCGAGTCCGGATCTTATGTAGTGTCCTCTGGCGCTATGTTGCCATTGGGCACCATAGCCAAGGTTCCACCTCAACCTGGTGGAGAAAAAGTGCCAGTGTGGTGTGCACCAGAGGAGAAAGTCTACGTCGGCGAAATTCGCGCTGTATGTCTCACAAATTGCTATTACCTGCCAAAGTTGGGCACGTTGATCGATGCGTCCGGCCGCATTAGCAAGACGAGTTTCGATGAGGCGCGCTTTGTGGTCGGTGACCTAACAAACCTTCCGAACGTTCGCGTTGATGGTTCGAACGCTTTCCTCCAAATACCCCCCGATGTGAAAACCATAGACGATGCTGTCGTATTCATGCCTTGGGGGGCCATGTCCAATTATGGACATTTCATCCTCGACGCCCTGCCTTCTCTACTCTTGTTGAACAAACTCTCATCGTCCCGGCGGTGGAATGTGGTTTCTCCCGCGATGTCGGGTTGGCAACGCAGCCTCTACGATTTGATTTCGAGCGAGCTTGGAAACTTGACGCTGACTACTGTCGATTCGGATATCGTGTTCCTGCGCTCTGCGCTGTTCTTTAGCACGATGAATCACTTCCTCCACCACGGGGGGGCGGTATGGGGTGATCTGAGAACTGGGTTGCTTGCCACGGCTCCATTGCCGCGTCTCACGTCGAGGCGGCTCTTCATCGTACGCGATGACGCTAAGCGCGCGTTCGTCAACCAGTCGGAAGTTGCAGAAAGGCTCTCGGAACTCGATTTTGAGCCGGTCACTCCGGAGCGGCTTTCGGTTGAACAGCAGCGAGAGCTCTTCTCGCAAGCTGAGATCGTCATAGGGGTCTCCGGAGCGGGTCTAGCAAATGTGATTTTTTGCCGGCCAGAGACCCGTGTGGTCGAGATTCAGCCGAGCCTTGGACGAGGAATTTGGGTCCGAAATATCTGTGTTCATCTTGATTTGGGATGGGCGCCTTTCTTCGTCGAAAGCGTTCCCCCGACCGTGGTGCAGATCGTTGGAGGAAGTGCCCGTCCAGAAATTGGAATCTCTTTTCACGTCCCGATAGAGCCTTTCTTGGACCACGTTCGCCAAATCATCGAGACAACAGTCTTCAGTTCGGAAAGATGAATACCTCTCTTGCACTGTCCCTTATTCGCCGCGAGGTCGCTGGCCGTTATCGCGGATCAGTGCTCGGACTCTTTTGGTCGCTTCTCAACCCGCTATTCATGCTGGCCGTTTATACTTTCTTTTTCGGCATGGTGATGAAGTCGCGTTGGACGATCCCGGATCAGCCGAACGCTACCCATTCGACCGGCGAGTTTGCGGTCATCTTGTTCTGTGGGCTAATTGTTTTCCAGTTTTTCGCGGAAGTGATTTCACAGTCGCCCGGATTGATCGTGGCCAACACAGGCTACGTCAAGAAGATCGTTTTCCCGATCCAGATCCTGCCTGTGGTTGCGGCCGGTGCGGCGTTATTTCACGCTGCCGTCAATCTCGTCGTGCTGCTGGTTTTTGCCTATGCTGCGTTTGGCAACATTCCCCTGACCGTGGTTTTAGCTCCTGTGGTTTTCACGCCGCTGGTCATTTTGGTGCTCGGTATTGCCTGGCTGCTGGCATCGATAGGCGTGTACTTTCGAGACATGAGTCAGATCGTGGCGCCGCTCGTAACTGCAACCATGTTCCTGTCACCGGTATTCTTCCAGCGAGCGTCGCTCCCGACATGGCTACAACCCTGGCTTTCGCTTAATCCACTTGCAATTCCGGTCGAGAGTTTCCGCACGGTGGTTCTCTTCGGCACGCAACCGAATTGGACATCGCTCGGCTATTACTCGCTGACGGCGATCACGGTTGCAGTTCTCGGCTATCAGTTTTTCCAGAAGACTCGCAAGGGCTTTGCTGATGTCCTCTGACGTTGTGATTCGTCTTCAGGATATAACCAAGGTTTACCGCATCTACGCGCGCCCGAAGGATCGGTTGATCCAAATGGTGACCTTCGGCCGTGTTCGGCGGTTTCGCGAATATCCCGCCATACACGGAGTGTCGTTCGAGGTTTTCCGTGGAGAAACGGTTGGGATTATCGGGCGCAACGGTAGCGGCAAGTCGACGCTGCTGCAGATGATCGCAGGCGGGTTGCATCCGACGTCCGGCATCCTTGAACAAAAAGGCAAGCTCTTCGCCCTTCAACTTGGGACTGGCTTTGATCCAGAATTCACCGGCCGCGAGAACGCCTATCTTGGAGCCGCGATCATCGGAATGTCGAAATCCGAGGCGGACGCGACGATGGATTCGATTCTTGAATTCGCCGGCATCGGCGATTTCATCGACCAGCCTGTGAAGACTTATTCTAGTGGAATGTATGCGCGACTCGCCTTCGCCGTCGCTGCTCATCTGCCGACCGACATTCTTATTGTTGACGAGGTTCTGGCTGTCGGGGACTTGGCCTTTTCGCAGAAATGCATGCGCTTCATTCGTGAATTCAAATCTCGCGGCACCCTACTTTTGTGTGCGCACGATCTAGGTTCGGTGATGGCCCTATGTTCCCGCGTCGTGTGGATCGACGGCGGAAAGGTCCGCATGATAGGGCCTACGAAGGAGGTCTGCGACGAGTACCGTCGCGCGATAGAACTTGAGGGAGACAGTACGGCTGAACTGAAATTCGGCGGCCGTCGTGGCGAGCGCCCGCCTGAAAGTCCACCACCTACGGACCATCGCTCAGAATTGCTACGTTCGTCGTCTCTTGCCAACGAAATCCAGGTTTTCGATTTTGATGATGATGCCGCTTGGATTGGTGCGCGATCCGGGTCGATCGTTTCAGCAGGCCTAAAAAACACTGCGGGCTCTCCGGCCGTCAATCTCTCGGGTGGCGAGAATGTGGTCTTTGAGATCAAAGCAAGGGCACACGTGGACCTTGAAAGTCCCATCTTGGGGTTTAGCGTTCGTGACCGCCATGGACAGGTCGTCTTTGCGGACAATACGTTCCTGACCTATCGTCATGATGGCATCCTTACACGCGGCGGTGAAACGATCATTGCCCGGTTCATGTTTCAGATGCCGTACTTGCCGACTGGAGACTACGGGATCACGGTCGCGTTGGCTACGGGTAACCAAGCAGTGCACACCAAGCAGCACCGCGTCGATGATGCCATTTTCTTCAATGTTGTTTCCTCGCACGTGGCCAAGGGCCTGGTTGGCATTCCGATGCAGTCGATCACCATGGAAACTTTCGTTGAACGCGGGCAGGAGTTTTCTGCATGACCGACCATGGCGACCTCTATCTTGACCTCTTAAAGCGTTCACTGCTTAACTGCGTGTATCTCGATAACGAGCTACGCATCATCTATCTGCGCAATTGTATTGCCGGATCAGAAGTGTTTGACAGCCGGGTTCTGCACGATATCCGTCGTGAGAGGCATGACGCTTATGCTGAGATGACGGCGGGGCGCGCTGACGGGAGGTTCCTCAACCGAAATATCCACAATGCAGGGTATTCCCATACGATGATCGGACGAGCACGTATGGATATGCTCCACGAATGTCTCGACAAGGTAGTCACAGACGGCATTCCCGGGGATTTGGTCGAGTGCGGCGTGTGGCGTGGCGGAAGTTGCATCTTCATGGCAGGATACCTAAAAATAAAATCAAACGAAAAGCGGCGGATATTTGTTGCAGATAGTTTTGAAGGATTGCCGGCGCCAAGCCTTGCACAGGATATTGGACTTGATCTGAGTAAGACGGTCTATCCAGAACTTGCGGTGGACGATGAAACTGTCCGCGAGAACTTTAGGTTGTATGACCTAGATTCCGAGTCCGTCGTGTTTGTAAAGGGGTGGTTCAAAGACACGCTCCCTCTGCTTCAGACGCATGAAATTGCGCTGCTGCGCCTAGACGGTGATCTTTATGAATCGACGATGGACGCTCTTGAAGCTTTGTATGAGAGAGTTTCGCCAGGCGGAATCGTATTTATAGATGACTACGCATTAGAGCAGTGTCGTCTTGCAGTTGCAGATTATTTTGCGCGCAAGTCATGGGATCTTCCGCAGATGAACAAGGTTGATTGGACGGGCGTTTGGTTCCGTAAGGCGGCGTAATGGACTATCTTGCCGCCCTATCGTTGATACATAGGATCTTACGACCCAGAAACTATCTCGAAATTGGATCTCGCTTCGGCCATAGCCTTGCATTGTCGGAAGCACCATCGATCGGGGTTGACCCGAACTATGAAATTAGGACGCCGTTACAGGCGCCAACCCGTTTGTTCGCTGAGACAAGTGACGAGTTCTTCAAGCGCGATGTCGCTTCGCTGGTGGGTGGCCCAATCGACCTTGCCTTTATCGATGGCATGCACAACGCGGAGTTCGCGCTGCGTGATTTCATCAATTGCGAACGTGCGAGTCATGCTCAGGGTGTCATTGTAATAGATGACGTATTGCCGGGGGACATTGCTCACACGAGCCGGGTCCGCAACACTCAAGTTTGGACCGGCGATGTTTATAAGTTGGTCACAATCTTGCGGAAATTCCGACCTGATCTGATCGTGCAAACATACGATGTCGAGATGAAGGGACTGTGCATCGTCTCCGGATTGAGGCCGGGCGACACTACGTTGATGGAAGCCTATCGCGACATCGAAGGCGGCATTTTGCGGGAAGACTACCAATTGGAAACCATTGAGGAGATCACCCGGATTGTTGCTCCGCGCTCGACTGCGTCATTGGAAACTGATCTTGTGCGCTTGGACGAAGGCCGCTCGAAACGGAACTACGAAACTGGGCTTGCTCGCACTAATCTCCTCAGTTACCAAGCCGGGACGATGAAGTATCGATACCGCAATGTTCCATGTCTAAAGAGCCCTATAGACATTGCAATCTATTTGCAGCTGCTCAACGAGCGACGCCCTGCTTCGATTATTGAGATCGGCTCCAAGTACGGAGGTAGTGCGCTGCTGCTCCGCGACATGTGTTGCGCAATGGATATTCCAACCGGAATTGTTTCGATCGATCTGGATCCGCCAAGCTTATCTGCATCGGAAGGAATTCGTTTCCTCCGGGGTGACGCGGCCAACCTCGAGGTTCTGTTTCGTCAGCAGAGGCTTTTTGACCTACCGCGGCCTTGGCTGGTTATCGAGGATTCGGCCCACAGCTACGCCGTCTGTACTTCAGTTTTGGATTTTTTCGAAGAGCATCTCCGCACTGGCGAATATCTTGTTATGGAGGATGGGGTGCTCGACGATCTTGGTTGGTCGGCGCGCTATCAAGGAGGTCCTAATAGAGCGATCGCAGAATTTCTTGCAAGAGAGAAGCAGTCGTTCGAGATAGATGTCGCCTACTGCGACATGTTCGGCCCAAATATGACCTACAATCCAAATGGATATCTCCGAAAGATATGAGTATTTTTTCACGAAAGCGCCGACCATTCCTTTCTGTCATCATTTGTGTTCACGATATGGCGCGCGAGGCTCCGCGTACGATTCTGTCTGCTTGTTGTCCCTATCAAAAAAATGTTTCGCCGGACGAATACGAAGTTATTGTGGTTGATAACGGGTCCGCGCACCCTTTTGGATTGCACGATGAGCCTGATTTCTGGCCTATGCCGCAGATTGTAAGAATGCCCAATCCGCAACCGTCGCCTGTCTTCGCGCTCAATTGGGCAGCAACGCATCTGGCCAAGGGCACTCATGTTCTCTTTGCGATCGACGGAGCTCGTATTTTCTCGGATCAATTAATTGCAAGTATGTTGAGGGCGCATTCTATCTGTGCGGATGCATTTGTCTACACGCTTGGTTGCCACCTGGGGTCGAACGTGCAGATGATTTCGACTACCCAAGGATACAATCAAGAAGTAGAGGACAAACTTATCGCGGATAGCGGCTGGCCTACACAACCGTCCGCGCTCTACGATATCTCGGTGTTCGCAGGGTCGTCCAGTAACGGATTCTGGAGACCGATCCTGGAAAGCAACGCGTTCTCTATACCTCGCGATCTCCTCGACGGCCTTGGTGGCTATAACACAGGCTTTACTTCTCCGGGAGGTGGCTTGGCCAATCTCGAGATTTTTGCTCGGTATGTTCAACGACAGAATGCTAGGAACGTATGTTTATTGTCAGACATGACATTTCATCAGGTCCATGGCGGTATCGCAACTTCAGGGAAGGTCCAGTTTCCTACGTTTGATGCGGAGTATCGGTCAATTTTCCAGCGCGGTTATGTCAAGCCGTCCTTTGAGGCCGTTTACCTTGGACCCATTCGTCGGGAGGCCGCAAAGTTCGTAAGAATTGGCCTCATCGAATGATTCGGTGAAGAGTAAAATCTCAGAACAACAACTCAAGTAGGTGCACGCCGTCTAGCAAGGGCAAGGTCGATGGGGCCCCAAGTGTCATTGACGGATTGTGCTCCTGACATACGACTTGCCTGAAACAGGCTGTCTGAAGTCGACGTCCTGCATTGCTGACTCTCCAATCTAGTTTGCCTTCAAAGTGGAGCGTCCCGCCCAGAATCCGACCGCATGCCACCTAGTGACACATCTATTTTGCCGCAGCGCGATAGGCAACATGTGAATTGATTCTTCCTGTGCTAGTAGGAGAGGAAAAACCCCTAGCTCTCCCCCCAACTCCGCGCTAATGCCATAACCGGTGACGGGGTTGGGGATTTGCAATCTGGAGTGGCGAGGGACGGTGTTCTGTCCCGCGCCGCTCTGATAGTATTCCCGCGCCTGGAGTTCAGTACTACCCAATGACCGCCTATGTAGAAGCCGTATCGGGCCTCCGACCGAAGATGCGGCGCGCCATCATCATGGTCCAGGACCTCGTCATGGTCCTGATCGCGGTGGCGCTCAGCCTCACGCTCTCGCAGTCGCGGCTTTCCTTCGATGCGTTCTCCTCCGGCGGGCTGGCCTGCTGGGCGCTGATCGTGCTCCTTGCCCATCTCCTGTTTCGCACCTGCGGCCTCTACAGCACCGTCTGGCGCTTTGCCTCAACGCCCGACTTTTTCAACATCCTGAAGGGCTGCGGCAGCCTGACGGGGGTTCTCTATCTGGCTTCGATTGCCTACCGCTCCTTTTTCCAGCCGGTCGCCGGTCTCAACGAGCGCCAGTTCATCGTCTTCTTTCTGGTCTCCTTCACCATCATTTCGGCACCCAGGCTCTACTATCGTTTCCTGCGCGACGGCGCGTCCTGGCGCATCCTGCGCCGCGCCGCCGGCGATGCGTCGATCAAGCAGGCGCTGTTCATCGGCCGGCTGAGCGAGGCCGACGTGATCGTCCGCTTCACCCGCACGGCGGTGCCGGCCGAATATGCCATTGCCGGCATCATGGCTACGGAGGCCGGCGCGCCGCTCGGTACGCAGATCCAGGGCGTTCCGGTCGTGGCGCTGCGGCCGCGTCTGGTCGAGGTGCTGGAAGAGTATGTCAAGGGCACGGAAAACCTCGACCTCCTGATCTTCGGCAAGGGGGTCGAGCGCGAGATCGAGGACTATGCCGAGCTGGTGCGCGTCGCCCGCCACAGCGGCATCGCCGTCGTCCAGTTCTCCGGTCTTTCGGAGCTGGGGCAGGGCGGCAAGCTGGTTCTCGATGCCGTCGAGATGGAAACCATCATGCGCCGTTCGGCGGTCGCCACCGACATCGCGCGCATCGGCGTCTTCGTCGGCGGCAAGCGCGTGCTGGTCACCGGCGGGGCCGGCTCCATCGGCCGTGTGCTGGTCAAGCGCGCGCTGGAGCTCGGCGCCGAGGCGGTGCTGGTGGCCGACAATTCCGAATTCGGCATCTTCCAGCTCGATCAGATCATCGACGAGAAAGACCGCGACCGGCTGGCCAGCCGCATCGTCGATGTCACCGACCGGCCGCACATGATGCGCCTCGTCAGCGAGTTCAAACCCGCGATCATCTTTCACGCCGCGGCGCTGAAGCATGTGCCGCTTCTGGAAGAGAACTGGGAAGCGGCGATCGAGACCAATGTCTTCGGCACGCTCGCCTGCGCCGAGGTCGCGGCCGAATGCGGGGTGCCGCAGTTCCTGCTCATTTCCAGCGACAAGGCCGTCGACCCGAGCTCGGTGCTTGGCGTCACCAAGCGCGCGGCCGAGCAGATCGTCTCCTCGCTGCATGAAACGCACGCCGCGCCGTCGCCTTTCCCTGCCGGCGGGCTGAACGGCCGCCATGCCGGCACCTCAACTGTGCGTCGTCCCGGCACCAAATTCATCGCCGTGCGCTTCGGCAATGTCTTCGGCTCCAACGGCTCGGTGGCGACCATCTTCCAGGCGCAGATCGAGGCAGGCGGGCCTGTCACCATCACCGACCGGCGCATGACGCGCTATTTCATGACGGTGGCCGAGGCCGTCGATCTCGTCATCATGTCGGCCGCCGATGCCGAGCGGCGCCAGGGCAGGGACGACTACGCCATCTACATGCTCGACATGGGCAAGCCCGTGCCGATCCTCGAAGTTGCCGAAACCATGATCCGCATGGCGGGCAAAAGCCCCTATACCGACATTCCGATCCGCTTCACCGGCATCAGGCCCGGCGAGAAGCTGCACGAGGCTCTGCATGGCGAAAGCGAGGAGGTCGTCAAGCTCGACATCGCCAAGATCTTCGGCCTGAGGACCGACGTCGTCGAGTGGCCGAGGATCGAGGCCGCGCTGCCGGCGCTGGTGGCCGCCATACGGGACCAGGACAAGGCCGCGGCGCTCGCGATCCTGGCCGGGCTCTACCGGGCAGGGCAAGGCATTGGCGGCGCGCCACAGCGGGCGGTGCCGAAAGCGGCCGGACAGATCGGTTAGGCCTGTGCCGCCCTCCCGCAATTGGCTATTGAAGCCTGTTCGAATGCCCTGCGGGTTCTGAAGCAGTGACCGGAAAAGATCAGCGCGTGGCCGTTCTCATGGGCACGAGGGATGGCGCCGCCTATATCGGCGATCAGTTGCAATCCTTGCTCGACCAATCATGGCCCCATGTCGATCTCTGGGTTTCCGACGACGGCTCGACGGACGCCACGCTCGCGATCCTCGATGCGTGGCGGTCCCGCTGGAACAAGGGCTCCCTTACGCTGGTGCAGGGCCCGCGAAACGGCTTCGCCGCCAACTTCCGCTCGATGATCATCGAGCCGCGCGTCGATGCCGATTACTACGCCTTTTGCGACCAGGACGATGTCTGGGAGCCGGACCGGCTGGAGAGCGCCATTCGCTGGATGGAGACACAGGATATGGCAATGCCGCTCCTGTTCTGCTCGCGCACGGCGACCATTTCCGAGACCGGCGTCCCGGCCGGCCATTCGCCGCTTTTCCGGCGCCCGCCATCCTTCCGCAACGCCCTGGTGCAGAGCATCGCCGGCGGCAACACCATGCTCTTCAACCGCGCGGCGCGCGACCTCCTGGCGAAGGCATCGGCAAGAACCGAATTCGTCAGCCATGACTGGTGGGCCTATCTCGTCGTGACCGCTGCCGGCGGCAAGGTCCGCTACGAGCCGCGGCCGCTGGTCAGATACCGGCAGCACGGGGCGAACCTGGTCGGCGCCAACGTCTCGTGGAGGGCAAGGCTTTCGAGGCTCGGGCGGCTGTTCCAGGGCCAGTTCGCCACCTGGACGGACAGCAATCTCAGAGGCCTTGCCGCCAACCGCGACCTCGTCACACGCGATGCAGCACGCTGCCTTCGCCTCTTCATCAGGGCGCGCAAGGGCAGTGCTCTCAGGCGCTTCAGCCTGCTCGGCAAAAGCGGCGTCTACCGGCAGACCCTGATGGGCACGCTCGGCCTCTACCTTGCCTTTCTTTGGCGGCGGATCTGAGCCGTGACGGCAAAGCGGGCTTTCGACCTGACTATCGCGGCCGTCATGCTGGCGGTTACGTCGCCTGTTGTGCTGATCGCCATGCTGGCGGTCAGGGCGACATCGCCCGGACCGGCCATCTTTTCGCAGCCGCGCGTCGGGCGCGGCGGCGCTGTCTTTGCCTGCCACAAGCTGCGCACCATGCATCGCAACACTCCGTCCTTGCCCACGCACGAGGCGCCTGCCGGGTCGGTCACCGCGGTGGGCAGGGTGCTGCGCGCGACCAAGATCGACGAGCTGCCGCAGCTCTGGAATGTGCTCAAGGGCGAGATGAGCCTTGTCGGTCCCCGTCCGTGCCTGCCGACGCAAACGGAGCTGATCGGCCACCGGCGCCGGCTGGGCGTGCTTTCGGCGCTTCCGGGCATCACCGGGCTGGCGCAGATCAAGGGCATCGACATGTCCGATCCGAAACTCTGCGCCGAAACCGACGCTGCCTATCTGAAGGCCGCTTCGATCGGCCTCGACCTCAAAATATTGCTGGGGACATTCTACCGGGCCTGAGCGGCCTACTTTCGCGCCAGTTCCTCAAGCCGGCCGAGCGTATCGGTTTCCGGCATCCAACCTTCCGCGGCCAGCAGTGACGGATCGCAGACCTGGGTCGCGGTCAAGGCTTGCCATGATGCCTGCCTGCCGAGCAGCCTTGCCGCCAGCCGCAGCGCCATCGCAGGCATGGGAACAAGCCGCGGCGGACGGCCGAAACCAAGCCGGAACGCGGCAATGATTTCGGACATCGCCAGCGGAGCTGCGTTGCCCGCGACATAGGCCGGGTGGAGCGGTCCCGGACGGCTGACAAGGTGCAGCACCGCGCCCGCCGCGGTGTCGGACGCGATCAGAGAGCGCACACCCGCCAGCACGCCGGTCGGCAGCGGCAGGGCGGTGTCGGCAAGCCGCATCAGCGCTGCCATGTTGCCCCTCATGCTCTCCCCATAGACGGGCGGCAGGCGCAGTGCCGTGGCATCCGGGCGTCCGGCGTAAGCCTCGATCATCCTGATCTCGCCTTCCCGCTTGGAGCGGCCATAGGCGCATTGCGGGGCAGGGGCCATCGCCTCGTTGATCGTGCCGCTGAAGCCGGGACCCGCCACGGCCCGGATCGAGGAAAGATAGATGAAGCGCCCGCCGCAACCTGCAGCCGCGGCCTTGGCCAGCCGCGCGGTCAGCATCGCATTGGCGGCCTGGTAGTCGGCGTCGCTGGCGTTCCGATCGTTGTTCAGCGCCGCGCAGTGGACGACATGGCTCACGCCGCGCATCGGTGCCAGGAAGGCGTCGTCCGGCGCATCGGCGCCAGGCAGCGCAAAGACCTCGCCCGCAGCCTGCAGTCGTTCTGGCCGGCGGGACGCAATGCGTATGTCGAAGCCGGCCTGACGCAGCCGGCCGGTCACCTGGCGTCCGATCAGCCCCGTCGCCCCGGTGACCAGGACCTTCATGTTCGCCGGCCGGCGGCCGAAGGAATGGCTGCGCTCTTGCCGGTCGGCGGCACCGTTCGTCCGCAAGCCAGGTAGGTTCCCGAAACCAGGAACACCATCAGCGTCGAATCGAGAAGGTCCTGACCGACCAGGATACCGGTCAGCCCGCCTATGAGATAGGTGACGACCGTGACGATGATCATCGTTGCGCCGAACCGTTCCGCTGGGCCGGCGCTGCGGAGCAGCGCTCTTGCCGCGTTCCAGGCCGCGACGACGAAGATCGCCGCCAAGGCGAACGCCCCTAACAAACCGGCCTGCACCGCCGCGGTCAGAAAACCGCTATGGTAATGGTTGTAGCCCGCGTCCATGCCAAATTGATCGTGAAAACCCTGTTTCATCAGCGCCCGGCTGCCTGTGATGCCATGTCCGAAAATCGGAGCCTCGTGAAACGCCTTCGTGCCGATCTCCCACATCGCCACCCGCAGTCCAAGCGCCGTCGTATGGTCGTTCTTGGTGGTGAGCGCATCCAAGTCGCTGAAAAGGAAGTCAGCGCGATTGGCAATGACGGGAAACGCGATCGCGGCGAGCAGCAGGCAGGCGCCGCCGGCAATCAGCGCAATGCGCGCGAGTTTCAACCCGCTGAGCCGGCGCCGGTTGATCGAGAGCACGGCGATGCCCGCCAGCAGCAGCGCCAGCCAGATGATGCGGGAGCCCGAATAAAGCACCGCCAAGCTGCCCGACAGCGCAGCGAGAGTCAGCAGCTTCCAGCGCTTTTCGATCCCCGACAGCGCGCCTGCGAGGCTCATCGCCGCGGCCAGGCAGGTCACCGTCGCGAATACGATGGCATTCCCGGCACCGCCTTCGGCCCTGGTGCCGATCCAGTAATACTGAACGACGGCGAGCAGCAGCGCGCCGAAACATGCCGCGGCGCTCGCCAGCACGACGATGCGTACAAGCACGGTCTTTTCCGTGATGCTCCAGGTCGAATAGGAGATCGGAAAGAAGAGGAAAGTGATCAGCGGCAGGAACAACCGCAGATCCGCCGCCAGCGTGCCGTTGACGATCGAAGCAAGGACGATGGCCGCGCAATAGGCACAGATCGCCACCGTCATGGCAAGCATCGACCGGTCGATGTTGAACCGCCGCCGTCTGATGGCGAGCAGAAATACGGACCAGAGCGCGCCGCCGTTGAAAACGAAGCTGACCACCGATCCCAGCACGGGCGGCGAGAAGAAGCAGACGATCGAGAAATAGATGTTGATCTGTGTCGGCGTGAGATGCCGCCGAAGCGATGTAAACGGGTTCAATGTCTTGCTTCGCAATCTTCCAGGTTGTGCGCAGACCCGCCGGGGGACCGAACAATTGGCTTTGACCGATCCCGTTCTGCCGCGCCTCGCCCGCTCCCGCGCCGGTATAGCGGCTGGCTCCGATCTCCGATAGGGCGACCGAAGGATGTCCAGCCAAAAATCGGCGGCGTGGACGAAAGCTCTTGGAAGTCAACCTAGCCGATCGAAGCAAATAGGTTTGTTCGGCCCCTTTCAATTGCTCGGCTTGTCTGGGAGAATTTTCCGACTTATCAAGCTCACTTGGAAAATTCATTCCCAAAGCGCTGTGCCCGGCGCGGGTCTTGCATTGTTATGGGCGATGGCGATCTGCTAGAACGCCCGCGACAAGTGTCCAGGGCTTGACGGGCTGTTTTAGCAAACCGCGCCAATCGCCTGCTGCAAGGCCTGGCCGGCACGAAAGAACGCTCAATAGCTTATGAATATCGCGCTCACCCATCTGCAGCGGCTAGAGGCCGAATCCATCCACATCTTCCGTGAGGTTGCGGCCTCTTTCGCCAAGCCGGTGATGCTCTATTCGGTCGGCAAGGATTCCTCGGTGCTGATGCATCTGGCGATGAAGGCCTTCTATCCCGCCAAGCCGCCATTTCCCTTCCTGCATGTCGACACGACCTGGAAGTTCCGTGAGATGATCGCCTTTCGCGATCAGATGGCGCAGAAGCTCGGCTTCGACCTGCTTGTTCATGTCAACGAAGACGGGGTGCGCGACGGCATCAACCCCTTCGATCACGGCTCGAACACCCACACCCATGTGATGAAGACGGTGGCGCTGCGCCAGGCGCTCGACAAACACGGCTTCGACGCAGCCTTCGGCGGCGCCCGTCGCGACGAGGAGAAGTCGCGCGCCAAGGAGCGCATATTTTCCTTCCGCAATGCCCAGCATGCCTGGGATCCCAAGAACCAGCGGCCGGAAATGTGGAAGATCTTCAACACCCGGATCGCGCCGGGTGAATCGATCCGCGTCTTTCCCCTGTCCAACTGGACCGAGCTCGACATCTGGCAGTATATCTTGCAGGAGGACATCCCGATCGTGCCGCTCTATTTCGCCAAGGAGCGGCCGGTCGTCGAACGCGACGGCATGCTCATCATGAAGGACGATGACCGCATGCAACTGCGCCCCGGCGAGAAGATCGAGAACCGTCTCGTGCGCTTCCGCACGCTGGGCTGCTATCCGCTGACGGGCGCCATAGAATCGGATGCCGACACGCTCGAAGCCATCGTCGGCGAGATGCTGACCGCCCGCACCTCCGAGCGCCAGGGCCGCCTCATCGACCGCGACGAGGCAGGTTCCATGGAAAAGAAGAAGCGCGAGGGGTATTTCTGAGCATGCGCCACATCCTGGCCACGAGCCTCGCCCCGACCGATTCGATCCGCGACTACATGGCCGCGCAGGAAAAGAAATCGCTGCTGCGCTTTCTCACCTGCGGCTCGGTCGACGACGGCAAGTCGACGCTGATCGGCCGGCTGCTGTCCGATACCAAGCAGATTTTCGAGGACCAGCTCGCCGCGTTGGAGAACGATTCTCGTAAGCACGGCACCACCGGCGACGACATCGACTTCGCGCTGCTCGTCGACGGGCTGGAGGCCGAGCGCGAGCAGGGCATCACAATCGACGTCGCCTACCGCTTCTTCGCCACCCCGAAGCGCAAGTTCATCGTCGCCGACACGCCCGGCCATGAGCAATACACGCGCAACATGGCGACGGGCGCTTCGACCGCCGACCTCGCCATCGTGCTGATCGATGCGCGCCAGGGCGTGCTGCGCCAGACCCGGCGCCATTCGATCATCGCCTCGCTGCTTGGCATCCGCCACATCGTCCTTGCCGTCAACAAGATCGACCTCGTCGGCTTCGACAAGACCGTGTTCGACCGGATCGTCGCCGACTACGGCGACTTCGCGCAAAGCCTAGGCTTCAACAGTATCGTGCCGATTCCGATGTCGGCGCGCTTCGGCGACAATGTCACCAGCCGCTCGGAGCGAACGCCCTGGTATTCCGGGCCGTCGCTTATCGAGCATCTGGAAACCGTGTCCGTCGACGAGGCGGCGATCGAATTGCCGTTTCGCTTCCCCGTCCAGTATGTGAACCGTCCCAATCTCGATTTTCGCGGCTTTGCCGGAACCATTGCATCCGGTTCCGTTTCCAAAGGCGACGAGGTCGTGGTCGCCAAGTCGGGCAGGGCCTCCCGGGTCAAGCGCATCGTCGCGCATGGCGGCGACCTTGAGCAGGCTGTTGCCGGCCAGGCCATCACGCTCGTCCTCGAGGACGAGGTCGAGGTTTCGCGCGGCAACATGCTGGTATCGCTGGCCGCACGTCCGCAGGTCGCCGACCAGTTCGCCGCCAATCTGGTCTGGTTCGACGAGCAGGCCCTGCTGCCCGGCCGGTCCTATATCCTGCGCACCGAAACCGATCAGGTGAGCGCGACCGTCACCGATCTGAAATACCGCGTCAACGTCAACGATTTCGCGCATGAAGCGGCGAAGTCCCTCGACCTCAACGAGGTCGGGGTGTGCAATCTGTCGACCCGGGCGCCGATCGCCTTCGATCCCTTCGCCGAGAACCGCACGACCGGCGCCTTCATCCTGATCGACCGCATCAGCAACGCCACCGTCGGCGCCGGGATGATCCTGCATTCGCTGCGCCGCGCCGAGAACATCCATTGGCAATCGCTCGACGTCGGCAAGCGCGGCCGCTCCGACCTGAAGAACCAGCGCCCGGCGGTGTTCTGGTTCACCGGTCTGTCCGGTTCCGGCAAGTCGACGATCGCAAATCTTTTCGAGAGGAAGCTGTTCGCGTCCGGCCGCCACACCTACATCCTCGACGGCGACAATGTCCGCCACGGCCTCAACCGCGATCTCGGCTTCACCGACGCGGATCGGGTCGAAAACATCCGCCGCGTCGCCGAAGTGGCCAAGCTGATGGCCGATGCTGGCCTGATCGTCATCGTCTCGTTCATTTCGCCCTTCAGCGCCGAGCGGCGCATGGCGCGCGAGCTGATGGGCGAGGGGGAATTCGTAGAGGTGTTCGTCGACACGCCGTTCGAGGAATGCGCCCGCCGCGACCCAAAGGGCCTTTACGCCCGCGCCTTGAGCGGCGAGATCAAGAACTTCACCGGCGTCGATTCTCCCTACGAGACGCCGGAGAACCCCGAGATCCACCTCGAGACTCTCGGCAGGACGCCCGAGGAGATGGCGGAAGCCCTGGAACACTGGCTGACGGAGCGCGACGTTGCCGAAGAGCAGTATGACGATGGCGGCGGCATCTGACGACGCGGCAATGCTTGGCGTGTTCGAGCGCCTCGCGCTCCATGCCGGCCGCGCGGTGATGCGCGTTTTCCACGAAGGCTGCGCCGTCGACAGCAAGTCCGACTCTTCGCCGGTGACGGAAGCCGATCGCGAAAGCGAAAAGATTATCCTGGCCGGCCTGCGCGCCGCTTATCCGGACATCCCTTGCGTCGCCGAGGAGGAGGTTGCGGCGGGTATTGCCACGCCCGACCTCGACCATGCCTTCTTCCTCGTCGATCCGCTCGACGGCACCAAGGAATTCGTCAACCGCCGCACCGATTTCACCGTCAACATTGCGCTGGTGCGCCACGGCGTGCCGGAAGTCGGCGTCGTGTTCGCGCCTTGCACAGGACGTTTCTTCTCCGGTCGGGCGGGGACGGCGGAAGCGATCGACGTCGACGGCGACTATCGTATCGCCGGCCGTCGGCCAATCACCGTGCGGGCAGGCGGCACGCCGCTCGCCGTCGTCGCCAGCCGCTCGCACAACACGCCGGAAACCGAAGCCTTCATCCGCGATCTCGGCGCCACCGAAATCGTCTCGATAGGCTCGTCGCTGAAATTCTGCCTGCTCGCCGCCGCCGAGGCCGACGTTTATCCGCGCTTCGGCCGCACCATGGAATGGGACACGGCCGCTGGCGATGCGGTGCTGCGCGCCGCCGGCGGCATGACCCGCACGCTGGACGGCCAGCCGCTCGTCTACGGCAAACGCAACCAGGCCACTGACACGGATTTTGCCAACCCGTATTTCATTGCGACGGGGAAGGGCGTGGAGGTTTAATCTCCCGCTCAAGGGCCGAGATCAGGCAGCCGCGACCTGCGCCGAGTTGGAGCCGATATAATTGCGGATCGTCTCGATGATCTCGTCCTGGTCGGCTTCGCTGAGATAGGCGTGCATCGGCAGACAGAGGATCTGCTTCGGCAGCTTTTCCGAAACCGCAAGACCGGTCGGCGTACGCGGATAGTCGCGGTAGGCGATTTGTTCGTGCAGCGGCTTCACGTAATAGATGACCGACGGGATGCCTTTTTCGCTGAGATGCGCCTTCAACCCGTCGCGTTTCGGCGTCTCGATGGCATATTGTGCCCAGGCCGAGCGGCCGTGGCCGAGATTGCGTGATGCCTTGACGATGTCGCCAAGCCCATTGGCGTAACGGTCGGCGACCGCCTGGCGGGCCACCATCTCTTCCTCGAGGATGGCGAGCTTCTCGATCAGGATCGCCGCCTGCAGCGTATCGAGGCGCGAATTGATGCCGACGCGGATGTTGTCGTACTGCGTCTCGCCCTTGCCGTGGAAGGCGAAGGAGCGCAGCTTGTCGGCGAGCGCAGCATCGTTGGTGAACATCGCGCCGCCGTCGCCGTAGCAGCCGAGCGGCTTGGCCGGATAGAAGCTGGTCGAGCCGACATGGCCGAAGGCGCCGCACATCGTGCCGTCGGCCGAGCCGCCCATCGACTGGGCGGCGTCCTCGATCACCAGCAGGCTCTCGCGCTTTGCGATCGCCGTGATCGCCTCGTAGCCGGCGGCAAGTCCAAACAGGTCGACCGGGATGATCGCCTTCGGCTTCAGCCTTCCTTGCTTCTTGATCATGTCGATCGCCGCCTCGAGGCTGGCGACATCGATGTTGTAGGTGTCGGGATCGACGTCGACGAAGACAGGCTCGGCCTTGGCGAGCGCCACCACTTCGGCCGTCGCGGCGAAGGTGAAGCTTGGCACGAACACGGCATCGCCCGGACCGATGCCGGCCGCAAACAGCGGCAGAAGCAGCGCATCGGTGCCGTTGGCGCAGGCCACCACATGCTTGACGCCGACGTAAGCCGCGAGCTTGTTCTCGAATTCTGCGACTTGCGGGCCGAGGATGTAACGGCCGTCTTCGACCACCGTGTCGATCGCGGCCTTCAGCCGGTCGCGGATTCGTTCGCGCTGCGCGCCAAGATCGATGAACTGCATGTCGGCCTCAGAAGCTGCCAGTAAACCGGCCCGCTGGTACCAGACTTGCCACGGCTGAAAAAGCCGCCCATGGCCAGGGCGAATTGCGCAAGTGTCGCAGCCTGTTACCGTTTTTGCCTGCGCATTGCCAGAAGAAGCCGGAAATCCGGGCTTCCAAGCGTATTCGAAGCGGCTCTTGTCGCGCTGTTCCGGCCCTTCGAAACATAAAGTGATCGCTCGGGCACGGGCCGCTGGCGAGACCGGTCAGCCGATCAGGCGATTTCGTGCCGCCATGGCGGGTTGGCGCCGGCCCGAGATACCGTCACCGCGGCTGCCTTGGCGCCAAGCTCCAGCGCGCTGCGGATGGCTTCCTCCGAGAGGCCGCCGATCGCTGCTTTGGTGAGCAGACCCTGCTCGTGCAGCGAGGCAAGGATGCCGGCATTGAAGGTGTCGCCCGCGCCGACGGTGTCGACCACCTTCACCTTCCGCGGCACCACCGTGACCTTGTGCTCCCTGCTGTAGCCGACGGCGCCTTCGCTGCCATGGGTGACGACGATCAGCCTGGGACCGCGGTCAAGCCAGTTGCGCACGACCTCCTCGTGCGAGCCCGCTTCGTCGAACCAGTTGAGGTCTTCGTCCGACAGTTTGACGATGTCGGCCATCGCCATCATCTTGCGGATGCGCCTCAGATGCTTGGCCTTGTCCGGAATGAAGTTCGGCCGGATGTTGGGGTCGAGCATCATCACCCGGCTGTTGTGCTCGCGCCGCATGAACTCCTCATAGGCCGATCCCGCCGGTTCCGAGATCAGGCTGATCGCGCCGAACAGCATCGCCTCGATCTCGGCGCCGAGCTTCGGCAGGTCCTCGATGGCGAGCATGCGCCCGGCGGTGTTCTCGTCGTAGAACGTATAGCTCGCCTGGCCATCGGTGAGCCGCACGAAGGCGAGCGTGGTCGGCTTGGGCGAGGTGTGCGCATAGGTCGAGCTCACCTTGCTGGCTCCCAGCGCCTCGCGGAGCTGGCCGCCGAACAGGTCGGAGGAGAGACCTGAGAAGAAGCCTGCCGGAGCGCCCAGCCGTCCGAGCGCGACCGCCGTGTTGAACACCGCTCCGCCGACATAAGGCGCGAAGGCCGCTTCGCCTTCCGCTGTCGTGCGCGGCAGCATGTCGATCAGGGCTTCGCCACAGCAGAGGATCATTGTGTCTCGGTTTCCGGCGGATGGATCACGCCCTTACGGATGATGATGTTGGCATAAAGCCTGGGTTCGCTGGTCGCGACGATCGCATGCGCGGCCTTGACGCGTGCATAGAAGTCGGCCCCCGCCAGCGCAATCACCTTGTGCCCCGGCGCGCGTTTGGCGCAGACCGCTTCCATCTCGTGATGCACGGGATCGGCGAGCGCCGGATCGCCTTTGACCGAGGCGCGGAACAGGGCCTCCGGCACCGCCGCATCCACCGGCAGCACGCTCAAAACGGCGTCCAGCACCGGAATGACGGCATGGCCGTCGGCGCGGATCAGCCTGCGCGCCTGTTCCTCGGCCGGATAATTGCCGTCGACGATGGCGATCTCGTCGCCATGGCCCATGGCCCTGAGCGTCGCCAGAAGCTGCGGGCCGAGCAGCGACGGAATGCCGATCAGCATGGTCAGGCGCTCCTGGAAATCGTCGTCGGTCCGATCAGGAAGCGTTCGGAAAGCGGCAGGCTTGCGCCGCCAAGCGCCCGCGCATGGATGCCGACTGTTCCTTCGCGTACGACCGGCAGCTTCAGCCCCTCGGCGTCGATACCGCTGATCGCGTCCGTCACCGCATCGACAAGCCTCCGCCGCACGTCGAGCGGCATCCAGCCGTCGATCACCGCGGCCTCGAAATCGATGACCGACGAGGCGGCAACGATCGCATAGGCCAGCGCTTGTGCAGCACTTGCGATCCAGTCGTCGAGCTCGGCGCCGATCTCGCCCCATTCCTGCGGCGAGGTCCACAGATAGGAGCCGTCGATGCCCTTGGCGCTCAGCGCCTTTTCCAGCATGGCGATCGAGGCGACATCGATAAGCTGTGTCGGCTTGCCGTCCGGCCCGGGCACCGGCATCGAACCCAGGGCGCCGGCATTGCCGGTCGGCCCGCCGAACAGGCGGCCGTTGAGCACGATGCCGCCGCCGGCAAAGGCGCCGATATAGAAATAGACGAAGTCGCGCGCCGCGCCTGCCTGGCCGAAGACGAGCTCTGCCCCGCAAGCGGACGTGGCATCGTTCTGCAGATAGACCGGAAAGTCGCATTGGGACTGGATGTCGGCGCGGATGTCGCGATGGCGCCATTCATCCATGATCTCGCGCGGCGCGCCGGCTGTGTCGGCCCAGCTCCAAAGCTCGAACGGCATGGCGATCCCGAGCCCGGCGATGCGCTTGTCCTGCGCCGGTGTCAGCTCGCCGCGCATTTGTTTGATCCCAGCGCCGACGAACTCCACCGTCTCGCGCGGCGCCGGATAACGATAGGAATTCTGCAGCATCGATCGCACATTGCCGAGGAAGTCGATCAGCACCAGCTCGGCGCTGCGGCGGCCGATCTTGAGACCGATGAAGAAAGCTCCTTCCGGATTGAGCGCCATCGGGATCGACGGCTGGCCGATCTTGCCGCGCAGCGGCGCCTGGCGCACGAGCAGCTTGTCCTCTTCCAGCTCCCGCATGATGACGGATACCGTCTGGGCCGACAGCCCGGTCATGCGCGCGATGTCGGATTTGGCGAGGCTGCCATGCTGGCGCACCAGTGACAGCACCAGCCTTTCATTGTGGTCGCGCATGCCGCTCTGGTTCGTGCCGCGATGCAGCCGGCTCTCCAGAGCCTCGGGCGAACCGTGCCTCGCAATGCCGGTCTCCACCCTGTTCCTCCCGTCGGTTTCCCCACACTGGCTTTTCGTTCAGAATGAGTGAACAGCGCAAGTCTGTCAATAATAAATAAGAGTGATTTAATTATTGACAGATGATGCGGACTGGTGTCTTTTGGGGTGGCGTCCACGCTGGGAAAAATGGTTGGATGCGCTCGAGGCGCCGGGTTGGCCGGCGTCCGGAATGGTTCCATTGGGAGGAAATCGTGACCAAGAAATCGCTGCTGAAGTCCACCGTATTCGCGGCGGCCGGGCTGGGCCTGCTCGCATTCGCCTCGTCCGCATCGGCTGCGGGCGTCGGCGCCTGCCTGATCACCAAGACCGACACCAATCCCTTCTTCGTCAAGATGAAGGAAGGCGCCACCGCCAAGGCCAAGGAACTCGGCGTCGACCTGAAGACCTATGCCGGCAAGATCGACGGCGACAGCGAGAGCCAGGTCGCGGCGATCGAGAGCTGCATTGCCGACGGCGCCAAGGGCATCCTGATCACCGCCTCTGACACCAAGGGCATCGTGCCGACGGTGAAGAAGGCGCGTGACGCCGGCCTGCTGGTGATCGCCCTCGACACGCCGCTCGATCCGATCGACGCTGCCGATGCGACCTTCGCCACCGACAATCTGGAGGCCGGCAAGCTGATCGGCGCCTGGGCCGCCGCCACGCTCGGCGACAAGGCCAAGGACGCCAAGATCGGCTTCCTCGACCTCACTCCTTCCCAGCCGACCGTCGACGTTCTGCGCGACCAGGGCTTCATGATGGGCTACGGCATCGACGTGAAGGATCCCAACAAGATCGGCGACGAAGACGATCCGCGCATCGTCGGCCACGACGTGACCAACGGCAACGAGGAAGGCGGCCGCAAGGCGATGGAGAACCTCCTGCAAAAGGACAACACCATCAACGTCATCCACACCATCAACGAGCCGGCCGCAGTCGGTGCCTACCAGGCGCTCAAGGCCGTCGGTCTGGAAAAGCAGGTGCTGATCGTTTCGGTCGACGGCGGCTGCCCGGGCGTCAAGTCGGTTGCCGAGGGCGTTATCGGCGCCACCTCGCAGCAGTACCCGCTGCAGATGGCGGCGCTCGGCATCGAGGCGATCGCCAAATTTGCCAAGGACGGAACGAAGCCGAAGCCGACCGAAGGGAAGAACTTCTTCGACACCGGCGTCAATCTCGTCACCGACAAGCCGGCCAACGGCGTCAAGTCGATCGACACCAAGGAAGGCCTCGCCAAGTGCTGGGGCTGACGCTCTGACGGTTCACAAAGCTTGCGGCTGGGGGCTTGATCCCCGGCCGCATCGGGTGGACGATGCGCCTTCGTCAAGCGCGGACAATCCTGGCGACAGACCGGAAGAGGCGTCGACGGCGCGCGCAGCAATGAGAAGGCTGTGCGCATACGGGAGGATACATGTCTCAGATTCAGGAATTCGAGAAGGTACTTTCGGGCAGCGACAGCAGCGTCGCGGCCTTCGACGAGCACGGCAAGTCGTTCGTCAAGCGCGCCCAGCATTTCCTGCACTCCACGCCGGCGGCGGTGCCGCTGATCGTGCTGGTGCTGTCGGTCATCATCTTTGGCGTTGCCATCGGCGGCCGCTTCTTTTCGTCCTACACGCTGACGCTGATCCTGCAGCAGATCGCCATCGTCGGCATCCTGGGCGCTGCCCAGACGCTGGTCATCCTGACCGCCGGCATCGATCTTTCGATCGGCGTGGTGATGGTCATCTCGGCGGTGGTCATGGGCAACTGCGCCATCACCTATGGCATGCCGACAATCCTGGCCGTGGTGCTTGGGCTTGGCGCAGGCGCGGTTTGCGGCATGCTCAACGGCTTGTTGGTCGCCTATATGAAATTGCCGCCCTTCATCGTGACACTGGGCACCTGGAACATCGTCATGGCCACCAATTTCATCTACTCGGCCAATGAGACGATCCGCGACGCCGATGTCGACGCTCAGGCGCCGCTGCTGCATCTCTTCGCGCTGAGCTTCAGGGTCGGCTCCGCCGTGCTGACGGCCGGCGTCATCGCCATGGTCCTGTTGGTGCTGCTCTTGTGGTATGTGCTCAACCACACGGCGTGGGGTCGCCATGTCTATGCCGTCGGCGACGACCCGGAAGCGGCGAAACTCTCCGGTATCCAGACCAAGTCTGTGCTGATGGCCGTCTATACGCTTGCCGGTCTGATCGCCGCCTTCGCTGCCTGGGTGTCGATCGGCCGCAACGGCTCGATCTCGCCGTCCGCCGCCGTCACCGACTATAATCTGCAAGCGATCACCGCGACCGTGATCGGGGGCATCTCGCTCTTTGGCGGCCGCGGCTCCATCCTCGGCACGCTGTTCGGCGCCATGATCGTCGGCGTCGTCTCGATGGGCCTCAACATGCTGGGCGCTGACCCGCAATGGAAAGTGCTGCTCACCGGTGTCCTGATTATCGGCGCCGTGGCGATCGACCAGTGGATCAGAAAGGTTTCGGTGTAACCATGACCCAGCAGGCTGTTCTCACCGCGCGCGGTCTGACCAAGCGCTACGGCCGCGTGACCGCGCTCAACAACTGCGACTTCGATCTCTACCCGGGAGAAATCCTGGCCGTGATCGGCGACAACGGCGCCGGCAAGTCGACGCTCATCAAGGCGATCTCCGGCGCCGTGCATCCCGATGAAGGGGTGATTGAGCTGGACGGCAAGCAGGTCCAGTTCAAATCGCCCATCGAGGCCCGCGAGGCGGGGATCGAGACCGTCTACCAGAACCTGGCATTGTCGCCGGCGCTGTCGATCGCCGACAACATGTTTCTCGGCCGCGAGATCCGCAAACCGGGTCCGCTCGGCAGCTGGTTCCGCATGCTGGATCGTCCGGCGATGGAAAAGCGCGCCCGCGACAAGCTGACCGAACTCGGCCTGATGACCATCCAGAACATCAGCCAGGCGGTGGAGACGCTTTCGGGCGGCCAGCGCCAAGGCGTCGCCGTGGCTCGCGCCGCCGCTTTCGGATCGAAGGTGGTGATCATGGACGAACCGACGGCGGCGCTCGGTGTCAAGGAAAGTCGCCGCGTCCTCGAGCTGATCCTCGACGTCAAGAAGCGCGGCCTGCCGATCGTGCTCATCTCGCACAACATGCCGCATGTCTTCGAGGTCGCCGATCGCATCCACATCCACCGGCTTGGACGGCGTCTATGCGTCGTCGATCCGAAGCAGATTTCGATGTCGGATGCCGTCGCGCTCATGACCGGCGCCAAGAAGCCGCCGGAGGACGCGCTGGCGGCCTGATCTCCGCCCCACCATGGTAATTGGCCGCAGGTGCATCGGATGGACACTCCGTCCTAAATCGATTTAACAATATATGCTGCAGCGCGGCAAACTGGGGTAGGAGAAACGGTGAAAGCCGCTATGATCAGGCCAACCGAACGAGAGGCGATATGAAACCCGCCATGACGATCGAAGCCCCCGCTCTCGACCACCCCGATCCCAGGACGCTCGCCGAGGAAGTCCTGATGTCGCTCAAGTACCGGGTCGGCAAGGACACCACCGTCGCAACGCCATATGACTGGCTGACCGCCTCGATCAAGGTGGTGCGCGACCGCGTCGTCGATCACTGGATCCAGGCGACCAAGGAAGCCTACGACCAGCAGGAAAAGCGCGTCTACTATCTCTCGCTCGAATTCCTCATCGGGCGCCTGATGCGCGACGCCTTCTCCAATCTCGGCCTGATGGAGAACATGCGCGAGGCGCTGGCATCGCTCGGCGTGGATCTCGACTTGATCGCCGGCCTTGAACCGGACGCAGCCCTCGGCAATGGCGGTCTCGGCCGGCTCGCCGCCTGCTTCATGGAAAGCATGGCAACGGTCGATATTCCCGCCCACGGCTACGGCATCCGCTACGCCAATGGCATGTTCCGGCAGGAGATCCATGACGGCTGGCAGGTCGAGCTGCCGGAGACCTGGCTCGACCACGGCAACCCGTGGGAGTTCGAGCGGCGCGAACGTTCCTTCGAGGTCGGCTTCGGCGGCTCCGTGGAATCGATCACCTCAAAGGACGGCCGCCTGGAGCGCCATGTCTGGAGGCCCAATGAGCATGTGCTGGCAGTCGCTTATGACACGCCGGTGGCGGGCTGGCGCGCCAAGCGCGTCAACACGCTGCGGCTCTGGTCCGGCATGCCGATCGACCCGATTCTGCTCGACAAGTTCAATGCCGGCGACCACATCGGCGCGCTCGCCGAAAGCAACAAGGCGGACGCGCTGTCGCGCGTTCTCTATCCGGCCGACTCGCACATGGCCGGGCAGGAGCTCCGGCTGCGCCAGGAATATTTCTTCTCGACTGCTTCGCTGCAGGACATCGTCCAGCGGCATCTCAGCCAGTACGGCGACCTGAGATCGTTGCCCGACAAGGCCGCGATCCACCTGAACGACACCCATCCGGCCGTCGCCGTGCCGGAGCTGATGCGGCTTCTGATGGACGTTCACGGCATGGATTTCGACCTTGCCTGGGACATCACCAAGCGCACCTTCGCCTACACCAACCACACGCTGCTACCGGAGGCGTTGGAAAGCTGGCCGGTGCCGCTGTTCGAGCGTCTGTTGCCGCGCCACATGCAGATCGTCTACGCCATCAATGCCCAGGTTCTCCTGGAGGCGCGGGCCACCGGAAAATTCTCGGGCGAGCAGATCGCCCGCATCTCGCTGATCCAGGAAAATGGCGACCGCCGCGTGCGCATGGGCAATCTCGCTTTCGTCGGCTCGCATTCGATCAACGGCGTCTCGGCGCTGCACACCGATCTGATGAAGGAGACGGTGTTTGCCGATCTCCACAAGCTCTATCCCGACCGCATTAACAACAAGACCAACGGCATCACGCCCAGGCGCTGGCTGATCCAGTGCAATCCCGGCCTGACCGCGCTTGCCCGCGAAGCGATCGGGAACCGCTTCATGGACGACATCGAAGCGATCAAGGATCTCGATCCTCTTGCCGGCGACTCCGCTTTCCGCGAGAAGTTTGCCGCCGTGAAGCGCCAGAACAAGGTGAGGCTTGCAAACCTGGTCGCCGACCGGCTCGGCATCAGGCTCGATCCTTCAGCGCTGTTCGACATCCAGGTCAAGCGCATCCACGAATACAAGCGCCAATTGCTCAACATTCTGGAGGCGATCGCGCTCTACGACCAGATCCGCTCGCATCCCGAGCGGGACTGGATGCCGCGGGTTAAATTCTTCGGCGGCAAGGCGGCGCCGAGCTACCACAACGCCAAGCTCATTATCAAACTGGCCAACGACGTCGCCCGGGTGATCAACGGCGATCCCTCGACGCGCGGCCTGCTCAAGGTTGTGTTCGTGCCGAACTACAATGTCAGCCTCGCCGAGGTGATGATGCCGGCGGCCGATCTTTCCGAGCAGATCTCGACCGCCGGTATGGAGGCTTCCGGCACCGGCAACATGAAGTTTGCCCTCAACGGCGCCTTGACCATCGGCACGCTCGACGGCGCCAATGTCGAGATCAAGGAGCGCGTCGGCGACGACAACATCTTCATCTTCGGCCTCACCACCGCCGAGGTCGCCGAACGCCGCGACAACGGCTACAATCCGCGCGGCGTGATCGCGTCCTCGCCGGAGTTGTCGCAGGCGGTGTCGGCGATCTCCTCCGGCGTCTTCTCGCCTGACGATCCCAACCGCTACCGCGACCTCATGAACGGCCTTTATCAGAGCGACTGGTTCATGGTGGCGGCCGATTTCGACTCCTACGCCGCCTGCCAGCGCGAGGTCGACGATCTCTGGCGCAACAGTCCCGACTGGTACTCGCGCGCCATCCGCAATGTCGCCCGCGTCGGCTGGTTCTCGTCCGATCGCACCATTCGCCAATACGCGAAAGAAATCTGGAACGTACCTGTCTGATGTGATTGCATGAGGCCGCCGACAACGTGGACGTGCATGTCGCCCAAAAGTGCCTAGCGGTTTTGGCCAACATATGCACAAACCAGAATAGTTCCCAGGGAGGGACGCCGCCTGATGAGGAAGCCGCGCGCGACCGCTGCACCAAGCGGGCCGGACGGACTGGCGCCAGCCGGCGATGTCGCGGCCATTGTCGCCGGAACGCATGGCGATCCCTTTGCAATTCTGGGTGTGCACGCGGCCGGCAAGGGCTTAGTCGCCCGCTGCTTCGTACCCAATGCCGAATGCGTCACCGCCTATACGCTCACCGGCAAGGAAGCCGGGGAACTCGTGCGCAGCAACGATGCCGGCTTCTTCGAGGGCAAGCTTTCGATCCGCAAGCGTCAGCCGTTGCGCTATCACGCGAGGAATGCCGGCGGCGACTGGTGGCTGACCGACCCTTATTCCTTCGGCCCGGTGCTAGGCCCGATGGACGACTACTACATGGCGGAGGGCTCACACCTGAGGCTCTTCGACAAGCTCGGCGCCCATATCATCGAGCATGAGGGGGCCACCGGGGTGCATTTCGCGGTATGGGCGCCCAATGCCCGGCGCGTCTCGGTGGTTGGCGCCTTCAACGACTGGGACGGCCGCCGGCACACCATGCGCGACCGCAAGGACACCGGCATCTGGGAGCTGTTCATTCCGGACCTCGGCGCCGGCCAGCCTTACAAGTTCGAGATCATCGGTCCCGACGGCGTGCGCCTGCCCCTCAAGGCCGATCCGTTCGCCTTCGAGTCCGAGCTGCGCCCGGCGACCGCTTCGGTGACGGCGCCGCCGATCGCGCATCAATGGGGCGACGAGGCCCATCGCAGCTTCTGGCAGAAGGCCGATCCGCGGCGCGAGGCGATCTCGATCTACGAGGTCCATGCCGGCTCGTGGCAGCGCCGCGATGACGGCACCTTCCTCACCTGGGACGAGCTCGCCGCGCAGCTGATCCCCTACGTGGTCGAAACCGGCTTCACCCATATCGAGTTCCTTCCGATCTCGGAGCACCCCTACGATCCGTCCTGGGGCTACCAGACGACCGGCCTTTATGCGCCGACCGCGCGCTTCGGCGATCCCGATGGCTTCGCCCGCTTCGTCGACGGTGCGCATCGTGCCGGCGTCGGCGTCATCCTCGACTGGGTGCCGGCGCATTTCCCCGTCGACGAGCATGGGCTGGTGAAGTTCGACGGCACCGCGCTCTACGAGCATGCCGACCCGCGCCAGGGTTTTCACCCCGACTGGAATACCGCCATCTACAATTTCGGCCGCCGCGAGGTGGTGTCGTTCCTCGTCAACAACGCGCTGTTCTGGGCCGAAAAATACCATGTCGACGGTTTGCGCGTCGACGCTGTCGCCTCGATGCTCTACCTCGATTATTCGCGCAGGTCAGGCGAGTGGATCCCCAACGAGAAAGGCGGGCGCGAGAATTTGCAGGCGGTCAGCTTCCTGCAGAAGATGAACAAGGAGCTTTACGGCCATCATCCCGGGGTGATGACGATCGCCGAAGAATCGACCTCATGGCCGAAGGTATCGCAGCCGGTGCATGAAGGCGGGCTCGGCTTCGGCTTCAAATGGAACATGGGCTTCATGCACGACACGCTGGAGTATTTCTCCAAGGAGCCGATCTACCGCAAGCACCATCACAACGACATCACCTTCGGCCTTGTCTACGCTTTCTCCGAGAATTTCGTCCTGCCGCTCTCTCATGACGAGGTCGTGCACGGCAAGGGCACGCTGCTCCACAAGATGGCAGGCGACGACTGGCAGAAATTCGCCACGCTGCGCGCTTACTACGCCTTCATGTGGGGTTATCCGGGCAAGAAGCTCCTGTTCATGGGCCAGGAATTCGCCCAGCGCCGCGAGTGGAGCGAGGAACGCGCGCTCGACTGGAATCTGCTGGAGCACGCCCCGCACCGCGGCGTCCGGCAGGCGGTGCGGGACTTGAACTACCTCTATCGTTCGCGCCCGGCGCTGCATGCGCGCGACTGCGAGCCGGAAGGCTTCTCCTGGCTGATCGTCGACGATCGCGACAATTCGGTCTTTGCCTGGCTGCGCAGCGCGCCGGACGGCAACCCGATCGCCGTCATTTCCAATTTCACGCCGGTGCCGCGCGAGAACTATCGCGTGCCGCTGCCGAAGGCGGGCGAGTGGCGCGAGATCATCAACACTGACGCCGCCGAGTATGGCGGCTCCGGCATGGGCAATGGCGGCATGATCGTGGCGAGCGGGGAAGGGGGCGGCACGTCGGCGACGATGCTCTTGCCGCCGCTGTCGACGATCATGCTGGAATTCGTCGCGGATGGAGCAAAGGTCCGGACAGCTTAGGAGGGAGGCAAACGATGGCAGAGATCAAGAGAACCCAGCCGCTGGCGCGCGATGCCATGGCCTATGTGCTGGCAGGCGGCCGCGGCAGCCGCCTCAAGGAGCTGACCGACCGGCGCGCCAAGCCCGCCGTCTATTTCGGCGGCAAGACGCGCATCATCGATTTTGCGCTGTCCAATGCGCTCAACTCCGGCATTCGCCGCCTCGGCGTCGCCACCCAATACAAGGCGCACTCGCTGATCCGACACCTGCAGCGCGGCTGGAACTTCCTGCGCCCCGAACGAAACGAGAGCTTCGACATCCTGCCCGCCTCCCAGCGCGTCTCGGAAACGCAGTGGTACGAGGGCACGGCGGATGCGGTCTACCAGAACATCGACATCATCGAGGCCTATGGCCCCGAATACATGGTCATCCTAGCCGGCGACCACATCTACAAGATGGACTACGAGCTGATGCTGCGCCAGCACGTCGATGCCGGCGCCGACGTCACCGTCGGCTGCCTCGAAGTGCCGCGTATGGAGGCGACCGGCTTCGGCGTCATGCATGTCGACAAGAAGGACACCATCATCTCCTTCATCGAGAAACCCGCCGACCCGCCCGGCATACCGGACAAGCCGGACCATGCGCTGGCCTCGATGGGAATCTATGTCTTCAAGACCAAGTTCTTGATGGAGCAGTTGCGCCGCGACGCGGCCGAGCCAGGATCCAGCCGCGACTTCGGCAAAGACATCATCCCCTACATCGTTCAGCACGGTAAGGCAATCGCCCACCGCTTCGCCAAATCCTGCGTCCGCTCCTCGCACGAGTCGGAGCCTTACTGGCGCGACGTCGGGACGGTGGACGCCTATTGGGAAGCCAATATCGACCTGACCGATGTCACGCCCGAACTCGATCTCTACGACCGGGATTGGCCGATCTGGACCTATGCCGAATTGAAGCCGCCGGCCAAATTCGTGCATGACGAGGACGGCCGTCGCGGCGAGGCGATCTCCTCGCTGGTGTCCGGCGACTGCATCGTTTCCGGCGCATCGCTGCGCCGCAGCCTGATCTTCACCGGCGCGCGCATCAATTCCTATGCGAAGCTCGAGGAAGTGGTGATGCTGCCCGACGTTCAGGTTGGGCGCAACGCGCGCCTCAAGCGCGTCGTCATCGACCATGGCGTCCACATACCGGAGGGGCTGGTGGTCGGCGAGGATGCGGCACTCGACGCCAAGCGCTTCCGCGTTTCGGAAAAGGGCATCTGCCTGATCACTCAGGATATGATCAACAAGCTGTCAACCTGATAGGGTTGATCGGCAAGTTGTCAGTCTGATCAACAAGCTGTCACTTTAGCCGTGGATCTTAGGCGCATGCAGGTTCTGTCCGTCACGCCCGAAATCTTCCCGCTGATCAAGACCGGCGGGCTTGCCGACGTGACCGGTGCCCTGCCGATCGCGCTCGCCAGCAAGGGCGTGGCGATGCGCACGCTCATCCCCGGCTACCCGGTGGTGATGGACGCCTTCAAGAAAAAGAAGGCCGTCTATCAGTACCCGCTGCTGCAGGGCGGCAAGGCTTCGGTTCACGCCGTCAAGATCGGCGAGCTCGAGCTCTTCGTGCTCGACGCGCCGCATCTTTTCGACCGCCAGGGCGGGCCCTATGGTACCGCCTCCGGCTCCGACTGGCCCGACAACTGGCGGCGCTTCGCGGCGCTGAGTCAGGTCGGCGGCGACATCGCCGGCGGCGCGATCTCCGGCTACCAGCCAGACCTCGTGCATGCCCATGACTGGCAGTCGGCAATGACGCTCGCCTACATGCGCTACGGCAATGCGATCGGCGTGCCGTCGCTGATCACCGTGCATAATCTTGCTTTTCAGGGACAGTTCGGCTCCGGCATTTTCGGCGAGCTCGGCCTGCCGGGCGTGGCGATGCAGCTCGATGGCGTCGAATATTATGGCGGCGTCGGCTTCCTCAAGGCCGGCCTGCAGGCCGCCTGGGCGATCACCACGGTGAGCCCGACCTACGCGCAGGAAATCCGCTCGCCGGAATTCGGCATGGGCCTCGACGGCCTGATCAACATGCGCGCCGTCGACCTCTACGGCATCGTCAATGGCATCGATGTCGACATCTGGAACCCGGCGACCGACAAGCACCTGGTCGCCAACTATTCGGCCGAGACGCTGGAAGCGCGCGACCTGAACCGCAAGGCCGTGGAGGACCGCTTCAGCCTCGAGCCTGACGACAGCCCGATCGTCTGCGTGGTCAGCCGTCTGACCTGGCAGAAGGGCATGGACATTTTGGCTGCCGTGGTCGACGGCGTCGTTCAGCGTGGGGCACGACTGGCGGTTCTGGGCTCGGGCGATGCCGGCCTCGAAGGCTCGCTGCTTGCCGCGGCCGCGCGGCATCGCGGCCGCGTCGGCGTCGTCATCGGCTATGACGAGGCGCTCTCCCACATCATGCAGGGCGGTTGCGACGCCATCGTCATCCCTTCACGCTTCGAGCCCTGCGGCCTGACCCAGCTCTATGGATTGCGCTATGGCTGCGTGCCGGTCGTCGCCCGCACCGGCGGCCTCGCCGACACCATCATCGACGCCAACGAGGCGGCACTTTCGGCCGGCGTTGCCACCGGTTTCCAATTCGCGCCGAACAATGGCGGCGCCCTCCTGCACGCCATCCGTCGCCTTGTCGAAGCGCATGCCAGACCCGCCGCCTGGGCCTCGATCCAGCGCCAGGGCATGAAGGCCGACGTTTCCTGGGACAAGAGCGCCGAGAAATATGTCGAACTCTATCGCTTGCTGCTTTCAAAAAGGGCTGCCTGAGGCATGATCAAAACCGTCCCTACCAAACCCTATACCGACCAGAAGCCCGGCACCTCCGGCCTGCGCAAGAAGGTGCCCCTCTTCCAGCAGGAGCACTATGCCGAGAACTTCATCCAGTCGATCTTCGACGCGCTGGAAGGTTTTCAGGGCAAGACGCTGGTGATCGGCGGCGACGGCCGTTTCTACAACCGCGAGGTCATCCAGACGGCCATCGCCATGGCCGCTGCGAACGGCTTCGGCAAGGTGATGGTGGGGCAGGGCGGCATCCTGTCGACGCCGGCCGCGTCCAACATCATCCGCAAATACAAGACCTTTGGCGGCATCATCCTGTCGGCCAGCCACAATCCGGGTGGCCCGCACGAGGACTTCGGCATCAAATACAATGCCGGCAACGGCGGCCCTGCGCCGGAGAAGATCACCGACGCGATCTTCGAAAAGTCCAAGACGATCTCGAGCTTCAAGATCGCCGACATCGGCACCGTCGACATCGACACGATCGGCACCTTCCAAGCCGGCGGCATGACGGTCGAGGTGTTCGACCCGGTCAAGGACTATGCCGAGCTGATGGAGAGCCTGTTCGACTTCGACGCCATCCGCGCGAATTTCAAATATGGCTTCCGCATGCGCTTCGACGCCATGCACGCGGTGACCGGCCCCTATGCCAAGGAGATCCTCGAGCGTAGGCTCGGCGCCCCGGCCGGGACCTGCCGCAATTTCAAGCCGCTGCCCGATTTCGGCGGCCATCACCCCGATCCGAACCTGGTCCATGCCAAACATCTCTATGACGAGATGATGGGGCCGGACGCGCCGGATTTCGGCGCCGCTTCCGACGGTGACGGCGACCGCAACCTGATCATCGGCAAGGGCATCTTCGTAACGCCCTCGGATTCTCTGGCGATGCTGGCCGCCAATGCGCATCTGGCGCCCGGCTACAAGGAAGGCCTGAAGGGCATCGCCCGCTCGATGCCGACCAGCGGAGCGGCCGATCGCGTCGCCGAGAAGCTCGGCGTCGGCATCTACGAGACGCCGACCGGCTGGAAGTTTTTCGGCAATCTGCTCGACGCCGGCATGGCGACGATCTGCGGCGAGGAAAGCGCCGGCACCGGTTCCAACCATGTGCGCGAGAAGGACGGGCTGTGGGCCGTGCTTCTGTGGCTCAACATCCTCGCTGTGCGGGGCGAGAGCTGCAAGGACATCGTCACCAAGCACTGGGAAAGCTACGGCCGCAACTATTATTCGCGCAACGACTATGAGGAGGTCGAGACAGACCGCGCCAACGCACTGGTCGACGTATTGCGCGCCAAGCTCGGCTCGCTGCCCGGCACCAGCGTGCGCGGCATGAAGATCGCCAGCGCCGACGACTTCGCCTATCACGACCCGGTCGACGGCTCGGTGAGCAAAAACCAGGGCATCAGGATCCTGTTCGAGGGCGGCTCGCGCGTCGTGTTCCGGCTCTCCGGCACCGGCACTTCCGGCGCCACGCTGCGCGTCTATATCGAGCGTTACGAGCCCGACAAGGCGAGGCATGACCTCGACACGCAGGAAGCGCTCGCCGACCTCATCGCCGCCGCCGACGACATCGCCGGCATCAAGAGCCACACCGGTCGCAACAAGCCGAGCGTGATTACTTGAAAGTGGTGAGGATTTCCCCTTCTCCCCTTGTGGGAGAAGGTGGCCGAGCGAAGTTCGGACGGTTGAGGGGTGTTCCAGCTTGGCGCAAACCCGTGTCCAGAGCATCGACGCCTCATTCCTTCCAACGCCCCTCATCCGTCTCGGCGCTGCGCGCCGATCCACCTTCTCCCACAAGGGGAGAAGGGGAGAGGCCCGCATGACCCTCGGCGCCAGCATCACTCCCGAAGGCATCCGCTTTGCCGTTTGCTCCTCATCGGCCAGACGTCTTTGGGTCTCGCTCTTCGACGACAGCGGCACGCGCGAGATCGACCGGCTGGAACTCAACCCGGAAGGCGAGGGCGTGCATGCACTCCTTGTCCCCGGCCTTGGGAACGGCACGCGTTACGGTTTTCGCGCCGACGGCGACTATGCGCCGGAGCGCGGCCTCTGGTTCGATCCGAACAAGCTTCTCATCGATCCGTATGCCGTCGAGGTCGATCGTCCATACCAATATCACTGGAGGCTGGCCGCCAAACGCAATGAAGGCGCCGACACTGCGCCGCTCATGCCGAAGGCAATTGCTCATTCCCTGCCCAAACCGCAGCCGCCCCAGCCGCCGCTGTTCCGGCCCGGCGGCCTGATTTACGAACTGAACGTCCGCTCCTTCACCAGGCTGCATCCGGACGTCCCCGAGGCCCAGCGCGGCACCATCGCGGCGCTTCCCCATCCGGCTGTCGTCGAGCATCTGAAGCGTCTCGGCGTTTCCGCCGTCGAGTTGATGCCGATCACGGCCTCGATCGACGAGCGCCATTTGCCGCCGCTGGGGCTGAACAATGCCTGGGGCTACAATCCCGTCACCTTCATGGCGCTCGATCCCCGCCTGGCTCCGGACGGCCTGAGCGAATTGCGCGATACCGTCGCGGCGCTGCGTGAAGCGGGTATCGGCACGATCCTCGACCTCGTCTTCAACCACACCGGCGAAAGCGACCGGCTCGGGCCGACACTGTCGCTGCGCGGCCTCGACGCCCGGACCTATTACCGGCACATGCCGGACGGCCGACTGGCCAATGACACCGGCACCGGCAACACCGTCGCCTGCGACCACCCGGTCGTGCAGAGGATGGTGCTCGATACGCTGCGCCATTTCGTCCGCCATGCCGGCGTCGACGGCTTCCGCTTCGATCTGGCGCCGGTGCTCGGCCGCGTTGACGGCACGTTCGATCCGGAGGCGCCGCTTCTCGAAGCCATCGCCGGCGACCCCGTGCTCGCCGACCGCGTGCTGATCGCCGAGCCATGGGATATTGGCGCGACCGGCTACCAGCTCGGCAATTTCCGGCCGCCATACCTTGAATGGAACGACCGCTATCGCGATGACGTCCGGCGCTTTTGGCGCGGCGACGCGGGCGCGATCGGCGCTTTAGCCACGCGGCTTGCCGGCTCCTCCGATGTCTTCGGCAGGGCGGGCCAGCCGGTGAGCCGCAGCGTCAATTTCATCGCCGCGCATGACGGCATGACGCTGGCCGACATCGTTGCCTATGAGAAGAAGCACAATGCGGCCAACGGCGAGCACAATCGCGACGGCCACAATGACAATCTGTCGTGGAACAACGGTGTCGAGGGCGAGACCGATGACGCCGAAATCGCCAAGGCCCGCTTCGGTGACCAGCGCGCGCTGCTTGCGACGCTCTTTGCCTCGCGCGGCACCATCATGCTGACCGCCGGCGACGAGTTCGGCCGCACACAGAAGGGCAACAACAACGCCTATGCGCAGGACAACGCCATCACCTGGCTCGACTGGGCCGGCCGCGACCGGGCGCTGGAGCGGTACACAGCAGCGCTTGCGCAACTGCGCCGTGCCTTTCCGCCGTTATCCGACACGAATTTCCTGACCGGCAAAGCTGCAGACGGAATGGAAATCCCGGACGTCGAGTGGTTGACCGAAACCGGCGTGCCGCTCGGCGAGGCCGACTGGAACGACCCCGGCCGACACCGCCTCGTCATGATCCTCGGCGATAGCCAGCGCGGTCGCCTTGCCGTCATGGTCAATGGCGACCGCCGCCAATGCGTCTTCACCTTGCCGCTGCGAGATGGCTACGAGTGGCGTTCGGCGATCGACACGCAGGCGATCGACCTGGCGCGGCCGCTGCCCGGCCGCACCGTCAATTTCATGATCGAGCGCAGGGCGGCCGGAAACGCCCACGCCGGGAAGGGTTCGTAATGGCTGGTGGGAATGCCGAATGGTGGCGCGGCTGCGTGGTCTACCAGATCTATCCGCGCTCCTTCCAGGATACGACCGGCGACGGCAGCGGCGATCTCAAGGGGGTAACGTCGCGTCTTGCCCATGTCGCTTCGCTCGGCGTCGATGCCGTCTGGCTCTCGCCCTTCTTCAAGTCGCCGATGGCCGACATGGGCTATGACGTGTCGGACTATCGCGATGTCGATCCGATGTTCGGCACACTGGAGGATTTCGACGCGCTGGTCGCCGAGGCGCACCGGCTCGGCCTCAAGCTCATCATCGACCAGGTGATCTCGCATTCGTCCGACAAGCACGAATGGTTTGTCGAGAGCCGCGCCAGCCGCGACAACGCCAAGGCGGACTGGTATGTCTGGGCCGACGCCAAGCCGGATGGCAGTGCGCCCAACAACTGGCAGTCGCTGTTCGGCGGGCCGGCCTGGGAGTGGGACGCCACCCGCCGGCAATACTACATGCACAATTTTCTGGCCGCGCAGCCGGATCTGAATTTCCACAATCCGGAGGTGCAGGATGCGGTGCTTGACACCGTGCGCTTCTGGCTGGAGCGCGGCGTTGACGGGTTCCGGCTGGATACCGTTAACTACTATGTCCACGACCGCTGGCTGCGCGACAACCCGCCGCTGGCTTCAAGCGTCGCCGGCACCAACGTCGCCTCAACCACCTACGCCTTCCAGGAGCATCTCTTCGACAAGACGCGCCCCGAGAATCTCGATTTCCTGAAGCGCTTCCGCGTGTTGCTCGACGAATATCCGGACCGTGCCGCCGTCGGCGAAGTGGGCGATGAGGAGCGCTCGCTGCAGACGCTCGCCGCCTACACCTCCGGCGGCGACAAATTGCAGATGTGCTACACCTTCGACCTGCTCGGCCCGCAATTCTCGGCCGCCCATGTGCGCGGCTGCGTCGAGGCGTTCGAGAACGCGGTTGCCGACGGCTGGGTCTGCTGGGCCTTCTCCAACCACGACGTCATGCGCCATGTCAGCCGCTGGACGCAGCCGGGCGAAAATCCTGATGCGGTGGCGAAATTCGCGATCGCGCTGCTGTCCTGCCTGCGCGGCTCGATCTGCCTCTACCAGGGCGAGGAGCTTGGGCTTGAGGAAGCCGAGCTTGCCTATGAGGACCTGCGCGATCCGCTGGGCGTCCGTTTTTGGCCGGGCGTGAAGGGCAGGGACGGCTGCCGCACCCCGATGGTGTGGGAGGCCGGGGCCGAAATTGGTGGCTTCTCCGCGGGCAAGCCCTGGCTGCCGGTACCGCCGTCGCATCGCGCCCGCGCGGTCGATGTGCAGGAGGGCGAGGACGGTTCTGTCCTTGCCGCCTATCGCTCGATGCTGGCCTTGCGCAAGCGCCATCCGGCGCTGATCGCCGGCTCGATCCGGTTCCTAGAGGCTGAGGGCGATGTGCTTGCTTTCATCCGTCAGCACGAAAACGAGAACTTGCTATGCGTCTTCAACTTCGCTGGTGAGCCGGCGAACTGGACGCTGCCGGCCGAGATCAGCGATGTCGAGATAACGGTTCTTGCCGTAGACGTCGCCGGCGTGCTTGGCGGTGTTCTCGGAGAAATTGCGCTGGCGCTGCCGCCTGTAGGGTGCTTCGTCGGGAGAATTGGCTGACGGTCGCTACTGCACCAGCACCGAGCGTCCGCAAGTCGCGCCGGTGACCCGCACATCGGCCTCGCCGACATGCACGCCAAGCACCGCAAGCACATTGTAGACGAGGTTGTCGACCGGCGCGGTGACGCCGTTGAGCAGCGTCGTCACCGCCGGCTTCACCGTGCCGAGCAGGGTGGTCGCGTCGAGACCGAGGCCGAGCGCGTTGACCGTCAGCGACAGGTTGTTCACCAGCGAGGTGGTGAGCGACTGCGTCAGGTTCTTGGTCGACACTGTCTTGATCGCCTTGTTGGCGATCTCGGTGGCGCTGAAGGTCAGGTTCGTCGGCGCCATGCTGGTGACCGAGAAGGCCGACGATCCCTTGATCTGCAGGAGATTGAGGTTGGCCAGCAGCATCTTGAGGCTGACGTCGGCGATGTCGGCGTCGCTGAAGGATTGCGGCTTGCCGAAGTCTGCGAAGCCGCTGGCGTTGCTGTCGGCGAGATGGGCCGCGACGACGCCCGGCTGCGCGGCGATGGAGACCTTGATGCTGGAGGGCCCGGTCGGGCAGCTGATGTCGGTCAGCTTGGCTTCGGCATAGGCGACCTCGATATTGAGCGGCAGGTTGACGGCAAGCAGCTTGACGCCGCCGCCCAGCTTCATGCCGGCTGTGCCATTTCCGGTGCCGTTGCCAAAGCCATTGCCGTTGTTCCCGTTTCCAATCCGACGCTGGGATTAAGCTTGATGCGCGTCTGCGCCGTGCGCACCACTGTGCCCAATTCTCCCACCGCCAGCCATGGCGAGGACTGCATGGGTTCGCCGATGGCGACCTGGAGCGTAGTCGATGTCAGTCCCGGTATCGTCGCCCCGAGGTCGACCGTAACCTGGTTCGTGCCGTTGGCGAGCGCCGCGGCTGCGCTCACCATGCTCATGGCGCTGGCGCTGACCGAAAGCCCGGCGGGCTTCTGTCCGAGCCCCAGACTGCCCACCGAACCGAGGTCGACGAGATGGCCAAGCGGGATCTTGACCGAGTTGGTGGCGCTCGAGGCCATGGTCTGCAGCGCGAGCTTGGCGGTGCGGTCGAGCCCGGGCACGTTGGCCATCGCGGTGGTGATCTGGCCGACCGTTGCCTTCGAGCCGAGCACATCCGAATAGGTACCGCCGGTCAGACGCAGCTGCGTCGCCAGCGCATCGGTGAAGGAGAGCACGTCGACATCGGCCGAGATCAGCGAATTGTAGTCCATCACGCTGAGTGAGAGGTTGCCGCCCAGAAGCGCGCCGAGCAGCGCATTGAGGATGCCGCCATTGACGCTGGCGAGCCGCGATCCGACCGAGAATGCTGCTGCGGGCTGGGCGCTTGCGGTGGCTGTCGTGCCGATCACCGGCGGGGCCATCACCGAAGCGGCGAAATAGAGCGTGCCGAGCTTCTTCATCGACACCTGGACGGCATTATAGGGCAGCTTGCCCGCTTCGAAGCGGCTGCCGGCCGCGATGGAACTGACCCCCGAATAGCGTCCGGGCACGACCTCGACGACCGCCTTGCTGCCGGTCGGCTCGATTTTGGTGCCCTGCTGCTGCACGGCGACGGACGTGATTCCGTTGTCCCTCAGCGTCGTCAGCACGGCTTGCTGGGCTTTGTTGATGTTGGCGGCGGCGGTGATCGCGGCGAGGTCGACGATCGACTGCGCGGCGCGGCGTTCGTTATAAAGCGAGCCCTCATCGATCGCGAACGCGGTCAGCGTCAGCGCCACTGGCGTGCAGAGCGCGGTCATAACCGCGAAATTGGCGCGCCGGTCGGCGATCAGCCGTCGCGCAGCGTCCATCACTCTCCCCGCGGAGTAGCGCATCATATGCCTCCGACCCGGATCGTCGACTGGCGCTGGATCGTGGTGCCCGGCAACGGCAGCGTCCGGAACAGGCTCCAGATCGGCAGGTCGCGCGCGTCATAGCTGACTGAGACGATGAACTGGCTGCCGTCGACGGTACTGTCCTTGGCGTCGACCGTCAGCTTTTTCGGGTCGACAAAAGCATAGCCGGCGACGTCATGGCTGATGAAATCGGTGACCAGCGCCTGGCGCTCCGTCTGGTTGAGGCCGGCGATCGCCGTTCGCGCCGCGTCGGCGGCGATCTGCTGGACCGAATGGCTGGCGCCGAAATAGATTCCGTATGCAACCATTCCGAGCAATAGCAGGATGAAGATCGGCGCCAGCATGGCGAATTCGACCGCAGACGTGCCCGCGGCGTCAGCCCGGAAACGGAACCAAGGAGCAAGGAAATTTCGGTTCTTCAGCATGGGCCGGAGAATGCCAAAACCTGCTTGCAAAAACAGAAAACGGCTGGGACAACCGAAAGGTGCACACAGTTGAACGGGACGCCTAAGCTTTAGATATCGCTGTTTTAGCGAAACGCTGCTCACTCAACGTCAAGCAGCGGGCAGTTGAAATAAGATATTCCTCTGTCTAGTCTCCCGCCACCAGCCGCCGGAAGGGAACCGGGGCGCGCTCAAAAGGGACCCGTTGACGGTTCCGGGGCGTCAACACTCAAGGCGTAGTTGAGGGGCCGCGCCAACAAGGGAGAGACTTCATGCTCAAAAACCTGCTGAAGGCGACCGTGTTCGCCACCACGATGGCCTTGGCGACCGGTGCTTTCTACACGCCCGCCTTTGCCGAGACCGTCTACAATCGCGGATCCGCTGCCGAGGCGGAGACGGTCGATCCGCACAAGACGTCGACGGTCTACGAGGCCGATATTATACGCGACCTGTTCCAGGGCCTCGTCATGCATGACCCGAAGACGAACCTCATTCCGGGCGCCGCCGAAAGCTGGACGGTGTCCGACGACGGCACTGTCTACACCTTCAAGCTGCGCAAGGACGGCCTGTGGTCGGATGGCAGCCCGGTGACGGCGGACGACTTCGTCTACTCGTTCCATCGGCTGGAAGACCCGGCCACCGCTGCAGAATACGCCTCGATGCTCTATCCGGTGAAAGGCGCCGAGGACTTCAACACGAAGAAAGGCAAGGCTGAGGATATGGGCGTGAAGGCGATCGACGCCAACACTCTGCAAGTCACGCTGAAGGCTCCGACGCCCTACTTCCTGGAGATGCTGACCCACCAGGCGACCTATCCGGTCAACAAGGCTTCGATCGACAAGCTCGGCGCGGACTGGATCAAACCGGGCAAGCTGGTCTCCAACGGCGCCTATACGCTGGCGGAGTGGATTCCCAACGACCACATGAAACTGGTCAAGAACCCGAAGTTCTGGGACGCCGCGAGCGTCAAGCTCGACGTGGTCAACTACATCCCGACCGAGGATCGCTCGTCCGCGATGAAGCGCTTCGAGGCCGGCGAACTCGACAGCTATGGCGACCTGCCGACCGAACAGCTCGCCGATCTCAAAACCAAATTCGGTGACCAGATCCGTGTGGGGCCATATCTCGGCACCTATTATTATGCGGTCAAGACCGATAAGGCGCCTTGGGACAACGTCGAGCTGCGCAACGCCATCTCGATGGCGATCGATCGCGACTTCCTCGCCGAGAAGGTCTGGCAGAACTCGATGCTGCCCGGCTATTCGATGGTGCCTCCGGGCATCGAGGGCTACACGCCGGCACTGGCCAAATACGCCGACATGTCTCAGATCGACCGCGAGGATGCGGCCAAGAAAGTGCTGGAAAAGCTTGGCTATACACCCGAGCATCCGTTGAAGATGGAGATCCGCTACAACACCTCGGAGAACCACAAGAACACCGCGGTCGCCATCCAGGAACAGCTGAAGCCGCTCGGCATCGAGGTGACGCTGCTCAACACCGACACCAAGACCCACTATGGCTTCCTCGAGCAGAAGGGCAACTACGACGTCGCCCGCGCCGCCTGGATCGCCGACTACAAGGATCCGGAGACCTTCCTCGGCATCTCGCGCAAGGCGAGCGGCAACAACTACTCGAACTATAACAGCCCTGCCTATGAAGCCGCCATGGACAAGGCAGCCGCCGCCGGCGGCAAGCCTGAGGAGCGCATGAAGGACCTCGCCGCAGCGGAGCGCATCCTCGTCGACGATGTCGGCCAAATCCCGCTGCTCTACTACAGCTACCACGACATCGTTTCCTCCAAGCTGCATGGCTTCGAGGACAATGTGATGGACATTCATCCGTCTCGCTTCATCTCCAAGGACTGACAAGGAACCTTGGCCGTGCCGCCGCTCTCTTTTAGGGAGCGGCGGCCGCGGTCTGTCGTCGTGCCGGGCCGAAAGTCGCATTGGATTTTCGGCGATCGCGGTGCGAAGATCAGAGATGCCAGCGCGCCACGATCTCGTCTGGAGAGCCGTCGCCCTGGCTGAAGCGGGGCGCCGATGCTGCGTTATGTCTTCCGGCGGCTATTGACCGCCATCCCGACGCTGTTCGTCATCGTGACGGTGGCGTTCTTCCTGATCCGCGTCGCGCCAGGCGGCCCGTTCAACCAGGAGCGGGGCTTGAGCCCCGAGATCAGGGCCAATCTCGAAGCCCAGTTCGGCCTCGACGATCCGCTCTGGCTGCAATATCTCCACTATCTCGGCAATCTTTTGCGCGGCAGTTTCGGACCGAGCTACAACCTGCCGGATTTCACCGTCACCGAACTCTTCGCCAAGGGCCTGCCGATCTCGGTGCAGATCGGTACCTCGGCGCTGGTGCTGGCGCTGCTGCTCGGCTCGATCCTCGGCACGATCGCCGCGCTCAACCAGAATAAAATAGCCGACTATTCGGTGATCGCTCTAGCCACCGCCGGCAGCACCATCCCCACCTTCGTCACCGCGCCGGTGATCCAGCTCGTCTTCGGCCTTTCCTGGAAGCTGTTGCCGATCGGCGGCTGGGGCGACGGCGCCTTAATCAACAAGGTCGGGCCGGTGCTGACGCTTGCCCTGCCGCAGATCGCCATCGTCGCCCGCCTGATGCGCGGCTCGATGATCGAGAGCCTGCGCTCGCACCACATCCGCACCGCCCGCGCGCTCGGCCTCTCCGACTGGTCGGTGGTGGTCAAGCACGCGCTGCGCGGCGCCGTGCTGCCGATCGTCTCCTTCACCGGTCCGGCGGCGGCGGCGCTGCTCACCGGCTCGATCATCGTCGAGACCATCTTCTCCATTCCAGGTGTCGGCCGCTACTTCGTCGACGCCGCGCTCAACCGCGACTACACGCTGGTCATGGGAACTGTGGTGGTGATCGCGCTCTTCACCATCGTCTTCAACCTGATCGTCGATCTTCTCTATGCGGTCGTCGATCCGAGGGTGCGCTATGACTGAGCTTGCCGTAGCCGCTCCGGAGCCGATCGTCGGCCGCTCGCTCTGGGGCAATGCTTGGGCGCGGCTGAAGCGCAACCGCGCCGCCATGTTCAGCCTCTACTATCTGGCATTCATTGCCGTCATCAGCGTGTTCGGCCCTATGGTCGTGCCGCATGAATACACGACCATCTACGGCGACTATGTGCGCACGCCGCCGAGCCTGTCGGCCTATCCGAAGCCCGACATGATCCAGGGTGCGCTGAGCGACGCGATCAAACGCATGCGCGTCGACATCAAGGAGTGGCACCAAGACGGCAGCCGCGTCGTCGTCACCGTCACCTCCAAGAAGCCGATCGACGACCGCAATATCCGCTATCTCGACCGCTCCGACGCCTTCGACGACACGAAGATCGAGAGCAAGTCGCCCGATGGGCTCGAAATGACCATGAGCTCGGCCGTCAAGCAGCAGTATTTCTTCTTCGGCACCGACAACACCGGGCGCGATCTCTTGTCTCGCACGCTGATGGCCGGGCGCATTTCGCTCGCGATCGGCCTGCTTGCCGGTGTCGTCGCCGGCGTCATCGGCGTGATCTACGGCGCGACGGCCGGCTTTGCCGGCGGCAGGGTCGACGAGGTGATGATGCGCATCGTCGACGTGCTTTACTCGCTGCCCTTCATCTTCTTCGTCATCATGCTGGTGGTGTTCTTCGGCCGCAACTTCGTGCTGATGTTCCTGGCGGTGGGGGCGGTGCTGTGGCTCGACATGGCGCGCATCGTGCGCGGCCAGGCGCTGTCGATCCGCAGGCAAGAATACGTTCAGGCGGCGGAAGCGATGGGCGTCGGCCAGCGCGGCATCCTCGTGCGCCACGTCATCCCCAACCTGCTCGGGCCGGTGGTGATCTACATGACGCTGCTGGTGCCGCAGGTCATCATCCTGGAAAGCTTCCTGTCCTTCCTCGGGCTTGGCGTGCAGGAGCCGATGACGAGTTGGGGCGTGCTGATTTCGGTCGGTGCCAAGAACATCGGCTATGCCAACTGGCTGCTGTTGTTCCCGGCCTTCTTCCTCGTTTCGACGCTGTTCGCGCTGAACTTTGTCGGCGACGGCCTGCGCGACGCGCTCGACCCCAAAGATCGATAAGGATGGGGATCGCCGACATGGCTTCCGAAACGATCCTCAGCGTCAAGGACCTGCGCGTCCGCTTCCAGACCCTCGACGGCACGGTCGAGGCGGTGAAGGGCATCAGCATAAAGGTCAATGCCGGCGAGACCGTCGCCGTCGTCGGCGAATCCGGATCCGGCAAGAGCCAGACGATGATGGCGGCGATGAGCCTGCTTTCCTCCAATGGCGAAGCGACCGGCCAGGTCGATTACCGCGGCCGCAACCTCCTGGAGATGACCAAGAGCGAGCTCAACAAGGTTCGCGGCCGCAAGATCAGCATGATCTTCCAGGAGCCGATGACCTCGCTCGATCCGCTCTACACCATCGGCAACCAGCTCATCGAGCCGATCCGCCGCCATCGCGGCCTGAGTGCCCAGGCCGCGCGTGAGGAGGCGCTGAAGCTGTTGAGACTGGTGCACATCCCCGATCCCGAGCGGCGGATGAAATCCTATCCGCACGAAATGTCGGGCGGCCAGCGCCAGCGCGTCATGATCGCTATGGCTTTGGCGAACGATCCCGACATCCTGATCGCCGACGAGCCGACGACGGCGCTCGACGTCACCATTCAGGCGCAGATCCTGATGCTACTTGCCGAACTGCAGCGCAAGCTCGGCATGGCGATCGTCTTCATCACCCATGATCTCGGCATCGTCCGCCGTTTCGCCGACCGCGTCTATGTCATGCGCCAGGGCGAGGTGGTGGAAGAGGGCGAGGCGGAAGCGCTTTTCGCCAATCCGCAGCACGCCTACACCAAGATGCTGCTCGCCGCTGAGCCGACCGGCACCAAGGCGGCCGCGCCCGCCAATTCGCCAGTGTTGCTCGAGGGCCGCAACGTCGAGGTCGTCTTCAAAATCGGCGGTGGCTTTCTCGGCGGCGAGCCGCTGATGCTGCGGGCCGTCGACAAGATATCGATCCGGCTGAAGCGCAACCAGACGATCGGCATCGTCGGCGAGTCCGGCTCCGGCAAATCGACCCTCGGCCGCGCGCTGCTGCGGCTGCTCCCCAGCGACGGCGTCATCCGCTTTGGCGACCGCGACATCTCAGAGGCCGACCGCCACGCGATGCGGCCGCTGCGGCGCGAATTGCAGCTCGTCTTCCAGGATCCGTTCGGCTCGCTGTCGCCTCGCATGACGGTTGGCCAGGTCATCACCGAAGGGCTTTTGGTGCACGAGCCTTCGCTGACGGGCAAACAGCGCGACCAGCGTGCCGTCGAGGCGTTGCGCGAGGTCGGCCTCGACCCCAACGCGCGCAACCGCTACCCGCATGAGTTCTCCGGCGGCCAGCGCCAGCGGATCGCCATTGCCCGCGCTATGATCCTGAAGCCGAAAGTGGTGGTGCTTGATGAGCCGACCTCGGCGCTCGACCGCTCGGTGCAGAAGCAGATCGTCGAGCTATTGCGCAAGCTGCAGTCGGACCACGGACTGTCCTACCTCTTCATCAGCCACGACCTCGCAGTGGTGCGCGCCATGGCCGACTACATCATCGTCATGAAGCAGGGAAAGATCGTCGAGGAAGGGCCGGCCGAGGAGATCTTCGGCAATCCGCGCGAAGCCTACACGCAGACACTGATGAAGGCGGCGATCGATACGACCAGGTTCCGCATCAGCGCTTGAGATTTCCGCTGCTCGGCGACGCCCTGCTCACTGCGAGGACGGGCAGCGGCTCTTCCTGGCCGCGATGATCGCCTGCTGCTGTTGCTGCAGCCGCTCGATCCTGGCGGTATCGCGATTGGCCACGACCGTCTTTACGCGCTCGCCGCCGAGCAGCCAAGTCGGCACGCTGGTATTGGCGACCTTGCCGCGGCTGATCGCCGTCCGCGAAATATCGGTGGCGGTGTCGCCGAGCGCGCTGTTGAGGTCGGCGCAGCTCATCCCGTGGTATTTCGCCGGATTGATCGACGCAACACTCGACGAGCAGCCTGCGATCAAGGTCAACGGCAAGAGAGCCCGCAGCGTGAACTTCATACTCTTACCCCGGTCTCGCCGTTCCAAAAATCGTCCAGCAGCTCTCGAATGGGATCGCGGCAACCATTAGGCCAAAGTGAGGGCCTATTGTCGACCATTTATCTGATCGATTGATTGACGGCAGGCTTTTGCCAGGTCGCGGCGGCGGCGGAGGGGCCGTGGCGTGATATCGATGCGGACACGCAGCCACAAAAAATCCCGGACAGAGGTCCCTCCGAATCGAGAGCCGTAAAATTGTATTGCGGTCCGTTACCGATCCTTAGGCATGGTTGAAACTGCTCTGCGGCGTTAACGCCACGGTTGCGCTGCGTCTGCGATATTGCCGGCTGCACAACGCAAGGTGGGGACTCCATGATCGACCAGATACGCTCGCTGCTCGAGCAGCATCCGATGATTCCGCTGAATTTCGGCGCGCTCGCCGACGACGCCAATCTCTATGACGCGGGGCTGACCTCCTTCGCCTCAGTGCAGATGATGCTGGCGCTCGAAGAGGAGTTCGACATCGAATTCCCCGAGACGATGCTGACGCGGCGCACCTTCTCTTCGCTGGCCAGCATCGCGGATGCGGTTTCGCAGTTGACGCGCAAGGCGGCGTAGCCATGAACGTGTTGAGAAAGATAGAGGCGGCCTCGCTCGCGGAGGCGCCCGAAGCCGCGACCGAGCGCATGCGCCGCGTCGCCGAAATCGCCGCCGGCCATGCCGACCCCGTCGACAAGGAGGGGCGTTTCCCGGCGGAGACGATCGAGGCGCTGAAGCGCGAGCGCCTGCTCGGCGTGGCGATCCCGATCGAGCATGGCGGCGAGGGGCTCGGCACGATGCAGATCGCCGACCTCATCGTGCAGCTCGGCCAGGCCTGCGGCTCGAGCGCGATGATCTATGCCATGCATCAGATCAAGACGTCGAGCTTTGTCACTCACGGAGGCGCCAGCGATTGGCACCGCGCTTATATGCGGCGCATCGCCGACGAGCAGCTTCTGATGGCTTCGGCGACTACGGAGGCCGGCATCGGCGGCAATTTGCGCAACTCGATCTGTGCGGTCGAGGTCGCCGGCGGGCGCTTCGCGTTGACCAAGGAAGCCACCGTCATCTCCTATGGCAACTATGCCGACGCCATCCTCGCCACGGCGCGTCGCGCCCCCGATGCGGCCAGCTCCGATCAGGTGATGGTGGTGATCCCGGCCGACGGCAACCGCACGCTTGAGCGCACGTCGGTGTGGGACACGCTCGGCATGCGCGGCACCTGCTCCGACGGCTTTCATCTGGTCGCCACGGGTGACGCGGCGCAGATATTCCCGAAGCCGTTCTCCGAGATCGCGGCGCAGTCGATGCTGGCCAGCTCGCACATCTTCTGGGCGGCGACCTGGTTCGGCATCACCGCCGACGCCTTCAATCGGGCGCAGGCCTTCGTCAAGGCGGCGGCGCGCAAGCAGCCCGACTCCATGCCGCCGGGCGCGCTGAGGCTTGCCGAAGCGGCCGCCCTTTTGCAGGAGATGAAAGGCCACCTTGCGGCCGCCATCCACCGCTTCGAAGCGGCCGCGGGCGACGACGACGCGCTGTCTTCGATCGGCTTCGCCGCCGAGATCAACGCGCTGAAGGTCGCGGCCAGCGAGAAGGCCGGCGCCGTGGTGCGTCTCGCCATGCTGGTCAACGGCATTCTTGGCTACAAGAACGGTACCCCGTTCAGCGTCGGCCGGCACCTGCGCGACGTGACCTCGGCGCCGGTGATGATCTCCAACGACCGCATCCTTTCCAATACCGCGACGCTCATGCTGATGAGCCGCTTCGACACCGGCCTGGGGAGCTGAGATGGACGCCAAGACATTCGACTCCAAGTCGCTGCTCGACAGCCTGTTCGAGAACGGCATCCTGTTCGAATCCGGCGTCGACGGCCTTTATGGCCGTTCGGGCGCATTCGAGGACGTGATCGAGCGGTTCGAGCGTCTCGTCACCCGGCTCGGCGCGCCCGACAAGGCCACCCGCATCCATTTTCCGCCGGGCATGAGCCGCGCGACGCTGGAGAAGAGCGGCTACATGAAGAGCTTCCCGCAGCTTGCCGGCTGCGTGCATTCCTTCATGGGCGGCGAGCGGGAGCATGCGCAGCTGCTCGGCATGATGGCTGACGGCGGAGACTGGACGGAGCTGCAGAAGGCGACGGACCTCGCGCTGACACCCGCCGCCTGCTATCCGCTCTATCCCACAATAGCTGCGCGCGGCCCGGTGCCGGCGCAGGGCCTTCTTTTCGAACTCTCCTCCTACTGCTTCCGCCACGAGCCGTCGAGAGATCCGGCGCGCATGCAGCTTTTCCGCATGCGCGAGTTCGTCAAGATCGGCACGGCCGAGCAGGTGCGCTCGTTCCGCGAAAGCTGGCTGAAGCGCGGCAGGGCCATGATCGAGTCGCTCGACCTGCCTTGCGAGGTCGATCTTGCCAACGATCCGTTCTTCGGCCGTGGCGGCAGGATGATGGCCAACAACCAGCGCGATCAGGGCTTGAAATTCGAGCTGCTGATTCCGGTGACCAGCATCGAGAAGCCGACCGCCTGCTTGAGCTTCAATTATCACCAGGACCATTTTGGCCAGACCTGGGGCCTGAAGTTCGCCGACGGGGAGTTCTGCCATTCGGCCTGCGTCGGCTTCGGGCTGGAGCGCGTGGCGCTGGCGCTGTTCCGCCACCATGGGCCGGACACGGAAGCCTGGCCGGCGGCGGTCCGCGACGTGCTCTGGAGCGTGTGAGATGCTGAGGGCTATCGCCGGCCTCGATCCGGCCAGCTACCGGCCGCACTGGCTGCACGATCCGCAAAGGCGGTGGCCGCAGACCAACTGCTATGTCGACCTTCTGATCGAGGTTCTGCACGCGACCGGGCACGATCCGGTCGCGGCGCTCGGTTTCACCGCGGCGCAGGATTTCGAAGGTGATCAGTTCACGTTCTTCAAGTTCCCGACCGCCGACCTGCAGAGGCTGGCGGGGCTGGACATCCAAGAGCTGGCGGTCTTCGACCGGCTGGAGACGCATGTGCTGACGCAAGTCGAGCTCGGCCGGCTGCCGCTGGTCGAGGTTGATGCCTTCTACCTGCCCGACACCAAAGGCCTCACCTACCGCAGCGGCCATTCCAAGACCACAGTCGGCATCAATGCGCTCGATCCCGAGTCGCGGCAGATGCGCTACTTCCACAATGACGGCTACTTCGCGCTCGAGGGCCAAGACTATGACGGCATCTTCGGCCAATGGGATGGTGTGTCGGCGGGCGACCTGCCGCTGTTTCCTTACGCGGAATTCGTGAAGCTCGACGCCACGCGCCCGGCCCGCGACGCGGTCGGGACCGCGGCGGCGCTGCTCGCGCATCACCTGAAGCGGCGGCCGAAGCGCAATCCGCTCGACGCCTATGGGGCCGCGTTCGGCCGCCACGCTGAAAGGCTGGCGACGAAGTCGCCTGCCTATTTCCACACCTATGCCTTCAACACGCTGCGGCAGGTCGGCGCGAATTTCGAACTTCTTGGCAGTCATCTCGAATGGCTGGGGCAGCACGGCGAAACCTGCCTGGCAGAGGCGGTGCAAGCCGCCGGCAACATTGCCGAGGGCGCCAAGGTCATGCAGTTCAAGCTCGCCCGCGCGATGGCGCGGCAGCGCTTCGACGGCTTGACCGAAGCAATCGCGCCGATGGCGCAGGCCTACGAAACGGTGATGAAGGTGCTGGACGCCCGCATGGCCGGTGTCGCCTCCAAGGCGGCCTAGCGGGCCGGCCGACGCGCATTTGATGATGGGTGGGGGAATGGACGCCACGGTGTCGATCGCCGGCACTGCCGGATTGCTGGATCGGGGGTGGCGGATGGCCATCTCGGCGGCAGGTGCCTGGGCTTCGCCGAATGACATAGACGCAAATGCCGAATGGCTGGACGCGGCCTGTCCCGGCACGGCGGCCGCCACGCTGGAAAAGCATGGCCGCTGGGACCGCAAGCAGCCAACCCGGCTGCACGACCGCGATGTCTGGCACAGCCGCAGGCTCGACGCGACCGGTCCGGTGCGGCTAGTGTTCGAGGGGCTGGCGACTGTCGCCGAGGTCTGGCTTGACGATCGGCTGTTGTTCACCTCGACCTCGATGTTCGAGCGCCATGAGGCTGCGGTAAGCCTTTCAGGGGGCGAGCAGCTCGCCATCGTCTTTCGCAGTCTCGACCGCCATCTGGAAACGGCGATCGGTCCGCGCGCCCGCTGGCGCCCTCGCATGATCGACGATCAGCGGCTGCGGCTGGTGCGCACGACCCTGATCGGCCATATGCCGGGCTGGTGCCCGAGCTTCGATGTCGTCGGGCCGTGGCGTCCGGTCAAGCTGATCCACGAAAATGGCGGGCAGCGCATCCTCGATGCCGACATGCGCGCCAGGCTCGACGGCATGACCGGGCATCTTGCGGTTGCGATCACCCTCGCCGAACCCTTCGACAATGCGCAAACGGCGCATGTCAGCTGTGCCGGAGTGCGCGCGCCCCTCAAGTTCGAGACACCCACCCGGCTGACGGCGGAATTGGCCATTGCCGATGTCGCCCCATGGTGGCCGAACAGTCATGGCGAGCCGGCGCTGCACGAAGCGATAGCGACGCTCGGCACGGTGCGCAGCCGGCTGGGCTGGGTCGGATTCCGCCGCATCGAGATCGATCGCGGCGCCGACGGACGCGATTTTCGCCTGGTCGTCAACGGTGTGCCGGTGTTCTGCCGCGGCGCGGTCTGGACGCCCTCCGATCCCGTGCGACTGCCCTGCGAGCGAGGCGAAATCCAGCCCGATCTCGATCTCGTGCGCCAAGCCGGCGTCAACATGCTGCGGGTCGGCGGCACCTTCGCCTATGAAAGCGATGCCTTCCACGAGCTGTGCGATGAGATGGGCATTCTGGTCTGGCAGGATTTGATGCTTGCCAATTTCGACTATCCGGCGAAGAGCGCGGCCTGGCGGGCGGCGCTGTCGCGCGAGGTGGAGAACCTGTTGGGGCGGCTTCGGCATTCGCCGTCGCTGGCGGTGCTGTGCGGCGGCAGCGAGGTGGCGCAGCAGGCCGCGATGCTCGGCATGCCGGTGGCGATGGATCCGACACCCTGGTTCGACGATGTCGTGCGTCCGGCCGCGCAGGCTATCCTGCCCGATCTGGCGCTCGTGTCCTCCTCGCCCTCCGGCGGCAGCCTGCCCTTCGCCGCGGATGGCGGCCCGACGCACTACTATGGCGTCGGCGCCTATTGCCGGCCACTGGAGGACGCGCGCCGCGCGGAGGTGCGTTTCGCCAGCGAATGCCTCGCCTTCGCCAACGTGCCGGAACAGGCGACGCTCGATGAGCATCTGCCCGTTCCGCCCGGCCACGATCCGCGCTGGAAGGCCGGCGTGCCGCGCGATGCAGGTGCGTCGTGGGATTTCGAGGACGTGCGCGAGCATTATCTGGAGACGCTGTTCGGCGTCGACGCTCGCCGGCTGCGCATGGAGGATCCAGCGCGCTACCTCGACCTCTCGCGCGCTGTCATTGCCGAGGTGGTTGAGCGCACGATCGATGAATGGCGCAGACCGGCCTCCCCGACGGCGGGCGCGCTGGTGTTCTTCTGGAAGGATCTGCTCCCGGGAGCAGGGTGGGGCGTCGTCGATTCTGCCGGTCGGCCGAAATCGGTCTGGCATGCGCTGAGACGCGCCTTCGCGCCGCTCCGGCTGACGCTGAGCGATGAGGGCGTCAACGGGCTGGGCGTCCATCTCGTCAATGACACGGCAAGGGCAGTCGAGGCGACGCTATCGCTTGTCTGCCTGCGCGACGGCGTCACCCCGGTGGTGGCGGCGCGCCGGCCGGTCACTCTGCAGGCGCGCGGGGCGCAGTCGCTTGCGGCATTCTCGCTGCTCGGCGCCTTCTTTGATCTGTCTTACGCCTATCGCTTCGGCCCAGCGGGGCACGAGGTAACCGTGGCAAGGCTGGAAGGCCGCGACGGCGAGATCCTGGCCGAAGCCTTTCATGTGCTTCCCGGCGTCATGACCGCGCGACGCGATGTCGGCCTGTCGGCAGCGCTGATGCGCGGCAGAGACGGCTGGCGGCTGCGGCTCGCCTGCAGACGCGCCGCCTATCACGTCGCCATCAAGGATGGGCTGTTCTTCCCGCGCGAGAACGGCTTCCACCTGATGCCTGGCGCGGTGAAGGAAATTGGCCTGGATGGGCCGGCCTCTGCCACGCCGGCCGGCGTCGTGACGGCGCTGAATGGCGATCGCGAGGTGGCCTACGATGCGCCGCAAGCCGACAATGTAGAGACCAGGGCGGAGATCATGCGTTCGTTGCGGCCTGCCGGGAGCGTGGCATGAAGGGGGTCGTCTTCGCCGACACGATCGGCTGGCTTCATGAAGGCAGGGGAACCGGGCGGCGCGGCCGGGGTGTCGTGATCGCCGGGGCGCATGGCCACGAGGACCTGTGCAGCCGGCGTTTCCTGCGGCTTCTGGCTGACAAGGTGGCCGAAAACGGTCTGCCGGCGCTGCAATTCGACTATCCCGGCTGCGGCAATGCCGCCGGGGATCATTCAACGCCCGGTCAGGTGCAACGGTGGACGGCGAGCATAGGCGCAGCGATCGATCGGCTGAAGCAGGATTGCGGCGTGGCGGACGTCATTTTGGTCGGCTTCCGGCTTGGTGCCCTGCTGGCCCCGCTGGCGGCGGCCGGACGCGACGACGTGGCGGGTCTCGTGCTGCTCGCGCCGCCGTCCTCCGGCAAGGCCTATGTTCGCGAGGTCACAGCCATGTCGCGCATGATCGACGCGCCGCTGGCCAGCCGTTCGGCGGGCGAAGGGGTTTTCACCGAGGGGCGCGAGGCCGCCGGGTTCCGAATTTCGCATGAAACGCTGGCCGATCTCTCGGCGCTCGATTGGCGGCATGCAGCGGCTGGCCTTCCATCCCTGCCGATGCTGGTGCTTACAAACGGCAAGCCGCTGGCTGCCGAAGAGGTCGGCGGCGACACGGCGGGCGCTGCGGAGATCGCGACGGCCGAGTTCGATGGCTATCCTCTCTTGATGTGCGACCCGACCGCCAACCGGATTCCGGCCGCCGCTCTCGATCGCTGCGCCGCCTGGATCGCCGACCAGCCCGGCAAAGCGGCAGCGGGAAAGGCCATGCCGCGCGATGTGTCGCAGATCCTGGACGGTCCGCATTACACGGAAAGCCCGGTGCTGATCGGACCGGCGCCGATGATCTGCGGTGTGCTTTGCCGACCGCGCGAACGCCAGACCGAGGCCGAGCCGGTGATCTTCCTCAATGCCGGTGGCGTGCCGCATGTCGGCTGGGCGCGCGGCACGGTGGAAGCGGCGCGAGCCCTGGCGGCGGAAGGCGTAGCCTCGCTGCGCGTCGACCTGCCCGGACTTGGCCTCAGCGATCCGACCGAGGAAGGGCGCCTGTTCCTTTATGACCGGCGCACGCGCCATGATGTAAGTCGTGCGATCAACTGGATGGAGCGAGCCGGCTACCCCGGGGTCGGCCTGGTCGGCACCTGCGCCGGCGCGTTTCAGGCTTTTCACGCCGCGCGGGCCGATCGGCGGGTACGGATGCTGACCATGATCAACCCGCTCTGCTTCGCCTGGAACAGTTCCTACGCGCTGGAGATGGCGGTCTGGAAGACTTACGAGACCTCCAAGGCCGTGCTCGGGCAGAACGCTGGCGCCATGCAGGAGAGCCGCGAGCCGGCCGCCCCCGCATGGCGCGGGATCGTTTCGCGATGCGCCCGGCTGATCATCCGGCGCGGGCTGGAGGCGATCAAGTCCACATTGTCGATGCTGCATCCGGCCGCGCTGCTTGGACAGCGGCGGGTGGAACGCTGGATGCGCGACCTATGCGGCCGCGGCGTGCGGGTCCTCCTCGTAACCTCGGAAGGCGATCTGAGCCTCAAGGAGATCGCCCGCCATTTTGGCTCGGAGGAAGAGCGGCTCGATAGCATTCGCGGCGTGACCAGGGTCTCGCTGCCGAATGCCGACCACACGCTGACGCCGTATCACGCACGGCGCGCCGTGATCGCTCGCCTGATCGACCATGGCGGCATCAGGCGTGACGGTTATGCTCGTTCCGAGCCGGTGCGCGCGACGGCAAGCCCTTCCTTCCTGGCGCCGTAGGCGATCATCAGTTCGGCTTGAGCATTGATATGCGGCAAGCGCGTCGCGTCTTGAAGCATCACGCAGCGATACGGTTCTCTGCGCGAAGCCGAAAGGTTTGAATAATCAGGGAAACTAAAGACTTTCGGGAGATTTCGTTCTGGTCGGAGTGGCAGGATTTGAACCTGCGACCCCATCGTCCCGAACAAGCTGTCTTGCCAGAAGAAGCCCGGAATTCCGGGCTTTTGCGATTAATGATTGGCCGCTGTTGGGGCCTTTGTTCACGTTTGTTTCCGGGGTTTCAGGTGGGTTTCAGGTGGGAGACGCCCGATCGGACGATGTTGCTCTTCTGGCGCGGCGCCGGCGCCTTGGCCGTGATCGCCGCGGCGGCGTCGGCCTGGAAATCGGGGTGATGGTGGTAGTAGTGCTTGCGCAGCACGGCTTCCGTCATGCCGCAGAAATCGGCTGCCTTGGAAAGCTCGACGCCGTTCTGCATCAGCCACGTCGCAGCTGTATGGCGCAGCGTGTGCGGGGTGACATCTGTGACGAACACTTGCGTCTCGACGCCCTTGACGATCCGCGCCTCGTACCAGCCGAGGCCTGCGCTCTCGCAGGCCGACTTGAACGCCTTGCGCACCGATCGAACCGGCCCGCCTTCCCATTCGACGATGAAGTCGTGCGCGATCATGCGGCCGATCGTGCGGCTTTTGCCGCGTCCCTTGGTCTTGATGTCAACCGGGGTGCGCGCCCAGCGGCGCATGTGCGCCAGCAGCCGGTCCGGCAGCCTGACCGGCGGCTGTCGCTTCCTGGTCTCGACCATGTCGGCGGCTCGCCTGAAGAAGACGCCGCGCTCAAGGTCGACGAAGCCGCGCCCCACTGTGGGCCGTGTCGCGGCGCCGCAGATGGCGGCGGATCGCGTGCCGGTGTAGAGCCCGGTCAGGATGAAGCGCGCCACGTGCCGGCCCGTCCGGCGATCGCTCTCTTGCCCCTTCCAGGTCTGCCGCATCTGCCAAGCTGCCCAGAGCAGCCTCGCCGCCTCTGATCGCGTCAGCGCGCGCTTGGCCTTCTCCGATCGCGCCGGCAACACGATCTTCGGCACGGCCGTGATGTATTTTTCGGCGTGATAGTGGTTGATGGCCGCGCGCAGATCCTCCAGCTGCCGGCGTGCCATCGCCGGCGTCGGCAGGATCCGGCCCTTCTTGGCCGGGCCGTTGACATATTCGCGGCAGAGTGCGCCTGAGATGTCGGCGACCGTGCCGGTGAAGAAAGTCAGAATGGCGAGCAGCCGCGCGGCCGTTTCCTTGCGATAGCTCTGCGACGGATTGAGCGCGACGACGTCCTCGGCATAGACATTGATGACGTCCGCGATCTTTACTTGGTCCGGGTCGCGGTTGCGCTGGCGCGTTGGCTGATGTTTTTCGCTGATGTATTCGGCGAGCTGCCTTTGAGCTTCAACAAGCTCGCTCTTGCCGCAGCCAGTGGGATATCGTCTTCCGGCGTCCTCGATGTACCAGCCGGCCTTGCTGCGCAAGCTGCCGTCGGCCTTTCGGCTCTCGGACCGCCAGACGAGTCTAATTCCCTTGCTTGGACGCGGCATAGCTTCCTCATTCTCCCGATTGCTGCGAGTGTGGTATATTCCTTGCCGGCGATGATTTCCGTCTCTAGCCGCCCGCGGTCGCGCTCCTTGCGCAAACCGGCTGGGCCCATCGACCCATCAGGGAAAGCAATCCGGGCCGCGATGTCCAGCCGCAGCGGCGCGTTTTCCGTGTACTCATCGGACCCGTTCATGGAGTGCCGTTGCCGCTGGTGTTCCTGACGAAAACTGCACGTTCAGCACGCCCGCGCCGCGATACCAAGATAGCGCTGCAGGCGGTCGATAAAGGCAAGCTCTGCTTTCATCGCACCCCACGGTACGATCGCGCCGACAAGCTTTGGCGGAGGCAGCGAAACGCGCGGCAGACAAGCGCTGTTCGGCCTGGCTCCGAACAGGGCCGCGGCCTCGGCAACCAGCATGCGATCGTCCATCTCGCGGATCTGACGGCCGTAGGCGGGCACGGCATGAATGTCTGGCAATTCGGCTGCTTGGTAGATCGCAACGTCGATGCTTCGCTTGACCGACGCGATCGCGCGGTGGGCGAGCTGGTCGATGAAATCTGCAGCCAATCCCGCGTCGCTCGCCAGTCGGCAGATGTGATGCTGGATCAGGTCGACTGCCGGCCTGGTGATGTCGCCGAGCGCGTATTCATGTCCGTCATGAAGAAGAAAATAGCCGGCCGCCACGCCGTCGCCGGTTTCGCGGAACAGCGCGTCGGCACCCATGACGGAATGCTGCGCCACGGAGTAGGCCGGGCAGCGATAGAGACCATTGAACCGGGCGAGCTTGGACAGCGTGTTGGCCATATCGGCGAAGCTGATGTCGGACGCCTTCGGTTCGAGGAGGTCGAAGGCCGACCCATCCGGCTTGAACGTTGGGATCATGGCGGGTCTGCCGCCAAGCGCCTTGCTTGCGGGCCTCATTGGTGCACCTGCGGCATGGCTGCTTCAACGGCGTTGATAACGCTCGAGCGAATGGCCGGGAAGATCGGCAGCCGGTCGAGGTAGCCCGACAGCACCGAAATGCAGCGTTCGCGTTGACCCGACCAGGGGTCGAGCAGCAGGGCGCCGTGAGCCGCACAATACTGGCCCCAGGCCAGGATGAGGCTCTGTGTAGGCTGCGCGTCGCCGGGTAGCGGTGGCCGATTGGGCGCGGCGTGCCGGGCCTTCTCAATCATGTCCGCAAGCAGATCCGGGCGAATGGTGATCTGCTTGGTGCTGGCGAGCAAAGCCAGACGTGCGGCGCTGTCCTGAAATTCGATGATTTCGGCGCTTGTGAAGCCGGCCCCGATCAAGTCCTCAAGCCGGACGCCGCCGCCAACAGCAAACAGATCGCGCATAGCCTCTGACATTTCCAAGCAGCGCGGATGGGTGTCGAACCCGGCTTCCGGAAACTCGCGGCGGGTTTGCGATGAACGTTGAACTTTATCGAGCAAGACGGGTCTCCTTGGACGGAAATCAGAGGGCGCCGACGGTGACAGCGGCGCAGAACAGGGTGGCGGCAATGAAGGCAATGGCGGCGAGCCGCTTCGCGACGGCTTCGTCCTTGTGATAGCTTTCAAACCGCGCATTGCGGGCAGGGGGTATTGGATGAGAATGTTGGTGCGAGCTGCCGTCTCGTTGTTCGCCCTGACCGGTTCGGCCTTTGCCTACAGCGATGGGCAACTGGCCGTTATGTCCCATGTCGGGCAGGCAATTGCCGGCACCAAGATCTGTCCGAAGCTGAAAATCAACCAAGGCGCTATGGCCCTGATGCTCGCCGCCGAGGACGTCAAGCTCGACGACCCGACGGTTCGCGCGGTTATTCGGAGCAAGGTCGAGGAAACCGTCCGGGCTTGGGAGGGCAAAAGCGAAGACCTCGCCTGCGCGGCAGTGCTGATGCTCTACGGGCCGAGCGGAAGGATCGCGGGACTGCTGCGCTTCAGAGATTGATTTCACCGCCCGGCTCCAAGTGATAATTCCGGATAGTAGGCAACACCTACCTACATTGTCAAGGCAGGTAGGTTTCTGTTCAGCCCTGGGCTGTGGATTTGTCGCACCGGCCCGCTGCGTTTGTACTTGTTTTGTTCTGCCGGCCGAGTCAGATTGACGCGGCTAAGGAGGCGGCATTGCTGACATATTTCGTGGTTCAGAGTTTCAATTTCACGCCCAAAGGAGCGATCGCCGCTGGAGCGGCGGTGGAAGTACAGGATGTCGAGCATGCTTTGCGACTGGCAGAGAAACTGGCGGAATGTTCGGCCGGCGTCGTGGCGTTCAGCCGTACGGGCGATCCTTCGAGCGGCGAGTTCGAAGATGCCATCATTCTCTACGCCAACGGGATCGTTCCAGCGCTTGAGGCTGAAATACCGGTAGCCTGTTGAACGTTGAGCCACCCTTAGGTACGGCGGCTTTGCGCCGCATCTCGGTCATTAAAGTTGCGGTGTCATTGCCTTAAAGCGGACATTGCCGGCGACTGCGCTGGAGGTCGCAAGTGCGCCACGAGCCGCCATTTGGCTGAAGTAGGGTTCAACGTCAGCTAACTCCTCAAAGGCCGACATTTGCACGCGCCATAGTTCTGCTTCGCGAACACGGTCGACGACAGTCGAGCGATTGGCGATGAGCCAGTTCGGCGGGGGTTAGCCGCACAACCTCGTAGGGGTCGATCGACGCAGTCGCCAGGCCAGCAAGGTGGAGGGTCGCACCGCTGACCATCACCAGCGCGTCGACGCCTGCACCATTCTCCCTCTTGCCAGCCTGCTCGACGCGGCGGGCGAAATTTACCTCCGAACCGACCAAAAAAGAGAAATCCCACTGGCGATCGTTGATGAACATCACCTCGCCGGAGTGTAAGCCGATCCTGATGCGGCGCGACAGGGAACCCGTAGAACGCTTCCAAGCGTTGCCGAGCGAGATTTGCGGTACCAGTTCCGCGACGGCGGCCAGCGCCTTTAGCGCCGTTTCGCTAGGCGTCATTTCGCTCCCCGGCCAGAGCGCTAGCACGCCGTCGCCGGTAAAGTTTTGAACGGTCCCCCCATGGGCCACCACGACCTGGCGGGTCAACGCGAAGTGCTCGATCATGAACCGCGTGGTTTCGACCAGGCCAAGCGCGTTCGCCAAGCCGGTCGAGTCCTCCACGTCGGTAAACATGATGGTGGCGATGGCGCGCTGGAATTTCGTTTCACCGATGCCGAATGACGGGAGCACGCGGTCAGTCTGTGAATTCGTATAGGCAGTGATCGGATGCATTGGAGTCCGGCCCCGAGCGATTTCAAACGTCGCTCGAATATGACTGGACGGCGTAGGCGGATCGTAAGCCTGCCGTGGGGGGCACGTCAGAATTACGTCAGAAATCCATTCAGGCCGGCTTTAGCGGCTTGCAGCCGACCTTTTTAGTCAAATTCGGCGGGACCCTCAGCTCAACAACTTACGGAGGTCAAGCAGCCCCGCTCCAAACTGCTGATCGAACGAAGGCACCCTTCTCTCGCAATTAGGGCTATCCGGTAGAATCGGAACGTTAGCTTTTTCAAGCCAAGGCCATGAAACCTCCTTTGCGCCCGACTGGATCATCTTCGCCTTAACTTCTATGCCGTTGAGCGGCCTACCCGTGGAGCGATGTTTCGACTGCAACAAAGCGGCTGCTCCCGCGACGATGGCTGAGGCGGCAGATGTTCCGCCAAACACCGTGTACAGCCCGGCGCGGTCTCTGCTTTCGACGCTCGGTGGCTGGATCCCTTCCAACTGTCCGCCGGAATAGCCGTGGTAGCCCGGGATGTCGGTGGTGAGCACACCCTGCGGCGCGTATTCAACCTGGGGGAGCTTCTCATAGATATCGAAATTGTGGTCACGTGAACGCGGCGACTCCCTGTCCAGTCGTATTTGGCAGCGCGTGCACACCTCCTGGTCGTCGGATGGCGCGGAAATGGTGACGGAATTGTCGGTCGGATCGCCGCTGTAGTTGGAATATGCTGAACGTCTCGCTCGATAAGTGACGGCCGCCACCGCAATCACGCCGTTGCTTTCGCCGGCCTTGCTCGCCGGGTAAATCAGATGGTCGTAGCCATCGTTGCCGGCTGCGCAGATGATGGGGATTTCCTCGCTGATCGCCTCGAAAAGCTTCTCGAAATAATCCCAAATTGGCTTTGCCTGTTCGACCGAAGTATATCTGCTGTCGCCATATCCCGGATAGGAACGGTGCGCTCGCCATGGATCGGGTACTTCCCGGGGAAAGTGTATGACTGAAACCTTCTGGTCGCGGGCATAGAGGAACGCCAGAATGAGCTGCGCTGCGTCGGGCCGTGCGGAAATCTCGATCGGCAGGAGTTCAGCGCCTGGGGCGGCGCCCCAATAAGGTATCGCGCCTTCACCGTTGCCAAATTGCCTCAACTTCGCAGGCGAGGCCTCAGGGGCGCCGACCATCAGCCCGGCGCAGGCGGTCCCGTGCGCTGAGTAGCGCATACGCGAGGTCTCAGCAGTCTCCTGAATTACGCCGCGCCCATCTTTCAGTGCTCGAAGCAGCGATTTCTGAACCTCGACTTCCTGCGCATTGTTTCTCGATTTGATCAGGCCTGCCGCCCATGCCCAGGTATCGTCGCCCACAAAGCTCTTGCTCTGCTGTTTTTCCGGCCCTCGCAAGACGGCCGGTTGCTGCTTGGGTGTGACGTAACTCAACCCGAATGGGTGAGCGGCGAAGCTGACCGCAGGACGGATACGAGGGTCGAGATTGGGATGGCTTGAGTTCACCCCCGTATCAATCTGGGCAATGACCTCGCCGTAACCGGGCTTGTCAGTAGCCAACAAATCCCAGGCGTCGGCCTCCAGCAGGTATGCGGCCTCGTGCGGCAACCGCGTTTCAGGGATGCGCGGACGATCGCGTAAGGCGCCGATTGCGATCAGGTGCCAAAGGTAGTGATACCAGTCATAACAAAGATGGCCTTCGCCCTTCTTGATGTCGTCCGTCATGGCACCCTCCTACCATTCGCTCTGGGCACGTCGGATCGTTTCATCCATCGCGTCCACCAAGTACGGAGAAATGCGCGCAGCCAGTTCCTCGCCGGCATCGGTGTCGCTGGCGTAGTGCAGCCCTGCCCATTCCCTGTTCTCGGCCACCCGGCGGGCGCGCGCATAAAGCGCGGTTACGCCTGCGTGCTCGGGCAACATGCGTTGCAGAACGTTCGCCACCGCAAATGACTGAAATGAATGGTTGGACGGGTAGGAAGCGTGCGAAGGAACCGGAAGCGCCGGCCGCAGCCTCTGCTCAATGATGTTGGGCCGCGGCCGATTGAATCGATCTTTGTAGTTGAGCCCGATCTCCTCTGTGAGTTCGAGGATCGCAACAATCAATGCGCATGTCCCCTCGAAGCCCGCGAGAGTGTCTATTCCGAGCGGTGCCGTGTAGTCCAAAATCCCGAACGATGCCTGGCGGACGATCTCCTCGCGCCGCACCGGGTCACCTTCCCTCCTCTTCTGCAGATCGAGAAGCGCTTCTGTCTCCCTGAGGCTCTCTGAAGGTCCGGGCGGGGGATCGATAAGAATGTCCTCCCAGATCGCGCCGAGATATTTGTTGGCGACGCTTAGTCCGATCGTGTGCAGGGCACGCTTGTCGTGCCACGCCGGCAAAGCCTCCTCGCCAGTTTCGAAAGCCGTCTGCCCTCTGCCGCGTCCCCGTCCTCGTCCGCGCCCTCTGCCCCTGCCTCGACCTCGACCTGCGCTCGGCCCCGCCCGGAAGGCTGGCGAAAGGCGCATGACACCCTCCACAGGGTCATCAGAAATCGTTATCACGATCTGCTCATCTTGAATCGACAGAACGCTGCTCTTGGCCATCATGGCCACGAAAGGATGCAGTTTTTCGCCGCCTCTATTTTTGATGTATTCCTCAAGAGCTTTTTCAGGTTTTGCGTCACCCAATATTAGCGGATATTGTCGTATGTCCGATCCTCTGACCAGGAAGCGGGCGTTAAACAATTTGTTGTTAAGATCAATTATCGCCATCATGTCCACCCCTCAACTAAAGCTTGCAAATTCGATCCGCGCGACTTGGTGGTCGGGGCCTCGACGTAAGTGCGGTGCGCAACGCTAGGGCGCGTACCTTGGCAGCGTTATCCGCGACAGCCCGCTCTGGATAACCGAAACTCCGAGTACGCCTGCAATTGGATAATTCTCGTCCGAAAGCAGCTCGAGCGAGAAATCGGGCTCCGAGGCGCGCAGGCGTTCGACAGTTCTAACTGCTTCCAGAGTCTGCCCCAGATGCCCGTGGCAGGCAGCCGAGTATCTCAAAGCGGGTAGGTATGTAGGTTGCTGCGCAAGGACACGCTCGCCGTGACGTATCCCCTCCTCGAAGCGCCCGTTCAGAGTTGCCAAGATGCAGCACGTGGTATCGATGCAGTAACGATAAAGGGGAGGCCCGCCCAGTGCACGTGCGCGCATCGCATCCTCATATCCACGCTTCACCTCGCCGAGATAGCCGAGCGTCAGGGCCCGCATGTCCCAGCAAATGGCTTGCAGCGGGTTAGCGGCTATCGCTCGATCGGCGAGTTCCAGTGCCTGTGCGTATTCACGAAAGACGAACGAATGGGCATGAGCGGCCAACGCCAGCGTGATAGGATTGAAGGGGGCCGCTTCGACGGCGCGACTGGCGCAATCCCGAACCTGATCGTGAAAGGTGCCCGAACGGCCGACCCGTCTTTCGCCAAAGCGGGTGACAAACACAAACAGCTGCCACCCCAGATATGTGCTACGCGGGTCGAGCTCATATGCTTCGGCGAGCATGCGCTCCGCCGAATCCAGGTCCGTATCGCGCATGCGGAACACCTGTCGCAGCGCTGTCAATGCAAGCCGAGACGCCCGGTGTCGGGGCTCGTCGCGGATGGACTTAGGATTGAGAACGAATTCGAGGATCGAAAACACGATCTGATTGACCAGCGACATCAGCTTCTGGCTCGCCGGGCCAGTCAGCTCGGCAAGCTCGAGAAAATCCGTATGCGACCACAAGAGCCGGCTGTCACCGGGCGCAATCAATCCAAATGTCAGGCCCACTCTGTTGCCCACCACCGTTGCCCTGGTTTGCAACAGCCAGTCCGGTAACGCAGTGCCAGGCGCTTGGGTCAGCGGTCCCTGCGCTTGAAAATCCACGACGTCGACCACTTCGAAATTCAGGATCGATCGAACCACAAGATCCAGGACAAGGTCGCCGACGGCCCTGTTAGCGGAGCCCTCCGTCCACCTGGCATCGCGAACTAGGCCCAAGCATAGCCGCGACGAATTCAGAGGTGAGGCGATTTGCTGTCCGGACAATGGATCTGCCGCGCCAACAGGACAGATGTTTGCTGGCACTGTGCGAGGTCGCGGCCATTGGCTTCTTTGCTCACGAAGCCAATCCTCGAACTCTGGGTCGCGAATATCGAGGCCCTCAAGCAGATCACGCGTGGCAGAGCCTTCGGGCGGATCCTTCAAATCGATGCCGATCGAAGCGACGTCGAGTCGAACCACATCACGATCGGTCGAGATTAGATCAAGGCCGGCGTTGCGGAGCGACTTCCGAACCTCGGACAGTTCCTGCCGCAAGCTTGCCGCACCCTGCTCCTCGCCGCGAGTGCTCCAGAGCTTGCTTTGCAGCCATTTTCGGCTCCGCGTACCGTTGGGTGCCAGGGCAAGCATGGCCAAGAGCGCTTTGGACCGTCTGCCATGCGGCGTAACGTCCGCGCCATCCGCGCGCTCAATCGCGAATGGCCCAATCAATCTAAGGAAAGGACGGCCATCCGAGTACACTAGCGGCCCCTCGCGTCCATTGTCCCCTAATATATGATCCACTAATATAAATCTGTCTGTAGCTCTCGGCAATTCTCGATACGTCCGCTTCTATCGTCGGCATTTCAAGCTGCCTGACCGGCACCGGCCCAAAATCGGCTTCCCCGGACCGAGGCTAACAGCGCTTTTTCGCGAATGCCCAGACCATCACCGGGTACTCCTCGTCGTTGCTGAGATCCCGCCACAGGCCGTAGGCCCGCACCGGCCCGCCGATGTGCGCCCTCGCGCAGGCCTTGTTGCCCCAGCCGAAGACCTGCACGTCATTTTCTGCGAAGCCGCCCTCGATCATGACCTGCTTCAATCCCGCCGGCGTCCAGCGGTTGTAATCGTGCGGCCGGGCATGCACCCGGAACAGGAAAGGCGTGGCGACCATCGCCCAGCCGCCTTGCTTGGTCATTGCATGGATGTTGGCGGCGGCCGCGAGCGGCCGCTGAACGTGCTCGAGCACCTGGTCGGCAATGACAATGGAAAATTGCTCGTCGGTGCGGTCGCGGCAGATGTCGAACTCGGGGAAATCGACCGAGCGGTAGTTCGGGCACATCGCCCGCCAGTAGCGGTTCCAGCCGGGTGAGATTTCGATGACGTCGCGGGATTTGCGATTGGCCGCTTCGAGGAAGGCCGTGAAAGCTTCGATCTGGCGAATGCGCAGCCAGTTGCGCGAATCATAGCCGATCAGCCGTTTCACCGCGCGCTTGCCACGGTCCTTCAGCGCGCCGGCAAGGCTCGTCGTCATTTCGGCCTCCTCCGCAGCCCACCGCAGCGGCGGTTTTACAGCGAGAAGCGTACAAAAGCATGACGGAAGAGGGGAGCCGGCGCAGAAAACGCCGTCTCCCAGTCACTCACAGGATCAATAATCGCCGCGGTAATAGCGATCGTCGCAAGGCGCGGTGTAGATCTGGCCGTAGCGGTCCCGATAGCGGCAGAGCTGCTCGCCGCGGCGCTGCGGGGTGGTGGCGCTGCCGACGACGGCGCCGAGCAGCGCGCCGCTTGCCGCGCCGATAACCGTCGACTTGGTATTGCCGCCGATCGCCTGGCCAACCAGCGCGCCGCCGGCGCCGCCGATCAGCGCGCCGGTGGTTGCTCGCTGCTGGCCCTCGGTTTGGGTCTCGCATCCGGCGAGTGCCGCGGTCATCAGCACCGCCACAAAAACCTTCTTGATCATCATCTCCAGAACTCCTTCAAGCCCCAAAGACCAACTAAAACAGGGGCGTACCTGGCCGAAGTGGGCTCGCATTGCGGCGGAACGGCGGCGGAGCCTGCTCACGAACTGAGTCATGGTTTCCCGGCTGTTGAACAGGATGCTTTCCAAACAGGAAAGATGCGGGAGCTACATTTGCCCTTCCAGCCATTCCCGCAAATCGCGTTCCTGCTCGGTTTCGGAAAGCGGCGGCGACGGGCGCTTCCATACCTGCCAGACCATCGCCAACACTCCGGCTGCCCACAGGCCGGAGAAAACATGACTCAGGAACCTCATCCGACGATCCCGGACAGAGAAATGGAAGTTTAGCCGTGATGAATTTAGCAATCACTAAGATAATGGCAAGGCCGCGGTGACATTTGCATCCTCGCGTCGGGCGATGTGCCAGTGTCGGTCAACCGAGCGGGCAGACAATGGCTGTAAGCCACCCCTGCTTTAGAAAAACCTTAATTGCCCTATCGTAATGTTTGCAGACGGCTAGCGGGGGCCAGCCGACTGGGTTTGCGGCGTTGCAACGCCGGTGGGTCGGGTAACATGGAACTGGCGTTTTGCGAAGGCGAGTGCCAAGGGTGCGGCGGCACCGGCACGATGTTCGAATGTCCGAGATGGCGCAGCTCGAACGGCCATTGCTGCCCGGCAGGAACGCATCAACACAGATGTCCCGGCGTGAGCGTGCGTTGCGTGCAGTGCGACGGGACGGGCTCAGCGATGCCGAGAGACATGCGACCTTCTTCTCGGCCGACCTGCTGACCGTGTCGCAGGCTTCAGAGGCACCGAGAAAGTGGCGAGTACGTCGGTTTTCGCTACTACCTGTTCGAGCGGCGTCGGCTCCGGAATCGATACGCCGTCTTCTATGAGCCCCTCGATGTGAAAGGCGAGCGCCTCCTCGGCGAGCCGACGCACTCCGGCAATTGTCCTGCCGGCGGTGACGACGCCGGGGAAGTCAGGAAAGGACACTCCGTAATCGCTGGCGTCTTCTTTGTGGATCAACCCGATGTACTGGCGCATTCCTTCCTCTTGCCGCGCGGCGGCCGGCCCCTAGCTTAGAACACCCGCACGACGGTGCAAGATGGACAAGTCTGCAACGGCTCCCGCCGGCCCCCTCGGGAGGCCAAGGATCCGTGCGGCCGAGTATCTGCGCATGTCCACAGACAGGCAGATCTACTCGATCGACAACCAGAGAGATGCGATCCGCAATTATGCGAACGTCATGGGTTACGACATTGTCGCAACCTATGAGGATCCCGGCCGAAGTGGCCTCAGCCTCGTGGGACGCCCAGGCTTGCAGCAGCTGTTGGAAGATGTGGAAAGCCGGCGAGCCGATTTCGAAACCGTCGTTGTCTACGATGTGAGCCGTTGGGGGCGCTTCCAGAATACCGATGAAAGCGCCACCTATGAATACCGGTGCCAGATGGCCGGAGTGCGGATCGAGTTCTGCGCCGAGCTATTCGTCAACGATGGCAGCATTGGGTCCGACGTCCTGAAGGCAATCAAACGCAGCATGGCCGCGGAGTACAGCCGCATGCTGTCGAACAGGGTCTTCGCCGGTCAAAGCCGGATAGTCGCACTGGGTTTCAGCGGCGGTGGCCCCGCCGGCTATGGCTTCAGGCGCCTTCTTGTTGATGGCTCCGGAAATCCCAAGGCAATGCTTCATCGCGATGAGCGAAAAGGGCTGGCAAGCGATCGCGTCATTCTAGTGCCGGGGCCGAAAGAGGAGGTCTCCACCGTAAGATGGATGTTCAATCAATTCGTGACGAAGGGAAAAACGGAAGCCGAAATTGCGACTGCATTAAACGCTCGCGGCCCGGTTACTGAACGGGGCCGACCATGGACCAAAGCATGCGTGGGCACGATACTGACGAGCGAGAAGTACATCGGCAACAATGTATGGAACCGAATATCCCATAGGCTTCTACACGACCGGGTAAGAAATCCGCCAAGCGCATTTGTTCGCGCCGACAATGTCATCGAGCCGCTCGTGACCCGGGCGCTTTTCGATCGTGCGCAAGCTATCAGGCGCGCGCGCGCTTACCTTAAGCCCGATGAGGAGCTGCTTGCCGATCTGACCAAGCTGCTCAAAGAGCGGGGGAAGCTGTCGAGCCCAATCATTGACGCCGCCCCCTTCTGTCATTCAGCCTCCATTTACGCGCACCGATTTGGAAGCATGAAGGCCGCCTACCAGTTGATCGGATACGACGCCTCGGCGAACTATCGGAAACTCGATGTCAGCAACCGGCTCAAACAGATCCGGCAGCAAGTCGTCGAGGAATTGATGTCGAAGATTGACAAGGTCCGTGGTTCGGCACTGTACGATCCCAAAACAAAGCTTTTGCGCGTCAATGAGGAATTCTCCATCGCGATATGGATCGCGCGCTATCGGATTATCGTCACCGGCTATCCACGCTGGATATTTTGGAACCGCGGTCTCGTTGGGCCAGATGTGACGATTTTGATCAGAATGGAGCCTGATCATCAAACTGTTCGTGACTTCCTCATTGCGCCCGCGCATCAAGCGCAATCCGCCCTTCGCATGCTCAACGCAAACAACGGCGTGCGCCTTGATGCCTTCCTCTTCGCTTCTCTCGATCCTGTCGTGGAGATGGCGAGACGAGAATCGATTTCGGCGCTCAAGTGACAGTAACCAAGGCCGAGCTTCGTCGCTTCGTCGAGAACAACCGGCATGCCACCCGTCTGACGAGCAATTTGCAGGCGCCGCAGAATCCATTGCGTGGCCCGGCATTCTTGCGGACATACCAACGCCAATTCGATCGGATGCAGGATTTCATCAGAGAAGCCGTCGCAGCGCGGCATCAACTGGAAGTCGTCGTCAATGCCACCGGCCAAATCCTAACCGACGCTGCGTTCCGCGCCTTGCTGCAGGCGCATGGTCTCGGAACGCTGCCTTGGATCCTGGCGCAATCTTCGGCGAGAGGAACGGAATTCCACGAGGACCAGCAAGGCCCGCTCAGTGTCGCGGCCGAGCCGCAGCTTGTCAGTGGGGTCTGTCTCGAGGCTCTCGACCTGCTGAACGATTATGGCGCCCCCCTGAAGATTTTTCCCATGCTGCGAGAGGTCGTGCCGGGCCGGCAGGTTGAGATCGTGCGTCTCATGCTAGCCTTGGACCGCGTGCAGTTTCGAGTGGCGAGAGTGTTGATCGCGCTCACACCACGATCGCAGCTCACCGATCCCTTTGCGCCCAGAAAGCAATATGAGGGCATCTCCCCGACGCAATTGGCTGACATGCAAACTGACCTGGCCAAGGTCAGCCATGAATATCTGAGCGCCGCCAGCACCCATGGCGCAACAGTGCTCAACCTGATCGCCGTTATCGGTTATATTGACAAATTGCTGAACAACCCCGCGCTAGTGCGGTTTATGGCGCGCAATTTTGCCGGGCACCTTGAGGTGTATCAGGAATTGCTCGACTTTCGCGAAAGTGGGTTTCAGAAACGTGCACCGATCGCTGAACAAAGCGCGTGGATTTAAGCTCTCCAATCCCCGCGAGATCACCCGCTTCTCTTGTCAGATGTTTTCAGCTCGCTGAGAACCGTGTTCAACTCCTTCGAGTATGAATCGCTGGCGACCAGCGGGCCGGTTCAGGTTCCGTGTCTAGGGATCGGCGCCGCGTTATCACATTGGAGTTCACCAGCACTCCCTTGTTACCTAAGCCAGGGCTTTCCGTGCCTCTGCCGCCTCCGGAATTCCCACCCAACGCTTGTTATCTACGATCAGCCGATGAATGAAGCGATGACAGCAGGCGCACAAAAGCGCCATGTCCGAGAGGCGGGTGGTTCGCTCCCCCTCGGCCGCGGCCAGTGGGATGGTGTGGTGGCCCTCAAAAAGACTTTCGGCGGACCGAGGAGCATTTGCATTCACGGCGAAGTCGCAGATTTCGCATCTGAGTCCGTTTGCGCGGCGCGCTTCGATTAGCTTTTCTCGCAATCTTCCATCTCTCTGCCGATGGCGGGCGGCCAGCACCTTACCCTCAGTAACTTCAAACTCGTCATCTCGATCGAGCACAGTCGCCGCCTCGCCAGATAACGCTTGTCGGATTGCACTGGCTATCTGCGCTAGGTCCAACTTTCGTGCAGTCGGAAACTCGACAACAACTTTTCTATCCATGTCGGACGAACTTAGCCTCCGCTCGGGATTGAGCGCAGAAAACAAGTTCTGAGTTTTCAACGCTACGCCATCGGCGTTGCGAAAACTGTCCTTCCGATTGGTTTCGGGGTAGATGCGCGCCGCCCGCAGAAGCCGCGATAGCTCGGCAGCATCGGCATGGTTTTTGTCAATTGGCTTCCCGTGGCGATAGAGCAAGTCCAGGGCCAGCAAAGTCTCGTCACGGGTCCATTTCGGATTACCTGAACCGCTGGTCACAGGCATTTCGGTGCTCCATCGCAATCACGTCTTAGGCGGTCCGCAGCGTCCCTTCAGAACGGCTATTTCGGTTTCGTGGTCGCTACCAGACATAGACGAGACCGGGACGCCGATAAGGAACACACCCAGAGCGTCGCCGGTTGCTGCCTTGTTCTGCTGATTGGTCAGAACCGCCAGACGCTCTTTGTCTGCCTGAGTGCAAGGGCCAGCATTCGGCACGCCTGCTATTTTGTCCGGTGGAGTGGCGCAGCCCGCAATGCAAACGAAAACAGCGACGGTCAAAACAAGCCGCTTCATAGTCCCCCCAATATGTCCGACCCGCTGCCAACGTTGCTTAGCCTGGCGCGAATGGCAAGCCGTCAAAGCGGGATTCGACAACAAAATGCAAATGGAGCATTATGCCAGCCGGTGTCGAGGGGATGCCTCAGTGGATTTGCGATCGTATTTTGCCGCAGCGAGTGTGGTGCTGTTGTCAGGCTGTGCTGCCGACTATTTGAACAATTACGATACGATGACGCTTGCGTCTGGCGATGCAAACAACACCAATTCGCTTCTGCAAACGGTCGATCCGTTCAATCCGAACAGCAACAACACGCATATTGAAGGCGACGGGCAACGCAGCGTGGCTGTGATCCAACGCTATAGATCGCCTGCATCAGGCGGAGGCGGCTACACCGGCAATTGTCCGACCGACGAAAGCAGGGCGGCGGATGGATCGCGCTGCGGCGGCCGCTCGGCCGAGAGCCGCCCGGGCGGCGCGCCGTGATCGGCATTGACAAGTCTCGTCACGACAACCGCTCTAGCCAGTGGCGAGGGCGCGCAGGCTCCAAGCGCTCACGATCCGGGCGATGGGCAAGCGTGCCGCTTCGTCTTGTGCTCGTGACGGTGGCTGCGTTTTCTGCCTTGGTCACGCAGTTCGTCATGCACAACAGCGGATCGCTTCCGGAAGTCAACCTGCAGAACATCATCAAGCCGAGGCCGGTATCGATAGCCGGCGTCGCCTCGGTGATCGATGGCGACACGATCGAGATTCATGGCCAGCGCGTGCGCTTCAACGGCATCGACGCGCCGGAGAGCCGCCAATATTGCGACGATGCAAAGGGTTTCGAGTATCCTTGCGGCCGCCGCTCCGCCGAAGCCCTGGACAAATTCCTTGCGGCGTCCAAGCCGGTGCAGTGCTCGTTCGTGACATGGGACCGCTACGGGCGCTTTGTCGGCAACTGCGCGCGCGCCGACGGGGCTGACGTTGCCGCCTGGATGGTCGAGCACGGGCAAGCGCTGGATTGGCCGAAATACAGCTACGGCGCTCATGCAGCGCAACAGGCCAAGGCTCGGGCGGCAAAACTGGGCTTGTGGGTTGGAAACTTCCAGGCACCCTGGGACTGGCGGGCGCAGCACAGCGCCGACGCGCAGGTACCGTCGACACCAACTTTCGCGCTGGGCGGCGGCAACGCCGGCTGCAATATCAAGGGCAACCTTTCAGCCGACGGCGAACGAATCTACCATGTGCCCGGACAAAAATATTACAGCGTCACTATCATCAACCGGGCCAAAGGCGAGAGGTGGTTCTGCTCGGAAGCTGATGCTCTAGCCGCAGGTTGGAGGCGGTCAAGGAAGTAGTGCAGTAGCGGTAATGGAGTAAACCGTCTGTGGATTCGTCCTTGGCATACAAGAAACTATATCACTCAATAGAAAAACGTAAGCGTTTTAGCCGTGGTCCTGAACATTCAGCGCTCGGTGCAGCATTGGATGAATATGGATTCTAGTCTGCAAATCAACTGCATCTGGACTTATGACGGGAACGTCCTGATAGGAGTAGATATACCTTTCCGCCGCCGACGTTTTTACGCCGACGGCCCCAATCCGGTAAAGTTCACTGATCAAATTCTTTGCAACCGCCAGCGCGGATGCCTCCGACCCTTGTTGCATATAACGTTCAACGCACTGCTTGATCGGGTCGTTTTCCCATGAAGGCACTTGATGGACCTCAAGGACAAAGTCGTCCATAAATTCCTTCGAAGCGATTTCAGTCGACTTGAACCTCCCTCGGCGGCTCGAAAGGAGTCGAAAAGCAACCGATAGGGACGGAAATGCGCTTTGCCATTCCTGAATTAAGGCCTGCATCCGAATCCGGGAGTATTCAGACTCCGCTTCCTTAATGATCTTTGGTGTAACCTCAGTTCCGCCTTGAGCTTTTTCAAAACACTCGTTAACGAACGAAATGACATCTCTAGGCCGCAATAGAGTTCGCTCAAGAATGTAGTCCATTGGGTCTTTATTGGCCACCTTATTGCGGAAAACGTCATGAAACGTCACATTTGCAGAAGTGTATTTCCTTTTATAAAGTAGATTGATCCGCTTTCTGATCAGTTCTTTAAGTTGCGCTTCATCCCAAATAACACGCAAAAAATAGTCGTCGTACTTTTCTCGTTGGAATCCCATGTCCTTAGTCTCTTGTACAACTCGCTCAAGAACGTCTTCGCGAATTGCCACCAAAATTTTCAGATTGTGAACTTTGTTGAACGTACGAAGACATTCGATCAGAGCGCGAATTAAATCAAAGCGAACCGACTCATCGACCCACTTCTCGTCTAAGCGATCTATTAGGATGTAATATTTGCCCGCGTATTTGTCAGCGCTGTCGACATTGGAAAGCAAATCTAGGACGCGATTTAGATCAGCGAGTTGAGCAGAGCTCACAATTCGTTTTGCACGTGCCACCAGTTCAGACCGTTTTTCTGCGCTCAATGTCCGAGTGTAGCCGGCCCGGGCAGAGAACTTATCCACCTCGCCTCCGAGTTCTCCGGTCACCTGCGATTCGAGTTTCGAGGTTATTTCCTTGATGTTCTCGTCCATCGTAATGAAGAATCGGCCCTCCCACTGTGCCAGGTACTTTAAAGCCGATTCACGCCGTTCGTCGGCGCGGAAAAAATCCTTGAGCCAGCCAAAAATTTCTTTGGATCGTTCTGCGTTCTTTACGTTGTATCTCATTCGGATATATTCGAGGCATAGAACGTGCTTCCACAGAGCTTGGAAAAAAAGGTCAAGGTCGATATCCAGCGATTTCAAGAACCGTATAATGTCGGAATTTGCAACATAGTCCATCGAAAGTCCGGGAAGGTCGATGATAGACGTTGTTTCCGGAAACTGATGTTCTATTTTCCTAAGCAGTGCCGTTTTTCCACTACCGGTTCTTGCAGACACGAACATCTTCGAATTCTTCAGCGTTCGCGCCACCTCTAGGGCAGGATGGTCTACAAAGCACTCGAACAGAAAATCGTCATCTGCTTCTGCCGATATGTTACCAATGGTGGTGTCAGGACGTATGACGACAGGATTGTGCTTAAATTCTTTAATCATGGGAAACCCCTCCGATTGACGAGCGTAGTTCGAGGTTGCTGTCGTGACAATCAGCCGAGCGCAGTTGCTGACAGGTTTGTTTCACAATTCGGTGGCTGAAGATGGCCTACCAGGATCTCTAAGATCGAGCGCCTATAGCCAGATCGTCAACAATCGGCTCTTTGCGCGGCGCAAAACACGGGACGGCCCCTATCACCGCGCATTGTACTTACCCACCACCCGATGGCAGATCGGCCAGTCAACGCGGCTCTCGGTAAACGTCTTCGCGGGTCGGTACTGCTCCAGCGTCCATTCGCGGTCGTTCATGCCGACGAGGCGCTTGATGATGGCCTCCTCGTCGCCGCGCTCCTTGGGCGGGGTGTGGAAGAACACGGCGTCGGAATCGCGCGCCGGCTGCAGGTGAGGATTCACCAGCGCGGTGTCGCCGGGCCAATAGGCGGGGATCATGGATTCGCCGCGCACCAGGATGCCATAGCCGCCGCGGACATTCTGCAGCACCGCCGGCCGCTTCACCCAGTCGATCGCTTCGAAGGTCACGATCATGTGGCCTTCGCCGCCCATTGCGGCGGCGTAGATCGGCAGGTCGCGGCCGCCGACCAGCTCGTCGCCGGGGATGATCGGCGTGCGCGATGCTCGCGGCTTCGGCTCGCGCACGATCGGCACGGGTGCTGCGCCTGAGGCGTCGAGCAGCCAGGCAACATCGGTTTTGAGCAGCGCGGCGAGCTCGGGCAGCCGCTCCATCGAGGGGCGGGTGGTGTCGGCCTCCCATTGCGTGACCGAGACGCGCTTGATGCCGAAATGGTCGGCGACGTCGTTCTGCGTCAGGCCGGCAGCCTCCCGCGCCTGGCGCAGGCGCTGGCCAAGTGTCGTCGAGTCGGTGCGTATCGTCGCGATCATGCCAGCATAGTAATTATTGCTTACTTTTTTGCAAGCGATTGCCTGTTGACACAGTAGGTAGGTAATACCTACCATCCTGCCATGATCGAAATCGTCAGAATCGCAGCCGCCAAAGTTGGCGGATTGGGCGCGCTTGCCTCGCATCTGGGCATCCGCCACCAAGCTTTCTACTCCTGGAATCGGGTGCCGGCCGAGCGCGTGCTCGACATCGAGCGCGCCACCGGCATCTCGCGGCATGCGCAGCGGCCCGACCTCTTCGGTCCCGATATCCTTGCCGGTTCCGCATCCTCCCAAGCCGGGACCGGCAGCGGCGAGGAGGCGCCGCGATGAGCCGCGCCTCCTCGACCGAAGTGCCGGAAAATGGCCGAGAAGGCCAGAAAGCGCCGGTGGACTTCACGCTCTTTGCGCTCTTCCTCGAAGCCCGGCGCATCCATCGCGGCAAGTCGCCGACGAGGGTTGCACGGGAGGCTGAGGTCGAGGTCGACGCGGTTTTTCGCGCCGCGCGCGGCCGCGATCCGGGCCCCGACGAGTTTCTCGCGCTCTGCGCCTGGATAGGCGAGGAGCCGGCGCTGTTTCTCAAAAAGGAGGCCAGGCATGGTCAGGCTCGCTGCCTATGACTATCGCGAATTGGGTAAGCTCTTGCGGGCGAAGCTCGAGGAAGACGGCCGCGGCTGGCGCGTTTGCGCCGCCGACATTGGGGTAAGCGCCTCGGACCTTTCGCGCATCTGCAACGGGCAGAGTGTCTCGGCGCCCAAGGTCCTCGCCGTCTGCGACTGGCTGAAGCTTTCCTTCCGCGCCTTCTACTTGCCGCCCCCGCGAGAGGCTGACGCGATGTTTCACGGGACGAGCACTGAAACAAGGAGCAACCTCGATGCTGGCTAGAACTCCAAAAGCGATTTTCGGAACGCCCGGCAGCATCGACGCGGCGACGCTGTTCAAGCTGCCTTTACCGATGCAGGCCGAGGGCGTGCGGCTGCTGTTCGAAATGGGCCAGAGCCTCGAGCAAGTGCGGGCGCGGCTGGGGCTTTCCGCCCGGCAGGTGCGGGCGCTGGTCGAAGCCGAAGGTCTCTTCTCGCGCGGAGGCGAGGGCATCGGAAAAGAGTCCGAATGAACCACCGCGAAGAGATCATAGGCGCCTGCCGCTTGATCCTCGGAGATTGTCTGACGGTGATGCGTCAACTGCCGAACGTTGCCGGCGTTCTCACGGACCCGCCTTACGGAATTGACTATGGCAGCCTTCTCAAAGGCAAGGGCGACGGCAGGGGCGGTTCGGACAAGAACGGTTGGAAGTCCTATGGCGCCCCTGAATGGGACAAAGAGCGGCCAGACCGGCGTACCTTCGACGAGATTCGGAAGATCGCGCCTCGGCAGATTATCTGGGGCGGCAACTACTTTACCGATTATCTTCCACCGACCATGCGGTGGCTGGTCTGGGATAAGGGGCAGCGGGACTTCTCGCTTGCGGATTGCGAGTTCGCATGGGTGAACGAGAACAGGGCGGCTCATATCTTCACTTACCCCCGCGCAAGAGCGCTCCAGGACGGCAAGGTCCATCCCACGCAAAAACCCGTCGAGCTTATGATCTGGTGCCTGACCTTCCTGCCGGAAGGGACGGTGCTGGACCCGTTTATGGGCTCAGGCACCACTGGGGTAGCGTGCGTGAAGCAGGGCCGCCCCTTCATCGGCATCGAAATTGATGCCGGCTATTTCGAGATCGCCTGCGAGCGGATCCGAAAGGCCTACGCGCAGCCAGACATGTTTGTCGCCCCAGCTGAGCCGAAACAGGAGTCGCTGTTTTGAGCGCGCAGTCTGGTGGCTCCGTCATTGAACAGTTCGTGGAAGACGCCCGCGCGGTCTCGATCGACGACGCCGCCAAACGGCTCGGCCTGAAATTCACCGGCCGCCGACACGAGCACCCGCAGCCATGCCCGCATTGCGGAGGCACGGACACCTTTGCGTTCAACACCGCCAAGAACAAATGGAACTGCCGGGCTGGTAGCGCTGGCGGAAATGACGGCATCGGCATGGTGGCGCATTGCGAAGGCCTCGACCTGCATGGTCGCGAGGGGTTGCTGGAGGCGTGCTCTGAAGAAGCATCTGGATGCGCTTGGCAGTGCGTCCGGCACCGTCGCGAAGGATTTCGCTCAGATCACCGGCGATGCCGAAGGCAACTGGCAGCAGCTGATCAACAACATTCAGGAAACAGGGAGGGTGCTTGGCGACCTCTCCGGCAGGGCACTCAACCCGGTCCTCGAAAAGGTCAACAGCCGTCTGTCCGACTTGATGGCCGTCGACAAGGGCTATGAGACGCTGCGGGCAAGCGGCCGCGATCCGCTGGCCTATATGGGCGAGTTCAAGGATCGCTACAACAAGCATCATCCCGAGCTTGGGTTCTTCGATCGCTTCACCGGCGCGCCGGCCGAGAAGGCGTTCCGCGATGCGCTGGCGCAGCTCGGCCGCGGCGAGATCAAGAGTGTCTTCGATGCGCTGCAGACGAAGATCCTCGAAGATCGCCAGACGCGCGAGCCGAACACCGGCATGCCGGGCTCGAGCACGCCGATCCCCACGCCAGGTCCGAGGAACTGGGCAGAGATGACCCCTGCCGAGCGACAGTACCAGGTGTACGCCGAAGGGCGTCATGCGGCTGCCAGGGGTGGCCAGGCCTATGTGCCGCCGCCACCGGGTCTCCCGGGCATCGGCCCGAACGTCGCCGGCTTCGATGCCGACGAATTCGAGCGTCGGCTGCAATCCGGCGGCGCCGACGCCGGCAGCAAGATCGCTGAGGGCGGCACGCAGGCGGGCCAAAACGCCGCGCAGACCTTTACGTCTGGCCTCGCGGGCGCGGGATCGTCGTTCGGCAAGAACGCCGCTGCCGCCTTCATCGCCGGCGTCAGCAGCTTCCTCTCGTCCGCCAAGGCGGACCTGATGCGTCCAGTCGGCTCGCTGGGGAGGACGACCGGGCAGCAGGTGCAGTCCGCCACGCGCGGGCAAGCGATCGATTTTGGAGGACCGCGCTGATGCTGATGAAGATCGGGCTGGTCGAATGCGATCTTGCCTTCAACATCGACACGCATGCGCGTGAGACGACGCACGCCTATGCCGAGAAGCCGGTGGTCGGCGCGATGCCACCTCTCGAAGATGTCGGCGTCGGGTCCGAGACGCTCACCGTTTCCGGCCGCCTGATCCCCTCAAAGCTTGGTGGACTGGGCACGCTGAACATTCTGCGCCATGCGCAGCTCGGCGGCACGCCGCAGCTGGTCACACGTGGCGACGGCAGCGTGTTCGGCTTCTACGTCGTGCAGTCGGTCAACGACGAGCACACATTCCTCGATCGCGACGGGATCGGCCAGATCGTCGATATCACCGTCAAGATGCAGAAATCGGCGGCGCCGGCGGCGAGCGACTTCTTCGCGTCGCTGTTTTCGCTGCTCGGCTAAAAGGCGCGCGAAAACGATTACTTTCCTTGGAACCGAACCGCTGTCGAGAGCGTAGTAGACCAAATGAGGGAAGGGACCTTATGGGCGGCGGCACGATTCTGGTCGTTGAGGACGAACCTCTCATCCTCTTGGAAATCGAAACCGCATTGGAGGAAGCTGGCTTTGCCGTGTCGGGCTTGACCAGTGCCGAAGCTGCATTGAGCGCGTTCGATGCGGCGCCTGAGACGATCAAAGCCCTCATTACCGACATTCGTCTGGGGCCGGGGAAATCAGGTTGGGATTTGGCTCGCGAAATCCGTGCGGTAAATGCTGCCATGCCAGTAATCTACATCAGCGGCGACAGCGCCGTTCATTGGCCTTCCGAAGGCGTCCCCAACAGCGTAATGATTGCGAAGCCGTTCTTCATGCCGCAGATCACGACCGCACTGGCCACCCTGCTCAACGATCAGCCGCCCGGCGAAAACACTTAGCCGCTCGGACACGATTCTGGATTGGAGCCCATGACCGAGACCGTCACCGTCAGGACGGAAGGCACGACGCTGTCCACTCTTCTTGCAAGGCACTATCGCAAGGTCTTCTCGGGCATGGTGGCGAAGACCTTCGCCCTTAACCAGGATCTTGCCAGGTCCGGTCCGCAGCTTCCCGTGGGTTTAGTCGTGACCGTGATGACACAGGCGGAAATGGCGGCTGAAGGCGCGGCCCCCAGGCCAGTGATCGATCTCTTCGAATGAGAAAAGGTCATTTCCGCGTCGTGGTCGGTGGGCAGGATGTTACCTCTCGTTTCGTGCCGCGGCTGATCTCGTTGACGATCACCAAGTCGAGCACCGAGGCGACGCAGTCGGCGATGTTCACGCTCGACGATCATGATGCGACGGTCCGGTTTCCCAAGACGGGCACGCCGGTGTCGATCGAACTCGGCTGGGCACGTGGTGCAATGCGCCGCTTCGAAGGCGAGGTCGACACCTGCGACTGGTCTCTCGATCGCGGCTCGGGCAGCGTGCTCTCCATCACCGCGCGCTCGGCCAGCCTCAGAGGCAAGGTCAAGCAGCCGACCGATCGCCATTGGGAAAAGACCACGCTCGGACGGGTGCTCCAGGATGCCGCCGGCGACGCCGGTCTGTCGATCAAGGTGCATTCCTCGCTTGCCGGCCGGCAGCTGGAATATGAAGCGCAGGACAACGAAAGCTTCTTAGCCTTCGCCGACAGGCTGGGGCGCGAGCACGGCGCGACGTTCGCCATTAGGGGCGCACGGGCTGGCTTCGTGCCGCGCAACCGGGGCGTCTCGGCGACCGGCCAGCCGCTGCCGACGATCGTCATCACCCGCGGCATGGTAATCTCGGCGAGCGGCCTTACGCCGGCGACCGACCGGCCGCGCTTCAAGAAGAAGAAGGGCCGCTGGTACGACTTGCATAGGGCCAGTCAGGTCATCGAAGAGGTCGAGACCGGCGACGACGTCGAGCCGGAGGACGTGCTGCGCTTCATGCAGCCGGACGCGACTGCAGCGCAGACGCGCGCCGATTCCGATCGTATCGATGGCGCGCGGCAGAAAGGCGCCGGTTCGATCACGATCGAGGGCGAGCCGACCGCCGAGCCGGAAGGCACGGCCGTGATCCAGCTGCGCGCCGGCGTCGACGGCAGCTACACGATATCCTCGATCACCGACACGCTCGACCGCGGCAGCGGCTACACGACGCAGATCTCGCTCGGCAACCCGCAGGGCTCGGCCGGAACGGACGCCCGCTAGGCCGAGAGCAGCTTCACCATCGTCAGCCGGCCATGCGCCAGTCGTCGCGCTGAGTTCTGAAACGCCTCGCGCTCGGCTTCGAGCAGGAAATCCAGCGTCATCATGTCGAGCAGGAATTCGTCGATCGCCTCAGCCAGCACCTGCGACTTTGCCTTTGAGTTGAGCAAGAAGCGCGCGCGCCTCTCCTACGGCGTTGGCGCCGCCGGCGTCGATCAGCGTTTCGAGCTTCCTGAAACAATCCAATACGCAAATCCCCCTGCCGCAGCGCCCCTCAATCGCCGGCGGGCAGGAAAGTTCCCAGCGCAAAGGAAAAATTCATGACCGCATCTCGCGAGCAGGAATCGCTCGCCCGCGTGCTCGCGCACGAGGGTGGCTACAGCAATCACCCGTCCGACCCGGGCGGCGCCACGATGAAGGGCGTGACCCAGCGGGTCTATGACGCTTATCGCAGCAGCAAAAAGCTGGCCCTCCGTTCGGTGAAGAGCATCACCAGCCAGGAACTCTTCGAGATCTACGACCGCCAGTACTGGCATGCGGTGAAAGGCGACCGACTGCCCGCCGGGGTGGACTATGTCGTCTTTGACGGCGCTGTGAACTCCGGCCCGAAGCAGTCGATCCTCTGGCTGCAGCGGGCACTCGGGCCGCTCTACAAGGGCCGGCTTGACGGCGTCATGGGGTTGGGCACCATCGCGGCCGTCCAGGCCTGCAACAACCACGATGCCCTGATCGGCCGGATCTGCGATCAGCGCATGAACTTCCTTCAGCACCTGAACACATGGCCGGAGTTCGGTCGCGGATGGTCATCTCGCGTCGCGGAGGTCCGCTCGATCGGCCAGTCCTGGGCAACCGGGCTGACGCCGCAGGCGGCGAACTTCGTCGGCGGCGGTCAGGCGAAAGCCTTTATCGAGGACGGGAAGGTTGCCCCATCGACCGCGCCGGCCGATGCGGCAGCCGGCGCCGGTGCTGGCGGGCTTGGCCTTTCCGGCTACCTGTACGATCTCCAGAACCAGCTTTCGCCGTTCTCCTACACCAGCGAATGGATCGGCAAGGTCGTCGTCGTCCTGGCAATCGCAAGCGCGCTGCTCGCGATCGGCGGTCTCGCCTGGCGCTGGTATGCGAACCGCAAGGTGAAGCGCCTCGCCGCGGCTCTTGGGGGTGAGGCGACGTAATGGAAAACCTCGCCTCCGTCTTCGCCGTGATCCTTGATCGGGCCCTGTGCACGGTCGCCGCAGTAGGCCTGGCGCTCATCGCCGGCTTCCTCATCTGGTGGCTGCTATGAGCTTCCTCCTCAACCTTCTTGTCGGCCGCCTCGGCGTCTCGCGACTAGTCGCCGGCGCTATCGCCTGGGCGGCCATCGCGGCCCTCGTCTCGGGCGCCGCTTTCGCCGTTTACGAAGTCATCAAGCACCGCGGCGCCGAAGAGGTCCGCGCCAAGATCGAAAAGGATAATCAGGATGCGATCCGAAAGGGCATTGATGCTCGCAAGTCTCTTGATGAGTGCATCGACGCTGGCGGCGTGTACAACTTCCGCCGTCAGCGGTGCGCCGGCGCTGCGCTCGGCCATCGGCAACAGCCTCGCTGGCGCGCAGGGCAAGACGATCGCCGATCAGAACAAGATCGACAGGACGATGGCGCCAAGCTGCGCGATCGGCCTCTACACGCTGGCTGAATGCGATCGCCACACCAAGGCGAGCGCTGATCGGCGAGCCGAACTGAAATCCAGCATGCGTTGAAAAGCATCGGGGCAAAAATGGCGGAAGACCAAACGGACACCAGCGACCTTCGCGCACGCGTGGTTGCGCTCGAAAACTGGCGCGTTCAGCGGGACATTGAGAGCGCGCGCCACGACGAAAGGTGGAAGCATATGGACGACAAGATCGACGGTGTCGGCCAGAAGGTCGACAAGATATCGAGCGATCTGTCTCGTATTATGTGGCTCGTTCTCGCCGGCATCGTCAGCGGCATCGTCATGTTTATGATTAGGGGCGGCTTTGCGCCTTAGCACGATCTGCCGCTCTGCTCGGGGTTCTGGCGAAGCCCCGGAAATGTCCGGCTCGAACCTCCCACTAAGGAGATCAGAACTTGTAGCTCACACCAACGCGCACTGCGTGGTCCCGGACCTTCATAGTTTCGATCACACCCGGGAAGAGTGGCGCCAGACTTCCATTGGCGGTCCCGAAGTCGGTATAGCGGTACTCAACCCGCGCGCTCCATTTGTCGGCGAACGCGTATTCCAATCCGGCCCCGATGGTCCATCCGGTTTTGGTCTTCGTCCATGCCTGCAACGTTGCCGGGTCGGGGCCACCCTCAAAGCGGAAATTGCCAAAGGCAACGCCGCCGGTGACGTAGGGCAGGAAGCGATCGACGGCGTACCCAACCCTAACGCGCGCCGAGCCCTGCCAGCGCAATTCGGCGCTACCGGCACTCAATCCCCCAAAGGGGTTGTTGAAGCTATCTTTGACGTTGGCATATTCGATGTCGCCTTCCACGCCGATGACCAACGGGGAGTCGAACTGATGGTTGTACCCAACGTATAGGCCGCCCACGAATCCGCTCGGGGTAAAGGTACCGCTTGGGACAGGACCATTGAAACTGTAGCTCGTCCTCGCCCACTCGTAGCCGGCCTGGGCGCCGACGTAGAGTCCCGTCCAATTGTACGTGGACGCGATGGGTTCTTGGTTCACAACATCAGCAGCGAAAGCGCCGCCGGTTGCGGCAATGAGAGTCGCGGTCGCGAGCAGAATCGATTTCATGACGGGGCCCCTTGCTACTAATAGGGGTATAATCGAGATGCCTAAACTCGGATATCCCCCGGGGAGGTCCGTTGCGCGATTTGAATCCCTTGTGTCGGCCAAGCAACAGGTTCATGACGAACTTATAGAAGCGTCGCGTTCTGATGCTAGCTCGCCGCCAAGGCGTCCGCCTTCCCAAAATCCGAAGCTTCTCACCGCTCTGACCCGTTGGCACGCTCAGGGCTCTTTAGCAATTTCTAACGGAACGCTTACGGCTGTGCGATATTGAATCAATTTCGAGTTTTGCGTTGGGGATCCTAGTATGGATAAGCCTGTTGGCCGATCGCGGCTGTCCTTCATCAAGCCGCTTGAGCCGGTCCAGGTCGAGACCCCGCCTGTCAGCGATGATTGGATTCACGAGATCAAATTCGACGGCTACCGGACCCAACTGACCCTCGACTGGGCTGGCGCGCGTGCCTTCTCTCGGAATGGGCACGATTGGTCGAAGCGGTATTGGCCGATAGTCGCTGCGGCGGAAAAGCTTCCTGCTGAATCTTTCGTTCTCGACGGGGAGATGATCGCGCCGGAGCCCGATGGCCGGCCGAACTTCCAGCGGATGCACTCCCGCATGACATGGAACGCGGAGCAGCTAGCATTCGTAGCCTTCGACATCTTGTACATCGATGGCGAGGATCTGCGCTCGTTGCCGGTTATCGAGCGGAAGGCGAAGCTCTGGAATCTGGTCAAGCCGGCCAGGGACATCATCCAATACAGCGACCATGTTGAGGGCGGTGGCGCCGCATTCTTCGAAGCCGTCGAGAAGATGGGCCTCGAAGGCATGGTCTCGAAACGACGCGAGAGCCCCTATCGAAGCGGGAAGGTCGATACCTGGGTTAAAACGAAGTGCTGGGATGTCGGCGACTTCGAACTTCTCGGCATCAAGCGCGAGCCAGGGAAGCCCGCCGCAGCGATCATGGCGCGCGGTGGCCGATATGCCGGAACGGCGTTTATCACGCTGTCCAGCGGCCTCAGGGAACGGCTCTGGCAGCGCGTGCAGGAGGGCAGGGCGGCCAAGCCAGCGCAGCGTGTCCCCAGCGCCTTCGCCGATGATGTGGAGTGGGTGAAGCCTGGCATCACTGGCCGGGTAAGATTCCTTCGCGGTGAACACACGCTACGCCATGCAACGCTGCAAGACTTCGAGGAAGGAAGCGACCCGACCGATTGCTAACGGCGCCGGTCGGGCGTGAAGGCTTCGCTCAAGCCGCCCCGGCGCTCTTGACAGCCAGCAATAGCACAGGCCAGTTTCGCGGCGTTTGAGGATCATAGGGGGGAATTTTATGAAGAAGACATACGAGAAGCCCACTCTGCGCAAGCGTGAACGTCTGGCTGCGGTAGCGGCTGCTCCGATTTCGGGGCCGCCCATCGAGCCGCGTTAAGCTCGCTTCGTCTCAGATCAAAGCCCGTCGGCGCCGGCCGGCGGGCTTTTTTGTTTTTCTGTCACGTCGAGCAATGCGGCGAGGACTTCGGCCGGAGCTTCGATGCCAATGAAGCTGCGAACGAGGTCAGATGCATGCCTTTCCCATTCTTGTGGCGGAAGACAACTTTCTACCACCGAACGCCGGAAGGCTTCTCGGATGACGTCAAATTCAAAAGCGGAAATGAAATTTGCAGAGCGCTTGCTCATGGCTTCCTCCCTGCGGAATTGGGCGAAAGCACCTGAGTTGACTTCCAAGCGCCCGTTTGCCGTCAGAGGTGCGGGCGACGACAGTAACTTACACCCGCACTATGACGTGGTCACTCTCATTTGTTGTACTACTCTGGAAGAAGACGACGACCGCCGAGCGGGGCGGGGGGCTCGGGGTGTGTCGACGGTCGTCGGAGGACAAGGGGCCATAGAGTCAGCAAACTGCGTTGCGATCGGCCCTGGCTCACTATGTCATTGATTCGGCCCGCATAAAATAACAAATGTTGTGGTTCTCCAAGCCTGTCGACACACGGCGGACTTTTCCCGACGCCTTCTCGCGAGGCGGCGGTAGCTCAAGAGCCGGCGTTCAGAGCGCCGCCCCTCTCAGGCTCCCCCGGACATAACTTCAACCCTGAGGCGCTTCATTGCTTCCCGACTTGAGAGGGGATCTTCTCGCACCTTTTTCTCGCGAGTGACGGCAATATCTAAGCGCGGCCCTAAATGCCTCGGCTGCCAAGTCGCATTTGCGCTTGGATGGACCATTGCTCTGAATGACAATTTCGGCCTGCCTGGTTGTCAAACCGTGCTTTGCCGCAAACTCGTCTGGGCGGTAGGTTTCCGTCCAGCGCGACCGCTTCACACCTTGCATCTTACCTCCGCGGTAACGAAATCGTGAGAAGCCAACGCGGGGCCGTTCATAAGGTTTCAGATGAATGTCGGAACCTTCAACTCGGCCGGGCACCAGAGCCGTCTTTCTCCTCGGCTATAGGGAGGTCACCACGCTCTTGGTCTCTTTTCGTTCTGCACTCTCGAATGGCGGGCAACTTACATAGCCAGGGCTATGGCCTCCGCTAGACTAGAAGCCTGCCGCGCTCACCAGCCTGGAGGCTGTAGAGCGGCCGGCAGCCATCTTAAAGCGTTAGCTGTTCCGACTTCGGTCGTATCGCCGCAAGGGAACATTCCTCCAGTGTCCCGGTTGAGTGTCGCGGCGTGTGTCCTCCGGCACGAGGTTCACCCGCCGCGCTGGGGCGCTCCCCCACGGGAGCCCGTTCGACCCCCTCAGGCGAGCGGGCTCTTGCTTTCGCCCGACGCCAGCCCGAAAGACCTCACGGAACTAACTTCCTGGAACCTATGCCCCTTGCCTAAGTTCGGTGGCTAGGCGGCGCTATTATAAGCGACGCGTCGGGACGGCATGTCGGCTTCCCATTCGGGAGATTGGAGCAGCTGACCCCCTGGCGGAGGCCCCGGCAAAGAACTCGTCCCCTCACACCGGGCGGGCTCTTTCAATGTACTGACGGCGCTTTATTGAAGAGCTTTCCAATGAACAGCTATACCGTTGAAACGATGTCGGGGATGGACGCGGTCTCTGTAGCCTACGCGAAAACGACCTCACCGAAAGCAGCCGCTGAATGGGTGACCGGCCGAAACGTGCAGGACAGGCGAGACGAGTCCGAATGGGTTCGCGTCACCGACGACACCAACCGAGCGGTCCACAAATTCGCCTTCAAATAGGGGACCCCCACCGCCAGAAGACAACGTAGCCGGCCAGCGCAGCCATGAGAGCGCACTACGATGCCGTGTTTTTCCGCTTCTGGCCGGGTTTCCTTGCAGGAGTGATGGCAGGTGCTTGGGATGCCTGCGCCAGCCTGGCAGCGCGCAACCTCTCTGTCTTGACAGACCTTGCCGTCGCTTCAAGATCGACAATCTGCCGGGCGATGCGCGTGGTCGCATCGGTCTTGGCTTCTGTTCGGGACGGAACCGGCTTAAAGATACCAGCGGGAAGGGACTTCATTTTTCTCCTTAACCGAAAAGGCCGGGCAAGCCCGACCTTCTCAAACGCGCCTCTGGGGCCAATGCCAGTACATCCGTGGTCAAAGGCCCCTAAAGCGCTGTGATTAGGCGGCTTGCAGGTTGTCGGCCGAGCTCTTGCCGGTGCGAGTATCCTTCACCACGTCAAAGCTAACCTTCTGGCCTTCGACGAGAGAACGCATTCCTGCGCGCTCCACGGCCGAGATATGAACGAACACGTCCGGCTGGCCAGTGCCCTGCTCGATGAAGCCGAAGCCTTTCGTGGAGTTGAAGAACTTTACGGTTCCAGTGGTCATTGCGATCTCCTTTCAAATCGACGCAAAATTAGGTTCGCTCGGCAACTGCCAAACGATGCAATTTCGAAATTGAGATGGAAGATCGTAGGAGCGCAGATTGCGCCAGAACAACGTTCGTTCAGCAAGATCGATTTAAAAGATATAACGCTCAATCCCATCGGAGGCAAGGGCTGCGATTTAATACTGCCCGGAAGCGACAAAGGGATTAGTCGCCGTCCGAAAGCCAATGCGACAGCGGGCTATATGTTTCACCGTATGGACCTATGCGCGCGGTGACAGGGCTTCGGTCGTACCTAGCGGCCGGCTGTGTGCCCGAACTCGGAACGAATGGATAGAGGCACCGTTGAAAAGGGTGCCGGCAGCTCCCGCTAACGGCGGTTGAGCGCAAGCATCGGCTCCAGCGCTTGGCGGGTATGCGCTGGAGCCGTCTTGGTAGGAGTGAAGGAAATGCAAGACCCTCGCAACAGTGTCCTGGAAGCTCGTTGGCTTCTCGCCGTGCCCGCTTCGCTTGCCCTGACTGTGCTGCTGGCAGGGCTGTTGCTTTCCTGACCGACGCGGCTGCCTGCCCCTTGCCGTGCGGAGTTCAGCAAGCCTGGATTCAAGGGCCCAACTGGCAGGGTGGCGCACCCGCTACGCCGGCAACCTTTAGGTGCTGTGGGATCAGAGCAGCTTCTTTCGTCTCAGGAGCGTTCCAGCACCGTCCGCATGGCATCGGCATCAGCGGACCGACCTGCGACCGCCCCGCGGCCGCTCAGAATTTTCAATCCAAGCCTGAACCTGTTGGCTTTTCGGTAGTTTGGAAGGCAGGAGGTTCCATGAACGAAGACACTGGCGATGGGGAGTTGGGCGACGGCCCCGACGAGATCCTAGCCGGCCGATTGGCTAGAGAGGCAGATATTGCCGAAGAGCAAGCCCGCGAACTGATGGAGTTGAACGGGATCGACTGGAATGCCCTGCTTCGAGAGGCTCATTTCCTGAAGGCGCGGCATTGAGCGAACGCGGGGCAGAATTCTTTGGCGAATGGATTACCGACAACGTGTTGCGCGGCAGCGTCGGCGCTGACATCATTTCCGTCGCGGAATTGACGACTAAGCTATTCACCGATGCAAGGGTTGCCGGGATTTCTGAGCGCGAGATCGAGGAGGAAACCGGGAGCGCTTACGAGGCGATCCTGGCCGCGATCGTCGGCACCGAAGAAGTCAAGAAGACGGATTGACCCTTGGCAGCTAAGCGCTGTCCCAAGGCACGCCCTCAACCGGCGTGCAGCGCTCGGTCTCCACGGGCCTAGGGGGCAGCGGTTTGCCTGCCGCCGCCGCCACGTTCTATCGTCGGGATCGCGAGTCCGATGCTGAGCTTCAGAGCGGGTAAGTGATGGGCTCCCTTGAAGACGAAAGACGATCCCCGCGCCCTCCAGGGCCCGGGTATGGCGGCAACATTGCGGGGATTCGGTGTTCTAAACCCGTTCTCGCATTCGCTGAGGCGATTATATATTTGCCAAAAGCCGCCCGCGAACTCGAAACCGACGACAGCGAAGAAAACTTCGACCGCGTGCTAAAGAAGGTGGTCAAGGGAGCGCAACCAAGGGGAAAGGCCCCGCCGCTACCGGAGAAGGTGGCTAAGTCACCTGCTTCGAAGGATTAGACGACCGCGCGTCGTCGGTCGCGCGCTGCCCTTCAAAAATTGCTCGGATTTCGAGGCGCGTTCGCTGTGCGCGTTCTTGTTCAGTATTTGCGACCGCTAGTATCCTCTGCCGCTCGGCGCGCAGCTTGAGCGTTTCGTTATAAACCGCCAAGAAATAGCCGACATCGTCCACGGCCAACACTCCAATGACGCCCAAAAGAGCCCGCTCCATGCCCCAGAGCGGGCTCTTTTGGAGGCCCTCTTATCCCGCCAATCCGTTCGGGATAGCGCCTCTTGCGGCGCATCATCTGCTGGGAAGCGCGCCGCTTAGACCTAACTTCGATGGGGCAACAAGGTTCCGGCACTATCGGTTCGGGTTTGTCAAATACATAATCGCCATTCGCTGATCGTCGCTTCGCTGAGATTGGCCCTGTCGGCGAGCCGCACTCGCGACCAGTTCAATAGAGCTCGTGCGGCTTTTGATTGTTGTCCTGAGAGTATTTCACGGCTGTCCATAGGCGTGGAACACTAAAATGTTCCGGCTGCAAATGCTCTGTGTGCTTCCCGGCTAGAAAAATCCTCCTAGCGAGCGTTCGCAGCGGAAATTTCGGTGACCCGTACTGCGCTTCAAGAAGTTCGAAAGAGGGGGTCAGCTTCGGACCTCAGTCCGACGCTAATTGACTCGAAGCTGACTTCTATCAGGTGTATCCTCTTCGCGTTGTTGGGTATCGGGGTAGAGGGTAAACGATGCGTGGAAGCGAGCATAATGCTGTCCCGCTCAGGACAGCGGTATACGGAATAGTCGAACCAGCCGAGGTCAGCATTCTTGCAAAAGCCGTGAGTGATTACTGCTCAAGTCACAATATTGAACGCGTGGATGAGCGCGAAAGCGTCGCGATCAAAGTCATGTGCTTGTTCGGACGTGGTGTGACCGACGGTGACCAGCTATTGATAGAACTCGAAAAGGTAGGCTAGGCAAACCTGGCCCTACTGGGCGCGCCCGGCCGCCAAATCCTGTGTCACCATGATAGCGGCCGGGGCGCCTAGACGGCTTCATCATTTTGCGAAGTCTGTGCGCAACGGCGGCTCTTCGACGCCGAACTCGTGGACGCTGGCGCTCCGTTCGTCGACGACGCGAAACCAGCGCTGGTGGTCAGTTCGGGCAGAAATTTGGCCCCCGGTGACTGCTCTGACGGCGCTCAGCGCGTCGGCAGCACGGGTCACGTGTCTCGCGATGACAGTTTCACCGGCCATCTCTTCAACATGAAATTGTGGCATGCTCGGCTCCGTTTCTGGAGCAACCGTGCCCAGTCGGGAAGGTTCCAGCCAAGCTCACGAAAATGTGACAGCCGGGCTCGGCAGGCCGCGCAAGGCGGCTCAATGCCACCAGACGCCGCTCATGATATTTCCCTCGTGGCTCTGATTGGCAAAAAGCCCGTCGCCGAGAGGCTTTGGGGGAACAGACGCCGGGCTGAGCGGCAAATCCCCAGTGACAGCTGGATAGGACCGCCTGCAGCTTCAAACTGGCAGCAAGAGCGCCCGTTTCATTAGGAACTGCAAATATGCTGACCCGCGAAGCCGCCTGGGAACGTTCGGTTCGGACAGAGCGTTCCCGCGTGAAGGGGAGGTCCAAAGTTCCTGCGAGACCGGTATGTGCAACGATTACGAGCAGCACATTGCTTGGGCTGAATACTGCCGCATGATGGAGTCGCTCGCGTTGCAGATCTCCAGCCATCAGACGGAGCTCGATCTGCCGCAAGCTGACGACATCCGCATAAACGACCCGGCGCCAATAATGCGCGTTGCCGGCGAGGCAATCGAGCTGGCCTCAATGACCTTCGGCTTCCCGCCGGCCGGTCCCAAAGGCGGGCCGGTTTTCAATTTCCGCTCCGAGGGCCGACAGTTTGGCCACAGCAAGCGCTGCCTGGTTCCGGCTTCCGCATTCTTCGAATTCACCGGAACGAAATATCCGAAAGCGAAACACCGCTTCACCCTCAACGGCGCGCCGTTCATGGCAATTGCCGGGCTTTGGCGCGAGGCGGTCGGCAACAAGCCGCCCAGCTTCACGATGCTGACGACAGATCCTAGTCCGGATGTGGCGCCGTATCACAACCGACAGGTCGTGGTTCTTGAGCCGGAGAACTGGTCCGCCTGGCTGAATCTGACCAAAGCAGAGAGCGATCTGTTGCGACCGCTTCCGGGCGGGTCGCTTGCCGTCGAGACGGTGAGGCAGGAGAGAGAATAGTTCAGCTCCGCAGCGCTTCGGTCATCCGGGCGCTACTTACAGGATCTGCCTACGCAGTCCGTCCAAGGTAAAGGAGGTGATATGGCGCCAATCTCGATCGAATTCGCAGGACCCGTTCGAACGGACAGGGCATGCGCCTTGTTGCGCATCTCGAGCTCGATAGTCACCTCCTTCTCCGCAATTCTCTCACCCCGTGCGACAGGCCGGGCCCCTGTCGCAGGCTGGACCGGCCCGACAGAGCCCCGCTCGACCCTCTCTCGCGAGCGGGCTCTCCCAATTCAGGCGGTCTCCCATTTTGCTACCTATCTAGGAACCATGGATTCGCGGGTAGACAAAGGGACTGTACCACGGGGCTGCTAGTGGCCCGCGAAGGTCTGGCGCGTGCACGAGCAGCGCTCACGGTCCACTTGCAGCTTGGCGTAGTATTGAAGATGCGGCGGGGGCGTCCGCCGCATCGACCTCTTTGCCCTTCGCGGCTTCAGTCGGTTTTCACCTCGATCTTCTTCACCCGCGAAAGTGCTTCTTGGGTCTTTGGAAGCGTCACCGTCAGGACGCCATTCTTGAATTCGGCGTTCGCCTTGTCCGTGTCCACGATGGAGGGCAGCGGGATCGAGCGATAAAACGAACCGTATGAGCGCTCCGACAGGTGGTAGCCCTTCTTGCTCTCCTCACGCTCGCTCTTCTTCTCGCCCTTGATGGTGAGGGTGTTGTCCGTCAGCGAGACATCGACGTCCTGCCGGTCAATGCCGGGAAGCTCGACCGAAACCTCCAGCATGCTGTCGGTTTCGGCGATGTCGGTTCGTGGGCTCCCGACTTCCCGGCGGCCGAGCGCCCCGAAGGGTTGATCGAACCGTCTCCAGAAATCCTCGAAGATGCGGTTCACGTCGCGCTGCAGGGAAGAGACGGGGTTGTCCTCCTCCCGCTTCGCAATTTCGCCGCCCTTATTGTTGCTCCATGGAATCTGGTCTCTGATTTGCATCGTCAACCTCCTTTTACCCTCCATTGCTTAAGCCATCTTGAGTTGGATTTTGCGAGCCTTGGCCGGCGCCGCCTTGGGCAACACCAGTCGCAGGACGCCGTTCTTCTGCGACGCCTCGATGCCATCGCGGTCGATGTCCTCGGATAAGGTGAAGACGCGCTCATAATCGCCGGCGCTATATTCCGCATAGACCTGACGATAATTCTCATGCTGTTGATCGGCCGCGTAGCCGCGGATCGCCAGTGTCCGTTTCTCAAGGGTGATATCGACCCCATCCGAGGCGACGCCTGGCATATCGACGAGAAGGACCACGTTGTCCTGCGTCTCATAGATGTCGGCGCGCGGTATGAACACGGGCCGCGAGCGGGTCCGCTCCCCTCCGTCAAGCTTGCTGGGGACCTGGCGTTCGGTGGTCTTCAGTTCCTGAGCCATGTTTTCCTCCTCTCATCCCTTGATCTCGATCTTCTTCGGCCGATCGGCTTCGGGTCGACGCAGCTCGACCTCGAGCAGCCCATTGGCAAAACGTGCCTCGACCTGTTCCGGATTGACGCGGAACGGCAATTGCACCGTCCGCGCGAAGCTTCCATAGGGGCGCTCGCGACGGTGCCAGACGGATTTCTCGTCCTCCGCCCCAGCTTGGCATTCGCCCTTCAATGTGAGTGTGTTCTCGCGCACCGTAAGATCGATCTCATCGGGCGCGATCCCAGGCAGTTCGGCTGTCAGCGCTACGCTATCCTCTCCGACCCAAAGATTGACCGGGGGAAACTCCTGGGCGGCACTGGTCAGGCCGGCCAGGCGCTGATTCACTTCCTGTTGCATGCGCCGCATTTCCAGAAACGGATCGAATCCGACGCGGCCCAAATCCGATAGCAGCATGGGTATCCTCCTTCGATTGAACCAGACGTTGCAACGCACGAAGCACGCGTGCACCGGAAGCGAACTGGGTCGAAGGCAATCGGGGCGCGATCAGGCATGACCGAGACGGCCGAAAGCGCCAACTCGCAATCGCGAGGAGGGAGGTTCGGGCAAACGCCGGAACACATCCTCTATGCGAGCGACATGAACCGAACTCGATCCATGATAGGACCGTCGTTCCCGTGCCAGGACCCGATAGCGGCATCCGGCAAAAATGAGTTAGGTAAGGCAAATTGCGTTTCAAGATGTGATGAGACGCTCGGCGAAAGGCGCGGCGAGAGCCCGCCCGGAGATTTCCGGGCGACCCGAAGAGCAATCCTACATCACGAACGAATCAGCCCGCAGCAAGCCTACTCGGGCGCTGCAAACGATCGAGCGGGTTGGCGCCTCGCGGACACAAGGCCGGCTCGCTACAACTCCTTCGCATGGCCTGCTGGTCTGTGTGATCTATGGGACAGACCTAAAAGATTACACGGCGGTCTTGACGATCAAGGAAAATGTTCCTCTTTTGTTCTCATGCCCGAGACCTATGACCCGAAGCGGCGGGACTATCCGTTGTCGACCCTGAACGACACCATGCGCCTGGTTCGGGTGCGGTGCCGGTATTGCAAGCGGCAGCACAATTACCACCCGTCGGATCTGATCCAGATCTTCGGTGATGTCGACGTCGACTCGCTCGCCTACCGCATGAGATGCGAGAACGGCGGCGATCACGGCATGCTCGATGTCGAGGCCTTCGTCCCGACCGGCCGCGAAGGCGTCGGCTTGCGCATCCGGCGCCTGGTGGCGATCAAGATCAACCGGGTGCCGGTTTGGAAGGAGGAAGGTCCGAAATGACGAACGACCAATTCGAACGCGCGCTTGAGGCTCTGCTCGCAGCCGACCCCGGGCCGGTGTCGATCAAGGCCGGCGTAGCCGCGCTGCGCGCGATCGGGAGCGACGAGCCGGATGGCGAGCTGCAATCGCTGGTCGGAACGTTCGCAGCCGAACGGGGCAGGGCGATACGTTTTGACCTCTGAAGCCAGCAGGGCGACGGCCTGACCCTGAGTTTCAGGTGGGATATCAGGTGGGAGGTAAAATCGGGAGGAAGCTAACTGATTGTTTTTTCTGGTCGGAGTGGCAGGATTTGAACCTGCGACCCCATCGTCCCGAACGATGTGCGCTACCAGACTGCGCTACACTCCGTGACCAGACGGCGGGCTTATAGCCGCCACTTTCCGATCCTGCAAGCGTCAATGGCTGCACTTCTGTCGCATTTCTCGGCTTTCACCAATCTTGCCCGGATGGCATGCGATTTAGCCGTCGGATAAAGCCCGGCTTAAAGGCTTTCGTGATAAGCCGCGCCCTCTATAAATCGGCATTCCGGCTCTCTGGAGTTTCGACCATTGACCTTCACGATTGTTGGCGAAGCCCGGCCCAACAGCTTCGAATTCGAGACCTCGGCGCTGATCAAGGCGTCGGGCTTTCGCGAGTACGACGCGCGCTGGTGGGTCGGCCATCCCGGCTCGACCAAGGCGCCGGAGCTCAATTTGATCGGCGTCCAGGCGCTCGGCATGGGTCTGGGCACGCTGATCCGGCGCCTGGGCGTTGGGCCGGATATCGTCACCGGCCATGATTTCCGCTCCTATTCGCTGTCGATCAAGCTGGCGCTGGTCTCCGGCCTGATGGCGGCGGGCGCCCGGGTGAAGGATATCGGCCTGGCTTTGTCCCCCATGGCCTATTTCGCGCAGTTCGCGCTCGATACACCCTCGGTCGCCATGGTTACCGCCTCGCATAACGAGAATGGCTGGACCGGCGTCAAGATGGGGGCGGCGCGGCCGCTCACCTTTGGTCCGGAAGAGATGAGCGCGTTGAAGAAGATCGTGCTCGAAGCCGACTTCGACCTCCGCGGCGCCGGTGCCTACGAGTTCATCTCCGGTTTCCGGGAGCTCTATGTCGATGATCTTACCAAGGGCAAACACATCTCGAAAAAGCTCAAGGTCGTTTGCGCTTGCGGCAACGGCACGGCCGGCGCCTTCGCGCCGGAAGCGCTGGCGCGTGTCGGCTGCGAGGTGATCCCGCTCGACGTCGAGCTCGACCACGCGTTCCCGCGCTACAATCCTAATCCCGAGGACATGCAGATGCTGCGTGCCATCAGCGAGAAGGTGCTGGAGACGGGCGCAGATGTCGGACTGGGCTTCGATGGCGACGGCGACCGCTGTGGCGTCGTCGACAACGAGGGCAACGAGGTCTTCGCCGACAAGGTCGGCCTCATGCTCGCGCGCGATACTTCATCGCTCCATCCGGGCTCGGCCTTCGTCGTCGACGTCAAGTCGACGGGGCTCTTCGCCACCGACCATGTGCTCAAGGCGAACGGCGCCACAACTGACTATTGGAAGACCGGCCATTCCTACATGAAGCGCCGCGTTGCCGAGCTCGGTGCCGTCGCCGGCTTCGAGAAATCCGGGCATTTCTTCTTCAACCCGCCTATCGGCCGCGGCTATGACGACGGGCTGATCACTGCGATCGTCGTCTGCCAGATGCTCGACCGCAATCCGCGGAGCTCGATGGCCGATCTCTGGCGCGCGTTGCCGCTGACCTACGATACGCCGACCATGTCATCGCAATGCCCCGACGAGGTGAAGTACGGCGTGGTCGACCGCGTCGTGGCGGATTTTCAGACGATGCACCGCGAAGGTGCTGACTTTGCCGGCCAGAAGATCGTAAAGCTCATCACCGTCAACGGCGTGCGCGTCGTTGCGGAGGACGGCACCTGGGGCCTGGTGCGCGCCTCCTCGAACAAGCCCGAGCTTGTCGTGGTGGTGGAGAGCCCGGTATCGTCCGAGCGGCGCCGGCAGATGTTCGAAGCCGTCGACGCCGTGCTGCGCCGCAGTCCCGAAGTCGGCGCCTACAACCAGACCTTCTGACAGGGCAGCCATGAGCCAGCGCATCGTCAGTTTCGTCATGAGCGGCGGCGTCGGCTCGCGGTTATGGCCCCTGTCGCGCGAGGACAATCCCAAGCAATTCCACGACCTTTCCGGCGACGGTTCGATGCTGGCCAAGACCTTGCGCCGGCTGGCCGCGCGGCCTGAAGGGCAGACGCCGATCTTTCTCATCGCATCGGAGCGCCATGCCGACCGCGTCCATGCCGATCTTGCCGGCATTGATCTCGCCGGCGGCGGCCCATTGTTCGAGCCCACGGGGCGCAACACCGCCGCTGCCGTGGCGCTTGCCAGCCTGCGCACCCTCTCCGAATTTGGCGATGAGCTTGTTCTCGTGGTGCCCTCCGACCACGAAATCTCCACCGCGCGGCAGTTCTGGCGGAGCGTTGAAGCGGGTGCTGCGGCGGCGAGAACCGGTCGCTTGGTGGTGTTCGGGATTAAGCCGACGCAGCCCGAAACCGGCTATGGCTATATCGAGGTCGCGGCCGATCGCGACGGCGTGTTCGACGTCTCGCGCTTCGTCGAGAAGCCCGACCTCGCCACCGCGCGGGCTTATCTCGACGCCGGCAGCTTCTATTGGAATACCGGCATTTTCCTGTTTCGCGCCGGCGCCATGCGCGCTGCCTTCGCCGCCTTCGAGCCCAGGATCTGGCAGGCGACGGAAGCCGCTTATCACGCGGCGACCAACGATCTTTCCGGGCTCTACATGCCGCTGGAACTTTACTCGGCGATCCCGTCGACCTCGATCGACTACGCTATCATGGAGCGGGCCAAGGACATCGCCATGGTGGCGGCCGGATTCCGCTGGAACGATCTCGGTTCGTGGCAGTCGCTGCTCGATGTCGGCCCGTCCGACAGCCACGGTAACGTCATCCTCGGCGATGTCGTCGCCATCGATTGCGAGAACTCCTACATCCGCGGCGACGGCCGGCTGCTGTCGGCCATCGGCATGAAGGACGTGGCCATCGTCTCGACGGCAGACGCCACCTTCGTGGCGCCGGTCAGCCACAGCCAGCACGTCAAGAAGATCGTCGAGCAGCTGGAGAAATCCGGCCGGCTGGAGACGAGGTTCACGCCGGCGCATGACCGCGTCATCGAGAGCGGCGCCTGGCGGCGCCGCGTTCGGCACTGGCTGTTCGAGGAGACGCTGCCGCTGTGGTCGAGGTCAGGCGTCGATGAGCGCCATGGCGGCTTCCACGAGGCGCTGGGCTTCGACGCGGCGCCGTTGATGAAGCCGAAACGCATGCGCACCCAGGCGCGCCAGATCTATGCCTTCGCCGTCGCCAAGGAGCGCGGCTGGGACGGCCCGGCGGATCGGCTGATCGCTCATGGCCTTGACTTCATGGCAGGCCGGGGCCGCACCGACAAAGGAGGCTGGGTGCGCACGCTCAATATCGACGGCTCGGTCGCCGATCCGGTCGAGGATGCCTACGACCATTCCTGCGTGCTGTTGGCGCTGGCGCACGCGCATATGTCGGGTCATCCCGATGCGTTGCGGCTCGCCGCGGAAACCTTTGCTTTCCTCGATGCTCATCTCGAGGACAGCCGCATGACAGGTTTCCTCGAAACCTCCGACGGCGAGGGCGAGCGTCGCTCCAACCCGCACATGCATCTGCTCGAAGCCTTTCTCGCTTGGCACAGAGCCACTGGCGAGCGCGCCTACCTGCGCCGCGCGGCGCGCGTCATAGATCTCTTCCGCAGTCATTTCTTCGATGCCGAAAGCTGGACGCTGGGCGAGTATTTCGACGACGGCTGGAAGCCCGTGGCGGGCGAGAAAGGAACATGGACCGAACCCGGCCACCATTTCGAATGGGCCTCGCTGCTCGTCGATTTCGCCGCCCGCAGCGGCCAGGCCGAACTCACCGGCTTCGCCCGCAAGCTCTATGCCTCGGCTGTCGCCAACGGCCTCAACCGCGCCACCGGCCTTGCCTATGGCGCCGTCTCGCGCCAGGGCCTTCCGCTCGACACGGTCTCGCGCAGCTGGCCGCAGGCCGAGGCGATCAAGGCTGCGATCGCGCTCGACGGCTCGGGTGGGCCGGACCTCAAGCCGGAGATCGAGGCGCGCGTCGGCCACCTGTTCCGCTGGCACATCGACCCGGCGCCGCTCGGCCTCTGGATTGACCGCATCGACGAGCGCGGCCGGTCATTGGCGAGCGACGTGCCGGCGAGCATCTTCTACCATCTGGTTTGCGCGCTGACGCAGTATCTGGACGGAACGGCGGAGAAGGGGTGAGGGGGCAACTGGCGGCAACGCAGAAGCTGCCAATCTCTACCCTTGCGGAGGAGATTGCTGTCACTGCGGGCTTTTGGCCAATCGCCAAGTCAATACGGGCTCGCCACATCCCCCGTCTCGACATAGACCGCCTTCAGCTGCGAATAGTGCGCCAGCGCCGCCAGCGAGTTCTCGCGGCCGATGCCGGACTGCTTGACGCCGCCGAAGGGCATTTCCACCGGCGTCAGATTGTAGGCGTTGATCCAGCAGGTGCCTGCCTGCAGCTCGGCGATGACCCGATGGGCGCGGGGCAGGTCGCGGGTGAAGACGCCCGCAGCGAGGCCGAATTCGGTATTGTTGGCGCGTTCGATCACCTCGTCCTCGTTATCGAATTTCAGCACGCTCATCACCGGTCCGAAGATTTCCTCGCGCGCGATGCGCATGCCATCGGCCACGCCGGTGAACACGGTGGGTTCGATGAAGAAGCCACTTTCGAAGCCCTGCAGCGACGGCACGTTGCCGCCGCAGGCAAGCGTCGCCCCTTCCTCTCTGCCGGCGGCGATGTAGGAAACAACCTTTTCCTGCTGCGCCTTGTTGACCAGCGGCCCCATTTGCGTTTCCGGATCGAGCGGATCGCCGATGCGGATTTTTTTGGTACGCTCGACCAGCCGCTCGACGAAGCGGTCATGCAGGCCCTTCTGCACGAAGACGCGCGTGCCGTTGGAGCAGATCTGGCCGGTCGAATAGAAATTGCCGAGCATGGCGCCGCCGATGGCGTTTTCGAGATCGGCATCGTCGAAGACGATCAGCGGCGACTTGCCGCCGAGCTCCATCGTGGCGTGCTTCATTTTCGAACCGGCAAGCGACAGCACCTTGCGGCCGGTCGGCACCGAGCCGGTCACCGAGACCTTGGCCACGACATCATGGCCGACGAGGCCGGCGCCGACATCGCCATAGCCCTGCACGACGTTGAACAGCCCGTCGGGCAGGCCCGCCTCGCTGTAGATTTCGGCCAGCGCCAGTGCCGAGAGCGGCGTGTTCTCCGACGGCTTGAACACCATGGCGTTGCCCATGGCTAAAGCCGGCGCCGACTTCCAGCCGGCGATCTGGATCGGATAGTTCCAGGCGCCGATGCCGACGCACACACCAAGCGGATCGCGCCTTGTGTAAGCAAACGGTCCGCCGAGATCGATCATCTCGCCGTTGAAGGCCGCCACTGCGCCGGCGAAATATTCGAGGCAATCGGCGGCCGAAGGCGCGTCCGCCACCAGCGTCTCCTGGATCGCCTTGCCGGTGTCCAGGGTCTCGATGCGCGCCAGGTCGGCATTGCGGGCGCGCAGGATATCAGCGGCGCGGCGCAGGACGCGGCCGCGCTCGACCGGCTTCATCCGTGCCCAGGCCGGCTGCGCCGCGCGCGCGGCCTCGATCGCCAACTCCAGCACGTTCGGCGTCGCCGAATGCAGCGTGGCGATGGTCTCGCCCGTCGCCGGATAGATCACCGGCAGTGGCGCGCCGCCTTCGTCCTCGATGTAGCGGCCGTTGACGTAGTGCGATGCCGTTGGCTGGGCGCGCATGGTCTTCTCCGTTCGTAATCGCCGGGGCGGGGAGGGCGCCCGCCGGATCATGCGCTATCTGTCTGCCACCTGCCAGCGCGGATTGATCCAGGGTTCCTGGTTGGATGGCGCGAGCGGCGTGCGGCCAAGGATGTGGTCGGACGCCTTCTCGCCGGTCATGATCGACGGCGCGTTCAGGTTGCCGTTGGTCACCCGCGGGAAGATCGAGGAATCGGCAACGCGCAGCCCCTCGACGCCGATCACCCGGCATTCCGGATCGACGACGCTGGTCAGGTCGTCGGCGCGGCCCATCCTGCAGGTGCCGCAAGGGTGATAGGCGCTCTCGGCGTGATCGCGGATGAAGGCGTCGAGCTCGTCGTCGGTCCGCACATGGGCGCCCGGCGAAATCTCCTTGCCGCGGAAGCCGTCGAAGGCCTTCTGGCCAAAAATCTCGCGCGTCAGCCGGATGCAGTGGCGGAACTCGCTCCAGTCGTCGGGATGCGACATGTAGTTGAAGCGGATCACCGGTTTCGCTTTCGGATCGGGCGAGCGCAGGCTCACCGAGCCGCGCGACTTCGACCGCATCGGCCCGACATGCGCCTGGAAGCCATGCGACTTCGCCGCCGCCTTGCCGTCATAGCGCACCGCCGCTGGGATGAAGTGATACTGGATATCGGGGTAGTCGACACCGGCCTGCGAACGCACGAAGGCCGCCGCCTCGAAATGGTTGGTGGCGCCGAGGCCGGTCTTGAAGAACAGCCACTGCGCGCCGATCATTGCCTTGGAGAACGGGTTGAGCACCGAATTCAGCGTGATCGGTCTGGTCGCTTCCTGCTGGATATAAAGCTCCAGATGGTCCTGCAGATTGCGGCCGACACCCTGCCGGTCGGCAATGACCTCTATGCCGATTTCCTGCAGATGTGCGCCCGGACCGATGCCGGACAGCATAAGGATCTTCGGCGAATTGATCGACGACGCCGCCACAATCACCTCACGTCGCGCCTTAACGACCTGAATCTGTTTGTGAGCTTCGATCTCGACGCCGACGGCACGTTGATTCTCGATCACCACGCGCCGCGCGAAACCTTTGAGCAGGCTAACATTTTTTCGTTTGAGCGCCGGCTTCAGATAGGCATTGGCCGCGGACCAGCGGCGGCCGCGCCAGATGGTCTGCTCCATCGGCCCGAAGCCTTCCTGCTTCGATCCGTTATAGTCGTCGGTGAGCTCGAAGCCGGCCTGCCGGCCCGCGTCGAGGAAGGCGCCGTAAAGCGGGTTCTTGCGCGTGCCGCGCTGCACATGCAGCGGGCCGCCCTGACCGCGCCAGCCGTCCTCACCGCCGTCGGAATCCTCCATGCGCTTGAAATAGGGAAGCACGTCGGCGAAGCCCCATCCGGCAGCACCCTGTGCGGCCCAATGGTCGAAGTCGCGCGCATGGCCGCGAACATAGACCATGCCGTTGATGGAGGACGAACCGCCGATCACCTTGCCGCGCGGGGTGGCGAGCACGCGGCCGCCGAGATGCGGCTCCGGCTCGCTGGCGAAGCCCCAGTCGTAAAGGCTCATGTTGAGCGGGATCGACAGCGCCGACGGCATCTGGATCAGCGGCCCCATATCGGTGCCGCCGAACTCGATGACGATCACCGAATGCTTGCCGTCTTCCGACAGCCGGTAGGCCATGGCCGAGCCGGCGGAGCCCGATCCGATGATGACGAAATCCGCTTCAAGCATTGTTCATATGCGCCATAAAGTCGGCGAGCGAGACATTGCCGCCGGTAGCCACCACAAGGACGGTTTTGCCCGCCACATCCACCTTGCCGCCGAGCAGCGCGGCAAGCGAGGCCGCGCCCGAAGGCTCCAGCACCAGCTTCAGCCGCTCGAAGGCGATCTTCATTGCATTCCGCACCGCGGCATCCTCGACGGTGACGCCGCGAACGCCGGCAGCACTCACCGCCGCGAAGGGCGCCTCGCCTGGCTTGCGCGCCATCAGCCCGTCGCAGATCGATCTCGGTCCGATCGGCATCGTCTCGATGGCGCCATGCGCCAGCGACGAGCCCATGCCGTTGAAGCCTTCCGGCTCGACGGCGATGATCTCGGTTTTCGGCGACAGATAATGGAAGGCGAGCGACACGCCGCCGATCAGGCCGCCGCCGCCGGCCGAGCAGAACACCAGGTCGGCGTGGGCCTTCTTCGCCGCCAACTGGTCGAGCGCTTCCAGCCCGGCCCCTGCCTGGCCGGCGACGATCTCGGGATCGTCGAAGGGGTGGAGCAAGGTGAGGTGCTCGGTCTCGGCGATCTCGCGCGCCTTGGCGGCGGCAACTTCCTCGCGGGCACGCTCCCCATGATCGGTCAGCACCACGCGCGCGCCATAGCCGGCGGTCGCGTCGCGCTTGGCGGCAGGCGCGTCGATCGGCATGACGATGGTGACGGGAATGCCGAGCGCCTGGCCGGCAGCCGCAAGCCCTTGCGCGAAATTGCCGGAGGAATAGGCGACCACGCCCTTCCTCGCTTCGTCCGGTGACAGCCGCTTAAGGCGCCAATAGGCGCCGCGCACCTTGAAGGACCCCGCCCATTGCAGCGATTCCGGCTTGACGAACACCCGCGCGGCGCCGGCTTCCCGGGCAAGTGCGGCTGAGTCCAACAGCGGCGTGACTTGCGTCGCCGTCGAGGTCACCGCATAGGCCTGCTTCAGGCGGTCGAGGGTGGGAACCAGAACGTCTGCCATCATTCGCCTCGCGGATACCGTTTGCTCTCTTCGAGGTTGTCGAGATTCATGTGATTGCGCATGTAGCGCTCCGAGGCTTTCTGCAGCGGCTGGAAATCCCAGGGGTAATAGGCGCCGTTGCGCAGCGCCGGGTAGACGACCCAGCGGCGTGCCTGGCTTTCGCGCACCGCGGCATCGAACGCGGCCATGTCCCAGCGCGCCCGGACCTTTTCCATGAACGCCGCCACCAGGGCAGCGTTCGCCGGCTCGTCAGCGAGGTTGTTCCGTTCGAGCGGGTCGGCCTCCAGGTCGAACAGCTGCGGCGCGTCGAGCTCGCAATGGACGAATTTGTATTTGCCGTCGCGGATCGCGGCCAGCGGCGCATAGGAGCCTTCGGCGGCATATTCCATGAGAACGGGTGCGGTGCGCGGCTTGCCGCCGAGCAGCGGCAGCAGCGACTGGCCGTCGGTCCACGGCGCGATTGCAGCGATATCAATGCCGGCGAGGTCACAGAGCGTCGGCGTGACGTCGAGATTGGAGACGGGCGCCTCGATGAGGGCGGCTGGCACGCCGTTGCCGGCGATCATCAGCGGCACGCGCGCCGAGCCCTCGAAGAAGCTCATTTTGAACCACAGGCCGCGCTCGCCCAGCATGTCGCCGTGATCCGAGCAGAACAGGATGATGGTGTCGTCAAGCATGCGAGTGCGCTTGAGGACGTCCAGAAGCTCGCCGAGCTTATCGTCGACATAGGAAATGTTGGCGAAATAGCCGCGCCGGGAACGGCGCACCTGCTCGAGCGTGATTTCGAAGGACTGATAGTCGCTTGCCCGGTAAAGGCGCTGCGAATGCGTGTCTTGTTCGTCATGCGGGATGAACGGCGTCTCGGGATCGAGCGTCTGGCAGTTCTCGTAAAGATCCCAGTACTGCCTGCGCGCGACATAGGGATCGTGCGGGTGCGATAGCGAAACGGTAAGGCACCAGGGCCGATGTCCCGCATCGTCCTGCTCGCGCGAAAGCTGGTACAGCTTTTGCTCGGCCAGAAACACCACCTCGTCGTCATACTCCATCTGGTTGGTGGTCTCGGCAACGCCGGCGCCGGTGACCGAGCCGAGATTGTGATACCACCAGTCGATGCGCTCGCCGGGCTTGCGGTAATCCGGCGTCCAGCCGAAATCGGCCGGATAGATATCGGTGGTCAGCCGCTCCTCGAAGCCGTGCAACTGGTCCGGTCCGACGAAATGCATCTTGCCGGACAGGCAGGTGTAATAGCCGGCGGAGCGCAGATGATGCGCGAAGGTCGGGATCGAGGAGGAGAATTCGGCGGCGTTGTCATAGACCCCGGTGCGCGACGGCAGCTGGCCGCTCATGAACGAGGCCCGGCCGGGCGCGCAAAGCGGCGAGGCGGTGTAGTTGTTGGCGAAACGCGCCGAGCGGGCGGCGAGCGCCTTGAGATGCGGCACGTGCAGGAAATCCGCCGGGCCGTCGGGGAAGAGCGTGCCGTTGAGCTGATCGACCATGACGATCAGGAAATTGGGTCGTTCGGTGGTCAAGGCAGGCTCCGTCCGCTGAGCTTGGTTTCGAGATAATCTTCGACGAGCGCGATCGCTGTCTGCGCATCGGGCACGCCGTCCTTCAGCGCGCGCCGAATGTAGAGTCCGTCGATCAGCGCCGCCGTCGCTTCCGCAGCGCGGTCCGCTTCGGCCCTCGGCAGAATGCCGGTCAGCCCGCTCATCAGGTTGGAATTGAGCCGCCGCGCATAGATACGAAGCAGCCGCCGCAACTCGGTCGATTTCTGCGCCTCGACATAGAAGGCGAGCCAGGCCGCGATGATCTCCGGCTGGAACTGCTCGTCGGAGAAACTGACCGCAACGACGGCCGAGACGCGCTGGCGCGGTGTCGCGGCGACGCGAAGCGCTCGTCTTGTATCGATGTTGAGCTCGGCAAGGATGTGCCGCATCGTGGCGAAGAGCAGCTCGTCCTTGGCGCCGAAATAGTGATGGGCGAGCGCCGACGACACGCCGGCGCGGCCGGCGATCTCCGACATGGTCACGTCCAGCGAACCGCGCTCGCCGATTGCCGAGATCGTCGCGTCGATCAGCGCCTTGCGGCGCAGCCGTTCCATTCCGATTTTCGGCATGCGAGGGGTCCGGTTCGAAGCGAGATTATTTTTTATTGACGCATCAATCAATAAAAAATCGGCATCGGATCAATCGATCGTATCGCTCTGGCCCCATCCCTTCGGCTGGAAAACGGTTCACTATTGAACAATATTGAATGTCATGCCGCGATCGGACGTGCTAGGCTGCGCGGCAGATGGAGGCTGTCATGACCGCATGCATCGTCGGCTGGGCGCATTCGCGTTTCGGCAAGCTCGAAGGCGAGACGCTGGAGGGCTTGATCACCAGGGTCGCCGTGGACGCGCTCGATCATGCCGGCATCGGCCCTGACGATGTCGACGAGATCGTGCTCGGCCATTTCAACGCCGGCTTCTCACCGCAGGATTTCACCGCGAGCCTGGTGCTGCAGGCCGACGACCGGCTGCGCTTCAAGCCGGCGACGCGCGTGGAGAATGCCTGCGCCACCGGTTCGGCTGCGGTGAGACAAGGCGTCCGCGCCATCGATTCCAACGCCGCCCGCGTCGTGTTGGTGGTCGGCGCCGAGCAGATGACCACCACACCTGGGCCCGAGATCGGCAAGAACCTGCTGAAAGCCTCCTACCTGCCCGAGGATGGCGAAACGCCGGCCGGCTTTGCCGGCGTCTTCGGCAAGATCGCGCAGGCCTATTTTCAGCGCTATGGCGACCAGTCGGATGCGCTCGCCATGATTGCCGCCAAGAACCACAAAAACGGCGTCGACAATCCCTATGCCCAAATGCGCAAGGATTTCGGCTACGAGTTCTGCCGTCAGGAAAGTGAGAAGAACCCCTTCGTCGCCGGTCCGCTGAAGCGCACCGACTGCTCGCTGGTCTCGGATGGCGCCGCCGCGCTCGTGCTCACCGACACCGCGACGGCGCTGAAGATGCGCCGCGCCGTGACCTTCCGCGCCAATGAGCACGTCCAGGATTTCCTGCCGATGTCGAAGCGCGACATCCTTGCCTTCGAGGGCTGCGAGCGAGCTTGGGAACAGGCGCTGAAGAAGGCCGGCGTCACGCTCGACGACCTCTCCTTTGTCGAGACGCACGACTGCTTCACCATCGCCGAGCTTATCGAATACGAGGCGATGGGCCTGGCGAAGCCCGGCGAGGGCGCGAAGCTCGCGCTGGAAGGCGTCACGGCCAAGGACGGCCGGCTGCCGGTCAATCCGTCCGGCGGGCTGAAGGCCAAGGGCCATCCGATCGGCGCCACCGGCGTCTCCATGCATGTGCTCACCGCCATGCAACTGACCGGCGAGGCCGGCGGCATTCAGGTGCCTGGGGCAAAACTCGGCGGCATCTTCAACATGGGCGGTGCTGCGGTGGCCAACTACGTTTCCATCCTCGATCGGATCAGGTAGAAGCGACCCGCATCAAAGCGACGCCGCCGGCGCGCGCGTGCGGGAGGCAGCATGGCAAATCCGGTTCTGGTCGAAGTCACGCGCGGCGCGGTGGTCGAAAGCGCCCATCGCGGCGCGGTTTCTGTCTTCGACGCCGACGGCAAGCCTGTCTGGGAGATCGGCGATACGGCACGACCGGTGTTTCCGCGCTCGGCGGTGAAGGCGATCCAGGCGCTGCCGCTGCTCGAATCCGGTGCTGCCGACGCCTACGGCTTCGGCGATCGCGAATTGGCGCTGGCCTGCGCCTCGCATTCAGGCGAGCCGGCGCATGTCGAACTGGCGCAAGCAATGCTCGCCAAGGCCGGTCTCGATAAGACGGCGCTCGAATGCGGCGCGCACTGGCCGTCGAGCCACGTTGCGACGATCGCGATGGCCCGCACCGGCAGCGCGCCCAACCCGCTCCACAACAATTGCTCCGGCAAGCATGCCGGTTTCCTCTGTACCTGCGTGCATTCCGGCATTGCCCATGGCGGCTACGTCAAGGCCGGCCATGCGCTGCAGGAGATGGTGCGCGACGCGATGCAATCGGTGACCGGCGCCGCGCATGATGTCGACCATTGCGGCACCGACGGCTGCTCGATCCCGACCTATGCCGTGCCGCTGAAGAGCTTTGCGCTGGGCTTCGCGCGTATGGCGACGGGCAGGGGCTTTGCGCCCGAACGCGCCAAGGCGGCGAAGCGCCTGCTCTCGGCCTGCATGGCCGAACCGTTCCTGGTGGCCGGCACCGGTAAGGCGGACCTCGCGCTGATGCGGGCCGCGCCCGGCCGCATCTTCGTCAAGACCGGCGCCGAGGGCGTCTATTGCGCGGCCTTGCCCGAGCTCGGTCTCGGCATCGCCTTGAAATGCGATGACGGCGCCAGCCGCGCCTCCGAGGTGATGATCGCCGCCGTGCTGGCCAAGCTGCTGCGCAGCGACGAAGCGCTCGCGGCAAAGCTTGCCGAACTCGCCCATCCGCCGGTCGAAAGCCGTATCGGCGCCAAGGTGGGCTTGCTGCGGCCGACGGCGGCGCTGGCCTAACTGACCTTGTTCCGCTCGACGGTCAGATGCGCGTAGCCGGTAAAGGTTGATCTTGCCAGATCGCCCGTCACCGGATTGGCCCAGCGCTGGCCGATGATGGCGCCGTTCTGCGCGGCGTCGATGATATTGTCCGAAATGACCGCGCTGCCGGAACCCTCGACGACGCTGACGACGATGCCCGTGCCGGACTTGCGGATGATGTTGCCCGTTGCAACCACATTGCGCAGATAAGGACCCCAGCCGAGCTGCATGCCGTAGAGGGGCGCGTTCTCCACGACATTGCCGCAGACGGAGGTTTCGGCCTCGGCGCTGATGCCGACGCCGAAGCCCGGCGGGTCGGCGGTGTAGGGGCCGACGGTCGAGAGGTTGCGCACGATATTGTTCGAGCACACGGCCATGCGGCCGCCTTCGTTGAAGTTTACGATCGAGATGCCATTGGCGGCACCGTCGACCAGATTGTTGCTGAGGATCGCACCCTCGAAGGAGAATTCCGAATAAATCCCCGTCTCGCCCGAGCGCGAGCAGGTGTTGCCGGTGATCTGCAGATTGCTGGAGCTGTTGGCGCGGATCGCCGAGAAGGCGCAGTCCGACACGACGTTGGCGGAGATAATGACATTGCCGGCGCGGAAGGCGTTGATACCGTTGCCGTTCTGGCCGGTGCCGCCGCTCCTCGCGCCGATGCGCTGCACGCGGTTGCCGCTGACGATGGTGCCGTCTTCCGCCTGCTGCCAGCGATGCACGAGAATGCCGCCATTGGCGCAATCCGAGACGGTATTGCCCGAGATCTCCAGCCCGCCGGCCTCGACCGAATAGATGCCGGCGTCTGCCGCACCCGAAAAATCGCAGCGCCCGATGCGGCCTGAAACATGTTCCAGCGCCAGCCCGTTCTTGCCGCTGCCTGTGACCTGGCAATTGTCGATGGCGAGATGCGCGACGCGGCGCAGATCGAGCAGCCCTTGCGTATAGTCGGCCAGCCAGCGGTTGCTGCCGTCCAGCACCAGCCCGCTGAGCTCGATATGCTCGGCCTGTTCCGCCATCATCAGGTGGCCGTTGCCGCCATAGACGATGCGGGTCGCCCCCGGGACGCCCGAAAGGCGCACGCGGGCAGGCAGCTTCAGGTTGGAGACAAGATAGGTGCCGGGCGGCAGAAACACCGGCGCATCGCGGTCGCTGGCGTCGCTGAGCATCTTGGCGAAGGCCTTGCTCTGGTCGTCCAGCGCGCCCGGCTGCACGCCGATTTCGATGGCGTTGATCGAGCCGCGCATCGTGGCCTTCTCGATGCCGGGCAGCATCTTCGCCGATGCCTTGCCGGCAAGGAGGCCGGCAGCGGCGAGGCCGGTGGTGTGGGCAAGCAGCGTTCGTCTGTTCAACATCGGCACAGGTCCTGGCGTTTCGACCGCTCCATCGCAGGAATCGTGCCAAGGCAGGCTCGCAGGCAAACCGCTTGTGCAGTTGCCTCACCAAGCTTAAGTTCATGTTATGAGTAGAGCTTTCACCCGCGAGGAAGACAGCGAAAACGCCATTGCCGGTGTCGGCGAACGGCCGATCAGTCCGCACCGCAATCTGGTAACGGAGCGGGGACTCGCGATGATCGAAGAGAACCTCTCCGAATTGCGAGATCAGATGGCCAAGGCCGAAAGACGCGGCGATCGCGAGCGCCTCGCAATAGTGTCCCGCGACCTGCGCTACTGGACCGCGCGGCGCGAGAGCGCGGAGCTTTCGGTGCCGGAGTCCGGCAGCAATGTGGTCCGCTTCGGCATGGGCGTCACGTTGGAAAACGGCGACGGCAAGAAGGTCCACTGGCGCATCGTCGGCGAGGACGAGGCCAACCCGTCGAAAGGCAGCATCTCCCATGTCTCCCCGATGGCGATGGCCCTGTTCGGCAAGAAGGTCGGCGAGGTCGTTGCCGTCAACGGCAAGGAGTGGGAGATCGTCAAGCTGTCGGACAAGGCCGAGAACTAGGCCTTGAGCTTGACTGTATGGTCGCGGAAAAACGCCGCGGCTCCGGTCTCATCGATTTCACCTGCGGCGACCATCATCACCAACTGGATAACATCCTGCTGTTCGGCTTCTACGCTTAACCCGTTGAAATAGAGAAACAAATCGGCCGCGGCAAAAGCCGTGCGCTTGTTCCCGTCAACGAAGGGGTGGTTCTTCGCACTGCCGAAGAGATAGGCCGCCGCGAGTTCACAAAGATCGGGCTCACCGCACGCTTCCTTCTGTTGGGGGCGGGCGAGGGCAGATTCCAGCATGCCCTGGTCGCGTATACCGGAGGCTCCGCCGTGGAGGCGCAACTGCTTAGCGTGCATCGCCTCCACGAATTCTCGCGAATGATGCTCGGTCATTTAGCGAGCGCGCGGTAGGCAACCTCGTATTTCTTCATCCGTTCGCGCGCGATCTTCATCTTACGCTCGAATTCTTCGGCAGAGTCTTCAAGACGGCGCAAGCGCAGCTCCTGGCCCTCCTGAACGACAATGACGTTGTCGCCCGCCTTCAGGTTTAGCCGGTCGAGAAGCTCTTTCGGCAAAATCAGACCTTCGGAGTTGCCAATCTTTCGAATGGTGATGTTCATGGTAGGTCGTCCTGCAACGGCAATTATAACTGGAGGGCCTGTTGTTGCAACGGAAATTATAACAACCGATTGGGAACTACCGACATGGTCGCCATCAAGAAGCGGGTTGAGGACGGGATCCTCTTCCTCTCTCGATTGGCGCATTAGCTGTGCCGATAAGCCTTAGCAACGAGTTGCGTTTGACCAGTTCCCGACACAGGCTATTCACTCGACCGACAGCAGCCTGTCCATCAGCCTGTCCGCCGCTTGCGGGATGACGGTCCCGGGCGGGAAGATTTCGGCCGCTCCCGCCTTCAGCACCGCATCGTAGTCCTGTGGCGGGATGACGCCGCCGGCGACGATCAGCATGTCGCCATGGCCGAGCTTCCTCAGCGCCTCCTTGAGCTCGGGGATCAGGGTCAGATGTCCGGCCGCGAGCGAGGACGCGCCGATCACGTCGACATCATGCTGCACCGCCAGCTTTGCGATCTCCTCCGGCGTCTGAAACATCGGTCCGACGGTGACGTCGAAGCCGAGATCGGCAAAGGCGCTGGCGATCACCTTCTGGCCGCGATCATGGCCGTCCTGGCCCATCTTGGCGACCAGGATGCGCGGCTTTGCACCGGACTTCTTCTCGAAGGCTCCGAGCTTTTCCTTGAGCCGATCGACCGCCGGATTGTCGCCGAGCGCGTCGCGATAGACGCCGGAGATGGTCTGCACGGTGGCTGCATGGCGCCCGAACACTTTCTCCAGCGCCAGCGAGATCTCGCCGACGGTCGCATTGGCCCGCGCCGCGCGGATCGCGAATTCGAGCAGGTTCTCGCCGCTTTCAGCCGCGCGGGTGAGGGCGGTTAGGGCATCCTCCAGGGCCGCGACGTCGCGCGTGCCTTTGAGCCGCTGCAGCTTGGCCAATTGCCGGGCCTTGACCTCGGCATTATCGATCTTCAGCACATCGACCTCGATGTCGGCTTCCGGGCGATGCGCATTGACTCCGACCAGCACCTGCTCGCCGGAATCGATGCGTGCCTGGGTGCGCGCCGCCGCTTCCTCGATGCGCAGCTTCGGAATGCCTTTCTCGATTGCCGCCGCCATGCCGCCGAGGTTTTCGACCTCCTCGATATGGGCGAGCGCGCGGGCCGCCAGATCATGCGTCAGCCGCTCGACATAGGCCGAGCCGCCCCACGGGTCGATCATGCGCGTGGTGCCGGATTCCTGTTGCAGGATGAGCTGCGTGTTGCGGGCAATGCGGGCCGAATGGTCGGTCGGCAGCGCCATCGCCTCGTCGAAGGAATTGGTGTGCAGCGACTGGGTATGTCCCTGCGTTGCCGCCATCGCCTCGATCATCGTGCGGGTGATGTTGTTGTAGGGATCCTGCGCCGTCAGCGACCAGCCCGATGTCTGGCAATGGGTGCGCAGCGACAGCGAGCGCTCGTCCTTCGGCGCAAAATTCTTCTTCATCAGGCTCGACCAGAGCAGCCGCGCGGCCCTGAGCTTGGCGACCTCCATGAAGAAGTTCATACCGATCGCCCAGAAGAAGGAAAGGCGCGGCGCGAACCGGTCGATGTCGAGACCCGCGGCGACGCCGGCGCGCGCATATTCGATGCCGTCGGCAATCGTATAGGCGAGTTCGAGGTCGGCCGTCGCGCCCGCCTCCTGCATATGATAGCCGGAGATCGAGATCGAATTGAATTTCGGCATGTGCCGCGAGGTATAGGCGAAGATGTCCGACACGATCCGCATCGAAGGCTTCGGCGGATAGATGTAGGTGTTGCGGACCATGAACTCCTTCAGAATGTCGTTCTGAATGGTCCCGGCGAGGTCCTTCTGCGCGACACCCTGTTCCTCCGCCGCCACGATATAGAGCGCCATGATCGGCAGCACGGCGCCGTTCATGGTCATCGACACCGTCATCTCGTTGAGCGGAATGCCGTCGAACAACTGGCGCATGTCGAGGATGGAATCGATCGCCACGCCCGCCATGCCGACATCGCCGGCGACGCGCGGATGGTCGCTGTCATAGCCGCGATGGGTCGCAAGGTCGAAGGCAACCGACAGGCCCTTCTGGCCGGCCGCGAGGTTGCGCCGGTAGAAAGCGTTGGATTCCTCCGCCGTCGAGAAGCCGGCATATTGCCGGATCGTCCAGGGCTGCTGGACATACATGGTCGGGTAGGGGCCGCGCACGAAGGGCGGCAGGCCCGGGTAGCTGTCGAGATTGGCCAGGCCCTTGAGGTCGCCCTGCGTGTAGAGGTGTTTCACGGCGATGCCTTCCGGCGTCATCCGCTGGCCCTTGAGCTCGACCGGCGGGCGGCGCGGCGCCGACCAGCCGATCTGGCTGAAATCCGGGATCATGAGCCGGCTCCGATCGACTGATCGATGCGCACTGGAAACAGCGGCTCGCAGGTCGCCACGCCTTCTGTCAGCGCGGGCCGGCGTTCGGCTTTCAATGTCTCGACGGGGCGCTCGCTGCCGGTGCGGAACAAGGTGGTGCCGATGATGCCGCGTTCGCCGGCCCGATAGGCGGCATTGCGCTTCGCGGCGGCCGTCTGCACACGGCTCTGGATATAGCCCTGCTGCAGGCTGTTGAGCACGCCGCCCTCGGCCTCGATGCGCTGAAATTCTTCCCAGGCCGCCGCGCAAAGACCGTCGGTCAGCGCCTCGACCGCTCCGGAGCCGCTGGCCGGATCGGCCACGTGATGGAGATGGCTCTCATGCGCCAGGATCAGCTGCGCGTTGCGGGCGACGCGGCGCGCAAAACCGGCCGGCAGTCCATGCGCGATGGTGTGCGGCAGGATCGAGACGGAATCAGCCCCGCCGGTCGCCGCGGCAAAAGCGGCAATCGTGGTGCGCAGGATGTTGGTTTCCGGATCCGCCATCGCCATCATGCGATAGGAGGTCTCGGCGTGGACGTTCGCCGTCGAGGCCGGGATCGAGCAGGCTTCCTGGATCCGCGCCCAGAGCTTGCGCAACGCCCGCACCTTGGCCATCGACAGGAACTGGTCCTGGTCCACGCTGAGGGCAAAGCCGATATAAGGCGCGGCATAGACCAGCGGCTGGCGCGCCTTCTCGAACATCCTGAGATAGGACACGGCGGAAGCCATCATCGTGCCGAGCTCCTGCGCCTCGGTGGCGCCGGCATTGTGGAAGACGCGGCCGTCCGCTTCGAGCAGCACGCCGGGCACGCCCATCGAGAAGAAATGCGCCAGCGATTGCGGCATTGACTCCTGCAGCGCCTCGATCGAGGTGCGCAGCCGTCCGGTACCGGCGAAGATCGCCGCCGGGTCGATGCCGAAGGAAAGGTTGAGCTTCGCCGGATCGGAGCGGCGCCGGGTCAGGAAGGCGAGCAGCCAATCCGCCACGGCGCGGCTCCACGGATGCGCATCGATGCGCACCTGGACCCGGTTGAGCGGCACGCCGTCGAGCACCGTTTCCAGCGCCTCCGCGGTTCGCGGCAGGCCAAAGCCGAAGGCATTCGGCGCACCCTCGAAAACCAGCGACAGGCCGGTCGCGCCCTCAGCGATGTCCTGCAGCGCCTGGGCGCTGGCGCGGGCGATATCGGGATCGTCGATGCGCTGGCTGACGATCCATGGCGACTTCGGATTGGTGCGCACCAGCGGCTCGGCTGTCGTCGAACGCTCGCTGAGCGGCTCGATGCGGATGCCGTCATCGGTGTGCGAAACAAGCTTCTGTTCGAAAGCGCCGCCGGCAAGCGCTTTTTCCGCCAGCGCCAGCCAGCGCTTGGCGTCCGGGTCTGGAAGGTCGACATCCCTAGTCAAGGCGCCGGCGCCCATCGCACTCCTCGTCTATCGGCCGCATCAGCCACCAGTCTATGGTCCCCCGCCGCATATCACAATGCGACATCCGTCGCGGTTGTTCCGGCAGCCGCTAACCGGTTGCCAAACATGCGCAAAATCCGCAAGCTAAGTAAGGTGGTTTCGCTGCCAGCGTCAAATTCGAATAGCGCCAAATTTGATGGTGGGCATTGTCGCCCGCCGATCGCGTTATTATCCTCCATGAGACCGGCCGTTTTTGGCGGAAGAGATTGCGGAGACCGGACATATGGCTGACCACACCAGCATCTTCATCGGCGCCAGCCGCAAGCCTGATGATTCCTACCAGCGCGCCGAGGAACTCCTGCTGCGCTACGGCAACCGCCACGGCCTGATCACCGGCGCCACAGGCACCGGCAAGACGGTCAGCCTGCAGGTCTTGGCCGAGGGCTTTTCAAATGCCGGCGTCCCGGTCTTCTGCGCCGACATCAAGGGCGACCTTTCCGGCATCGCCATGATGGGCGAGGCCAAGGATTTCCTGGTCAAGCGTGCAGAGCAGGTGAAGCTCGATCCCTATCAGTTTCAGGAATACCCGGTCATCTTCTGGGATCTGTTCGGCGAGCAGGGTCACCCGATCCGTGCCACCATCTCGGAAATGGGGCCGCTGCTTTTGTCGCGGCTGATGAACCTCACCGAAGCGCAGGAAGGTGTCATGAACATCGCCTTCCGCATCGCTGACGAAGAGGGCCTGCTGCTGCTTGATCTCAAAGACCTGCAGGCGCTGCTCGCCAACATCGCCGAGCGAGCCGACGAGCTCAGCGCACGCTACGGCAATGTCACCAAGCCTTCCGTCGGCGCCATCCAGCGCACGCTTCTGGTGCTTGAGCAGCAGGGCGCCGCGAACTTCTTCGGCGAGCCGGCGCTGCGCATCGCCGATTTGATGCGCACCACCCGCGACGGCCGCGGCGCGATCAGCGTTCTGGCCGCCGATAAGCTGATGATGAATCCCAGGCTCTACGCAACTTTCCTGCTCTGGCTGATGTCGGAGCTGTTTGAGGAACTGCCCGAGGTCGGCGATCTCGAGCGGCCGAAGCTGGTCTTCTTCTTCGACGAGGCGCACCTTTTGTTCGAGGACGCGCCGAAGGTCCTGGTTGATCGCGTCGAGCAGGTGGTGCGGCTGATCCGCTCCAAGGGTGTCGGCGTCTATTTCGTCACCCAGAACCCGCTCGACATTCCGGAAAAGGTTTTGGCCCAGCTCGGCAACCGCGTGCAGCACGCGTTGCGCGCCTATACGCCGCGCGAGCAGCAGGCGGTGCGGACGGCGGCCGACACCTTCCGGCCCAACCCGGATTTCGACTGCGCCACCGCGATTACCCAGCTCGCCACCGGCGAGGCGCTGGTCTCGATGCTGGAGGATAAGGGCGTGCCGGCCATGGTACAGCGCACATTGATTCGCCCGCCGTCGTCGCGGCTCGGGCCGATCACACCCGACGAGCGCCGCAAGGTCCTTGCCGAGAGCCCGGTCGCCGGGCAGTACGATCAAGCGGTCGATCGCGACTCGGCCTTCGAGATACTGCAGAAGAAGACCAGGGAGGCGCAGGAAGCCGAAGCGCAGGCGCAGCAGGCGGGCACCGGCGGCTCGCGCTGGACAATTCCGGGCTTCGACGATGTGTTGGGAGGGTCGGGCCGCCGGTCCTCCAACCGTCAGACAGTGGCCGAAGCCGCGATCAAGTCGGTGGTGCGTTCGGTGGGCTCTTCCGTCGGCCGCGCGATAGTGCGCGGGATACTAGGCAGCCTGGCGCGCGGGCGGTAGCGCCCAACTGAGGCGCGGCAATCAGAGGGCAGGGCGCTTGGCTACGGCAAGGCCGATGCCCAGCGCGATCATCGCGCCGCCGGACGCCTCCCGGAGCCGACGTATCATGCCGGACCGGCCTGCCGCGCCATCCCTGATGCGGCCGGCCGCGAAGGCGACCACGATATCGGCCAGCGTGTTGAGCGTCACCGACACGAAGCCGAGCACCATGAACTGCAAGGCGACGTGGCCGGCGCCGAGATCCAGGAATTGCGGAATGAAGGCCAGGAAGAAGGCGGCCGTCTTCGGATTCAACGTCTCGACCAGCACCCCTTCGCGAAACGCGCGGCCAACGCCGACCGCAGGCGTCGGCGCGCCACCTTCCAGTTTTGTCTTTGCCTCGCGGCGGGCGGACTGGAAGGTGCGCAAGCCGAGCCAGACGAGGTAGACGGCGCCGATCAACTTCAGCGCCGTAAAGAGTTCGGCGCTCGCGAGCACGAGGGCTGAAACGCCCAGGCTTCCGGCAAGCACATGAACCATGCCGCCCAGGCCTGTCCCGAAACTGGAGGCGATGCCTTCAGCGCGGCCTCCGGCCAGGGTGCGCGCGGCGACATAGAAGATGCCCGGTCCGGGCGTGATGGCGAGCAGCAGCGCCGCGGCGAAGTACAAGGCGAATTGTGTCAGGTCCGGCATGATCGGCTCGCTGGCAATTGGACTGGGTCGGATGTCAAGACGGGATCAGTTGGGCGACGTCGCGATCCGAAGGCCGGTCGCTCGCTGCTAGACCAGTGGCGACACCGGCGCGATCGGCCGCGTTGCGGTTCTGGCTCATCTTGCGCTTGCCTTGGAGCCGCGTGATCGGCATGCGCAAGCCGACAATGCCTTTGAGTTGCGCCTGGATGAAATCCGGCGGCGCATCCGATACGGACCAAGGCGAGGGGCGTCCGCCTTCGTGGAGATTGGTCAGGCGCGTGACGATCTCGAGCAGCCTGTCGGCGTCCTCGAAGAAGTCGATCGGCCCATAGGCATGAACGGCCAGGTAGTTCCAAGTCGGCACTACCTTTCCGGTCTCCTGCTTGGTCTGGTACCAGGCCGGCGTCACGTAGGCGTCGGGGCCCATGAAGATCGCCAGGCCATCGCCCAGCACCGGTGCGCGCCACTGCGGATTTGCCTTCGCGACATGGCCGTAGATCGTGCCATGCTCGCCCTCGCTCTCGTTGAGCAAGAGCGGCAATGGCGTCGCCTGCGGTCCTTCCGCCGTGGCGGTGACCAGCGTCGCCAGCCGTGCCGCGCGGATCGTCGCCATGAGGCTCTCCCTGTCGTCATCGCGGAAGGCGGGCGGAATGTACATGGCGAAAACTCCTTGCATTGCATTTAAAGATGCCGGCAAGCTGGTTTGCTTGGAACATCCAGTTTTGCAGGTTTTCGGTGGTCCAGTTGGAACAGGAAGGCGTGGCGCGCCGGATCATCGCGGCGATCAAGGCGCAGATCCATAGCGGCGTTTACCGGCCCGGCGATCGGCTGCCGTCGACGCGGGCCTTTGCCGCCGAATGGGGCGCGTCGCGAACCACGGTGACGGCGGCCTACAACCAGCTCGACGCCGAAGGCTATCTGATCATCCGGCAGGGCGCGCGTGCCATCGTGGCTCCGGGACTGGAGAGGCCGTCAGGCGCGGCTTCCATCGCGGCTGCCTCGCCACGCAACCTCTCGACGTTCGCGCGCAGGCTGCTGGCCCTGCCTTCGCCGGCGGAACAGCAGCCGGCCAAGGTTGCGGATTTCCGCTATGGCGACCTGTCCGGGGCGGACTTCCCGGTGCTGGCTTGGCGACGGGCCTCGAACAAAGCCATTCTGCGGCGCGGCGCACGGTTGCGCTATGGCGACCCACAGGGCTCGCTTGCTCTTCGCAGCGCCCTGCAAACCTATCTCTGGCGCGCACGCGGCATCAGCTGCGCGCCGGACCAGATCGCCATCGTCAACGGCTCCCAGCAAGGGCTCGACCTCTGCGCGCGGCTGCTGCTCGACTCCGGCGACCCGTTCGTGATCGAGAATCCGGGCTATCTGCTGGCCCGCCATGCCTTCACGGCCGCGGGCGGCGTCGCCGTGCCAGTTGCGGTCGACGCTGACGGGCTAAGGACGGATGCGCTGCCGCCGGCCCGTCTGGCTTACGTCACGCCATCGCACCAGTTTCCGCTCGGCGGCGTGCTTTCGGCGACGCGGCGGCATTCCCTCCTGGCCTGGGCCACGGCATCAGGCGCCTATGTCGTCGAAGACGATTACGACGGCGAATACCGCCACGACATCGCCCCCATCCCGCCTCTGCAGACGCTCGATCCAGGCTCCGTCATTTATGTCGGCACGCTGTCCAAAACGCTCTCGCCCACCTTGCGGCTCGGTTATCTGGTCGTCCCCGCCGGCCTGCGTCGGGCCTTCAGCGAGGCAAAGCGCCTGACCGACCGGCATGCTCCGATGCTGGAGCAGGACGTGTTGGCCGACCTGCTGACGAGCGGCGCTTACGAGCGCCACGTCCGCAGCATCCGCAGGAAAAATGCCGAGCGCCGAGAAGTCCTGCTGCGGGCGCTCGCCGATCATATCGGGCCAAAGGTGACTGTTGCTGGGGCCGACACGGGCCTGCACGTCGTGGCCTGGTTGAACGGCATCGATTCTGGATGCGAGCCGGCGATCATCGCCGACGCACGTGCTGCGGGGATCGGCCTCTATCCGGTATCGCCGCTCTATGATCCGGCCGAGCCGCGGCTCGAAACGGCGGGCTTCATCATGGGATATGCTGGTCTCGACGCGGAGGCGTTGCGCCGCGGCGTTGCGGTGCTGGCGGACATCCTCGCCAAGCACCGCTGACGAACGCCGGATCAAAAGATCTCGTTACTCTCCTGCGGCACCGGCCCCAGCAGGACAGAGTCGTCCGGCACGCCGTTGTCGATCGGAATGGCCCGGCGCTCGGGCATATCGGCCATCGGCTGGCCAACATCTGCTGTGACAACGACCGGCGTCTTGTTGGGGACGCGGTCATAGAGGTCGATGATGTCCTGGTTGATCAGGCGCACGCAGCCCGACGAGACCGACTTGCCGATCGACCACCATTCCGGCGACCCGTGCAGACGATAGAGCGTGTCCTGGTTGCCTTTGAAGAGGTAGAGCGCACGCGCCCCGAGCGGGTTCTTGAGCCCGCCGGGCATACCGCCGTTCTTGGCGCTGTATTCCGTCAGTTCCGGCTGGCGCGCGACCATCTCGTCCGGCGGCGTCCATTTCGGCCACTTCTGCTTCCATTGCACCACCGCATCGCCCGACCATTCGAAGCCGGCGCGGCCGAGACCGACGCCGTAGCGGATCGCCTGGCCACCCTCACGCACCAGATAGAGGAAGTGGTTGGTGGTATCGACGACGATGGTGCCCGGGCGCTGTCCGGTCGGATCGGGAACGATCTGGCGCAAATATCTGTGATCGATCTTGTTTACCGGGATGGCCGGCAGGTCGAAGCCGTTGTCGGACATCGGCCCATACATGGTGGCGTAGTCGCCGAGCGGCGGCTCGACGGAGGCCGGCGGTGGCGGCTGCACGGCTGCCGGGCGAGGACCGGTGGTGGAGCAGGCGGAAATCGCCGAAGCAGCGCCAAGGGCCGTGAGATTGAGGAAGCCACGGCGGCTGATGCGGAAGGAAGCGTCTGACATGGTTGCCTTTTCTAGGTCTTGAATTCGCAAGAATGCATGAATCCGCTGGCCGGCGCCGACAGCTGCAATAACAGTCGGCGGTGATAGGCGGTTCCAATTCTGGCCTCAGGGTGGACAAACAAAGGCGAAGCTGTGACCGCGACACATCTGTTGCGCTGCAGCAACAGCACCCTCAAACGCCTGCCAGAAGGCCTTCGAGCGAGGGCAGGATCAGCCCCGGCGGAAAATCCCGGTATTCGTCGGGCTGATTGGCGCGATTGATCCAGACGGTGCGGAAGCCGAACCTGGCGGCGCCCGCGACGTCCCAGCGGTTGGAGGACTGGAACGACACCGCCCCCGGATAGAGCCGCCAGCCAGTGACCACCATGTCGTAGACCGAAGGATCGGTCTTGAAGCGCTTGATCTCGTCGACCGAGAAGACGTCGTCCAGGATCTGGTCGAGGGCGGCCGATTTCACCGCCGCCCGCAGCATTTCCGGCGAGCCGTTGGACAGGATCGCGAGCTTCGCTCCCGCTGCTTTCAGCGCCTTCAATACCGCCGGCACTTCCGGATAGCAGTCGAGCCGCCAATACGCTTCCAGCAGCCTTGCCCTGAGCGCCGGATCGGCCGACGGCACCTTGCGCAGCGCGAAGTCCAGCGCCTGCTCGGTCAGTTGCCAGAAATCGGCATAGGCGCCCATCAGCGTCCGCACCCAGGAATATTCGAGCTGCTTGGCGCGCCAGATCTCGGAGAGAAGCTGGCCGTCCGGCCCGATCTCGCCCGCATGGCGGCGCACCGCGGCGTGCACGTCGAACAACGTGCCATAGGCGTCGAAGACATAGGCTGCATGGTGCATAGGAAGAGTTTTGCGGCGCCCGGCCCTGCCGCGCAAGCGCTGATTGCGGTTAATGCATGTCGCCCAAAAGTGGGCAGCGGTTTTCGGAAAGGATCGCATAACACAAAAACCCAACACACATGGCCCATCCCTTTCCGTGCGCCGTGCTTTAAGTGCCTCTGGCCTCAAGGATTTTTTCCGATGTCGGTTGACGCCGGCCGTCAAAGCGTCGTCCTATGGAGGCCGGAACTCATCTATACGGACGGCAAACGATGACACTGGCGGCGGCGGCGCAGTCCGCGACATGGACCTATGTGGACGGCGACTGGTACGAGGGCAATGTTGCCATTCTGGGACCGCGCAGCCACGCCATGTGGCTGGGCACCAGCGTCTTCGACGGCGCCCGCTGGTTCGAAGGCGTGGCGCCCGATCTCGATCGTCACGCCGCGCGCGTCAACGCCTCGGCGATCGCGCTCGGCCTGAAGCCTTCCATGACGACGGAGCAGATCGTCGGGCTGACATGGGACGGCCTGAAGAAATTCGACGGCAAGACCGCCGTCTATATCAGGCCGATGTACTGGGCCGAGCATGGCGGCTATATGGGCGTGCCGGCCGACCCGTCCTCGACCCGCTTCTGTCTCTGCCTCTACGAAGCGCCGATGATTCCGCCTTCGGGCTTTTCGATCGGCGTCTCGCCGTTCCGGCGGCCGACGATCGAGACCATGCCGACCAACGCCAAGGCAGGCTGCCTCTATCCCAACAACGGCCGCGCCATCCTCGAGGCCAAGATGCGCGGCTTCGACAACGCGCTGGTGCTCGATATGCTGGGCAATGTCGCCGAGACTGGCACCTCCAACATCTTCCTGGTCAAGGACGGCCATGTGATGACGCCCGCCGCGAACGGCACCTTCCTCTCCGGCATCACCCGCTCGCGCACGATCAACCTGCTCGGCGACTATGGTTTCAGGACCACCGAGAAGACGCTGTCGATCCGCGATTTCCTCGAGGCGGACGAGATCTTCTCGACCGGCAACCATTCGAAGGTGGTGCCGATCACGCGCATCGAGGACCGTAGCATTCAGCCTGGACCGGTCGCCAAGAAGGCGCGCGAGCTCTATTGGGATTGGGCGCATTCGACTTCCGCCGCCTGAGCGGATAAAAAGGCGTTCGGCGCTTCGTTCCGGAGTTGTCCCAACCCATTCCAGACCTATCTTAGTCCGGTAGTTTTACCGGACTTTTCCTGAGGGAGTACCATCCATGGCTTTTGAGTTGCCCGCTTTGCCCTACGACTACGAGGCCTTGCAGCCTTACATGTCGAAGGAGACGCTGGAGTATCACCACGACAAGCACCACAAAGCCTATGTCGACAACGGCAACAAGCTGGCCGCCGAGGCCGGAATGGGCGACCTGTCGGTCGAAGAGGTCGTGAAACAGTCCTTCGGCAAGAATGCCGGGCTCTTCAACAATGCCGCCCAGCACTACAACCATATCCATTTCTGGAAATGGATGAAGAAGGGCGGCGGCGGCAACAAGCTGCCGGGCGCTCTGCAGAAGGCCGTCGATGCCGATCTCGGCGGCTACGACAAGTTCAAGGCGGACTTCGTCGCCGCCGGCACCACCCAGTTCGGCTCCGGCTGGGCATGGCTTTCGGTCAAGGACGGCAAGCTCGCGATCTCGAAGACCCCCAATGGCGAGAACCCGCTGGTTCATGGCGCTTCGCCGATCCTCGGCGTCGACGTGTGGGAGCACTCCTATTACATCGACTACCGCAACGCGCGGCCGAAATATCTCGAAGCCTTCGTCGACAGCCTGATCAACTGGGATTATGTCCTGGAACTCTACGAGAAGGCGAAAGCTTGATCGACCCTTCCGAAAAGCCCCGGCATGACCGGGGCTTTTCTTTTGCCGGCGCAGGAGGGCAATTCCAGTCAAGAAAATCGTTGCGGCGCGGAGGGAATAATTCCACTGCATCGCCCGTTAACGTCTAGTCGCGAACTCTCTTCACCATGGAGCCAATTGAATGAGAAAGCTTGTCATCGCCATCTCTTTGCTCGCTTTTGCCGGCTCGGCCGCTTATGCCGACCCGATCAAGGATCGCCAGGCCCTGATGAAGGAACGCGGCAAGCTCGCCGGCCAGTTGTCCAAGGTCGTCAAAGGCGAGGAGGCTTTCGACGCCGCCGCTGTGCTGACGGCGCTAAAGGCGCTGGAGGCGAACGCCGAAAAATTCGATGCCGAGAAACTTTTCCCGGCCGGCAGCGACAAGGGCGACACCACGGCGGCGCCGAAGATCTGGGAAGACATGCCAGGCTTCAAGGCGGCCGGGGACAAGTTCCTGGCCGACGTCAAGGCGGCAGTGGCTTCGCCGCCGGCCGATGTCGATGCGCTCAAGGCGCAGCTCAACACCATCGGCGGCGACTGCGGCACCTGTCATGAGACCTACAGGATCAAGAAGGGCTGATCGCCTGATATGGCGTGGCTGAAGAAGCTCGTCGGCGCCGTCATCGTGCTGGGCGGCGCCGGCGCGGTCGCCGGCTGGGCGTTGTCTGCGCCCGTCAGGCTTGATGCCGCGACCGTCGCGCAGCTTGGCCCCGGTGATGCTGCGAAAGGCAAGCGCATCTTCTTTGCCGGCGGCTGCACATCCTGCCACGCCAAACCGGGGTCCAAGGGTGATGCCCGCCTAGAGCTTGCCGGCGGGCTGGAGCTGAAGACGCCGTTCGGTACCTTCGTCCCGCCCAACATCTCACAGGATCAAAAGGACGGCATCGGCGCCTGGAGCGAGGAGGACTTCGCCAATGCGATGCTGAAGGGTGTTTCGCCCTCCGGCGAGCATTTTTATCCGGCCTTCCCTTATGCCTCTTATGCTCGCATGAAGCCGGCCGATGTCGCCGACCTCTATGCCTTTATGAAGACGCTGCCGGCGGTCGCCGGCAAGGCGCCCGGCCACAAACTCTCCTTCCCCTTTAACATCCGTCGCGGCATTGGTCTCTGGAAGCGGCTCTATGTCAGCCCTGAACCGGTCATTGCCTTGCCCGAGGGCGCGCCTGACAAGGTGCTGGCCGGCCGCTATCTGGTCGAGGGCCCCGGCCATTGCGGCGAATGCCACACGCCGCGCGACTTTGCCGGCGGCGTCAAGAAGGCCGAATGGCTGGCGGGAGCCGTGGCCGCCGAAGGCTCGGGCGTGGTGCCCAATATCACCCCGCAAGGCGGCACGAAGGACTGGTCGGAGGCCGACATCGCCAACTATCTCGAAACCGGCTTCACGCCGGATTTCGATTCCGTCGGCGGTGCCATGGTCGACGTGCAGCGCAACATAGCTCAGTTGTCGGCCGACGACCGCGCCGCGATCGCGGCCTATCTGAAGGCCGTCCCGCCGCATCCCAATGGCTATCCGGCGCGCAAGCCGGCGAGCTGATCGATGCATATCGGCTGCGCGACACCATGATGCGGTGTGCCTGTGATGTCTCAGGTCCATATTAGTTGACTTTAATAGTCATGTATCATACGCGCTTCGGCCAGTTTCCAGGCGGATCGAAGCCTTGCCCATGCACTCTCTCGACCTTGTGTTTGAATTCGCCCATGGCGAGCAGCGCGCAGCACTTCTCTTCGCCGACGGGCGCAGCCTGTCTTATGCGGAGCTCGACGACCTTGCGCAGCACTTCGCCACGCGGCTGGGGGATGAGGGAAAGCAGCTCGTCGCTATCTCAGCGGAACCCTCCGAGCATGCGGTCGTCGCCTATCTTGGAGCCCTGCGGGCGGGTCATGCGGTGGCCATGCTGCCGCCTTGCGACAAAAGGGTCTGGGACGACTTCCTGGCGGCCTTCCAGCCGGATTTCACCTATCGCCGAGCCGATGGCCGCTGGCGTCTCGTGAAGGAAGCTTGGCCCGCGAGGGACATTGAGCCGCTGCATCCCGATCTCGCGCTGCTGCTGATGACGTCCGGCAGCTCGGGCGCCGCCAAGGCGGTCAGGCTCTCCTATGCCAATCTCGAAGCCAATGCGCGCGCGATAACGACCTATCTCGAACTCTCGTCCGCCGACAGGGCCGCTCTCATGCTGCCGCTGCATTATTCCTACGGACTGTCGGTTCTCAATTCGCATCTGATTGCCGGCGGCAGCATCCTCTTCCCCGGTGTTTCGGCCATGGACGGCGATTTCCTGCAGATAATCGCCGACGGTGGCTGCACCAATCTGTCCGGCGTCCCGTATTCCTACGAACTCCTGGAACGGATGCGTTTCCGCGACGCTAAGCTCAAGGGTTTGCGCATGATGACGGTGGCGGGTGGACAGCTCAGCCCCGACGTCATCCGCCTGTACAGGGATCATTTGCGCGCCGCGGGTGGGCGTTTCTTCGTCATGTATGGTCAAACCGAGGCGACAGCGCGTATCGCCTTCGTGCCGCCGGAGAGCCTGTCCGACCGGGAGGAGCGGATCGGCGTCGCCATCCCAGGCGGCAGCCTCGGCCTTGTCGACGACAAGGGGGAGCCGGTCAACCGCTCGGGCATCCCGGGAGAACTTGTCTATCGCGGCCCGAACGTCATGATGGGTTACGCCGAGCAGCGTTGTGATCTGGCGCGCGGGGCTGAGGTCGAGATCCTGAACACCGGCGATATTGCCGTCCAGGACGAGCAAGGTTTCTTCCGCATCGTCGGGCGCAAGAGCCGCTTTGCCAAGATTGCCGGCCTCAGGATCGGCTTCGATATCATGGAGCGGGCCCTGGAGCGGGCGGGCATTGCGGCCGCGGTGCTCGGCGACGATCGAGGCCTAGAAGCCTATGTGACCGGCGCCGGCTCGGCAGGCCGGGCACAGCGTATCCTGGCCGAAGTCAGCCGCTTGCCCGCCAATCTGGTTCGAGTTTCGACGCGTGTCGACCTTCCCAGGCTAGCCTCGGGCAAGATCGACTATGGCTGCCTGCAACGCGAGATGTTGCTGGGACGGGCGGAAATCCGCGAACGTGGCGGCGTGCCCGGAGCCTATGCCCGCGTGTTCTATCCGCTTCCGGTCGGCCGCGCTGACAGCTTTGTGTCGCTCGGCGGAGATTCTCTTCGCTTTTTGCAATTGGCTCTGGAACTCGAACGGCTCGGCTTGGAACTGCCGGACGGCTGGGAACGACTAAGCGTTGGAGACCTGACAAATCTTTATTCGGCGAAACGGTCTTTCATGCGGGACCAGGCAAACGAGACGCCTGTCGATATCGTGCTGAGGGCCTTCGCCATCCTGCTGGTGGTCGTGCATCACGAGACGCTGTGGCCTATCCCGGGCGGCTCCGGCATCATGATGCTGCTTGTCGGCTACAGCCTTGCGCGTTTTCAGTCGATCCATTTGCTTGCCGGTCGGATCCGGCACGCGCTGAAACCTGCGATTAGCGTCCTGATCCCTTATTTTCTCATAGTCGCCGCTTACTCCCTCGCCTGGCAGGCGATCCCTTGGGCCTCGATGACCCTTACCGGCAACTTCGGCTATGCCGAACCGGAACGTCACGAGATGATCCCGTATCTCTACTGGTTCATCGAGGCCTATGCGCAGACGCTGTTGGTCTTCGCCCTCGCCTTTGCCGTTCCGGTTCTACGCAAGCTCGCCCAGGCTCGACCCTTTGCCTTCTCGATCGGACTATTGGCGTTTGCCGCCGCTGCGCGCTTTGCAGTTCCATTGTTCGTGGACTTAGGCAGCCGCCAGATCTTCGCGATCTACTGGGTCTTCCACCTTGCGGTCTTCGGCTGGTGCGCCGGTTTGGCCGACACTCCCGCCAGAAAACTCCTCGTGACCGCATTTGCCACTGCCGTATTGGGGTATCTAGCCTTTTGGGAGTCGGTCTGGCTGGGGACGACGGTCAAGTATTTGACGATCTTCGCGGCGCTCTCGGCTCTGCTTTACCTGCCGCGTGTTCGCCTGCCTGCTGGGGTGGGGCGGGCGGTTACGCAGGTCGCCGTCGCGGCTTTCCCGATCTACTTGGTCCATCGCTTCGTCCCGGAGCTTTTGATGGCACCTGTCGCAGGCTGGCTGCCGGCTCCAGGCTTCCAACTGCTTGCGATCGCCGGCGGCGCCGCTTTAGGCGTCATCGCCGGCAAAACCTTGGCCGCCATTCGACACCTGCGCGGCAGATTGGCCATGGAGCGCTTGCCGGAATTGCTCTCGGCGTGAGACGCTTCGACCGCGGTCGCTCCGATTACGCGTGGCGGTCGCCCAAAAAATCGAAGCCGTTTTCGAAGAAGTGGTTGTAGTCGCAGGTCAGTTCCTCGCCGGGCGCGATGTCGCGCAGCGCGTAGGTTTCCTCCGGCGAGGAGACGTCGCAGTTCGGCTCGTCGGCATGGTTCATGTAGCGCGCATCGTCCGCCTCGAAGACGATATAATTCCGGTCGCGCCTGTCCGGATAGGAGTACCGATCGAGGTAGGACTTCACCGGGCCGCTTTCGTTCTCATAGGTGTCGACCGAAATGCGGCGGTCGAATCTTGGATCGAGCTTCCAGATCAACGTGCCCTTTGGAATGCGGTGTTTGGCGAAGACACCGATGCCCTGGATGGGCGATTTGTCGAGATAGACGTCGACGAGCAGCATGACGAACCCTGCGAATGACGGATGGCGCGGCCCGAACCGGCCGCGACCAAAAACGAGGCGCATTGCGTAGCGCGAGGTGCTCGCGATTGCGAGGGAAAAATCAGGCCTTGCCGGTCACTTTCAACGCAAAGGCGTAGATATACGCGATCTCCTCCAGGCGCGAGAACCGGCCCGAGGCGCCGGCATGGCCGGACTCCATGTTGATCTTGAACAGCACCGGATTGTCGCCCGCCTTGCGGTCGCGCAGCCGCGCCACCCATTTGGCCGGCTCCCAATAGGTGACGCGTGGGTCGGTCAGACCTGCCAGCGCCAGGATCGGCGGATAGTCGAGCGCCGCGACATTGTCGTAGGGCGAATAGGCAGCGATCGTCCCGTAGTCCTCGGCCGAGGCGATCGGATTGCCCCATTCGGGCCATTCCGGCGGCGTCAGCGGCAGGCTGGCGTCGAGCATGGTGGTGAGCACGTCGACGAACGGCACCTCGGCGACGATGCCGCCGAAGCTTTCGGGTGCCATGTTGGCGATCGCCCCCATCAGCATGCCGCCGGCCGAGCCGCCCTGCGCGACGATGCGATCGCGCGACGTGTAGCGCTCGGCCACGAGATGGCGCGCTGAGGCGATGAAATCGGTGAAGGTGTTCATCTTGTGCCGACGCTTGCCGTCGTCATACCAGCCGTAGCCCTTGTCCTTGCCGCCGCGCACATGGGCAATGGCGTAGACGAAGCCGCGGTCGACCAGCGACAGGCAATTGGTGTTGAATGCGGCGGGAACCGTGATGCCATAGGAGCCGTAGCCGTAGAGCAGGCAGGGCGCCGAGCCATCAAGCGGCGTGTCGCGATGGTGGATCAGCGAGATCGGCACCAGCTCGCCGTCGGCAGCCGGCGCCATCAGCCGGCGCGTGACATAATGCTCCGGATCGTGGCCCGATGGCACCTCCTGCGTCTTCAAGAGAACGCGCTCGCGGCTGCGCATGTTGTAGTCGAACACCTGTGCCGGTGTCGTCATCGACGAATAGGTGAAGCGCATGACTTCGGTGTCGTATTCGTAGGAGCCGGAAAGGCCGAGCGAGAAGGCCTCCTCGTCGAAGGAAATGAGGTGCTCCTCGCCGTTTGCCCGATCGCGCACCACGATGCGCGGCAGGCCCTCCTTGCGTTCCAGCCTGACCATGTGGTGCCTGAAGCCGAGCACCGACAGGATCAGCCGGCCGGGCTCGTGCGGCACCAGTTCCTTCCAGTTGGCCTGCACCGGATCTTCGACCGGCGCGGTCATGATCTTGAAGTCCTTGGCGCCGTCGGCATTGGTGAGGATGAAAAAGACGTCACCACCTTCCTCCAGGTCATATTGCAGGCCGGTCTCGCGCGCCGCCACCAGCTTCGGCTCGGCGAACGGCTCGTCGGCGCGCAGAAGCCGGTATTCGGAGGTTTCATGATCGTTGATGCCGATCATGATCCAGTCGTTGGAACGCGTGCCACTGACGTCCATGAAGAAGCCGGCATCCGTCTCTTCGTAAATCAGCCGATCGTTCTCCGGATTGTCGCCAAGCGCGTGGAAGAACACTTTTGACGGGCGGTGGCTGTCGTCGAGGCGGGTGTAGAAAAAGCCGTCGTCTCCGGCATTCCACACGCCGCCGCCACCTGTATCCGGAATCTGATCGGTGAGTTCCTTTCCGCTGGCAATGTCTCGCACGCGCAGCGCGAAGAACTCCGAGCCCTTGTCGTCGAAAGCCCAGAGCAGCTTGCGATGGTCAGCCGAATGGTCGAATCCGCCAAGACGGAAATAGGGCTTGCCTTCGGCTTCCGCATCGCCGTCGAGCAGGATCTCCTCAATGCCGCCATCACGCGGCGTCCGGAAGTAGCGCGGTTGCTCGCCGCCGAGCTTGAACGACGAGCCATAGGCGTAGGGACCGTCCTTCATCGGCACGGTGGAGTCGTCCTCCTTGATGCGCCCCTTCATCTCGGCGAACAGCTTGCGGCGCAGCTCGGCCGTGTCGGCCATCAGCGTTGCCTGGTAGGCATTCTCGGCCTCGAGATGAGCGCGGATCGCGCCGTCGAGCAGTGCAGGGTCCCTGAACATCGCCTGCCAGTTGGCGGCCCGCATCCAGGCGTAGTCGTCGGTGCGGGTGATGCCGTGATGAACGTCGAAGATGGGGCGTTTCTCGGGCCGCGGCGGGATGGCGGTCGGGAAGACGGAGGTTCTGGTCATTGCGTCTCGCTGTGGAATTGCCTGAAATTTGCTTGAATGGCGAATGAACGCGTCGCTCAGCAGCGGTTCAAAGGGCGGGGTTCAAGGTGGTCTACACAAGGTAAGTCGAAAGGGGAAAAGATGAAATCCTATGTTCGAGCCGCCGTGGCTTTCGCTGTCGCTTCGGCGGTCCTGGCCTTTTCCGGCCAGTCTCATGCAACCGTGTTCGCGGCCTGGCAAGTGGCTGGCGTGCCGTTCGGCGACACGCTCAACGCGCGCAAGTATCCGTCAAACACATCGCAAAGACAGGCGGCCTATCCGAATGGCACTGTCTTGCAGATGACCGGCCGTTGCACGGGCGGGATAGATCTGCTCGACATTGTCGGCCAACCGCACTGGAAGCAGCGGCAGGCGATCCGCTACCGCTGGTGCGAGGTCTGGCACGATCCGGCGCAGAACGGTCATTTTGTTACCGGCTGGGTCTACGGCAAGTACATCAAACCCCACTGAGAGGTTCGTCGAGGCGACTTGGCTGTTCGACGTGAGGATGAATGTCCGCGCCATGATCCATAGGATTCTTCGCTCACCGGGCGGCCAAACATTAGTTTAGCCAAGCATAAAGAACCTGTTTTGACGCGACCAGAGGTGTAAAAGCGTGCTTGGCGCCACGTCAGGCTGCACTGGTCCGGCCAGAAAAATCTCGCTAAGTTACACGGCACACGAATTTTTGAAGCTGAATCGGCAATATTTGATGAATATCGCCGAATATAATTCAATGGGTGAATTGACTTACTTGCAGCACAGGGTCATTAAGATGACGCGACGCGAATCGCAGGGTTTGCCTGCATGAATTTCGCGCGATGCCCGATCCAGAAAAAGGGCGCAGTCTAGAAAACAAACTCTCGTTGGGGCCTGAGCACAATGGATATCGTCGAAACACCTTCAAGGAATGGGGACGCGCTAATCGAGCTGACTGCCGATGTCGTCGCGGCCTATGTCAGCAACAACCCGGTGCCGGTCGGCGAACTGCCGAACCTGATTGCCGACGTCCATGCCGCGCTCGGCCGCGTCGGCGGCACGACGGAGCAGCCTTCGGCCGAGAAGCAGAAGCCGGCCGTCAACCCGAAGCGCTCCGTGCATGACGACTACATCGTCTGTCTCGAAGACGGCAAGAAGTTCAAGTCGCTGAAGCGCCACCTTATGACACATTACAATCTCACCCCGGAAGAATACCGCGAGAAGTGGGGCCTGGACGCCAACTATCCGATGGTTGCTCCCAACTACGCAGCCGCCCGTTCGCAGTTGGCCAAGAAGATGGGCCTCGGCCGCAAGCCCAAGGGTCGCCGGTAGCAGCTTCCGCAAGTCGGCAAAAGCGACGGCGCCCGCGGGGCGCCGTTTTTGAGGTATTTCAGGGATGTCTTGCTGCGAACGGGTGAACCCGCCGCAGTGCGGCTTGTTGCCGGGCTTGGGGCAGAGTCAGGCGGTTTGCTTCAAGGCGGCTTCGGCGTCGCGCTTGATGCGCTTGACCATTGAGCGAAGGCCGTTGGCGCGCTGCGGCGACAGATGCTCGTCGAGGCCGAGCTCTTTCAGCGTCACTTCCGCATCGGTGTTCTGGATTTCACTGGCCGGCCGGCCCGAGAACAGCGCCAGCATGATGGCGACAAGGCCGCGCACGATGTGGGCGTCGGAATCGCCGCGAAAGCTGACCACCGGATCGACGCCTTCTCCCTGCTCGGTGGTCAGCCACACCTGGCTGACGCAGCCCGGCACCTTGTTGGCCGGTGTGCGTTCCGCCTCGGGAAACGGAGGCAGCGCCTCGCCAAGCTCGATCACATAGCGGTAGCGGTCCTCCCACTCGTCGAGCAGAGAGAAATCGTCGCGGATCGTTTCGATCGAGGTCGTCATTGCCCGCATATAGTGACCCGGCGCCGCAACGTCACGGAAAAAGAAAGACGCCGCGGGCGTCGAGAGGTCGGGCGGGCCCGCGGCGTTAGAGCATTTCCAGAAAGCAATCTCAGTTCTTCGCCGTCAGCATCACCGGAATGTTGACCTTGGCGGGCAGCACGATGTCCTCGGCGACGCTGCCGGTGGTCTCGCCAGACGTCTGCGCTACCTTCGCAGCGGGCGCGGCCGTCTTTTCCGACTGCTGGTCATCAAGCATGGCGGCGGCGATCTTGGCTGTCTCCTTGGCGCGCACGGTGATGGTGTGCATGGCCGATTTGCCGGTCTCGCAAACATCCGGCTTGCGCTCGCAGATGCCGGCAATGTCGCCGACCGCCTCGCGCGCCGCAAACAACGCCTGGATCGGCCCGACCGCCTCGCGGCCATCCTCGTCGGGGCCGACGCTGAGCGGCAGCGCCAAGAGCACCAGCGAAAACCAGAAAGCCATCCTGATCAGAAAGCCCATCTCGATGCCTCGTCGTGATCGGATCATGCATCCATCGGCATGATCTCTTTTTATGGACATGACAATGGCACGAAGGCGCGAAGCGTGGCTTGCGCCGAAGCCGCGAATTTTCTTCAAATTTTAGATAAGTTCGAAAGGATTGATTTTCGCAACCGATTTAACTCAAATCTCATCGACTGTAATTAACTTCAGAACAACCATCTATGTGGCTGTTTCAAAAGAAAAATTTTGGAAGGGGCGAGCATCGGCACTGGGTTTTCGGGAGGCCAGGCGAGCCGGGCTGTGGCTAACGCTCCATTTACCATGGCGGCAGATCGACGGGCTTTGGGGTGCCGGCGTCCCGATATTTGCCGCGGGCGGGGCGCTCGCCTTCCCTGCCTTATCCATTCCTTAAACGCTGGATGCGACTTTCAGTCCAATCAAGAGTCACCTGCAGAAGCAGGGCAATTCACGACCGGGTCCGAGTGCGTTGAGTTCGATTACGGCCAGATACGTTCCTCTGCCTGGCGCGGTTGCCGCCGGCTGCGAACGCATGGTTCATCCGACCGTCACGGACGAGGCTGAGCGCCAGCGCCAGCGCCGCTTCATCGGCGTCATGCTCGCCGCTCCCTTCCTCGCCGCGGGTGCGGCGGTGACGCTGGTCACCTCAAGCCTGGGCGCCGCCGTTACAGTGGCTGCGATCTTCGGCGCTTTCGGTCTGTGCTGGTTCGCAGCGCTTCTGGTTGCCGCCACCGGCCGCATGACGCTCGCCGGCCGTGCCTCGGTGGCGACGGGTGGCCTCGCGCTTGCCGGCGCAATTGCCGCGGCGGGTGGTCTGGCGTCGCCGGTCGCGCTGCTTGCAGTGGCTTTGCCGGTCGAGTCTTGCTGGATCGCCGGGTCGCGCCGCGCAGCAATTTCGGGCGCGCTGGCGGCATTCGGCGCCATCCTGCTGCAGCCTTTCGCAAACCAGTTCCTGCCGCTCGGCGAGGCTGCGATCGCCGGTTGGCACTGGCTGCTGCCGCTTGCCTGGGCGCTTACGCTCCTGCCGCGCGCGGCGGCCGTCGCCAATCCCGCCGATGCGCGTCAGGCGGAGCCTGCGGTGGACCGTCTCGAAGAGACGATCGATGCCGTCGTGCTGCGCGTCGGCCGCCAGGGCGAGGTGCTCGACGCTTCGGCCAAGGCGCGTTCCATTCTGAAGCTTGCGCCGGAGCTCCTGCTCGGTACCGGCTTGTTCGAGCGCGTCCATCTTTCCGATCGCGTCGCCTATCTCACCGCGCTCGCGGACATGCGCGACGGCGCGCCGAAGCGCCGGCTCGACCTGCGCATCCGCTTGCCGCGCGACGGTGGCTGCTCGGCCGACAATTTCCGCCCGTTCCGCCTTGAATTGCTGCGCGGCGCGCGGGAGCAGGACATCTTGACCTTCGTCCTTCGTGAGAACGACGAGGTCGCTGCGCTCCGCGAAGAGCTTGCCACGGCGAGGGAGGCTGCGGCTGCCGCCGAAGTGGCTAAGGGGCGTTTCCTGGCGGTGGTCAGCCACGAGTTGCGCACGCCGCTCAATGCCATCATCGGCTTCTCCGACATGCTGCTGCACGAGATGTTCGGCGCCTTCCGCGATCCGCGCCAGAAGGAATATGTCGCCCTGGTCAGGGAGTCCGGCCAGCATCTTTTGTCCGTCGTCACCTCAATCCTCGATGTCTCGCGCATAGAGGCAGGCGCCTATGCCACCGAGCTCGAGCCGTTCCGCTTCGCCGATGCCGCCGACATGTGTCGCTCGATGATGCGGCCGCTGGCGGAGGCCAAGAGCATCGCGCTCGGCGCGCAGATCGCGCCTGACGCCGGCGAGATCAATGCCGATCGCCGCGCCGTGCAGCAGATCCTGATCAATCTCGTTTCGAACGCCTTAAAGTTCACGCCTGACGGCGGCAGCGTGGTGATCGGCGCCAAGCGGGTCGGCTCGCGGCTGCATTTCTGGGTGAGCGACACCGGCATCGGCATCGCCGAAGAGGATATGGCCAATCTCGGCAAGCCGTTCATGCAGATCCAGAACGGCTATACGCGCCGCTTCGAGGGAACCGGGCTCGGCCTGTCGCTGGTCAAGGGGCTGGTGGCGCTGCATGAGGGCACGATGTCGATCGAGAGCGCCCCGGGCGAAGGCACGACGGTGACGATCAGCCTGCCGGTGAATGGACCGAAGCGGCGCTCGGGCGCGCCGGCCGACGTGCTGCCGGTGCCGATTGCAAAGCCGAAGGGGGATGCAAATGGGGACAGCAATGGCTCGCTCCGCAAGACGGCCTAAAGTGGTCGAACCCGAGCGCGGCTTGCTTGCCGAGAGCGCTGCGGCGGTCGGCCAGATGATCTCGCGCAATCCGGTTCTGGTCGGCGGCTCGACCGCCTTCCTGGTGACGCTCTTCTACGTTTCGGCCAACGCGCTCTGGTACCAGCCTTTTCCGCACACGGGCGCCTTCTTCGCCACCAGGAGCATCGAGAATTTCCCGCATGCCGTCTCGGATGAGCCGGAGACCACCATCAACATCGTGCGGCAGGCGCAGCCCGCTCCCAAGCCCGATCCGGTCGTCCAGCAGGTGCAGGGCATATTGAAGGACCTCAATTTCTACGACGGCACCGTCGACGGCCTCACGGGCCCAGCCACGCGCAAGGCTATCCAGGCCTATCAGCTCAAGGTCGGGCTGCCCGCCTCCGGCGATGTCGACGGCGCGCTGCTCGATCAGCTTGGCGCCAGGCAAACGACTGCGGCCATTCCGCATCCGGCCCCGAGACCGGCCGACAGGGCTGCGGCCCAGGCCGCCGGACCGGCGGCCATTCCGGTCTCCTCTCCGGCCAACGGCGCAGCGCAGGCCCCCGACGCCCGCATCGTCAAGATCCAGGCTGGCCTGAAGGCCTTCGGCAATGACGATATGCAGCTCGACGGCGTCGTAGGCGCCCGGACCAAGTCTGCGATCAAGGAGTTCCAGGCGCTGTTCGGCCTGCCCGAAACCGGTGAGCCGGACGAAGTGGTCTATGCCAAGATGCGCGAGATCGGCCTGACAAACTGAGGGAGCGGCGGCATCGGGCGTCGGTTCATTCGAGCCAATGTTCGGGGTTTCGCATCCCGTGGACTATTGCCACAACTAGAATGCCGTAGCTCGTCGGTTCGTAAATAACGATATATCGGCCTTCCACCAGAACACGGGCTGTGTCGCTCAACTCGGGCCGAGCGACACCTATACTGGCATGGCTGCAAGCGAGTTCCAGCTTGTCGAAAATGCGTCCCACGAGCCTGTCAGCAGCTCTTTCGCTGTCAGCCGCGATATGTTCCCAAATCTCGCTTAGATCCCGTTGCGCGCGAGGAGTAAGTCGATAGTTAGCCACGTCCGGCGCGCTCGGCCTTCAGAGCACGCAGAAAGGCGGCGCGGTCAACCTCTTGGCCCTTACCGCTCGCCATGCCTTCTTCATAAGCTTGCTTTAGCTGTGCCAGTTCCAGGGCGCGAAGTTCCTCGCGGTGTTCCCACAGCCTGAGGGCTTCCCTGACGATTTCGCTATTCGAAGCATAGCTGCCGCTGTCCACCGCGTCCTGCAGACGCGCGGCCTGCTTCGGTGTGAGGGATATGGTGAGAGTACGCATGGCTTGAGTTTTCATGGTTATTGTTTTTAACGCCTCTAATAAATTTCAACAAGATTTGTTAGAAGCGGATGTTCCGTTCTTGACATCCTGGCCGCTCGCGAACACGCGGGAATCTCGCTAAAAAGGTCGGCATGCCATCCGGAACCCTGCCATGCGCGTGACTACCGATCTGTGGGTATCGGCCCTTCTGCGCCGTGTCTTCACCGCCGGCGGTTTTGCTGCCGTGGTCAAGCGCGGCGCGACCGAGGCCGGCGCCGTCTTCGTGTTGTCGCGCGACCGGCTCGGCGAAGTGGCTCTGTACGGACCGGCGCCGCAAACGAGCTACGATTCGGCCAAGCCCGACGAGCGCTTCTTCACCTTGCTCGATTCTGGCGACGATAGCTCGGCATTCGATGCAAGGCTGGAAAAGGAAAAGAGATTCGATCCCGACATCTGGGTGGTCGAGATCGAGGCCGGCTCCGTTCCGGTCGAGGAGCTTGTGTCCGTGAAGGCGGAATAGAGGCGGCGGCCCGGCGTCCCGACCGGCCACGGAAACGCTGTGCACTTCCCTGGAATTGGGTCAGGACGCCTTGCGGCCGGCGGCCTTGTCATCGCTGTTCGATGCGTGGCGCCCTGTCTCGATGGCATTGCCGCGGATCGCCCGAGACAGCGTTTCGGCTTTCCAGGCCCGCACCTTGTCGAGCGCTGCCTCGCGATGCAGCAGCCGATAGCGGTCGAGGAACAGACGGATTGCCTGGGGATGCGGAAACTCGCCGGGATGGACCGCGACCGCGATCAGGAAGGCCCTGTCTTCGCTTAGGTCGAGCGCCTTGAGCGCCGCAAGCAGCGCTGCGTAGCCCGATTGCTCTGTGATTGAGCGGGCTGTGGCAAAATCGATGTCGAGCGCATCGGCAAGCGCTGTCTGGAAGAAAGCAAGGTTGCCCGTCAGCGCCGTCTCGCGCAGCTTCAGATAAGTCGGCTGTCCGAGGAACAGGTTGACAGCGGCACTTTCGCCGGCGGGCCGCATCATCGAGCGCAGGCGTCGCCGCGCGTTTTCCTCAGGCACGCCGGGATCCGGGCGGTTGTCTTCTGTTGCGGAAGCTGGCGCCGGTTTCACCGGCGCGAGCTTCGTGACCGTCTCCGGCGGCCGCGTGTTGACCAGCGTCGGCTTCTCCAGCGCGCGGATCAGGTGGGCGATGGTTGCGTTGAGTTCCTTGCGGCGAGCGATTGCGCGCGCGTGCGGCAGGCCATGGCGGCCGATCAGCGCGATGAGGTCGATGTCGCTCAGCGCGTCCGAGCGGGTAAGCAGCGGCGCCGCGATCTCGACCGGCTCCTCGGCCAGCCGCCGCACCAACGCGGCCGGCGCATATTCGCATTCGGAAAGGGCGGCGGCGACATAGCGGCGCGATTCGACCGACACTTCGTCGAACAGCGGCAGCGTCAGATCCTCGAGTTGGGCGATTTCGCGCCGCGACGGGCGCGTCAGCGAGCAGAAGGCCGACACGGCGGCGCGGAACAGCCTTTCGGCTTTTCCCGCTTCGGTCCGGATAGCGATGTGCCTGAAATCCGAAGAAGACACGGAGGATACGCCCGATACTCGACACAGACCCGGCCCCGCGCCTCCGGCCGGGCCGGTTTCGCGTCTCCAGGGAACAAACATCAAATTAGCCGCGATCCGTTAGCGCTCCGTTAACCCTCTGCCCGCCTTAATCGACTTTGGAGGCGTTGCGTTGTGCTCCGGTCAAACCGAGAGGAATACGCGAACCATGGGCATGGTCTTGTCTTTCGTGCCGCGAGCGGCACCCGTCAATCGAGTAACCCACGACACCGACACGGCAGCGGCTGTCATCATCTTCCCCGGCGTCCGCTATGAGCCACAGCCGCAGGTCGGCGGGGCGCGTCCGGACGGCCCGAACAAGCCTGGGTCGCCACGGCCACTAGTGCCGCACCACTGAGCTGACTCTTCAGTATTCCTGCAGCCCGCAGGCACTCTGTTCGAGAAAGCGCGACACGATCGGCTTCCAGCTATCGTCCGGCACGAAGGCGCGGACGACAAATATTCCCTCCTCGATCGGCGCCTCGACGAAGATCGCGCCCTGCAAGTCCTCGGGAAGATCGCGCCGCACGTCGATCATCTGCGCCGGTGTCAGCACCACGGCATCGAGCTTCTCGCTGTTCGCATTGTGGTCGTTGAAGGAATAGATGTTATGGCCGCTGCGGTCATAGACCGAGGCCGACCAGAACGGCACGTCGCCGGGCGCCCGGATCCGCACCAGCCCGTCGGCGAGATTGAAGCGGCAGGCGGCCGCGTAGAACATGGGGTCGACCGACTTCACCACAGGCGCACCGCCGGCCTCCGCGTCCAGGCGCGTCATCTTGTAGAGGTCGGAGGCCGTTGCCAGCCGCGACCAGGCATCGCGCTCGGAAAATTCCGGCACCAAAAACAGCACCGCGATATGCACGATGCCGGCGCCGAGCAGACCGAGGACCAGGGCGTGCAGCAGGCTACGCATGGCAGCCCGCCTTCAGAATGCGCGGCAGCGTCACGTCGGAAAGCCCGGTGCTGCTCGCGATCGGCGTGTCGTAGAAGGTCAGCACGAAATACATCTTGCCGAAGCCGGCCGTCAGCAGCCAGTTGCCCGGGGCAGGGCGGTCGCCGACGGAGATGACGACCGAATTGTCGGGCCGGCGCAGCACTTCGTAGGATTGCAGCGCCGCCTGTCTCGCCTTGCCGGTGTCGATGACGCCGAGCGACTGGTCGGCGGCATAAAGCGTCCAGAACCGGGCCGTCGGGTAGCCGCCTTCGATCGAATAGGCGCATTCCCGCTTCAGCGGCTGGCCGGCTGCGTCGCGCTCGGCGACGAAGGACAACCCCTCCGCCCGGCCGAGCGCCAGCACGCCCTCACGCGCCACGCGCGCCTTGGAGTAGGGGTCGGAGCCTTCCGTGCCGATTTCAGGAAAAGCTGTCCATTGGCCGATGCGGATCGCGCCGACGCCGTCCTGCGCGTTGAGCGCGTACCAGACGCTGCCGCCGCCAAGGCCGATGGCCATGGCAAGCGAAAGCAGCGTGAGGGAGACGGTCTTGAGCATGGAAGGCCGGAACTGAGGAGGTTGCCCGGGATATCGCGGCGTGGGGCCTCGTGGCAAGCGGGCTTGCCCCGGGCGTCGCGATATTCAGGTCGTCCGGCCTGCAAGCAGCATTGCGTTCCCATGTCAGCGACGGCCTGTCACGGACAAGTCCGGACCGCGCCCCTTCTGATTCTCGGCGGCGCTGCACATGGCCATCCAATCACTGACTTGTCAGGCGCCGATCCGATGCCTGTGCTTGAAGCCGCCGCCATTTCGTTCCACATCGGTCGAATGAAGGGCGAGACCGGAGAGCGGCGTCGGAATTTGGCGTGGGCTTTGCCCGCATCGCTGATGCTGCATGCGCTGATCGCAGCGTTTCTGGTCTATACCTTGCCCAAGCCCGCCCAACAGCCGGATGAGGAACAGCCGGTCAATGTCGCGCTTATGCCTCCGCCCGAGCAACCTAAGCCGAAGCCTCCGCCCGCACCGCAGCCGAACGAACTCAAGGCCGAGAAGCCCCCGGAACCGAAAGCCGAAAAACCGCCCCAGGAAAAAGTCGAAAAGCCTCCAGTGCCGGAAAAGCAGCCGCCGAAGCCACCGCCGATCGCGGTGCTAAAGCCCGTTTTCCAGTATGGCAACAAGGACACCGGCCCCAGGAAATCCCTGGATGGAGCCGGCAACCGGGACAACACGCCGTCGCCGGCCAAGGATAGCGATACCAAGCCGCCCGCCGTGGCGAAGCCTGCACAGAAGCAATCTGCCGCGCCGGCAGATGCCGATCAGCCGGCGGATCAAAGCACGGCTGACGAGAAGCCGGTAATCGCCGCGACGGACGCCGAGCCCACGCAAAGTGAGGAGAAGGCAGCCCAGGACACGGATAAACGGCAGGCTGCCGAGCAAGAGGCAGGAGCGCCAACCGCCGAAAAGCAAACAGCCGCGGCGCCGACGCCGATGGATGCCAAGAGCGGCGATAGGGTCGATCTTCCGGCCGTGACCGAAAAGCAAAAGCCCAAGCAAGCAAATGCGCTGAAGTTCAGGCCCGCGAAGGTCTCGAAGTCCCGAAGCAAGAGCGCCGGGACGCCAGGTTCCACCAACGCCGCCGTTGCTGCGTCGCCGATCTATTCCGGCCTTCCGGGTGTTCGAAAGCTCTATTCGCAGGGCGCTACCGGCGACGCGCTGGCCACAAGCTCTATGAGCGAGGTGCCTCGCGACCAGCGGGTTGCCAATCTTTGCGGCAGCGTTTTGAACGAGGAATTGCAGGGCGCCTCCTATTCTCCCAAATGGCTGCCATCCATTCCGCTGAAGGTGGGCAATGTCCTTAACCCTCCGGTGGCCGCCTTCAGCACGGCAACCACATGGTACCGCCTGAGCTTCCGGTGCGAGGTCGACGCCGATGCGACAAGGGTCTTGTCGTTCAACTTCCGTGTCGGGGCTGAGATCCCACCCGGCGAATGGGCCGGGCTGAGATTGCCTAGTCTCCGCTAAGTATTTCACTCGAAAGTGGGACCGGTTTCGGGGCAAGCGCATGCGTCGAACGAAGGTTCAAAGCGCGGACAGCGTCTCCGGCAGGGTAGGTGCGTTGAGAGCGGGTGCCGCCTGGAAGGCTTTGGTCATTGCCCTCAGCGTCTGCGTGGTGCGGCTGGAAAGCACTGGCGGGCGCTCGGCCTCTGCCTGCGCCGCGGCATCAGCGGCCTCCTTCTTCGCCTCTTCCTCGGCCTTGGCCGCGACCTCCGGATCGACCCAGGGATGATCGAGGCCAGGGATCGGCTTCAGATCGATGTTCTGGTGTGCATAGGCCATCAGCCGCTGCCAGACCATCGCCGGCAGCGACCCGCCGGTCATGTTGTTGGTCGGCGTGAAATCGTCATTGCCGAGCCAGACGGCGGCCGTGTAGTTGCCGGTGAAACCGACGAACCAGGCGTCTCGGTAGGACTGCGTGGTGCCGGTCTTGCCCGCGACGACGATGTTGGGAAGCTGCGCGCGCCGCGCCGTGCCGATCGCCGGCACCGCGGCCAGCATGGTGTTCATGTATTTCAGAGCTTTTTCCGACAGCACACGGTGCGGCGGCGGCGCGTCCTTGGCCCAGTCATAGACGACGTCGCCGGTGCGGGTAACGAGCTGCGTGATGCCGTGCCGGGAACCGACGAAGCCGTTCTGCGCGAAGACGCTGTAGCCTGTCGCCTGGTCCATCACCGTCATGAGGGACGTGCCGAGCACCATGGTCTTGTGCGATTCCAGCGGCGATTCGACACCCATGGATTCGGCCATCGCCTTGATCGGCCCGATACCGAGATAGTCCTTGGCGAGCCGCACCGGCACGGTGTTGATCGACTTGGCGATAGCCGTGAGCAGCGTGACGTTGCCGGCCGAGCCGCCATTGTAATTGTGTGGCGACCAACTGCCCCAACTGACGGCGCCGCCGGAAACCACCGAGTCCGGCGTGAAGCCGTGCTCCATCGCGGTGGCATAGACATAAGGCTTGAACGACGACCCGGTCTGCCGCAGCGCCTTGGTGGCGCGGTTGAACTGGCTGGCGCCATAATCGCGGCCGCCGACAATGGCGCGCACCGCGCCGTTGGTCTCGATCACCACCACCGCGCCCTCGGTAACGTTGTATTCCTTGCCGAACTGGCGGAGATGGAATTCGACCGACTCTTCGGCCGCTTTCTGGATATTGGCGTCGAAGGTCGTATGGGCGACCAGCGAGTGTTGGCCGGGCTTGGCGATCTTCTTGACCTCGTCGAAGGCCCAGTCGAGGAAATAGTCGGGGCTCTTCTGCTCGCCGCGGTCGACGACATCTGCCGGATGCAGCCGCGCCTGCAGCACCTGGCCCTCGGTCATGAAGCCGGCGTCGACAAGGTTGGAGAGCACCACATTGGCGCGCGCACGGGCGGCCGGCAGGTTGATGTGCGGGGCGTATTTGGTGGGCGCCTTGAACAGGCCGGCCAGCATTGCCGCCTCGGCGAGGTTCAGGTCCTTGACGCTCTTGCCGAAATAGAAATCTGCCGCCGCCTCGATGCCGAACGTGCCGCCGCCCATATAGGCGCGGTCGAGATAGAGCTGGAGGATCTCCTTCTTGGAGAGATTGGCCTCCAGCCAGAGCGACAGGAAAGCTTCCTTGATCTTGCGCTCCAAGGTGCGCTCGTTGGACAGGAACAGGTTCTTGGCCAGCTGCTGGGTGATGCTGGAGCCGCCCTGGACCACCGAATTGGCGCGCACATTCTCGAAGATCGCGCGCGACAGGCCGAGAACGTCGATGCCGTAGTGATCGAAGAAGCGGCGGTCCTCGGTCGCCAGCACCGCCTTGATGACGATATCCGGCATCTCGTCGACCGGCACGGAATCGCGCTGGATGATGCCGCGCTGGCCGATCTCGTTGCCGTAGCGGTCGAGGAAGGTGACGGCGAAATCGCCCTGGTTGCGCCAATCGCCGGCGGTGATCTCAAACGCCGGCATGGCCAGCGCCAACAGCACCACGAAGCCGCCGGCTCCCATGGTGAACCCTTCACTCAGCACCTCGATGATGGCGCGCCGCCAGCCATGCAGGCGGAAGCGGCGGGAAAAGATGGTTGCGGCCTCCCAGAATTCGCGCGCTTTGAAGCTGATCTCGTAGAGCGAGGAATCGAGCCACGCATCGACGGCAAGAGCCGCCGAGGCGATCCGGCCTCTTCTCTTGCGTGGTTTCGAAGGAGTTGGCATTCCAGACTTCCGCCCCAATGCGCTTTCGCCCGAAAACAGCATGCGGGCAGTTTCAGGTGGCACCCTGCCAAACTATTCGACCATTTTATCACTGCTCACAAGGGCAGCGAAGCCACAGCACAAGCTTTGTTGAATGGAGGTCAATCGGCCGTGAACGGCGGGTAGTCATCAGCGCGCCGCGATGAAGCGCATGAAATGCGCCACATCCGCTTCGGTCGGCTCCTGGCCGGTGAAGGAGCGCAGATAGGCGGCGAGATGGCTGACGCGGGCCTCGACCGGTTCCTTGAGGTCGAGCACGTAATAGCCGATCTGCATGTAGTAGAGCACACGCGCTCGGATGAAGGCGTCCTCGTCGTCGTAGCCGTGCCGGCGGTACATGTCGCGGATGGCGCTGAGGCGCTCGTCGTCGGCCTGGTCGATCATCTGCCGCACGTCGGCCGAGCGCCTCGCCCATTCGCGTACGGCGAAATCGAGCCTCGGGTCGAACAGGCGCTCGTCGGCCCAGCATTCGAATACGTTCATCACGCCCATGATGATGGTTTCGGCGGGGCGCCGGGCGCGCTCGACGATCGCAGTGGTGTTGGTGTCGTGCCAATGCTTGAGCAACTGGTCGAGCAGATCCTGTCGGCTTTCGAAATACCAGTAGAAGCTCGAGCGCGACACGCCGAGCTTCTGGCCGAGGGTGAGCACGCGCACGCTCTCGATACCGTCTGAAACCAGCGTCTCAAGCGCCAGATCGATCCAGTCCGAGCGCGTGACCTTGATGTTGCCGGGAACCGGTTCGGCCTGCGGGGCGGTCATGATCATGGCCGCACAATAGGCATGGCGGGAAGCGGCGCGCAAGCGATCTGTACACTTGTGTCTAGACACTACTGTACAGGACGTGTATCGTAAGGCTCTCCAACGAGAGGGAGAGGCTCGTGAAATCGCATTACCGGGCAGTCGTCATCGGGGGAGGCGTGGTCGGCGCCTCGGTGCTCTATCACCTGACGCGCTTCGGCTGGAGCGACGTGGCGCTTATCGAGCGCGCCGAGTTGACGGCCGGATCGACCTGGCACGCGGCGGCCGGCTTCCATGCGCTGAACGCCGATCCCAATGTCGCGGCGCTACAGGACTACACGATCAAGCTCTACCGCGAGATCGAGGCCGAGTCCGGCCAGGATGCCGGGTTGCACATGACCGGTGGCGTCAACATGGCAAGCGATCCGCAGCGCTGGGAATGGCTGAAATCGGCCTGGGCGGTGTTCCAGTCGGTCGGCATCGAGACGGCCCGCCTGGTGACGCCCGAGGAGATCAAGGAGATCTGCCCGATCGTCGACGTCAGCGATGTGCTGGGTGGCCTTTACGATTCCAACGAAGGCCATCTCGACCCTTACGGCACGACGCACGCCTATGCGGGCGCCGCAAAGAAGCGCGGCGCCGATGTGATCCTGCGCAACCGCGTGATCGAGCTCAGCCAGCGCGCCGACGGCGGCTGGGATGTGGTTACGGAGAAGGGCGCGATTGTCGCCGAGCATGTCGTCAACGCCGGCGGCCTGTGGGCCAAGCAGGTCGGCCTCATGGCAGGCGTCGACCTGCCGGTGACGCCGATGGAGCACCATTATTTCGTCACCGAGGACATTCCGGAGGTCGCTGCCCTGGACAACGAGCTCGGCCTTGCCGTCGATCTCGACGGCTTCTCCTATCTTCGGCAGGAGCGCAAAGGCGTGCTGCTCGGTGTCTACGAGCAGAACCCAAAACATTGGAACATGGACGGTGCGCCCTGGGACTACGGCATCGAGCTGATCCCCGAGGACATCGACCGCATCAGCCCGGAGCTTTCGAAGGCCTATCAGCGCTTCCCCTGCCTGGCCAAGGCGGGCATCCGCAAATGGGTCAATGGCGCCTTCACCTTCACCCCCGACGGCAATCCACTGGTTGGCCCGGTGCGTGGCTTGAAGAACTACTGGGTCGCCTGCGGCGTCATGGCCGGCTTCAGCCAGGGTGGCGGCGTCGGCAAGTCGCTGGCCGAATGGATGATCTACGGCGAGCCGCAGGCCGATATCTTCGGCATGGACATCGCCCGCTACGGCGCCTTCGCCGCCAACCGCGAGTATCTCAGGCAAACCACGCGCCAGTTCTACGCCCGGCGCTTCGTCATGACCTTCCCCAACGAGCGGCTGTCGGCGGGCCGGCCGCTGAAGCGGCCCGGCGCCTATGACGGCATGAGCGCGGCCGGCGCCGAATGGACGGCCTCATGGGGGCTGGAAATCCCGGCCTATTTCGCGCCGATGGGTTTTCGCGAGGAGACGACGCTGAAGCGCTCCAACGCCTTCGACATCGTCGGCGATGAGGTGCTGCAGGTGCGCCGCGCCGCCGGCCTCGTCGACACCACGGCCTTCTCGCGCTACGCCGTGTCCGGTCCCGGCGCCGAGGCCTGGCTCGACCGGCTGCTTGCTTGCAAACTGCCGAAGCCTCGGCGCGCGAAGCTTGCCCCGATGCTCGGCCATGACGGCAGGCTGAAGGGCGACCTTACCGTGCTCAACTGGGGCGGCGGCGACTACTGGATCATGGGCTCCTATTACCTGCGCGAATTCCACATGCGCTGGTTCGAGGCGCACATGGCGGACGGCGTCTCGGTTAACGACATCTCGGACGCGATGTCCGGCTTCCTGGTGACCGGGCCGAATGCAAGGAAGGTCGTCGAACGCACCACGCACCAGGACGTCTCCGCCAAAACCCTGCCGTTCATGGCCTGCGCCGAGTTCGACATCGGCATGGTTCGCGCCCGGGTCGCCCGGCTGTCGATCGCCGGCGAGCTCGGCTTCGAAATCAATTGCCCGGCCACCCTGCACGGGACGCTGCGCGAGACGCTGCTCGCCGCCGGCGAAGATCTTGGTCTCGCCGAGATCGGCTACTACGCGCTCAACGCGCTGCGGCTGGAGAAGAGTTTCGGCATCTGGTCGCGCGAGTTTACCCAAGGCTACACGCCCGGCCAGACCGGCCTTGACCGGTTCGTCGCCTTCGACAAGGGCGATTTTGTCGGCCGCGAAGCAGCTCTCAAGGAGCACAAGGCGGGCGTCGCCCGGCGGATCGTGACCCTGGAAGTCGATGCCGTCGACGCCGACGCCAGCGGTTTCGAGCCTGTCTGGCACAAGGGCCGGCGCGTCGGCTTCGTCACTTCCGGCGGCTACGGCTACACGGTTGGCAAGAGCGTCGCCCTGGCGTTGCTCGATGACGATTTCGCCGGGGAGGGGACGCAACTTTCCGTCCACATTGTCGGCGTCGAACGGCCGGCGCGCGTCATCGCGGCCTCGCCCTACGACCCCAAGGGCGAGGCAATGCGGCAATAGGGAGGATTGGGCATGATTGATGAGGCCGCACGCGATCAGAGGCGCGAACGCCGGCGCGGACGCACCGGCGAGGCCGGTAGCGAGTCCAGTCGCCGCCCGAACTATCGTTCGCTGAAGAACCCCTTCCTGCCGCAGCCGGTCTTTTCCGACGATCAGGTCGCCGCAATCCACGACACGGCGCTGCGCGTGCTGGAAGAACTCGGCATCAAGGTGCTGCTGCCGGAGGCGCGCGCAATTCTTGCCAAGGCCGGCGCCCTGGTCGACGAGGACAGCCAGATGGTGCGGATCGGCCGCGACATGGTCGAGGCAGCCTTGGCGTCCGCGCCGCGCTCGATCCCCACCTATGGCGGCGCCCGCTCCCGTGACCTTATCCTCGAGCTTGGGTCCATGACATTCCTCGCCGGCTCCGGCGCGCCCAACGTCACCGATCTCGAGCGCGGAAGGCGGCCGGGCACGCTCGCCGCCTTCGAGGAATTCATGAAGCTGCTGCAGCATTTCGACGTGCTGCATATGCTCGGCCCTTGCATCGAGCCGCAGGACGTCGACACGCGCTTTCGCCACTATGCCACCGGCCGCGCGCAACTGACGCTCTCCGACAAGTTCCCCTTCGTCTTCGCCCGCGGCACGCCGCAGGTCGAGGACAGTTTTGAGATGGTCCGGCTGGCGCGCGGCCTCTCGCAGGAGGAATTCCGTAATGGCGCCTACTGCTACACCGTCATCAACACCAATTCACCGCGCCAGCTCGATATCCCGATGGCGCAAGGCATCATCGACTTCGCCAGGTTCGGCCAGGTGTCGATCATCACGCCCTTCTGCCTGGCGGGCGCCATGGCGCCGATCACGGTCGCCGGCGCGCTGACCCTGCAGCATGCGGAGGCGCTGGCGGGGCTGACGCTCGCCCAGATCGTGCGCCCCGGCGCTCCGGTGGTCTATGGCTCGTTTTCCTCCAATGTCGACATGAAGTCGGGCGCGCCGGCCTTCGGCACGCCGGAGCACATCAAGGCGACCTTGGGCGCCGGTCAGCTCGCGCGCTTCACCGGCTTGCCTTGGCGCTCCGGCGGCGGCAGCGCCGCCAATGTCTCCGACGCGCAGGCGGCGCATGAGACGCAGTTCGCGCTATGGGGCTCGGTGCTTGCCGGCGCCACCGTCAGCATCCATGCCGCAGGCTGGCTGGAAGGCGGCTTGAGCGTCTCGTTCGAAAAGCTGATCACTGACATCGAGGCGCTGCAGACCGTCGCCGAGCTTTGCGCCACGACACCGGGTGATGCCGACGCCATTGGTTTCGACGCTATTGCCGAGGTGCAGCCCGGCGGCCATTTCTTCTCGGCCGCCCACACCATGGCCCGCTACCGTACCGCCTTTTACGAACCGCTGGTGGCCGACTGGTCGAATTTCGGCAACTGGACGCAATCCGGCGGTAAGACCGCGACGGAGCGCGCCACCGGCATCTGGAAGCGGATTCTTTCCGATTTCCAGCCGCCCGCATCCGCTGCCGCCACCGCCGGCGTGCTCGACGATTTCATCGCACGTCGCACCGAAGAGGGCGGCGCGGCACCGGTGTCGTGAGGTCAAGGCAGCAGGGCAACCGCTGTACGCGAATAGGTCTTGTCGCTGACTTGATCGAGCATGAAGGCCGCCACGTCGGCGCGCGCCAGCGTCGGCAACAAGGATCTGGCCCGGATGCCGTGGCCGTGGCGGAACCGGCCGATGGCTGGACCGTTGCCGAGCTTTGGTGGTCGCACGATCGTCCAGTCGAGGCCGGACTGCGCGATGAGCCTTTCTTTCGCTTCGTGATCCGCCGCTTCATGGCGCAGCACGAGCGGCACGACGATGCCGCCGAGCAGCGGCCCCAATTGCCGCCGGCTGTCGCGGACGCCGAGGAAGGACTGATAAATGAGCCGGGTTGGCCCGCTCCGTTGCATCGCCTCGACGATGAAGCCGATACCGGCAATCACCGCCGCGTCGTGCTTCAGTGGCACGCCGACACCGAGGCAGCTCAACACCGCGTCGTGACCGGCAATCGCGCCCTCCACCGCCTTGCAGTCGGCGACGTCTCCGACGATCACGCTCAGACGGTCGTGGCTGATGGCGAGCTTGCGCGGGGTGCGGACGAAGGCGGTGACCAGATGGCCTTCCGCCAGCGCCGCCGAGACGAGGGCGCGGCCGGTCGCGCCCGAGGCGCCAAAGATCAGAAGTTTCATCTCCGGCCTCCCTGGCCAGTCTGCCCCGCTCGTCAGCCAGGCTTGCGCCCTGCGGCGAAAGCGACCGGCGCCCCAGCCGGGCAGCAGCCTTGTGTAGACGTAGTCGCATTGCTCCACCAGACCCTGCGCGGCGCCTTCCTCAAAAACCGTGTCGCCCCACATCGTGACACGCGTGATGCCCTGCATGCCCGCCGAACCGGAACCGCGCATGGTGCGGCTCGCCCCCGAAACTCTCGGCAGCCGCCCGGTTTTGCTTGTCTATCGCCGCGAGATCGGTGATGAGGCGCCTGTGCGCCGTCATCCGTTCGTAACTGTGGTGATCAGGGATCAGGCAACGGTGATCAGCGGCAAGGCTTGATGGCATTGCCTCAAGCCGCCGTCCGACGATCTGGCGAAACGGGTGCAAGGCGGCTACGCTGCGATGAGGACAAGGCAGGCGAGAGGAACCACATATGACGGCGCCTGGCGATTTGATGCAGGCCTTGTTCCTGCGATTGAAGACCGATGCGTCGCTGTCGGCGCTGCTGGGCGGCGCCGGCCTGCTCGAGCGCGCCGACGCCAAAGCCGCATTTCCGCACGTCACATACGGCCGCACTAGCGCCTTCGACCTGGACACCGGCGCCGACGACAACGACGACCAACTCATCACGCTCCACATCTGGTCGAAGGCGCAGGGAGAGGCCGAGACGCGGCTCATCATGGACAGCATCAAGGCGCGCCTCGACGGCGCGGCCCTCTCGATCGGCCCGCGTGGCCAGACGCGGCTGTCGCTGGAATTCGCCGAGGCGCGCTATGACGACGACCTCGCGGTGCACCACGGGCTGCTGCGCTTCCGCGCGCTGACGCAAGAAAGTGTCTGAGAGACCAGCTTTTCCTTGTGCAATTCCAGGAAAGTGCGCACCTATTTTCCGTCCGGAAGTGCGAAAAAACAAAGAGTTAGAGCAATTCCGCGTTTCCTTAAAGCGATGAACGTCTCTAGAGCTGGGCCTGGATGGCGGCCTTGTCGATGACGGACCAGACCTCGCGTATTCGCCCGTCCTGGATTTCATAAAAGACGTTCTCCGCGAAGGTGACTCGCCTGCCGTTCACCGGCAGGCCGAACAGCATGCCCTTGGGCCTGCAGTCGAAATGCAGGCGGGCCGCCACGCGTGGTGGCTCTGATACCAGAAGCTCGATGTTGAAACGCAGATCGGGAATGGCCTGGAAATCGCCTTCCAGCATGCGGCGATAGCCCGAAAGCCCCACCGTCTCGCCATTATACTGCACCTCGTCGCCGATGAACCGGCCGAGATTGTCCCAATCCTGTTCGTTGAGGCAGGCAATGTAGTCCTTGTAGAGACTGGCAAGGTCGTCATGGCTCATGGCATTCTCCCCGTCCTCAACTGCTTCACGGCGCAAATTAGAGCATATGCAAGCCGCGAAAACCGTAGCCGCGCCCGTGATTTTCCGGCTATCAATCCATGGCTGGTCCTGATGGGCCCAGGCAGTTGGACTCGCATTTGTTCGTCTCGCGGGCAGGGGGTATGGCGGGCATGGATTTTCGGCCGTTCACCGTTCATTTCATGTTCAGCACAAATGCGTTAGTACCGTGATCATGAAAACGTTCCGCTCCCTTACTCGCGCCGCGACGCTGGCGCTTGCCGCAGCCGGGATTTTTGCGTCGCAGGCGACGGCGATGCCGCTCGTCGAGCCATCGGTCGATCAGCCGCTCGTGCTTGCTGCCAACGACTGCTATGCAATCGGCCAACAGATCGCCGCGCAGAACGGCGGCACGCTCGCCAAGGCCTCGCAGGCGACGCGCGGCGGACAGCAGGTCTGCGTGATCGTGGTACTGGTCCCGGGCAAGGAGGGCCAGCGGCCGCGCCGTACTGAGATCGTGGTGCCGCTGGACTGACGCCCAATTCCCTTTAACAGGCTTGAGTTTCCTGGCCGGCGGAATCGGCCTATACCTCCACCCTTCAACAGGCTCCGAACCATGCGCGTGCTCGTCGTCGAGGATGACAAGGATCTCAACCGGCAGCTTACGGATGCGCTGGTCGATGCCGGCTATGTCGTCGACCGCGCCTATGACGGCGAAGAGGGGCATTTCCTCGGCGACACCGAGCCTTACGACGCCGTCGTCCTCGACATCGGCCTGCCGCAGATGGACGGCATCAGCGTCGTTGAGCGCTGGCGCCGCGGCGGGCGCAAGATGCCTGTGCTGATCCTGACCGCGCGCGACCGCTGGAGCGACAAGGTTGCCGGTATCGACGCGGGCGCCGACGACTACGTCACCAAGCCTTTTCACATCGAGGAGGTGCTGGCCAGAGTGAGGGCGCTGATCCGCCGCGCCGCCGGCCATGCCTCATCCGAGCTCACCTGCGGGCCGCTGAGGCTCGACACCAAGGCCTCCAAGGCCGACGTCAACGGCGTGCCGCTGAAGCTCACTTCCCACGAGTTTCGGCTGCTTGCCTATCTGATGCATCATATGGGCGAGGTGGTATCGCGCACCGAATTGGTCGAACATCTCTACGACCAGGACTTCGACCGCGACTCCAACACCATCGAGGTGTTCGTCGGACGGCTTCGCAAGAAGATGGGCATCGACATGATCGAAACCGTGCGAGGCATGGGCTATCGCATGCGAGAGCCGGAGGCGTGACGCGGAACCGCTGAAGCCGACGATGAGAACGTGGCTTTCAAAGCTGCGGCTCTGGCCGCGCTCGCTGACCTTCCGCGTCATCGCCTTTTCCACGATTTGGGCGATCCTGACGCTCGTCGTCATCTTCACCCTCATCACCACGCTCTACCGCCAGGCCAGCGAGCGCGGCTTCGACAGCCTGCTTTCGGCGCATCTGTTCAACCTGATCGGCTCCGTCGGCATTTCCGACAATGGCGCGCTCATCGGCTCGCCCGACCTTGGCGATCTGCGCTTCTCGGAGCCGAATTCCGGCTGGTACTGGTCGGTCGAGCCGGCCTCCGAAGACGTTCACGGCGAACTCCATTCCTCCTCGATGACCTCCTCGATCCTGTCGCCGAGCGTCGCCGAGGTGCCGTTCAACGCGAACTTCCAGCGCAGCTATTCGACCGAGGGCATCAAGGGCGAGGAGTTGGAGGTTTTCGAGAGCGAGTTCGTGCTCGATGCCAAGAACCGCGCCGCGCGCTTCCGCGTCATGGGCAATCACAGCGAGCTCGAGCAGGAGATCGCGAGCTTCCAGCGCCGGCTGCTCACCTATCTGTCGCTGTTCGGCGTCGGCATGATCGCCATCAACGCCATCGCCATCCTTTTCGGCTTGCAGCCTTTGCGCCGCGTGCGCAATGCTCTGGCGATGGTGCGCGAGGGCACGGCGCAGCGGCTTGACGGGCGCTTCCCGGCCGAGATCGAGCCTCTGGCCAGCGAGACCAATGCGCTGATCGAGAACAACAGGCGCATCGTCGAGCGCTCGCGCACCCAGGTCGGCAATCTCGCCCATTCCCTGAAGACGCCGCTTGCCGTGCTGATCAACGAGGGCCGCGCGCTCGGCGGCGCCAAGGGAGAGCTCATCGCCGAGCAGGCTGCCTCTATGCAAAAGCAGGTCGACCATTATCTGCAGCGCGCCCGCGTCGCCGCCCAGCGCGACAGCGTCGTCTTCCGCACGCCGGTGGCGCCGCTGGTCGAGCGCATGGTGCGCGTGCTGCGCAAGCTCAACCCGCAGACACAGCTTTCGCTGTCGCCGCCGGCCGCCGGGATCGTCTTTGCCGGCGAGCGCGAGGATCTTGAAGAATTGCTCGGCAATCTCCTCGACAATGCCATGAAATGGGCGAAAAGCGCCGTTGCCGTCTCGGTCGCCACCGTTGCCGGAAGCCCCAACCTTTTTGAAATCGTTATAGAGGACGACGGCCCCGGCATTCCCGAGGACAGCGCGCGGGAAGTGTTGAAACGCGGCAAGAGACTCGACGAGACGAAGCCGGGAACGGGGCTTGGATTGGCCATTGTCGCCGACCTCGTCAACGAGTATGGAGGCGCCCTGGCGCTGGAACGGTCCAGCATGGGCGGCTTGAGGGCAGTGGTAAGATTGCGGAGCCTTCAATAATGTTTTTATCGATTTCCGTGCGGCCGCTCGCGGCCAAATTTCCGACAAATATCAATACTATGGGCTCGCTATCCTTCCCGCTGGCGCGGTTCCCGATCCGTCTCGCTCCAGAAGTGCTTTTCGCCCAAGAAGCCCATCCCGCTCAAGAGAACTGGTTGCTGGCATGAAGATTCGCGTTGCGCTCGTTTCCGCCCTGATGGCCGTGTCGGGCTGCACCACGCTGGGCAGGACCGGCCCGACCTCTCCGGTCACGCCCGTCGCCACGCCGCGGGCCGCCGGTAAGGTGGGAACCGGCATCGTCGCGGCCATGAATGGCGGGCTCATCGGCGGCTCGATCGGTTCGGGTCTGAGCGATGCCGAAAAGCGCAAAGGCCTCGAGGCCGAGTACAAGGCGCTGGAATACAACGCCAGCGGCCAGAAGGTGACGTGGAAGGGCGACAGCTCGACCCATTATGGCGAGGTCGTTGCCGCCCAGCCCTACCGGGTCGGCTCGCAGGACTGCCGCCAATACACCCACACCGTTTACACGAGCGGTTCGGGCGTCACGGCGCGCGGCACCGCCTGCCGCAATGCCGACGGCAGCTGGACGCCGCTGACCTGAATTAGCAACGATCGGCGCAATTTGACATTGATCAAGGACGGCCGGCGCGTCTGCCGCCAAAGCGTCGCAGGGCGTCCGTGTTGGCAGGGCAGGGCTCTGCCTTTATTGGAATAGCCATGCTGTTCTGGGTCATAGCTGCAATCCTTACGCTGGGCGCCAGCCTGGCGGTGCTTTTGCCGCTGGCCGGCGGCACGAAAGCCGCATCGACCGCCGGCGATCACGATCTCGAAGTCTATCGCGACCAGCTTTCGGAACTCGACCGCGACATGGCGCGCGGTCTCATCCAGCCGGGCGAGGCGGAGGAAGCGCGCGCCGAGATCGGCCGCCGCATTCTGCGTCTCGGCTCGCACAGCCAGGCAAGCGCGCGAGCGCCGCGCCCTGCGCGCGCCGCGAAGCTGGTCGCCACCGCCGCCGTGCTGGCGGTGCCGCTGGTTAGCTGGGGACTTTACGGCTCACTCGGCTCGCCGGATCTGCCCTCGCAGCCGCTGGCCGAACGGCTGGCCAAGAACCCTGCCGAGTCCTCGGTCGACGAGCTGGTTGCCCGCGCCGAGGCGCATCTCGCCGCCAATCCCTCGGACGGCAAGGGCTGGGACGTGCTGGCGCCGGTTTATCTGCGCCTGCAGCGCTACGCCGACGCGGTGACCGCCTATCGCAACGCCATCCGCCTCGACGGCGACAGCGCCGTGCGCCAGGCCGGCCTTGGCGAGGCGATCGCCAACGCTGCCGGCGGGATCGTCACGGCCGAGGCTCAGGGCGCCTTCGACGCGGCCTTGAAGCTCGATCCCGCCAACGCCAAGGCCAATTTCTATCTGGCGATGGGCCTGGCCCAGGAAGGCAGGAAGGCGGAAGCCGCCGCCGCTTGGCAAAAGATGCTCGGTCAGCTTGCGCCCGATTCGCCCTGGCGCGGCGCCGTCCAGCAGGCGCTCGCCGAAACGGCCGAGCCGCCGGCGGCGGCAGGCAAGCCGGCGACCGGCCCGGATGCCGGGCAGGTCGAGGCGGCGCGGCAGATGGCGCCGCAGGACCGGCAGGCAATGATCGAGACCATGGTCGCCAGCCTCGACGACCGGCTGAAACAAAATCCGCGCGACGAGGAAGGATGGATGCGGCTCATTCGTTCCTATGTTGTGCTCGGCAAGGCCGACCGGGCGCGCGACGCGCTCGGCCGCGCGGTTGCCGTCTTCGGCGCCGACAGCGAGCAGGCCAAGAAATTCACCGCCTTTGCCGCCTCCCTCGGCGTGACGGCGACGGAGTAGGCCATGACGCGCAAGCAGAAGCGATTGTCGGTGATCCTCGCAGGGCTGGCCTTCCTCGGCGCTGCTGCCGGTCTTACCTTCTACGCGCTCGGCCAAAAGGCTTCGTATTTCTACATGCCCGCCGACCTCGCCGCCGCAACCGTCCAGCCCGGACAGCGCATTCGCCTTGGCGGGCTCGTCGAAAAAGGCACCATCGTTCGCGGTCAGGGCGCGACCGTCGCGTTCTCGGTCACCGATGAGCAGAAATCGGTCAAGGTCACCTATACCGGCATCTTGCCCGACCTCTTCCGCGAGGAGCAGGGCGTCATCACCGAAGGCGCTTTTGGCCCGGACGGCGTCTTCGTTGCCGATAGCGTTTTAGCCAAGCACGACGAGCGCTATATGCCCAAGGAAGTCGCCGACCGCTTGAAAGCCAAGGGCGTGTGGCAGGAGAGCAAGAGCCAATAATGGTTGAGACCGGACATTTCGCGCTCGTCCTCGCCTTCGCGCTGTCGCTGGTGCAGATGCTGGTGCCGTTGGTCGGCGCCCGCACCGGCAACCAGCGGCTGATGGCGGTCGGCGGCCCGGTCGCGGTCACCGGCTTTGCGCTGACCGCGCTGTCCTTCACCGCTCTTGCCACCGCCTATGCCGGCTCCGATTTCTCGGTGGCGAGCGTCTGGGAAAACTCCCATTCGCTGCAGCCGATGATCTACAAGATCACCGGCACCTGGGGAAACCACGAAGGCTCGATGCTGCTCTGGGTGCTGATCCTGACCTTCTTCGGCGCGCTCGTCGCTGTCTTCGGTTCCAACTTGCCAGCGACGCTCAAAGCCAATGTTCTGGCCGTGCAGGGCATGATCGGCGCCGCCTTCTTCCTGTTTATCCTGGCGACGTCCAATCCCTTCATCCGGCTGAACCCGGCGCCGATCGAGGGCCGCGATCTCAACCCGATCCTGCAGGACCTCGGCCTCGCCATCCATCCGCCGCTGCTCTATCTCGGCTATGTCGGTTTCTCGATCTGCTTCTCCTTCTCGGTCGCAGCCCTGATCGAAGGCCGCATCGACGCCTCCTGGGCGCGCTGGGTGCGGCCCTGGACGCTGGTCGCCTGGATGTTTTTGACCGGCGGCATCGCCATGGGCTCCTATTGGGCCTATTACGAGCTTGGCTGGGGCGGCTTCTGGTTCTGGGACCCGGTCGAGAACGCTTCCTTCATGCCCTGGCTCGCCGGCACGGCGCTCCTCCATTCGGCAATCGTCATGGAAAAGCGCTCGGCGCTGAAGATCTGGACGCTGCTGCTTGCCATCCTCACCTTCTCGCTGTCGCTGCTCGGCACCTTTCTTGTCCGCTCTGGCGTGCTGACTTCCGTGCATGCCTTCGCCACCGATCCGGCGCGCGGCGTCTTTATCCTCTGCATCCTGACGCTGTTCATCGGCGGCTCGCTGGCGCTGTTTGCGCTGCGCGCTTCCACCCTGACCGCAGGTGGCCTGTTCCAGCCGATCTCGCGCGAAGGCGCGCTCGTGCTCAACAATCTGTTCCTGACCACGGCGACCGCGACGGTGCTCGTCGGCACGCTCTACCCGCTGGCGCTTGAGGCCATCACCGGCGGCAAGATCTCGGTCGGCGCGCCCTTCTTCGACCTGACCTTCGGCCCGCTGATGCTGCCGCTGCTCGCCATCGTGCCGTTTGGTCCGCTGCTTGCCTGGAAGCGCGGCGACGTCCTTGCCGCCTCGCAGCGCCTGATGGCGGCCTTCGGGCTAGCGATCGCCGCGATGCTGGTCACCGCCCTGTTTATCGATGGCGCCTCGGTCTTCGCTGCGCTTGGCGTCGGCCTCGCCGTCTGGCTTGTCGCCGGCGCGCTGACCGACCTTGCCGTCAAGTCGGGCATCGGCTCGGTGGCGCCGGCCGACGTGCTGAGACGCTTTGCCGGCCTGCCGCGCTCGGTCTTCGGCACCGCGCTTGCCCATCTCGGCCTCGGGCTCACCTTGCTCGGCATCGTCGGCACGCTTTCGTTTGGCACGGAGAAGATTCTCACCATGCGCCTCGGCGAGACGGTGGAACTTTCCGGCCACACGCTGCGCTTCGAAGGACTGTTTCCTCAGAAAGGCCCAAACTTCACCGAGGAGCGCGGCCGCTTCCTGCTGATTGGCGCCGATGGCAATGCCGATGGCGAGATCACCTCTGCAAAACGCTTCTATCCGGTGCGGCAGACGGTAACGACCGAGTCCGGCATCAGGACGCTGGGTGTGAGCCAGCTCTATCTGTCGCTCGGCGATGAGGGCAAGGACGGCTCGGTCGTCGTGCGCCTGTGGTGGAAGCCGTTGGTGACGCTGATCTGGGGCGGCGGACTGGTGATGATGGCGGGCGCCGCCATGTCGCTGCTCGACCGCCGCCTGCGCGTTGGCGCCCCCGCGAGGCGCCGCAAGCCGGCTGCCGCTGCCTTACCCGCGAGCCCGACATGAAAGCGAAGTCTTCGCTCGCCTCGCTGATCCTCCTGCTGGCGTTGGTCTTCGCCGGCGCGGCACAGGCGGTGAAGCCCGATGAGGTGCTGCCCGATCCGGCGCTGGAGGCTCGCGCACGCGCGCTTTCCGAAGGCCTGCGCTGCATGGTTTGCCAGAACCAGTCGATCGATGAATCCGACGCCGATCTGGCCCGCGACCTGCGCATCCTCGTGCGCCAGCGCCTCGTCGCCGGCGATACCGACCAGCAGGTGATGGATTACATCGTCTCACGCTACGGCGAGTTCGTGCTCTTGAAGCCGCGCTTCAGCCTGCGCAACGCGCTTTTGTGGGGCACCCCGGCGCTTCTGCTTCTGGCCGGCGGCATCTTCATCGTGCTCAGCACCCGTTCGCGCCGCCCGGCGCCGGACAGCACGCTCAGCGCCGAGGAACAGGCGGCGCTGGACAAGCTGCTGCGCGATTAAAGCGCCAACATTACAAAATTTTCATATATCGGAAATGGCGCCGTAATGTGCGCCTCACTAAGTCTCTTTCCGAGGATGCTCTCCTGAGCGCATCCACTTCGAAAGAGGAAACGAGACCCATGAATATTGCCCCCGATTCATATTCAAGCACCCGCAAGCGCCTGATAGCGGCTGTCGCGTCCCTGGCCGTGATTGGTGCGGTCGGCGCAGGCGCGCTTGCCACCGGCACTGCGCCCGTGCTGGCCGATGCTGTGCGTGTCGAGGCTCCACAGGTTCCGAGCTTCGCCGACGTCGTCGAGCGCGTCTCGCCGGCGGTGGTCAGCGTCAAGGTGAAGGCCAAGATCCAGCCGACGGCCGATGACGGCTCCGACGATCAGAACGGCTTCGACAACCTGCCGGACAATCCGCAGCTGCGCCGCTTCTTCAGGGAGTTCCGCGGCTTCGGCGATCAGGGCGGCCAGTTCGGCATGCCCCGGTTCAACCACCGCAACCACGGCAATGGCGAGCCGCGCCCTGTCGCTCAAGGTTCGGGCTTCTTCATTTCCGAGGACGGCTACCTCGTCACCAACAATCACGTGGTTTCGGAAGGCTCCGACTTCACCGTCGTCACCAATGACGGCAAGGAGCTCGACGCCAAGCTGATCGGCACCGATCCGCGCACCGACCTCGCCGTGCTGAAGGTCGATGGCGGCGGCAAGTTCACCTATGTCGACTTCGCCGACGACTCCAAGATCCGCATCGGCGATTGGGTCGTGGCGGTCGGTAACCCGTTCGGCCTCGGCGGCACCGTCACCGCAGGCATCGTTTCGGCCCGCGGCCGCGACATCGGCGCCGGCCCCTATGACGACTTCATCCAGATCGACGCCTCGGTCAACCGCGGCAATTCGGGCGGTCCGACCTTCAACCTCAACGGCCAGGTGATCGGCATCAACACCGCCATCTTCTCGCCGTCGGGCGGCAGCGTCGGCATCGCCTTCGACATCCCGGCCTCGACCGCCAAGCAGGTGGTCGAAGACCTGATGAAGAACGGCTCCGTCCAGCGCGGCTGGCTCGGCGTCGAGATCCAGCCGGTCACCTCCGACATCGCCGAGTCGCTCGGCCTGAAGTCGGACAAGGGCGCGCTGGTTTCGAGCGCGCAGGACGCTGGTCCCGGCAAGAAGGCAGGCATCGTCGCCGGCGATGTCATCACCCAGGTCGACGGCAAGGACGTCGCCTCGCCGAAGGAACTCGCCCGCATGATCGGCGCTTATGCGCCGGGCAAGTCGGTTGATGTCACTGTCTGGCGCAACGGCAAGAACGAGACGGTCAAGGTGGACCTCGGCACGTTGCCTTCGAGCGACAAGCAGGCCTCGAACGAAGGCGGCAACAAGCAGGCGGCTCCCGCCAAGGCCGATACGCTTGCCGATCTCGGCCTCACCGTCACCAAGTCGGAAAACGGCAAGGGCCTGGTGGTCACCGATGTCGATCCGGACAGCGATGCGGCCGACCGCGGCATCCAGCCCGGCGACGTCATCACCTCGATCAATTCGAACGAGGTGAACACTACCGACGACGTTTCCAAGGCCATGACCGATGCCTCCAAGTCGGGCCGCAAGGCCGTGCTGATGCAGATCACCCGCGACGATAGCAACCGCTTCGTCGCGCTGCCGGTCGGAAAGGGCTGATCTGAGAGAGCGGTTCAAGCGCTCCTCGAGAACGCAGAACCGCTCTAACTCTCTGTATGACGCAATTCCGGACGGAAACCCGCTTCACGCCTTTCCTGGAATTGCTCAGCGACTTTTCCTTGCGGCGGTTTCAACACCCCCGAGCCGCCGCCGGGAAAACATGGGGCCGAGCACGTCAGTCAGTCACCGTGTTTCGCTCCTGCGGCAGCGGGTTTCCCATCACCCGCTGCCGCTTGCCAAGCACGGGGCCCGCAAGTGGGTACCGGTCTGGGATCACGACATGCGGCTGGCGAACGCAAAGGCGCTGACTCATGGCTGCCCCTCAACCTTCCAGTGAAATCGCGTATAACGGCTCCATGAAGATTCTCGTCATGGAAGACGACCGCGAGGCTGCGGATTACCTGCAGAAAGCCTTCGCCGAGGCGGGCCACACCGCCCATGTCGCCGGCGACGGCGAGACCGGCTTCGCGCTTGCCGACGCCGGCGACTATGACGTGATGGTGGTCGACCGCATGATGCCGCGCCGCGACGGGCTGTCGGTGATCGCAGCCCTCCGCTCGCGCGGCAACACCACGCCGGTGCTGATCCTGTCGGCGCTGGGCGAGGTCGACGACCGCGTCACCGGGCTGCGCGCCGGCGGCGACGATTATCTCACCAAACCCTACGCCTTTTCCGAATTGCTTGCCCGCGTCGAGGTGTTGAACCGTCGCGCCGGCGCCCGGGAAACCGAGACCGTCTACCGCGTCGGCGATCTCGAGCTCGACCGTCTGTCGCATTCGGTCAAGCGCGCCGGCCGCGAGATCACGCTGCAGCCGCGCGAGTTCCGCCTGCTGGAATATCTGATGCGCCATGCCGGCCAGGTGGTGACGCGCACCATGCTGCTGGAAAATGTCTGGGACTATCATTTCGATCCGCAGACCAACGTCATCGACGTTCATGTCTCGCGCCTGCGCGGCAAGATCGAAAAGGGTTTCGACAAACCGATCCTGCACACCATCCGCGGCGCCGGCTACATGCTGAAAGGTGGCTAGAGCATGATCCCAAACCGAAAGTCACGGAACGTTTCGGAAAAGATGCTGCAACAAGGGGTTATCGTGCAGCCAATCGTCATCCTGATCTAGGCGCACATGGCTCTTTCCCTGCCGGCCATCATGAAGACGACGGCGGCCCGGCTCTCGGCGCTTTACCTTCTGCTTTTCGCTCTCTGCGCCGTGCTGCTCGTCTTTTACATGACGTCGCTCTCGGCGCGCATGCTGACGGCGCAGACCCAGGACACGATCAATGACGAGATCCTCGGCTTGGCTCGCGCATACAAAAATGGCGGCCTGCCGTTGCTGGTGCGCGTGGTTGAAGCCCGCTCGCGCCAGCCTGGCGCCAACCTCTATCTGATCGCCGACGCCAACGGCCAGATCCTGACCGGCAATGTGCAGAGCCTGGAGCCGGGAATCATCGAAACCGAGGGCTGGACGACGGAGCCCTTTTCGTACCATCGCTTCGGTGAGGGCGAACTCGACCGGTTGCGTGGTGGTGGCACAGATCAGAGCGCGCCGTCCCCGGGCGACAGCAGCGCTCGGTCGGAAGGCGAAGAAGGCCACAACGCTATCGCGCTGGTGCTGCGACTGCCCAATCAGATGATCTTGCTGGTCGGCCGCGATCTTGGCGAGCCCGAGCGCTTCCGGGCCGTCATCCGCCGCGCGCTGATGCTGGCGCTGGGCATGATGGGGCTCGGCGGCCTCTTGATCTGGTTCTTCGTCGGGCGCGCCGCGCTGAAACGCATCGACAGCGTCTCCGACGCAAGTCGCCGCATTATGGGCGGCGACCTTAGCGGACGGCTGCCGGTGACCGGCGCCGGTGACGAATTCGACCGCCTGTCCGAAAACCTCAACACGATGCTTGCCCGTATCGCCATGCTGAACGAGGGGCTGAAGCAGGTCTCCGACAACATCGCTCACGATCTGAAGACGCCACTGACCAGGCTGCGCAACCGCGCCGAAGCCACCCTTGCCGGCAAGCGCAAGACGACGGACTACCGTCAGGCGCTGGAGGGAACGATCGCCGAGTCCGACCAGCTCATCAAGACCTTCAACGCCATCCTGATGATCTCGCGGCTGGAGGCCGGCTATTCCTCCGAGACAACCGGCCCGGTCGACCTCGCCGCTACGGTGAGCGATGTCGTCGAGCTCTACGAGCCGGTGGCGGAAGAGGCGGGCGTCGTGCTGGAAACCGCGGTGCCGGAAGCGGTTACTATCAACGGCAATCGCGAACTGATCGGCCAGGCGCTGTCGAACATCGTCGACAACGCCATCAAATACTCGACCGGCGCCGCCGAGAGCCCGAAAGTGCGCGTCACGCTGGAGCGCATCGGCGGCGAGGTCAAGCTCGCCGTTTCCGACAATGGCCTTGGCATCCCCGACGATGCCGACCGCGCCAGGGTCACCGAGCGTTTCGTGCGGCTGGAGAAGAGCCGTTCGCAGCCGGGCTCGGGTCTGGGCCTTAGCCTCGCCAAGGCGATCATGACTTTCCACAACGGCAGGCTTGATCTTCTGCCCGCCAATCCCGGATTGTCCGTAGTCATGAGTTTCCCGGCCCGGGAGACGCATTGATGGCGGCAAGGATGGCAAAAAAGAAGATCGATACGGAATGGCAACTCCGACCGACGCTGGCGCTTCGCCCGCTCGGCGGCGACCATGCCCGGCGGGAATTGTCTGAGATCGCTGACGCGGCCGAGCAAGACGGCCTTCCGCGTCTGGCCGCGTTCCTCGCCGGCCAGGGAGCACTGCAGGAATTGCTCGCCGCCATCTTCGACCTGTCGCCGTTCCTGCGTGATACGGCCCGCCGCCGGCCGGCCATTCTCGACAAGCTGTTCGGCCAGACGATCGAAGCGCATCTCAACGAGATCGGCGAGGCGGTCGATCGTGCTGCACGGGCCGAAAATGTTTCGGAATCGAGCCTGATGATGGAACTCAGGCAGTTCAAGGTCGAAGCGCATTTCCTGATCGCGCTGGCCGATCTGTCCGGCGAAGCCGAAACCGCGCTGACGGTGCGCCGTCTGAGCGACCTGGCGGATGCTTGCACACGCGCCGCCGTCGATTTCCTGCTGCTCGACGCGCACGGGCAGGGCAAGCTCAAGCTGCCCCATCCGGAAGACCCGGCGCGCGGCTCGGGCTGGATTGTGCTCGGCATGGGCAAGCTCGGCGCGCATGAGCTGAATTTTTCCTCCGACATAGACCTCGTCGTCTTCTTCGATCCGGAGGCGCCGGCGGTGGTCGATCCGCTCGATGCGACGGAGCTGTTCTCGCGCCTTACCCGCCGTCTCGTGCGCATCCTGCAGGACCGCACCGAGCATGGCTATGTCTTCCGCACCGATCTGAGGCTGCGCCCCGATCCCGGCTCGACCCCGCTGGCGATCCCGGTCGAGGCGGCGCTTCGTTATTACGAGGCTCGCGGCCAGAACTGGGAGCGCGCCGCCATGATCAAGGCGCGGCCGGTGGCCGGAGACCTTGCCTCGGGCTCGGCCTTCCTCAAGGAATTGCAGCCCTACGTCTGGCGGAAATACATGGATTACGCCGCGATCGCCGACGTCCATTCGATCAAGCGCCAGATCCATGCCCACAAGGGCCACGGCGAGATCGCGGTGAAAGGCCATAACGTCAAGCTCGGCCGCGGCGGCATCCGCGAGATCGAGTTCTTCGTCCAGACGCAGCAGCTGATTGCCGGCGGCCGCTTCCCGGAACTGCGGGGCCGCGAAACGGTGCCGATGCTGGACGCGCTCGCCGCACGCGGCTGGATCACCGCCGATGCGCGCGATGCGCTCACCCGACAATACTGGTTCCTGCGCCGTGTCGAGCATGCCGTCCAGATGGTGGCCGACGAGCAGACACATGTCCTGCCGGAAGAGGACGAGGAACTGGAGCGTATCGCGCTGATGCTCGGCTTCACCGGCGAGGCGGAATTCGCGGAAGCTTTCCGCGCCTCGCTGCAGCAGGTCGAGCGCCATTATGCGGCGCTGTTCGAGACGGCACCCGAACTGTCGGCCGGCGTCGGCAATCTGGTCTTCACCGGTGATGTCGACGATCCCGACACGCTGCAGACCTTGCATCGCCTCGGCTTTCAGCGGCCGAGCGACATCTGCCGTGTCATTCGCGGCTGGCATTTCGGCCGATACCGCGTCACCCAGTCGGCGGAGGCGCGCGAGCGGCTGACGGAACTGACGCCGGCGCTGCTGAAAGCCTTCGGCCAGACGCGCCGCGCCGACGAGGCGCTGATCCGCTTCGACGAGTTCCTCGCCGGCCTGCCGGCTGGCATCCAGCTCTTCTCGCTTTTGCAGTCCAATCCGGCACTGCTCAAGCTGATGGCGACGATCATGGGCGCTGCTCCGCGGCTCGCCGCCATCATCACGCGCCGCCCGCATGTGTTCGACGGTCTGCTCGATCCGGCGTTGCTCGCGGAACTGCCCGACCGCGCCTACCTCTCGGCGCGGCTTGCGGCCTTCATCGAGGGCGACCGCGCCTATGAGGATGTGCTTGACCGGCTGCGTATCTTCGCCTCCGAGCAGAAATTCCTGATCGGCGTGCGGCTGCTTGCGGGCTCCATCGATCCCGGGCGCGCCGGTCGCGCCTTCTCCGACCTGGCCGACCTCACGATCGAAGCGGCGCTCAACGCAGTCATCGCCGAGTTCGCGTTGCGCCATGGCAGGATTGCCGGGGGCAGGGTCGCGCTCCTCGGCATGGGCAAGCTGGGCAGCCGCGAGCTCACTGCCGGCTCGGATGTCGATCTGATCCTGCTTTATGACCACGATGCGGATGCGGAAGACTCCGATGGCGAGAAGCCGCTGGCGCCCTCACACTACTACACCCGCATGACGCAGCGGCTGATCGCCGCCGTCTCGGCGCCGACGGCCGAAGGCGTCCTGTATGAGCTCGACCTTCGCTTGCGCCCCTCCGGCAACAAGGGGCCCGTCGCCACCCATGTCGACGCCTATAAGAAATATCAGCGGCAGGATGCCTGGACCTGGGAGCATATGGCGCTGGCACGAGCACGCGCCATCGGCGGTGACGCAGCGCTTTGCGCCGAGGTCGAAGACGAGGTTGCGGCGGTTCTTGCCCAGCCGCGCGACGGCGCCAAGGTGAAGGCGGATGCCTCCGAGATGCGGGCGCTGATCGACACGGAAAAGCCGCCGCGCGATCTCTGGGACATCAAGCTGATCCCCGGCGGCCTGATCGACCTTGAATTCATCGCCCAGGTCGCGGTCATCACCGGCGCGGTCGAGGCTGGTAGGCGGGCAACCGCGACGGCGGAAGTGCTGGCGCGGCTGGCCCCCGGTTACGCGGCGCCTGATGTTCGGCAGGAGCTTTGCGAGGCCTGGAGGCTCTATCTCGCGCTGACCCAGATGATCAGGCTCTGCCTTACCGGCCAGTTCCAGCGCGACGATGTTCCGCCGGGGCTTTCTGATCTGCTTCTGGCGGCCACCGACCTGCCGGATTTCGGTGTGCTCGAAGCGCATCTCAAGGAGACGTCGCGGAAGGTTCGGAAGGATTTCGAGCTTCTGCTTCGCGCGGGAGCGTCGATCTCGCGAGGTTAATCCACGCGTCATTCCTTGGCGCCGGCGTTTCGAATTTCAGCGCGCCAGCTAAGCCGCCACCTTGACCATGGGCGGCGCCTTCTTCAGCGGGATGCGCACCGAAACGATGGTGCCGACGCCTTCGGTGGAGCGAATCTTCAGCGCGCCCCCCTGCAGTTCGGCGAGCGAACGCGAGATGGCGAGGCCCAGGCCGGAACCGGTGTGGTTCTTGGAGAACTGGTTTTGCACCTGCTCGAACGGCCGCCCGAGCTTGCTCAGCGCCTGCTTCGGGATACCGCAGCCATTGTCCTCGATGGTGAGCACCAGCGCGCCTGAGGCGCTGCGCGCCCTGACCGTGATCTTGCCGCCCTGTCCGGTGAACTTCACCGCGTTGGAGAGCAGATTGATTGCGATCTGCTTGATCGCGCGGCGGTCGGCGTAGAGCCGCATCGCATCGGCGATGCGCGTCTCTACCGTGATCGACTTCTCCGCCGCCTGCAGCGAGATGACGCGAACCGTTTCCCTGATCAGCGGGCAGAGGTCGATTTCCTCGCGGTCAAGCGAGAACTGGCCGGCCTCGATCTTCGACATGTCGAGAATGTCGTTGATGACGCCGAGCAGGTATTTGCCGCTGCCGTTGATGTCGCTGGCATATTCCTCGTAGCGCTCGGAACCAAGCGGTCCGAACAGGCCTTGCTGCATCAGCTCGGAGAAGCCGATGATGGCGTTGAGCGGCGTGCGCAGTTCATGCGACATATTGGCGAGGAATTCGGACTTCGCCCGGTTGGCGGCCTCGGCGCGCTCGGTTTCCTTCATGTATTTGCGATTGAGCTCGACAAGCTCCTTGGCGCGTTCCTCCTCGGCGCGGCGGGCGAGGCTAAGATCGTGGATCGTCGCCATCAGGCGGCGCTCGCTGTCGACCAGCTTTTCCTGATGCAGCTTGATCTGGGTGATGTCGGAGCCGACCGAGACGATGCCGCCGTCTCTGGTCCTGAGCTCGTTGACCTGCAGCCAGCGTCCGTCGGCGAGCTGGCGCTCCAGCGTCACACCGCCATGCGGCCCGTTGGCGTTGGCCAGCCTGCGCTCGGAGGCGAAGGCGAGCATGCGCTCCTCCAGCATGTCGCGGGTTGCGCCCGGCATCACGTCGCGGTCCGAGAGCCCGTTGTCCTGCTGGAATTTGGAGTTGCACATGATCAGCCGTTCGGCGGCATCCCATAGCACGAAGGATTCGTTGATGTTCTCGATCGCCGTGCGCAGCCGCATGTCCGCCGCTTCCGAGCGCAGCGCGAGATGCCGCTGCTCGGTGACGTCGACGGCGATGCCGATCAGCTGGATCTCGGGCGCTTCCGGGTCGATCACCTGCGCGCGGGCGCGCATCCACACCCATTGGCCGTCCGCGTGGCGCATGCGGAACACCTGGTCGATATGGTCGATCTCGCGCTCGACGATGCGGTTGGCGAGCTCGAAGAGGTCGCCGTCGTCGGGATGGATGATCTCGTCGACCTCGCCGAAGGACAGCATTGTGTCGCAAGGCTCGTAGCCTAGCATGTCGTACATCGAGCGCGACCAGTACATCTTGCCGCGCACCATGTCCCAGTCCCACAACCCGCAGCGGCCGCGCACCAGCGCCATGTCGATGCGCTGATGCGCTTCGAGATAGATGCGGTCGGCCGCCTGGGCGCGCGCCGCCTGGCCGAAATAGGCGTAAAGGATGACGATCAGCACGCCGGCCGTCAGCACGAACAACGTGACATTGAGCGACACCGTCTTGCGCCAGCTGTCGAACACCGCCTCCTTGGGCACCAGCATCGCCGCGGCGTTCTTGCGGTCGCCGGTGAGGCTGACGGCGGCGAACCAGTCCTTGCCGCCGATGCTGACATCCATAACGCCGGCGCGGTCGCCGAACATGAACAGCGGCTGGCCGCCGAGCACGAGGCTGTCCAGCGAGCGTCCCTGCCAGCCGGTCGACAATGGCGATACCGCGACGATCTTGAAAGCGCCGTCGGTGATGGCCAGCACGTGGCTGCGACCCATGGCGCCCTGGCGGCTGGTCTTCTCCAGAAGGTCCGTCGCATTCACGCCGGCTGCGTTCGGGTCGGCCGTAATCGCCTGTGCCATCTGGCCGGCGGCTAACGCCAGCACCGACTTGGCGTCGCGTTCGACCTCGTCGCGGTCGTTCACCAGCGACAGGAAGCGCAGTGCGGCGATGACGATCAGGAAGATAATGATCAGTGCGGGGATGGAGCGGCGCAGCAGCGGTTCCGCCGCCAGCAGCCGCTGGTAGGCGGGTTCGGCGATCAGACGCGCATTGCCGGCAGGCCCGCCGCTCCTTGCCTCGCGACGCGCAAAAGCTCTCCCTCCGGGCGCGCCCCACGCGTCCGTCTTGGCCATAAATGGCACTCCCCGATTTGCCGCATACTTGACGATCCGGCTACGCCGCACGTCCGAATCGTCAATAAGGAATCAAAGGTGATTCGCCTTGTCCAGAGGCGCGGCCAAAAAAGATTAAAAGTTGATTGAAATTCGTCGAAACTGCTGATCTCCCCCACGAGGGGGGAGATTGCTAATCACACCAGCGTCCGCTCCACGATGTCGCGCAGGTCGGCCGACAGGTTGTCGGCGTTCGCGATCTGCAGCAGTGCCTGCCTTGCCTTGTTCTGTCGGACCGGTTCCAGCGAGCGCCAGGACCTGAGCGCCGTCGCCAGCCGTGCTGCCACTTGCGGGTTGCGCTTCTCGACCTCCAGCACGGTCTCGGCGAAGAAGCGGTAGCCCTGGCCGTCGGCGAGATGGAAGCCGGTCTGGTTGGCGCTGGAGAAGGTCCCGATCAGCGAGCGCACCCGGTTCGGATTCGCGATCGAGAAGGCAGGGTGCTGCATCAGCGCGCGCACCTTTTCGACGGTCAGCGGTCCCGGCACTCCGGCCTGGATCTGGAACCATTTGTCGAGCACCAGCGCATCGCCGCTGTATCTCGTTTCGAAGGCCGACAGCGCCTCCTCGGCTTGCGCGGAGCCGGCATGGCGGTGCGCCAGCACGGTCAGCGCCGCGGCGCGGTCGGTCATGTTGGTGGCGGCGTTGAAATGCCGCGCGGCAAGCGCCGCGCCTTCGGGCAGGAGCGACAGGTAATCGAGCAGGATGTTGCGCAGCGCGCGGCGCCCAGCGCTTGCCGAGTCGGGCGTGAACGGACCGTTGTCGGCCAGGCTGGCGTAAAGGGCCGAGAAGATCTCGCGATTCGCCATGGCAATCGTCCGCGCCAGCGCCTCGCGGGCGACGAAAATGGCGTCGGGATCGATGCCCTGGCCGATGTCGCGCGCAATATCGGCCTCGCCGGGCAGCGACAGAGCCAGCGCCCGGTAGGCCGGCTCCAGCGTCTCGTCGCGGGCAATGCTTCCGGCAAGCTCGGCGAGCTTTGCGTCGAAGGCCGACTCTTTGCCGCCCAGCAGCTGGCGGAACGCCGCTATGAGCGCGTCGGTGAGCAGCGTGTTGAAGGCCTGCCAGCGCGAGAAAGGATCGCTGTCATGGCTGGCCAGGAAGAACTGGTCGTCGGCCTTCTGCTGCACCGAGAGCGTGATCGGCGTCGAGAAGCCGCGGTTGAGCGACACCGAAGGCCGCTCCGAAACCCCCGAGAAGCGCACCGTGTGCCGCCGCTTTCGGACATGGATGATGCCGTCCTCGACGGTGGCGCCATCGACGGCTGCCCAGGCGACAGGCTTGCCGCCGGCGCCGACCAGGCCGAAGGCCAGGGGAATATGCATCAGCCGCTTGCGGCTTTCCGACGGCGTCGGCGGCACCGACTGTTCGATCTCCAGCGTGAATACCTTGGCCGCCGCATTGTAGGAGGAACTCACCGTCAGGTTCGGCGTGCCGGCCTGATGGTACCAGAGCGCGAAGTGCGTGAGGTCTCGGCCAGAAACGTCCTCGAACACTTTGAGGAAGTCCTCGATCGTCGCCGCTTCGCCGTCATGCCGCTCGAAATAGAGGTCCATGCCGGCGCGGAAGGTCTCCGCGCCGAGGATGGTGCGGATCATGCGCACCACTTCCGAGCCCTTCTCGTAGACTGTTGCCGTGTAGAAGTTGTTGATCTCGCGGTAGCGGCGCGGCCTGACCGGATGCGCCAATGGCCCCTGGTCCTCGGGGAACTGATGCGCGCGCAGCGTGCGCACCTCGGCGATGCGCTTTACCGCGCGCGAGCGCTGGTCGGCCGAGAATTCGTGGTCGCGGTAAACCGTCAGCCCTTCCTTCAGGCAGAGCTGGAACCAGTCGCGGCAAGTGATTCTGTTGCCGGTCCAATTGTGGAAATATTCATGCGCGATGATCGCCTCGATGTTGGCGAAATCGGCATCGGTCGCCGTCTCCTCGTCGGCAAGCACATATTTGTCGTTGAAGATGTTGAGGCCCTTGTTCTCCATGGCGCCCATGTTGAAGTCTGACACGGCGACGATGTTGAAGACGTCGAGGTCGTATTCGCGGCCGAAGACCTCCTCGTCCCATTTCATCGAGCGCTTCAGCGCATCCATCGCGTAGCCGGCGAGCCGCTCCTTGCCGGGCTCGACATAGATGCCGAGCTCGACCTTGCGGCCGGATAGGGTGGTGAAGCTTCCCGCGACCTTGCCGAGCGCGCCAGCCACCAGCGCAAAGAGATAGGAAGGCTTCGGGAAGGGGTCGTGCCAGACGGCATAGTGCCGGCCATCCGCGAGCGCCCCGCTTTCTACGGGGTTGCCGTTGGACAGCAGCAGCGGCGCCTCGTTGTGCGGCGCCTCGATGCGCACGGTGTAGACCGAGAGGACGTCTGGACGATCGAGGAAATAGGTAATGCGGCGAAACCCCTCCGCCTCGCATTGGGTGCAATAGACATTGTTGGAGCGATAAAGGCCCATCAGCGCCTCGTTGCTGGACGGCGCGCTCTCGGTCTCGAGACGAAGCTCGAAGCGCCGTGCCGCCGGCGGCGTCGGAATGGTCAGCTGGTCGGGCGTGGCCTGATAGTCGGCTTCCGGGAGAACCTGTCCGTCGATGGCAACGCCGAGCAGCTTCAGCCCGTCGCCGTCGAGCGCCAGCGGCGTAGAAGCGGCGACCCCCTGGCGTCGCTCGACGGTGAGCACGGCAGTGACGCGGGTGGCATCCGGAGACAGACGGAAATCGAGGCTGGTCCGCGGAATGAGATAGTCGCTGGGGCGGTAGTCTTCGAGCTTGAAGACATGGCCGGTATCTGTGCGCATTCCGTCGTTTTTCCTATTAATTCGGGTGGGCAGTAGGCTTTGCTGGTGAGGGAATTCTAAAGTCCGCGCTCTTTACACCAAACGGTCACTCGACAAAACTGCGCCAGGGTCTATTTCTGAGCTTCGTTTTCCGACCATCGTCACGAGGCAAGATGACCGTCGATCATCCCGTCGGCCACAATACGCTGCGCGGCATTGCGCTGAAGATCGTCTCCGTGGCGGTCTTTGTCGGCATGCAGACCTGCATCAAGGCGGCCGACGCCGTGCCCGCCGGACAGATCGTCTTCTTCCGCTCCTTCTTCGCCATCTTGCCGATCATCGCCTTTCTGGCCTTCAAGGGACAGCTCGCCACCGCATTCACCACGAAACGGCCGTTCAACCACATCGCGCGCGGCGTCGTCGGCGTCGGCGCCATGGGGCTCGGCTTCTTCGCGCTGACCAGGTTGCCACTTCCCGAAGCGATCACGCTGAATTATGCCCAGCCGCTGCTGGTCGTGGTGTTCTCTTCGATCTTCCTGGGCGAGACGATCCGCGTCTATCGCTGGACCGCGGTCGCCTTCGGCCTCGTCGGCGTGTTTATCGTTTCCTGGCCGGAACTGACGCTGTTGAATTCCGACGAGGCGCTCGACGACCAGGAGGTGCTTGGCGTCATGGCGGCGCTGATCGCCGCGGCGATCTCGGCCGTCGCCATGCTTCTGGTACGCAATCTCGTGCAGACCGAGAAGACGGCGACCATCGTGCTGTGGTTTTCCTCGACGGCGAGCGTGCTGGCGCTGCTCACCCTGCCTTTCGGCTGGCAGATGCTGACGCCGATGCAAGCCGCGCTGCTTGTCATGGCCGGCTTCTGCGGCGGGCTCGGTCAGATCCTGATGACGGCCGCCTACCGCCACGCCGAGGCTTCGGTCGTGGCGCCTTTCGAATATAGCTCGATGATTCTCGGCGTCGTCATCGGCTATCTTGTGTTCGGCGATGTGACCTCGCTCAACACGCTGATCGGCGGCGTGATTGTGGTTGCCGCCGGCATCTTCATCATCTGGCGCGAAAGGCAACTTGGCCTCGAGCGCACGCGCACTCGAAGGGCGACGCCGCCGCAGGGGTAAGCCTACGAAGCGGCCGTCCGCTCCTTCGCCAGCCGCACCAGCACGGTCCGCGTCTGGTCGTCGGCGGGGAAGAAGGATTCGATCGCCAGCTCCGACAGCGTCACGTCGAGCGGCGTGCCGAAGACGGTGATCGTGCTGATGAAGGACAGCACCTGATCGCCATGCGCGAGCCTGAGCGGATGGACGATGCCGCTTGGCTCGACCGGCGCCGGCCGGCTGCTCCTCAGCCCGGACGGATAGCCGCGCAATTCCTTCTCCAACTCGATCAGCATGGAGTCGCCGGTGGCGTCGTTCTGGTGCTTGAGGCGCTCGAGCAGATGCGCGCGCCATTCCGCGAGGTTGACGATGCGCGGCGCGACGCCACCGGGATGCAGGCTGAGCCTCAGCACATTGACCGGCGGCTTGAGCAGCCACGGCTCCGAGACGTCGGCCAGGAACGGGCCGATCGCCGCGTTGGCGCAAACGAGGTTCCAGTGCCGGTCGACCGCCAGCGCCGGGAAGGGCTCGTGGCCCTTGAGCACCGTCTCGACCGCAGCCATCGCCGGCGCCAGCGTCGTATCGGTCAGCGGCCTTTCGCTGAAGCTCGGCGCGAAGCCGGCCGCGAGCAAAAGCTGGTTGCGCTGGCGTAGAGGAATGGCAAGCTGCTCGGCCAGATGCAGCACCATCTCGCGCGAAGGCTGGGCGCGGCCGCTTTCGACGAAGGAGAGATGCCGCTGCGAGATATCGGCTTCCATGGCGAGGTCGAGCTGGCTCATGCGCCGGCGCGTGCGCCACTCGCGAATGAGGCTGCCGGCGGAGACGTCGGGTGTTGTCATGGGGGATGAGTAGGCCGGCAAGGGGAGTAATTCAATTACCTGACAGGTTATCGCTCCCCTTCTCCCTTGTTGTGGGAGAAGGGGAGGTGCTTCACCCCAACGCCCTCAGTTTCGCCTTCACCTCGAGAAAATCCCGCCACGCCAGCTTCTTGTGTGCAGGCGTGCGAAGCAGATACGCCGGATGCAGCGTCGGCATCGCTGGAATGGCAATGCCCGACTGGGTGGTGTGGACGCGCCAATTGCCGCGCAGGCGCAGGATGCCCTCGGTCGTGTTGAGCAGCGTCTTGGCGGAAGGGCCGCCGAGATTGACCAGCACCTTCGGATTGACCAGCTCGATCTGCCTTTCGATGAACGGGCGGCAGATCTCGGTCTCGTGCGGCGTCGGCGTTCGGTTGCCCGGCGGGCGCCACGGGATGACGTTGGCAATATAGGCCGATGTCCGGTCGAGGCCGATCGCTGCCAGCATGCTGTCGAGCAGCCGTCCGGAGCGGCCGACGAAGGGCAGCCCTTCGAGGTCCTCGTCGCGGCCCGGCGCCTCGCCGACGAGCATCAGGTCGGCATTCGGGTTGCCGTCGGCGAAGACCAGGTTCTTGGCGGTGAATTTGAGATTGCAGCCGTCGAACGCCGCCATCTGCTGGCGCAGTTCGTCAAGCGTCGAGGCGCTCGCCGCCAGCTGCCGCGCGAGCTTGATCTGCCCCTCGTCGGGGACCGTGGCGGTGGTGAGCGTCGGGCGCCGCGGCGCATCGGGCACTTGGCTTGCGTCAAGTCCCGTCGATGCCGCCGGCCGTTCCGCCGCCCGGCCTGCCTCCAATCCGGGCTCCGATGCCGGCCGCTCCAGGGCCATGCTTTCACGCGCGGTCGCCGCCTGCGCAGGCGCGCGATCGGCTTGCTTCGGCCTGGCCTCGGCGAAGCGGTTGACAGGCGTGTCTTCCAGCGCCTCGTCTACGCCGGCGCTGGCATAGAAGGCCAGCAGCTCTGCGATATCGATCGGGTTGTTGGGGGAGGCGGCAGTCATGGCGCCACCATCGTCCGCGCGGCAAAGATTTGCAACCGCCCGGAATTCGCCAGTCAGCGCAATGTCTGTCAGCCCGTCGGTATGCGCGGATCCTGCACCAGGAAAAATGTCCAGCGCGGCGTGTAGTCGGTGATCAGGAACTCGAACGTCGCCGTCTTCAGCGGGTCGACCTTGCCGTTCTTGAACAAGAGCCGGTCATAGGGTTCGAACTGGCGGTCGAAATCGGCGAAGTTGCTAGAGACGATGTTGTCGGGATTCTTGTTGCGCTGGTCGAAGGAGAGACCGTCGCCGAACACGCTCGGCTGGTCGAGGATTTCCTGCAGCTCGAACTGGAACTCGACCCAGGGCAGGGAGCTGTTGTTGAGCACGTCGATGCGCATGTACATAACCCCATTGGCCACGTTGCCGGCCCTGCCGAAGGCTTCGATCGGCCGGATCGCGCGGATGGTCAGCGTCACTGGCGTCGCCGAATTCAGCTCCTCGGTGATGACCAGCGGGTCATCCTTGGTGCCAATTCCGGAAGCGCCGGTGATGCGGAAGCCGCCGAGCTCGTCGGAAAAGGAGTAGGCGCCGGCCGCCCAGACTTTTTGCGGATCGGCCTGGGCGGCGCCGAGCGAAAAGAGGAGCGGAAGAACCGCGCGGCAGAGCACGCCGAGCGTGAAGAGTAAGCGCTTCAATGAAAAGCCGATTGGCTCGGGAGTGCGCATGGGGCCAAGTATTGCCGATAAGCAAGCCGTCGAACAATTAAAAACGTGCCGGACAGGCCTGGCCTTCCAACTGCATGGCCCTGGCCTATGCTTCGCCGTCGCCTGTCCGATGGCCGTTTCGTATGGAACACCGCGACTTTTTGTCGAAATCGGCTTTGTCACGTCAGCGCCGGTTTCGCGTCGCGAATTGATGCGCTATGCAGCGCGTGAGCCAGCAAAATGCGAGAATAGGGCAAGCCAGCGAGGGGCAGATGAGCGAAATCGAACGCGAGAGCATGGAATTCGACGTGGTCATCGTCGGCGGCGGTCCGGCCGGCCTTGCCGCGGCGATCCGTCTGAAGCAGCTCAACCCCGACCTTTCCGTCGTCGTGCTGGAAAAGGGCGGCGAGGTCGGCGCCCATATCCTATCCGGCGCCGTCGTCGACCCGATCGGCATCGACCGCCTTTTGCCGGGCTGGCGCGAGGAGGAAGGGCACCCTTTCAAGACGCCTGTCACCGACGATCATTTTCTGGTGCTCGGCCCCGCCGGGTCCTTCCGCCTACCCAACTTCCTGATGCCGCCGCTGATGAACAATCACGGCAACTACATCGTCTCGCTCGGCAATGTCTGCCGCTGGCTGGCGACCAAGGCCGAGGCGCTCGGCGTCGAGATTTATCCGGGCTTTGCCGCGGCGAGCCTTGTCTACAACGAAGCCGGCGCCGTGACCGGCGTGATCACTGGCGACATGGGCGTCGAGAAGGACGGCACGCATGGCCCGGCCTACGCCCCCGGCATGGCGCTGATGGGCAAATACGTGCTGATCGGCGAGGGCGCGCGCGGCTCTTTGGCCAAGCAACTGATCGACAAATACCAGCTTGCCGACGGCCGCGAGCCCGCCAAATTCGGCATCGGTCTCAAGGAACTCTGGCAGGTCAAGCCTGAGAACCACAAGCCGGGGCTGGTGCAGCACTCCTTCGGCTGGCCGCTCGACATGGAAACCGGCGGCGGCTCCTTCCTCTACCATCTCGAAGACAACCAGGTGGCGGTCGGCTTCGTCGTCCATCTGAACTATAAGAACCCCTGGCTCTCGCCCTTCGAGGAATTCCAGCGCTTCAAGACTCATCCGGCGATCAGAGGCACCTTCGAGGGCGCCAAGCGGATCGGCTATGGCGCGCGCGCCATTACCGAGGGCGGCTGGCAATCGGTGCCGAAGCTTTCATTCCCGGGCGGCGTGCTGATGGGCTGCGCGGCCGGCTTCGTCAACGTGCCCCGCATCAAGGGCTCGCACAATGCGGTGCTGTCGGGCATGCTGGCGGCCGAGCATGTCGCGGACGCCATTGCCGCCGGCCGGGCCAATGACGAGCTCGCCTCCTATGAAGACGCCTGGCGCGGCAGCGACATCGGCAGTGACCTGAAGAAGGTGCGCAACGTGAAGCCGCTGTGGTCGCGCTTCGGCACCATCGTCGGTGTCGGCATCGGTGGTCTCGACATGTGGCTGAACACGCTGTTCGGCTTCTCGCCCTTCGGCACGCTGAAGCACGGCAAGGCCGACTATGCGACGCTCGAGCCCGCCTCCAAGCACCAGAAAATCGCTTATCCGAAGGCGGATGGCGTCTTGACCTTCGACCGGCTCTCCTCGGTGTTTTTGTCCAACACCAACCATGAGGAAAATGAGCCCGTGCACCTCATCGTCGGCGACATGGCGCTGCAGCAGCGTTCCGAGCACGACGTGTTCGCCGGGCCATCGACCCGCTACTGCCCGGCCGGCGTCTATGAGTGGGTGGACAAGGACGGCAATGCCGCTGCCGATCCGTCCGCCAAGGACGTGCGTTTCGTCATCAACGCGCAGAACTGCGTCCACTGCAAGACTTGCGACATCAAGGACCCGAACCGGAACATCAATTGGGTGCCCCCGCAAGGCGGAGAGGGGCCGGTCTACCAAGGCATGTGAGCCCCACGTCTGGCCGGGCCGGCTCGCCAGCCGCCATCCTGTGGGAGAAGCTGGTTCGAGCCGGGTAAGAGGCGGCACCAAGAGCAATACGGTTGCGACGGCGCAACCTCAAGGCTGTTGAATCCGCTGCCTGCTTGTGTTCCCTTTCCCTGAGGATAGGGAGGAGACGGTTATGCGCCTGGCGGTTCTGACATGCCTTGTCGCGCTCGGCGCGCTCTGCGCGCCGCAGGCTTCGGCCGGCACCAGGGTGCTGGTCCAGACGCGCACCTATGACATTGCCGGCAATTCGGGCGCGGCGCTCATCGAGGCGATGGGCAGCAAAGGTCCCAAGCACGGCTTCATGACGCATGCCATCGCCCAGACCGCCTATACGGCCGACTGGGAGCTTGGCGTTATCCAGGACAAGGGCTCGTGCCGGATACGGCAGGCAAACGGAACGCTCAGTCTCTTCTACACTTTCCCCCGCTTGGCGTCGCCAGCCACGCCTGCATTGAAGAAGCGCTGGAACCGGTTCTTCGCCGGCGTGCGCGCCCACGAGGGAACCCATGGCCGCATTGCCCGGGAAATGATGCGCGTCACCGATCGCTCGATCACCGGTCTTAGGGTCGCTAACGACCCTTATTGCTACAAGGCGCGCAGCGAGGCGCGCCGGCGCATCCAGGCCGTCTATGCCGAATACGAGGCCAGGCAAAATGCCTTCGATGCCCGCGAGCACCGCGAAGGCGGTCATGTCGAGCACCTCGTCGCTGCTTTGATCAGGCCTTAGCGGCACAAGCAGAAACCGGCGATGCGGCGGGAAGCAATGCGACGCTAACCGCCCGTGTTGCCAAGTTGTGCGTTTGCCGCCAGCGCCGACTGATGCTCGTCCTCGGGCTGTCGGCCGTCGGACCGCAACGAGAACTCGATCAGCACCGGCAAGTGGTCGGAGCCGGCGTCTTCCAGCCGCGTCGCCGAATGGATCGTCACGGCCCCCTTGCTGAACACCTGGTCGATCGGCAGGCCGGCGAAGCGCCGGATGAAATCCGGCAGCTTCCGGTGAATCCAGGTCGGCCCGGCCGACGGCATCACGCTCAGTCCGCCGAGCGAGGCGACACGACGCACCGCAGCGCTCCACGGCGCGGCGTTGCAGTCGCCGGCCATGATGGCGGTTTCGCCGAGCTCGGCAAGCGGCTCCGCCAGCTCGCCGATCTGCCAGTACTGCTCGCGCGGCCACGGCCAGCTCAAATGGATTGCCGCGACATCGACGCCGGTGCCGCCGAAATCGATCGTGGCGGTAGCCATCGCGCCGCGCGGCTCGCAATGCGGCGCCGTGCCGGCGGCAAAAGGCCGTCGCGAGAGCAGCGCGACGCCGAACACGCCGTTGGGGTAGGGGCAGAGGATGCGGTACGGATAGGCGCCGGTGATATAGCCGAGCTCTCTCGTCCACATTCCCGACACCTCGTCGAGGGTGATAACGTCAGGATTGGTGCGGCCGATCAGCGACAGCACCTTCTTGGGTGTCGGATTGTCGAAGCGAAGATTGATCTGCAGCAGGCTGTAGACGATACGGTCGGCAGGTTTGGCGACCGCCTGCTGCGGCCACAACCTGGGCAGTGCGCTGGCCGTCGTGGCAAGGCAGGCGAGGGCGAAGAGCAGCGCTGCTGCCGCTTGCAGCCGGTACGAACTGGCAAGCAGCGCCACCGCCAGCAGCGCCGTGAGCACGCTCAGATGAATACGAAAATGCGAGAACGAATCGAGGGCTGGATGCAGCGCGCCGAGGAATCCGGCCAGCAGCGCGGCCGTGAGTGCCGTCATCGCCAGGAATGCCACCCCAGCCGTCATGTTTGAGCGCGCGCCGCCTGTTGTCATGGTCAGTCGTGTTCTGCCGAATGTCGCCGGCATCTTTTTGCAGCGACATACTCTCGCTCAGGCCTGCTTATCGGCAAAATTGCGGCCCGGGCAAGACGATGAGTTGCCTCGGCTACTGGAAAGCAGTCTCGGAGAAGCTTCTCAACTTGCGCGAATGCAGCCGCTCCATCGGCATTTCGGCCAGCTTCTCCATCGCCCTGATGCCGATGGTGAGGTGCTGCGCCACCTGCCGCTTGTAGAATTCCGTCGCCATGCCGGGCAGTTTCAGTTCGCCATGCAAAGGCTTGTCGGAGACGCACAGCAGCGTGCCGTAGGGCACGCGGAAGCGGAAGCCGTTGGCGGCGATCGTCGCCGATTCCATGTCGAGCGCGATGGCGCGCGACTGCGAAAGGCGCTGCACCGGTCCGCGCTGGTCACGCAGTTCCCAGTTGCGGTTGTCGATGGTGGCGACGGTGCCGGTGCGCATGATGCGCTTGAGATCGTAGCCGGAAAGTCCCGTTACCTCGGCGACCGCTTCCTGCAGCGCTACCTGGATCTCGGCCAGCGGGGGGATGGGCACCCAGACCGGCAGGTCGTCGTCGAGCACATGATCCTCGCGCACATAAGCATGGGCCAGCACATAGTCGCCCAGTGCCTGCGTGTTGCGCAGGCCGGCGCAGTGGCCGAGCATCACCCAGGCATGTGGCCGAAGCACCGCGATATGGTCGGTGATGGTCTTGGCGTTGGACGGGCCGACGCCGATATTGACCATGGTGATGCCGCCATGGCCCGACTTCTTCAGGTGGTAGGCCGGCATTTGCGGCAGGCGCTGTGGCGGGGTGCCTTCGCTCGCCGCGCCGGCCCCGGCCTTAGTCACGAGGTTGCCCGGCTCGACGAATTCGCTGTAACCGCCGCCGCCGCTCTCCATCAGCTCGCGGGCCCGCGCCACGAACTCGTCGATGTAAAACTGGTAATTGGTGAACAGCACGAAATTCTGGAAATGCTGCGGGCTGGTCGCCGTGTAGTGCGTCATGCGGTGCAGCGAATAGTCGATGCGCTGGGCCGTGAACGGCGCCAGCGGCCTCGGCTCGCCGAACGCCACCTCGAAAGTGCCGTTGGCGATCTGGTCGTCCGTGCCGTCGAGATCCGGCACGTCGAACAGGTCGCGGATCGGCCGCCTGATCCGCTCGGCAGCCGTGCCATCGACATAGGTGCCCTCCAGGAAGGCGAAATGCAGCGGGATCGGCGTCGTCGATTCCGACACCGTGACCTGGACGCCGTGATTGCGCATGATGAGCCGAAGCTGCTCGACGAGATAGTTCTCGAACAGCTTTGGCTGGGTGATGGTGGTGGCAAAATGCCCGGGCGTCGGCATATGGCCGTAGGCCTGGCGCGAGTCGATCTGCGTGAACGAGGTGGTGGTGACGCCGATCTGCGGATAGAAGGCCCGGTAGCGCCTGCTCTCGTCGCCGCCGGCGGCGAGCTTGGCGAAGGAATCGCGCAGGAATTTGGTGTTGCGGTCGTAGAGCGCCTCCAGCGCCGCGACCGCCTTCTTGGCGTCGTCAAAACTCTGCCTGCCGAAAGGCTCCGGCATGACGACCGATTCGATGGCTTGGGGGTAGATTCGCTTTTCCATGGCCCAATATAGGGATTTGGAAGAGCGCTTGGGAGGGGGAGGCGGGCGCGAAGCCCGCCTTGCGGAGTATTTTTCTCTGGCCGTGTCAGCCACGCTGCAGGCTGACCAGCAGCACGAAGCCGATGCCTGCCTTCTTCGGCGTTGGCGCCTCGATGACCGAACCGGCGTCGGCGCGTATCATCGGCACCGCCAGCACAGGAGCGGCAAGCACCATCAGGATGAGCATCGCCCGCGGCAGGAGCCGAAGAGCTTTGAGGGTGGAGGCAGCGATGCGGTTCATGGTGGTCGTTCCGGTTTCGAGTATTGGTCGTTTCAGCGGCCGAAATGGTTCATGCAGTCCAGCCGGCAGGTATCGGCCATTCGCGGTGAGCGCGCCGGACGGCCGGCTTCGGCCACGAGGATGGCGAAGAACATGCCGAACAGGCTCATCAGCAGGCAGACGATGGTGAAGCGGCGGACAAGCATTGGTCTCTCCTTCAATGGCGAGGAGAATGCCCGAACGCCTCTGAACCGGTTCTGAGACCGATATTCATCTGCCGTTCAAATTGGCTGATGGGGTCATGACCGGCCGAAGGCCTGCGAAGTGCCTTGTCCAGCGTTGCGCTCAGAAACGGCGCTCAAAAAGAAAACGGGGCGCCGGGCCCCGTTTTTGTATCGTCATCCGTTCGACTGTCAGAGCTTGTGCCAGGTCTGGGTCTTGCAGATCAGTCCGCCCAGAACGCAGCCGCTCATCTTTAGCGAGGTGCCGGAAAGCGTCGCCTTGCCGGAATAGGTCTTGTCGGTTTCGGGGTCCGTTATGGTGCCGGTGTACTTGTTGTCGCCGGCCGCCTTGAAGGAGCCGATCGTCTTGCCGGCATATTTGCCGGACTTGAGCGTGATGGAAAACGCCCCGCCGCCGTCGATCGCCGCCGTCGATCCGGCCTGCGTCTTCCAATTGCCCTCGATCGGGTCGGCCGACGCGGCGCCTGCCATCATCAAGGTGGCCGCCAGGGCCAGGCTGACTTTTCGAAACATGCTGTCCTCCCTTTAGGGTTCCGGCGGGCCTCGTTCCGCCTCTCTGTCCCTTACGCAAACGTAAAGCTAATCCAGCCATCGCCAAAACGAAAGCGGTGCCGCGACGGAAGCTTGTAAGGATTTCGGCCGCGTCGGTCGCTGGAAATGAACGGATGACGAAAAAGGCTTCGGTTTCCGTGGTTAGCGAAGTCTTGATTCCCGCGCCTCAAATTTTCGACGAATTTGGCGCAGATCGGCTGAATTGCTGGATTCCTATGCTTAACGGTTCTTCGCGTTTACCTCTTGTTTTAGCTTTGTTTTCTTCAAATTAAGCAAGCCATTTAACGACGGATTCAAGGCGAGCCGTCATCCTCGAAAGCATCGAAAGAGCGGCCCGCCCAGGGGAATTCCAGGGACAGAAGGAGGCAGCTCTCGGGAGCAGACAGGGGATTGAAATGGCACGCTTTGAAATGCTTGAAGCCGGCTTCGGCGCCATGGGGGCAACTGCCCAGGCCGACATTCTTTTCGAACTGGGCATGATGTATGCGACCGGCCGCGATTGTGAGACCGACGTCATTGCCGCCCACAAATGGTTCAACATCGCCGCGATCAAGGGATCGCTCCGCGCCGCCGAGCTGCGCTCGGAATTGTCGGCATCGATGTCGAAGGCCGAGATCGCCAAGGCGCTGCGCGAAGCGCGCGAATGGATGACGATGCACTGATTTTGCGGGGTAAGGGCCGGAAGCTCTTAAGGGACAAGGCCGCGAAAAGACGGCCGGTTAACCAGACCAAGAACGCGGCAGGTCAACGAACTCAAGCCGTGCGACAACACAGGGAAGCGAGCGGGTTCAGGTGCGCGGGGCGCCGGGAAGCTCGACTGCAAAAGCCGCGACCGGCCGGGACAAGGCCGGCGCGGCTTTTGCATTTGCGCAGTCTCCGGCTGTATGGGAACGGCGGCTTGGCCCAAGAACTCCCCGTCGGAATGAACCAAATCCCGATACATTGTGCTCTCGACAGTTCCGGCGAAGGGTGAAATTGTCCCGGCTCTCTGGAAGAAGCGTGGCCGGAACGGCCGCGCGCAAGTGGAGGAGTTCTATTGTGATGAAAAGATTGGGTATTTTGAGCGCGGCCGCATTGGGCCTGACGATGAGCGCATCGGTTGCCTTCGCCGACGACATCACGATTTCGGTGGTCGGCCCGATGACCGGGCAGCTCGCCAACATCGGCGACCAGTTCAAGCAGGGCGCGCAGGCCGCGGCGGATGCCATCAATGCCGCCGGAGGTGTCAACGGCAACAAGATCAAGATCGACATCCAGGACGACCAATGCGATCCGAAGCAGGCCGTGTCGGTCGCCAACCGTATCGTTGCCAACGGCGTCAAGTTCGTCGACGGCCATGCCTGCTCGGGCTCGAGCATTCCCGCTTCCGCCGTCTACGCCGAAGCCGGCACCCTGATGATGAGCCCGGCCTCGTCGAATCCGGAACTGACCGACGCCGCGGCCAAGGCCGGCTGGCCGACGATCATGCGCCTCTACACGCGTGACGATGCGCAGGGCGCTTTCATCGGTCCATGGATCGCCAAGAAATATGCCGGCAAGAACGTCGTCGTCCTGCACGACAAGAGCGCCTACGGTCAGGGCGTTGCCGATGCTGTCAAGGCGACCATGAATGCCGGCGGCCTCAAGGAGGTCGACTATGAAGGCATCAATGCCGGCGAGAAGGACTATTCGGCTTTGGTCACCAAGCTGAAAGAGCTCAAGGCCGACGTCGTCTATTTCGGCGGCTACCATCCGGAGGCCGGCTTGATCCTGCGCCAGGCAGCGGAGCAGAACGTCAAGTTCCAGCTGATCATGCCGGACTCGATCGCCTCGCCGGAATTCTGGCAGATCGCCGGCCCGGCCGGTGAAGGCACGATGTTCGTCTTCCCCTCGGATCCGCAGTCGAAGCCGGAAGCGAAGGAGGCCGTGGCCAAGATCAAGCAAGGCGGCTTCACACCGGAAGGTTTCACGCTGTTCTCCTATGCAGTGATCCAGGCGGTGGCCGAAGGCGTCAAGCGCGCCGGCACCGACGACCCGGCCAAGGTCGCCGAGGCGCTGAAGGACGGCAAGCCGATCAGCACCGTGGTCGGCGACGTGATCTTCGACGAGAAGGGCGACCTGAAGAACGCCAGCTACGACATCAACCAGTGGCACGACGGCAAATACGCGCCGATCAAGCCGTAATTCGTTCTGCAGATCGATTGGAAATGGCCGGGATTTGTCCCGGCCGTTTTCGTATGTGCCTTGGCGCTGATTTGGAGGCCAGTTCGGCGCTCTACGGCGCCCCCCTGGAGTCCTGCCGCCCCAGCCAGTTTGTCCCGTTGCCGATCCAACGCGACCGGCAGCTCAGCCCCGTGCGTCCTCAAACCGCACCAGCACCGTGCCGTCGCTCACTTGCGCGCCTTCGGCCGCGATCTCGACAATCACCCCATCATGGGGTGCGGCGATCGTGTGCTCCATCTTCATCGCTTCGAGGATTAGGAGCGGCTGGCCCTTGATAACGGTATCGCCCGCTGCCGCGCGCACCAGCTTGACCAATCCCGGCATCGGCGCGCGCAGGCTGTCCGACGCGGCCGCGGCCTCATCCGCCTTGGCCAGCGGATCCGGCACCGTGAATGTATATCCGACCGCTCCTTCGAACACCGTGACATGGCCCGGCCAGCGCGCGCTGCGCGGCATGCTCCTGAGGTCGTGCGCGTTGATCGCGTCATGCGGCGCCTCCAGCGCCACCTGGAAGCGGCCGTCAGGCCGCGCCGATACCCGGGCCAGGATGTTCTCCTCGCCGTAACGCAACCGGGTGCGGCGCGCCAGCGTACGGAAATGCGCATAGCCGGCGAGCGAGGACCACGGATCGGCGGCCGGACCCGCCGTGCTTGCGTCGGTCGCTGCCAGCGCCGCCGCGGCGATCGCTTCATCGCTTGGCGGGGGAACAGCGACGAGAGCATCCTGATGCCGGCCGATCAGGCCGGTGTCGATATCGCCCGCCGCGAAATCGGCGTCGGCGGCGAGTGCTGCAAGGAAGGCGGTGTTGACCGTCGAGCCGGCAACTTCGGTTCGGGCCAGCGCCTTGCGCAGCGCGCCAAGCGCGGTGGTTCTGTCCCTAGCGTGCACCACCAGCTTCGCGATCATCGGATCGTAGAAGGGCGAGATCGCATCGCCGGCCCGCACGCCGGTCTCGATGCGCATGGCGGCATCCTCCGGCGGCGTGTCGGGGAATTTGAGATGATAAAGCGTGCCCGTCGCCGGCAGGAATCCCTTGGCCGCGTCCTCGGCGTAGATGCGCGCCTCGAAAGCATGTCCGGCAAGGGCGATCTCGTTCTGCGCCTTCGGCAGTTTTTCGCCGGCGGCGACACGAAGCTGCCATTCGACCAGATCGACGCCGGTGACCATCTCGGTGACGGGATGCTCGACCTGCAGCCGTGTGTTCATCTCCATGAACCAGAAGCGGTCGGCTTTGAGGGCCTCGGAAGCATCGACGATGAATTCGATCGTGCCGGCGCCCGAATAGCTGATTGCCTTGGCGGCCTTCACCGCCGCTTCCGTCATCGCCTTGCGCAGCGCCGGCGTCATGCCGGGGGCGGGCGCCTCCTCGATCACCTTCTGGTGGCGGCGCTGCGCCGAGCAGTCGCGCTCGAAAAGATGCACGACATTGCCGAAATTGTCGCCGAACACCTGGACTTCGATGTGTCGCGGCTTGTCGACATATTTTTCGACCAGAACGCGGTCGTCGCCGAAGGCAGCCTTGGCCTCGCGCCGCGCTCCGGACAGCGCCTCGGAGAAGTCGTCCGGATGGTCGACGCGCCGCATGCCCTTGCCGCCGCCGCCGGCGCGCGCCTTGATCAGCACCGGGTAGCCGATCTCGCGCGCTTTTGTGGCAAGCAGCACAATCTCCTGCGCTTCGCCGTGATAGCCGGGCACCACCGGAACGCCGGCCTTTTCCATCAACCGCTTGGCGGCATCCTTCAGCCCCATCGCGCGGATCGAGGCGGCGGACGGGCCGATGAACATGAGGCCCGCCGCCGTCACCTGGTCGACGAAGTCGGGGTTCTCCGACAGGAAGCCGTAGCCGGGGTGGATTGCCTCGGCGCCTGTGGCAAACGCCGCAGCAATGATCCTGTCGCCGCGCAGATAGCTGTCACCGACCGGCGAGGGGCCGATATGCACCGCCTCGTCGGCCATCTCGACATGCAGCGCTCGCGCGTCGGCATCCGAATAGACGGCGACTGTTCGCACGCCGAGCTTGCGCGCGGTGCGGATGACGCGGCAAGCGATCTCGCCGCGATTGGCGATCAGGATCTTGCCGAACATGGAGCCTCCCGAGTTTGCGACGGGCAGCGCCAATTCGGCAGGCGCGGGCCTACTTCGATGCGGCGATCTCGCAGGCGCCGCCCGTAGTCACCTTGTAGTGCGCGCGCGTGGCCAGGCAGGATTTCATCGCCAGCTCTTCCGCAACCTTTTGGGACGGCGCATTCAGGTGTCCACCACAGATGATGTAAGACGACATGATCCGGGCATAAGGCGTGGTCGCGTAGGCTGAATGGCCGCTCGCCGCCAAATAGGCCTTGTATGCCCTGTTGCACGGATCCTTGGGATTGCGTGGGATGTAAGGTGGAAAGCGCTTGTCCCCCTCGCTTCCAGCCAGCGACCCGGCGACGACAGCGCCGCACGAGGCGAATATAAGCATTCCTGCAAGTATCGACGCGGATGCTTTCCGCAAATATTCTCGTGTCATTTTTACGCCATCCCCATGAGACAATGCAGGATGAGCAATATCGAATATTTGCCGGCGTCGCTAGATGGTCACTCAAGAATCTCGATCTCGTGAACGGGTGGAACGTCTTTGTCATAAAGTTCAGGCTTCCCCAATCGCAGCAACGGCTGAGCTGTATAGTCTGGCAGTCAGATCGTCGAAGCAGCAGAAAGTGACGGTCTCGGGGATGGCGTTTTCGCCTAGAAAAACAGCAACCGTGCCGACGGCTACTTCGGTAGCCTGATCTTTCGGATAGCCGTAGATGCCGGTCGAGATCGCCGGAAATGCTATCGTTCGACAGTCCTTACCGGTGGCAATCTCCAGCGAGCGCCGATAGCAGGAGGCGAGCAACTGCGCCTCGCTCTCGCCCCCGCCGTGCCAGACCGGGCCGACAGTGTGAATGACATAGCGCGCCGGCAGCCGGTAGCCTTTCGTCAGTTTGGCATCCCCGGTCCTGCAGCCGTTCAGCGTGCGGCATTCGGCGACCAGCTCCGGCCCGGCGGCGCGGTGGATAGCGCCGTCGACACCACCGCCGCCGAGCAGCGAGGAATTGGCGGCATTGACGATGGCATCGACCTTAAGCCTGGTGATGTCGCCGGTATGCACGCGGATCCTATCGCTGACGCCGCTCATCGTCACATCCTGAACACGCCGAACTTCGTTTCCTCGACCCCGGTATTGAGCGCCGCCGAGAGGCTGAGCGCCAGCACCTCGCGCGTCCTGGCCGGATCGATGATGCCGTCGTCCCAAAGCCTTGCCGAAGAATAGAGCGGGTGACCCTCATGCTCGTATTTCATCAGGATCGGCTTCCTGAATTTCGCTTCCTCTTCGGCGCTCCACTCACCGCCCTTGCGCTCGATGCCCTCGCGCTTGACCATGGCAAGCACCGTCGCCGCCTGCTCGCCGCCCATCACCGAAATGCGCGCATTCGGCCACATCCACAGGAAGCGGGGCGAATAGGCGCGGCCGCACATGCCGTAATTGCCGGCGCCGAACGAACCGCCGATGATCACCGTAAGCTTCGGCACGCGTGCCGTGGCGACCGCCGTGACCAGCTTGGCGCCGTCCTTGGCGATGCCGCCGGCCTCATACTTTCGCCCGACCATGAAGCCGGTGATGTTCTGCAGGAAGATCAGCGGAATGCCGCGCTGGCAGCAGAGCTCGATGAAATGCGCGCCCTTCAGCGCGCTTTCCGAGAACAGCACCCCATTGTTGCCGAGGATGCCGACCGGCATGCCGTGCAGATGCGCAAAACCGGTGACCAAGGTGGTGCCGTAATTCTGCTTGAACTCGTCGAACTCGGAACCGTCGACCAGACGCGCGATCACCTCGCGAACGTCATAGGGCTGGCGCAAATCAGTCGGCACGATGCCGTAGAGTTCATGCGGATCGTGAAGCGGTGATACTGGTTTCTGTAAGTTCAGGCTTACGGCCTTGTTCCGATTCAGGTTCTTGACGATGCGTCGGCAAATGGCCAGCGCGTGCTCGTCATCCATGGCATAGTGGTCGGCGACGCCGGAAAGCCTGGTGTGGACCTCGGCGCCGCCGAGCTCCTCGGCGCTGACGTCCTCGCCGGTGGCAGCCTTCACCAGCGGCGGGCCGCCAAGAAAAATGGTCGCCTGGTTGCGCACCATGATCGTTTCGTCCGACATCGCCGGCACATAGGCCCCGCCCGCCGTGCAGGAGCCCATAACGCAAGCGATCTGCGGGATGCCGGCTGCCGACATGTTGGCCTGGTTGTAGAAGATGCGGCCGAAATGCTCACGGTCGGGGAAGACCTCGTCCTGGTTGGGCAGGTTGGCGCCGCCGCTGTCGACCAGGTAGACGCAAGGCAGCTTGTTCTGCAGCGCGATCTCCTGCGCGCGCAGATGCTTCTTCACCGTCACCGGATAATAGGTGCCGCCTTTCACCGTCGCGTCGTTGACGACGACCATCACCTCCCGGCCTTCGACACGGCCGATGCCGGTGATGATGCCGGCCGACGGAATATCCTCGCCATACATCGACCATGCCGCGAACTGGCCGACCTCGAGAAAAGGCGAGCCGGTGTCGAGCAGTTGCGCCAATCTTTCGCGCGGCAGCAGCTTGCCGCGGCTTTGGTGGCGCTCGCGCGCCTCGTCCGAGCCGCCGCGCTCGATGCCCGCCGCCTTCTCGGCGATATCGTCGACCAGCGCCCGCATGCGCTCGGCATTGGCGCGGAAGCTTTCCGAGGAGGGGGAGATTTGGGTTTGGAGTGTGGCCACGTTATTCCTCACACCTCTTGATGCCGCAACGCAACCAGTGTAACAGCCCGCACCCGGATGCTGCGTGCGGAGCGCGGCATCTTTTGTACGAATGACACCTCAGGAGGCGACGATGAAAGGCATCGATATGCGTTTCACCAAATGTCTCCCCTCGGCCATGGCCTGACGCCGCCGAAGGGCGGCTTTCCACGTCCCGGATTTGAGCAAAAGGAACACGGCGCCTGCAAGCGCTGTGGGTGTCACGATGTATGTGCGGTTTGTAACGCCGCTGATCCATCCGAAGAGCCGGGCAGAGAGCGGCTTTTTCCATGCGTCCTGGGACTTGTACCGGAATGGCTGCCCGGACTGGATCCATGGCGAACTGGAGGATCAGTTCGACTGGTTCAATCGGCATTTGCCCATTCCTGGCCGGGTTGGGCGGCATTTCAAGCGCCGTGAGCCGATTTGGGGCGTCTGCTGGTTCCACCCGAACGCCAAGGAAGCCATCAGCCGTGCGCGCTATTGCGCCTGGCTGATCGAGGAGGGCGGCTTGCCTGTGCGCTCGATCACGTCCCGGCGCCAGCGTGAGGTTCTGTGGCGCGATGAGCATCAGATCGTCGCCAAGCCGACCGACGACCTGCCCAAGGCGTTCGGCTGAGGTGACGGAGGGAGACATCACACTCCCTCCGCCATGATCTCGCGGCCGATCAGCCAGCGGCGGATCTCGCTGGTGCCGGCGCCGATCTCGTAGAGCTTGGCGTCGCGCAGAAGCCGCCCGGTCGGATAATCGTTGATATAGCCGTTGCCGCCGAGCAGCTGGATGGCATCGAGCGCCATCTGCGTCGCCTTTTCGGCCGCGAAGAGCACGCAGCCGGCGGCGTCCTTGCGCGTGGTCTCGCCGCGGTCGCAGGCACCGGCCACGGCGTAGACATAGGCGCGCGCCGCGTTCATCGTCGAATACATGTCGGCAAGCTTGCCCTGCACCAGCTGAAAACTGCCGATCGGCTGGCCGAACTGCTTGCGCTCATGCACGTAAGGCACCGCCACGTCGAGGCAGGCCGCCATCAGCCCGATCGGCCCGCCGGAGAGCACGGCGCGCTCATAGTCGAGGCCCGACATCAGCACCTCGACGCCGCGCCCTTCCTCATGCAGCACATTCTCGAACGGCACCTCGACATTCTCGAAGACGAGCTCGCCGGTGTTCGAGCCGCGCATGCCGAGCTTGTCCAGTTTTTGGGCCACCGAAAACCCGGCAAAGGTTTTTTCGATGATGAAGGCGGTGATGCCGCGCGAATTGCGCTCCGGATCGGTCTTGGCATAGACCACCAAGGTCTCGGCATCGGGTCCGTTGGTGATCCACATTTTCGAACCGTTGAGCACATAGCGGTCGTTGCGCTTTTCGGCGCGCAGCCGCAGCGACACGACGTCCGAGCCTGATCCGGATTCCGACATTGCCAGCGCACCGACCTTTTCGCCCGAGCAGAGCGCAGGGAGGTATTTCTCCTTCTGTGCCGGCGTTGCCCAGCGGTTGATCTGGTTGACGCAGAGATTGGAATGCGCGCCGTAGGAGAGGCCGACCGAGGCGGATGCGCGGGAAATCTCCTCCATCGCCACGACATGCGCGAGATAGCCCATACCGCTGCCGCCGAACTCGGGATCGGCGGTGATGCCGAGCAGGCCGAGCTCGCCGAGCTCCCCCCACAGATGTGCCGGGAATTCGTTGGAGCGGTCGATATCGGCCGCGATTGGCGCGATCCTGTCTTGTGCGAAGCGCCTTACGGTATTGCGCAACGCCTCGATGTCGGCATCAAGCCCGAAGTTCAGCGTATTGGTGTACATGGCGTTCCTCCCGGCGCATGACCCCGAAATCGACTTCGATAAGGATAATGCGCGAAATCAAAGTGCCGCGGCCTCCTTTGCGCGTCGGACGGGACGCGTTGCGCTGCCGGCGCCGATCTTCGCGCCGACGAGCCGCCTTGTCATCGAAAGATATGTCGTGGTGACTTCAGAGATCGACAGCCGCTCGCCCGGACGGAACCAGACGATGACGCCGGTCATCATCTGGATCAGCGCCATGGCGGTCAGGCCGACATCATCGATCTCGAAGATGCCGGCGTCGGCGCCGTCGCGCAGGATCGCGCGCAATTCCTTCTCATAGGCCGTGCGCATCTTGAGGATCTGCGTCAGCCGCTCATGCGAGAGGCTGCGCAATTCCATGTTGGAGACATGGGTGGCGCGGCGCCGCTCGATATGGAAGGCAATGTGGTTCTCGACATAGGCGGCGAGCCGCGCCGCCGGATCGGCCGCTGCCGGGCGCGCGTCATCCCAGGCCTTGAGCAGGCCTTCCATATGCTCGCGCATCAGCGTGAACAGCAGATCCTCCTTGGTGGGAAAATAGCGATAGAGCGCGGCGGCCTGCACGCCGACTTCGGTCGCCAGCTGGCGCATCGACATCGCCTCATAGCCGAGCCGCGCGATCAGCCCGACCGCCGCCTCGCGAACGGCCGCCTCGGTTTTTTCGCCATCTGAACCCGTGGTGCGTGCCATGTTTGCCTCTGCGAAGCAGATAATAAAACGAACGTTCAATTAATTCAAGCGGGCAAGCGAAGGTGTTCAGGCCGAAGGGCAATGGCCTGCAATCGGTCTGACGCAAGCCTCGGCTGGATCTGTAGAGCGGAGCGACTTAGTCGCCGCGGAAAGCGCGGCTCGCCTGATCGGTCAGGGGCTTAAGCAGATAGGAAAGCACCGTGCGGTCGCCGGTTCTCAGGAACACCTCCGCCGGCATTCCCGGCTTCAGTTCCAGCGATCCCGCCTGTTTGAGGCTGCTTTGCGTCAGCACGATGCGCACCGCGTAATAGGCGACCCCGGCTTTCTGGTCCTCGATGAGGTCGGGCGAGATACGGTCAACCTGGCCCTCGACTTCCGGCGTGATCTGCTGGCTGAAGGCCGAAAGGCGAAGCGTGGCGTTCTGTCCGATGCGCACCTGGTCGATGTCCTGCGGCGCGACGCGCGCCTCGACCACCAGCGCGTCGGCGCTCGGCACGATCTGCATGATCGCCTCGCCGGGCGCGATCACGCCGCCGATCGTGTGCACGGCCAGCTGATGCACCCGGCCCGATTGCGGGGCGCGGATATCGATCTGCTTCAGCGTTTGCTCGGCCGCGATCTGACGCTCGCGCAGTTCGCTCATCTTGCCGTCGATCTCCCTCAGTTCGCCCGCCACTTCGCTGCGCAGGTCCTGATCGATCTGGATGATCGCCAGTTCCATCTCGCTGATGCGCCCGCGCGTCTGCGCGGCGGCGGCGATCAACTGCCCGTTTTCGCCGTCGAGCCTTGCCTCGGCGCGTTCGCGATCGGCCAGACGCGAGATCGGCACCAGCTTCTTTTTCCAGAGGTCCCGCATGCCCTCGAGCTCGATCTTGGTGAGGGATATCTCCTGCTGCTTGCTCCTGAGCTGGGCCTCGATACCCGCGATCTCCTGACGGAACTGCACGATGCGCTCGCGTAGCTGTGAAATCTTGCCCTCGCGCGACTGCCGCCGAAGCGCGAACAGCCTGTTCTCGCCGTCGATGAGATGACCGATCTGAGGGGCATGCGCGTTTCCCGACAGCTGCTCGGGATAGAGCACCGCCTGGGCGCCGTCGCGTTCGGCAATCAGCCGGGCGCGGCGGGCAGAGAGCTCGTCGAGACCGTTGTGACGATGGCGAGATTGGCACGCGCCACCGTGTCGTCCAGCCGCACCAGGACGTCGCCCGCCTCGACCGTGCTGCCGTTCTGCACGTTGAGAGCGCCGACGACGCCGCCTTGCGGATGCTGGACGGACTTCACGTTCGAGCCGACGACCAGATGGCCGCCTGCGACCACGGCTCCGGCAAGACTGCTTGATGCCGCCCAAAGGCCGAGCCCGCCGACAAGCAGCGCCGCTGCGATCGCTCCCGCCCGGACGTTCCTGCGAATGGCCTGACGCAAGCGCTGCTGCTGGGGCGAAGCACCTTCGATCGGCTTCGAACCGCGGTCGAGCAGCGCGATCGCGCGCGCCCTGGCGGACAATGCGATGTCGCGCACCACGCGCAACGCATCGGCTTTGAAATCGGGAGTTGCCGACCTCATCTCAGCCCGCCGATCCGACCGCATGCAGCGGTTTCGTCACCGGCTGCAAAGCCTGCCGTGCGATCTCGCTCTTCAGCCCGAATGCCTGCTGCCTGCCGCCATTCAGCACCAGCAAGTGGTCGAGCGCGGCGAGGGCGCTGGGACGATGCGCGACCACGATGACGATGCCGCCGCGCGCTTTGATGCCTTCGATGGCACGCGTCAGCGCTTGGTCGCCCGCGGCATCGAGGTTGGAATTCGGCTCGTCGAGCACGACGAGGAACGGATTGCCGAACAGCGCGCGCGCCAGGCCTACACGCTGACGCTGTCCGGCGGAAAGTGCCGCGCCGCTCTCGCCGATCTCGGTTTGATAGCCTTCGGGCAGGCGCAGGATCATGTCGTGCACGCCGGCAGCCTGGGAGGCCTCGATGATCGCCTCCGGCATGGCGTTCTCGTCGAAGCGGCTGATGTTCTGGGCGACCGTACCGGCGAACAATTCGACATCCTGCGGCAGATAGCCGATATGGCGGCCAAGCGCCTGCGCCGGCCACTGCTCGATTGCAGCGCCGTCGAGACGGATCTTGCCGCGCATCGTGGGCCATACGCCGACGAGCGCTCGCACGAGCGAGGATTTTCCGGAGCCGCTCGGGCCGATCAGGCCCATGCCGGAGCCGGCGTCGAGCGAAAAGTCGATATCCTCCAGCAGGATGCGCCGTCCACCAGGCGCCGTCACCCCGACGGTTTCCACAGCGAGTGTCGCGTTTGGCGCCGGAAGCTCCGTGCCGCCATCGTCGACCGGAAAGGCGGCAAACAGATCGACCAGCCTCTGCCAGCTCTGGCGCGCGCTGAGGAAGTGCTTCCAATACGCGGTGGCGAGCTCGATCGGCGCCAGCGCCCGCGATGTCAGGATTGAACTGGCGATGATGATGCCGGGCGTGGCCTGCTGGTAAATGACCAGATAGGCGCCGAGCGCCAGGACCATCGACTGCAGCATCATGCGCATGATGCGCGAAGCCGCACCCAATCCGCTCGTCAGGTCGCTCGCCTGCGCCTGCGCCTCGCGGAAGGCGTTGTTTGCTTGGCTCCAGCGCCCGGCCAGCCTCTCGCCCATGCCCATGGCGGCCAGCACTTCGGCGTTGCGGGCGCTCGCCTGCGCGATCGCGCCGCGCCTTGTGCCGAAGCCCGACATTGCCTTGGTCGGGGCGCGGACCAGGCGATCGGTGAGCCCCGTCAGCGCGATCAGCAGCAGCGCGCCGATGAGCGCCGCGACGCCGATCCAGGGATGGAAAAGAAAGCAGATCACAACATAGAGCGGCATCCATGGCAGATCGAACAGCGCACCCGGGCCGGGGCTGGAAAGGAAGCCGCTGACCTGGTCGAGATCGCGCAGCGCCTGCAGGCCTTCGCCGCGATCAGGCGTTCTGAGCGGCAGCCGCACGAGGCAGTTGAAGACGCGGCCGGCGATGAGCTCGTCGATGCCGGCGCCGATGCGTGTCAGCACGCGCGCACGGATCGCTTCGAGGACGCCCTGGAAGGCATAAAGCACGGCGACCAGAATGATCAGCGCCACCAGCGTCGGCACGCTGCGGCTAGGCAGAACGCGGTCATAGACCTGCAGCATGAACAGCGAACCGGACAGCATCAGCACGTTGATGAGGCCGCTGAGGCCGGCGACGGCCGCATACGGGCCGCGGAAGGAGGCGAGCGCCTTGCGAAGCTCGGAAGGTTTCAGGTCAGCTAAAGGCGAGCGTGTCAGATGGTTACCCCCGAAAAAAACCGCGCCCGGCTTGAGGCGGGTTGGCGGGCCGCGATCGAGGCGCGGCCCGCGGTCAAGATCAGCCGACGAGTGCCGTCGTTTGATGGTCGGAATGGCCGGCAATCTGCGCCAGAATCTTGGTGATCGCGGACTGCGCCGCATCGGCCGCGTTGGCAAAGACCGGATTGTCGGCCGGCAGGTGGTCGTGCAGCCCCGCTGCCGCCCGTTCCACAGCCTGCTGGACATGGTCCGACGGATCCGGCGCGTTGTCCGGATTGGCGTGCGAGGCGTGACGGAACAAGAATTGGTCGCCGTCCAAGGCCACCGCATCATGCTTGGGCGCGTCGGTGGAGTCGGTGAGACCAGGCGTGCCCCGGTCGCCAACAGGATGCTTGCCGAAGAAGTCGGCGAGCCAATTTTTGGTGCCGTTGCCCGTGTTCGATCCGCTGGTCTGCGCGGCCGGGGTGTGGCTTGAATCGGATCCTGAATCTTCTGCCGATGCCGTCGCCGCGAGCGTGCCCGATTTCATTGCCGGGTCGATCAGGTCGCGCTTGACGTTCTTGGTGCCGATTGTCGCCGTCTGCGTCGAAGTGGCGATATTGGCACCCGAAAAAGTGACGCTATAGGTGCTGGGCTTCAGCGCTAGATCATAGCCGCCGGCGGCCGAGGTCGTGGTCTTGAAGGTCTGGCCGGCTGAGTTTCTGGCGGTCACCGTGATGGTGCCCAGCCCTTCGCCCGGATCGTAGAAACGGTCGCCGTCCTTGTCGTCGAAAGCGACGCCGGTGAGGAAGAGATCCGTGCCGCTCTTGGCGAAATCCTCGGTGACGAAGGCGCTGCTGCGGCCCTTGTAGTCGCCGACCTCGAAGGCGAGCCCAACTTCACGGAAGTTGGAATTGAGGATGTTGGCCCGGTGCCCGGGAGAATTCATCAGATTGGTGTGGAGAAGCTTGACCTCGTCGACATAGCCGGTCGGCGCGCGGGTCGTTGCCCAGGCGATGTTCTCGCCCGTGGCCCATGAGCCGCTCAGCGTATAACCGGCATTCGTCATGCGCGTCGTCGGCGACGAACCCCCGGAGCCCGTGTGGGAGAATGTGTCGGTGGCCAGCATCCACTTGTCGTGGCCCTCGGCGGCTTCGCTGAGATCGTTGTCGAAGGCCAGGGGCTGGGCGCCGGCCTTGGCGCGCTCAGCATTGATGAGCTCGAGCAGATACTGCTCGTTGGCACTGTGCTGCGGCATCGGATATCCCCGTTGATACTGTTTGGTGAGCCCCCTGATCTCCCTCACCCGCCTTTCCGGCTATGGAGCAAATATGTTCATCATGCGGCGCTAAAGTAACAAATCGGAATATACACACATATATCGTGTGCGTATCGCACCAGAAGCAATGTCGGACGGTTTGCCGATCGGTGGATGGAAGCTGATTTCGGCGGACTTGCCTAGGCGATGATCCTGAAGTCGATAGGTGCACTGTCGTCCGTGCGTTCTTCGACCTCGACGCTGATGACCGTCGCGCCCCTAGGCCCCCGCCACAGCCGATCGACCATCGAGTCGATCGCTGCGTCGGCGCCGGCGATGAGCGCCGTGACCGAACCGTCGTGCTCGTTTCGCACCCAGCCCGTCAGTCCGAGGCGCACGGCTTCGTCCCGCGCCCAAACCCGGTAGCTGATCCCCTGCACCTTGCCGGAGATGCGCGCCCGAACGGTTCTCTTCTGCTCGACCATGCTCGTCTCCGCCTTCGAAGCCTTACGGAATCCGGCTCGGCGCCGCGCAAACGCAACGGCTGTGGATCGCCGTTAGTTCCCCCGCGCCGTCGCCAGCGCGCCAGGCAATTCCTCGGCGAAGATGTCGAGCTCATGGTCGAGGCCGACGCTGACCCGGATGCAGCGGTCGAGCCGCGGCGCCATCGGCTTGCGGATGAAGACGTCGCGCGAGAGCAGCGCCTGCATCACCTTCAGCGCGAAGGCGCCGTCGCGGCCGCAGTCTATGGTGACGAAATTGGTCGCCGAGGGCAGCGGCTTCAGCCCGTTTTCCTCGGCGATGGCCGCAATGCGCCGGCGCCCCGCGGCCACGCGCGCCACCACCGAATTCAGATAGTCCTGATCGGCCAGCGCCTCGAGCCCGGCGATCTGCGCCATGCGGCTGACGCCGTAATGGTTGCGGATCTTTTCGAAGTCGCGGATCACTTCCCGTTCGGCCACCGCATAGCCGCAGCGAATGCCGGCAAGCCCGTAGGCCTTGGAGAAGGTGCGCATGCGCACGACGTTCGGCCGCGCGACGTCGATCGGCGGTAGCGCCGAGGCCGGTCCGAGCTCGCCATAGGCCTCGTCCAGCACCAGCATGGTGGTTTCCGGCAGGGCCTCGATGAAGCCGACGACGTCCGGCGCCTCCCACCAGCTTCCCATCGGATTGTCCGGATTGGAGAGATAGACGAGCGGCGCTCGTTCCCGGGCGACAGCGGCAAGCAGTCCGTCGAGGTCCTCCTTGTCGTCGGCGTAGGGAACCGTCACCAGCCGGCCGCCGACGCCGGCGATGTGGAAGTTGAAGGTGGGATAGGCGCCAAGCGAGGTCACCACCGCGTCGCCCGGCGCGACATACATGCGCGCCACAAGGCCGAGCAGTCCGTCAATGCCTTCGCCGACCACCACGTTCTCGACGCCGACATTGTGATGCGCGGCCGCCGCGACTTTGAGGTCGAAATTGTCGGGGTCGCAATACATCCACTGGTCTCGCGCGACGCTCTCCATGCGGGCAATCACGCGCGGCGAGGGCCCAAAGCTGCTTTCATTGGCGCCGATGCGGGCGCGGAAAGGCCGGCCGCGCTCGCGCTCCTGCGCCTCCGGCCCGACGAACGGCACCGTGGTGGGAAGCGCGCCGACGATCGGCGTAAGGGAAGGGCGCTGGCGCATGGCAAAGGCTCGGTTGAGAGGAGGCTTCTTGCTAGCGTGGCTGGTGCGTAGGTGCAAGTTGCGCGAGGAGCGGCCGAAGACGCACCATAGCCGGACTAGATTCTCCCGCCCGCTTTTGCTAGCGACGCAGGATGAGCAACCGATTGCCGCCCGCCTGGGCAAAGCACCTGAAAACTCAATCCTCGGCTAAGGCGGCACCGCCGAAAACCGTGGCACCCAAAGCACAGCTGAAGCCCGGTCCGTCTCGCGCGGAAGCCGACGACATGCTGTTGAGGCAGGCGCTCGAGCTTCAGAAAGCTGAGCAATTGCCGGAGGCAGAGGAACTCTGCCTTCGTGTCCTCGCGCGTACCCCAAACCATCCGCTGGCTTTTTATATCCTGGGAACCCTCGGCATCGGATACGACAACGAGAAGGCCTTGCGCTACTTCGCCCGGGCCGTGGGAGAGGAGCCGCGAAATCCTTATTACCACCTTAGCCTCGGTGAGACCTACCTGAAGCTAAGCGAGTTTACGCCGGCAATCAGGCACATTCAGCAGGCCTTGGCCCTGAAGCCGGATCTGGTGGAAGCGCTTTGCGCCCTGGGCGATGCTTACAATTCCTTTGATAAGGGGGAGTTGGCGCTGCCGCTCTTTGAGAAGGCGCTGGAGATCGACCGGGATCATCCTCTGGCTCGGATCGGGCTGCCTAGTGCACTCGCTGGCCTGGGTCGTATGGATGAAGCCGCAGTTCATCTGAAAGAGGCGATAAAGCGGCGCATCGCGGTACCAACCGCCTACAATGCACTAGCACACACGCGCAAATTCACCGAAGAGCCCGCGGAGCTCGCGGCAATCCTAACGGAGCTCCGAGACCCGGGCCATGGGTCGCACGGAGCGGCAGTGCTCCATCACGCCGCCGGAAAGGTACTCAACGACCTCCGTCGCTACAAGGAAGCGATGGACCACTTCAAGCAAGGGAATCAAGCCAGGGGCCAAAAATTCGATCTGGAAAACTACCGTCGCTGGGTCGATGCCACGATCGAAATCTTTACGCCGGAACTGGTGGCTTCATTGGCGGCTCACGGCAACCCCTCGGAGGTACCTGTATTCATCGTCGGCATGCCTCGCTCGGGCACGACGCTGACGGAGCAGATCTGCGCCAGCCATCCTGAGGTTCATGGCGCCGGCGAGCTCAGCAAGCTTAGACGAATGGCCAATGCGATAGGCCTCAAAGAAGGCTCCGACGCAAGCCTCGGCAAATCCGTCGCGACGATTACTCCGGATCTGACCAGGACTTTGGCCGAGGAGCACCTGTCCTATCTCCGCGAGCGGAGTCCCGCCGCGCTCCGAATCGTCGACAAGATGCCCCACAATTTCGAGTTGATCGGCCTGATCGGCATTCTGTTTCCCAACGCGCGTATAGTTCATTGCCGCCGCGACGCTATCGACAATTGCATCTCCTGTTTCGTGCTGCAATTCAGTGAGGCGCACAGCTACAGTGGCGACCTTCAGACGCTGGGACTTTACTACCGGGAGTATGTTCGACTGATGCGTCACTGGGAAAGTATTTTCCCGGGCCGCATTTTTGAGAACCGATACGAAACAATGATCGAGGATCAAGAGCAGCAGTCGCGTCGTCTCATAGATTATCTCGGGCTGCCCTGGGACGATGCCTGCTTGCGCTTTTTCGATAGGGACGGCTCGGTAAATACTTACAGCCGTTGGCAGGTTCGCCAGCCGATATACAAGTCGTCCGTCAAGCGTTGGAAGAACTATGAAGGCGAGATCCAACCGCTGATCGAAGCCCTGGGCAATTTGGCTGAGGTTGACCTGTAATTTAGTTTCCTAGTAGAGAAATTCTGGCCGGAAGGGTACAACGCAAAATTGCTCGTGTGGCGATTGGCGGAACGTTCATTGTTTCATCATTCTCTGGCGAAGCAAGGAGGGAAGCGGCGGATACCAGGATCCGGGCGTGATCGGCGGATGTCTGCCATCCTACCGAGTGCAGCACTGCGCAATGGTGCTTTGAGGAACTGCCGCAGAAAAGAGAAAACCCGGCAGTTGCCCGCCGGGTTTCGATTTCAGTTGGACGCTGCTGATTAGAACGAACGCTGGAAGCGGAGCATGCCGCCGACGCTGTTCTTCTTGTCGGCATTGGTCCAGTTAGTGATGTCTGCGCCGCTATTCCAGTCGTCTAAGCGACCGAAATGGTCATAGTCGACTTCGGCCGTGACCGTGAAGCCGGGGACGATGTCGTAGGCAACGTTTGCCGCCACGCCGTAGTTCTTGTCCTGGTCGCCTGATACCTGGAGGTTGAACGAGGTCTTCTCGTTGAACTTGTAAGTGCCGCCGGCCCAGAATGCCCAGTTGCCGCCCCAGATCTTATAGAAGCCGCGGTCATGAGCGTCGATGGTGTTGGTTGGGTCGCTGAGATTGTCGTCGGTGCCGTAACCGAACATGCCGAACAGCGACAGTTCCTTGCTGACGTTGACGTCCAGGCGAACCTTGCCGGCCACTTCCTCGTAGTTGCTGTCATAGGCAACGACGCCGGTGATGGCGCCCCAGCCCTGCGTGTACTTTACGCCGCCGACAACATGCGGAACGTAGCTGTCGATCGTGCCGACCGGACCTTCGCCTTCTTCCAGCGAGACCACCGCCGAGAAGCCGTTGCCCGCATCGAAGTAGTACTGGACGACGTTGGTGTCGAAATCGCCGTAGGGGACGATCGTATCGTTAATGACGTTCCCGGCGTAGCCGATGAACGTATCGAAGGCCGATTCGTCCTTACCGACACGGAGGCCTCCGAGCTGGATCCAGGCGAAGTTCAGCGTGATGCCCTTGTTTTCGGCCGGATTGCCGATCGGGTCGCCGGCTGTGTCGAAGGCGCCATAGCCGTTATGATTGCCGAAGTTGATACGGGTCTCGGTATAGGTCTTCAAAGTGCCGAGATCGGTCTCCTGGCCTGTCCAGGTCTTCAGCGTGAAGCGGGTATTCTTGAACCAGGTGCTGTGGTCGTCGCCATTCTGATGGTCGAATGACTTCGCGCCGTCGAACGACCCGACATCGCCGAGGCCGATGTCGTAACGGACATAGCCGCCGATGCGCAGGCAGGTTTCAGTGCCGGGGATGTAGAAGTAGCCCGAACCGTACACGTCGCAGATCTTGACGTATTCAGCCGGTTCCGGCTCGGCGACAGTCACCGCGTCGGCGGCGCGAGCACCGGAAACTGCGATCAGGGCCGCAGCTGAGCCGAGAAGAAGGCTCTTGATGTTCATTTTCTGACCTCCAGTCAGAATCGAACGGCAGCGTCGATTTCACTCGACTGTCACCGGTGCCAGTGCTTTGTTATTGCTGTATTTTTTTGCCGAGTGGCCGCTACCACAGGCGTTTGCTGGCGAACGCGTGCCCGGATCCCGATTTGAGATAGCGCTCGAACGAAGTCGCCTTTGCTCGGCTTGAAAAGGCCATGTAGGTCACGATTCGCCACGGGAGAAATTTGGAAGTGTGACTGGACGTTCCGGCGTTATGCTCAGCAATCGTCGCCGCAGGTCCGATGTTATGCCGATATAACGCTCGCCTACGAAAGCCTCGCTCTCAATCAGGCATGCGTACTCACACGAACCGGCCCTCCTTCGCCAAGGCTTCGGAGGGCATCCTCTCCGCCATCCTGCTTCGCACGAACTGTAGGGCTTGTCCTGCGAAGCGCGCAGCGCGAAGCAGGATGGCGGAGAGGATGGGATTCGAACCCACGAGAAGCTTTTGACCTCTACTCCCTTAGCAGGGGAGCGCCTTCGACCACTCGGCCACCTCTCCGTCGCGCCGCTGGATAAAGAAAAGCGCCGCCACAATCAACAAGCCGGCGCCATAATCGCCGAAAATTTGGCATCGGCGGCAATAGGGATGGCCTCATGCGGCGATTCCATGGCGATTCCCGGCCGGCGACTCGCAGCTGGCGCCGCAATTTCGGGCCGCCATCGCCGGATTCGCCCGGCTGCAGGCCTTAATGGTTAATGAGAACTTTCGGAGTGAGGCCAAATCGTGTCATTTGTGCAACAACGTCCGGTGATAGCGTCTGGACGGGGCTTCTGCCGATACGATCATGGTTGAACGACGCCGCCGCCTGGGTAAAGGTCGCGTTCGAAGGAGCGGCGCGGTGCGCATCTTTTTCGGTAAGTGGGGATGGGGCAGGGAACGCTGTCCTTCAGCAAAAAATACCCAGACCCGTTTTTTAACTTTTGACTGGAGGTCAGAAAATGAACATCAAGAGCCTTCTTCTCGGCTCAGCTGCGGCCCTGATCGCAGTTTCCGGTGCTCGCGCCGCCGACGCGGTGACTGTCGCCGAGCCGGAACCGGCTGAATACGTCAAGATCTGCGACGTGTACGGTTCGGGCTACTTCTACATCCCCGGCACCGAAACCTGCCTGCGCATCGGCGGCTATGTCCGTTACGACATCGGCGTCGGCGACGTCGGCTCGTTCACCGGCGCAAGGTCCTTCGACCACGAGGACGGCGATGAGCAGGATACGTTCTACAAGAACGCCCGCTTCACGCTGAAGACCTGGACCGGCCAGGAAACCGAGCTCGGCACTTTGAAGACCTATACCGAGACGCGCTTCAACTTCGGCAACCGCAACGGCTTCGGCGCCGTCACCGCGACGACCGGCGGCGGTACCGCCCTCCTCGGCAATCCCGCTGGCAACAAGGCCGTCTCGCTGAACTTCGCCTGGATCCAGCTCGGTGGCCTCCGCGTCGGTAAGGACGAATCGGCCTTCAATACGTTCATCGGCTACGCCGGCAACGTCATCAACGATACGCTGGTCCCGTACGGCGACTTCGACACCAACGTCGTCCAGTACTACTTCGACGCCGGCAACGGCTTCTCGGCAGTCCTCTCGCTCGAAGAAGGTTCGGGCGTCATCGGCACCATCGACAGCTATGTTCCGCACGTCGTCGGCGGCTTGAAGTGGACGCAGGGCTGGGGCGCCATCACTGGCGTCATCGCTTACGACAGCAACTATGAAGAAGTGGCCGGCAAGGTTCGCTTGGACGTGAACGCCACCGACGCGATCTCGCTGTTCATCATGGCTGGCTACGGCACCGACGACAACCTCAGCGACGCGACCTGGGCGATCCCGGCCGGTGGCCGCGGCTTCTACAAGCAGTGGGGCGGCAACTGGGCAGTCTGGGGCGGCGGCACCTACAAGTTCAACGAGAAGACCTCGTTCAACCTCCAGGCGTCTTATGATGAATGGAAGAATCTCGGCATCGCCGCGAACGTCGCTTACGACATCGTTCCCGGCATGACGATCACGGCCGAAGTCGACTACCTGCACGCTGGCAGGTTCGACGATTTCGCCACCAGCACCGACAGGCTCAACTGGACCGGCGCTGACAAGAAGAATAGCGTCGGCGGCATGCTCCGCTTCCAGCGCTCCTTCTAAGGGCTGGACTGTTACAACTGAAATCCGGCCCGGGCATCTCTGCGCCCGGGCCGTTTTGCTTTTCGCGATGGATCAACGCAACGAAAGGATGGGGGTGAAAACGGTAAGCTGATCGGGTCTGTAGAGCGACTTTGTGGGATCCGCCATCGGCGGATGGGGTCGGAGGCCAGACTCGAAAAACTCTTGAAAGGATGCTCCCGAGCGGTTAGGGCTGGTCCCTTAACCACAGGGGGTGTGGCTAAAAATGTCGAACGAAGCGGTTCAAGAGGGGGAGCCCTCTGGTCATTTTGCGGTATTTTCTTCTCAGAATTCGAAGTTTAGGTACACCTATAACAAGATCCGGGAAGTAAAATCGTACAGGGTCAGTGAGCTCTTTACAGCATACCGGGATATACTCTGGGATGATGGGCGGCATAAATACAATGTCAGCTCATTCATCGGTGAAATAGACGAGATCCTTCTGGGAGAGCGTTTCAGCACCTTTGACCAGAACACCCTGGACAATCTTGTCGGTACCTTGCGCCAGCGCGGGAACAGCAACGCAACCATCAATCGCAAGATGGCTGCACTCAGCAAGCTGCTGCGCAAGGCTCATAAGATGGGAGATATCCACAGCCTGCCCGAGTTCCGCCGCCAGAAGGAGCGGGCGGGACGGATTCGTTTCCTCGAAAGGGACGAAGAGACAAGGCTGTTCGCCGCCATCAAGAGCCGCAGCGAGGATGCTTACAGACTTTCCGTCTTCCTGGTCGACACCGGCTGCCGTCTCGGCGAGGCGCTCGGCCTGATCTGGAACGACATCCAGGAACACCGCGTCAGCTTCTGGATCACAAAGTCGGGCCGCAGCCGCACCATCCCGATGACCGAACGGGTCAAGGAGGTGATCAAGCTGCCGCCGACCACCGAAGGCCGCCGGCCAAAGGGTCCGTTCACCAAGCTCACCCAGGCGCAGTACCGCGCCATCTGGAACGAGGCGAAGGCCGAAGTCGGTCTTGGCGCCGATGAGCAGGTGGTGCCGCATATCCTGCGCCACACCTGCGCTTCGCGACTCGTCCAGGGCGGCATCGATATCCGGCGCGTGCAGATGTGGCTCGGCCACCAGACGCTGTCGATGACCATGCGTTACGCGCACCTCGCCACCAACGACCTCGATGGCTGCGTCGTGGTGCTCGAGAAGCCGCGCGCCGAAGAGGCGCCGCGGCCGGCAGAGAACTCGGTGTTTGCGTCCCCGTTGACCACGCCGTCACCGACCAAAGCCGCCCGCAAGGAGAGCGGCTCGGAGCCGGCGAAGGCAGGCCGAAAGAGCTCGAAGGGCAAATAGGCGGCACGACACGCGCCGGGAATCTATATTTCAAAAACAGGCCTGGGGCGGAGTTAGTCTCGGGCTTTACTTTACGTGGACTTGACTTCGACGCGATCGAGGAAATCCGCAATCTTCTTCGGCAGGTTGCCGGTTTCCAGCAAGGGCGCGTGTCCCTGGCCTTCCACCGTGATCGTCTCCATGCCGGGATGACGCTTTGCCATCTCCTCGATCGTCGCGGTGGAGAGAAGCGTCGAATTGCCGCCGCGTATGGCGAGCAACGGCACGGCGGCAAGCGCGTTGAACTGTGGCCAAAGATCCGGCAGTGGCTTGCTGAAGTCGACATTGGCCAGGGTCTCGACCAGGGCAGGATCGAAATCGGGCACCAGCCCGGCATCCGTGTCGCGGCAGATGGCGCCAACCATACGCGCCCAGTCGGCATCGGTGAGCGCAGGGAAGCCGGCACCATGCACGCGCCGCTGCGTGTCGACCGCCTCGGCGAATGTCTTCGGCCTCGGCGCGCGATCGAGATATGAGCGGATATGGGCCAGACCTTCCGCCTCGATCACCGGGCCAATATCGTTGAAGACAATGGCTTTCAATGCGGCCGGCTTCAGCGCGCCGAGCACATGGATGATCAGTCCGCCGCGCGAGGTGCCGATGAAGCCAGCCTCTTCGATACCCAGCGCTGACAAGCCAGCGAGCACGTCGCCGGCTTCGACGCCGACATTGTAGTGGCTGATGTCGGGATCGTAGTCGGATCGGCCACGGCCGCGATAGTCGAAAGCGACGACCTTGCGCGGCGTCTTCGCCTTGCCGGAGAGGTAAAGCGCGAGCTCATGGAAGTCGCGCGCATTGCGGGTGAGGCCGGGCAGGCAAACGATCGGCCAGCCACCGTTCGCCTCGCCATAAATGCGGGCATGCAGTTTCAGCCCATCGGGTGCGGTATAGAAGAAGTCGGAGAAACCGTCGCTCGCCATCGGGATGCTGCTCCTCGCTGAGGTGACCGACAGCTACAGGCGAGGGCGGCCGCGGTCAAATGATGGGAAGGCACGTTACACAACCTTGCCACGCTGGCGGGACAGCATCTCCTCTGTTCTGTCGGACATCTCCCCGCAAGGGGATTGACTGTCATCTAAGCTTTTACCCATCGCCAAAGCGGCATGAACGAGCCGGCAGCGAAACTGCCAATCTCCAAGTGCGGGAGGTGTCCGGCAGGACAGAGGGGCGCGAAGGATCGCCAACCTGAGGCTTGCATACGCCCCACGGCGATCAACTCCGCCCGTTCACCAGATCCCCGACGATGTCGTATTTGCCGGAAATACGCATCTTGTAGACTTCATAATTCTCCATCACGCGCTGCACGTAACTTCTTGTTTCCGTGTAGGGGATCCGCTCGACCCAGTCGACGACGGCGTCCACGTCCTTGCCGCGCGGATCACCGTATTTCGCCACCCACTGGGCGGCGCGGTTTGGGCCGGCATTGTACCCCGCGAAGGTCAGCACATAGGAGCCGTTGAAGCGGTCGAGCTGCTCGCCGAGAAAAGCTGACCCCAGCGTCGCGTTGTAACCGGCATCGGTCGTCAGCCGCGTTTGCGAGAAGGTCATGCCGGCCTTCTTCGCCAGTTGCTTGGCGGTACCCGGCATCAACTGCAAGAGGCCGCGCGCGCCCGCGCTGGAAATCGCCGCGACATTGAACTCGCTCTCCTGGCGGGCGATGGCATAGGCCAGCGCCTTGCCGGAGCCGGAGATATCGGCCGAATCGGGAATGACACCCAACGGATGCGAAAGCGCACCCACATCGATGCCGCGCTGGGCGGCGATCTTGCCGACCTTCAGCGCCATGAAATGGTTGCCCTGTTTTTCGGCAAGCCCCGCCAGCAGCGCAAGCTCGCCGGGGCTGGTCAGCTGCCCCGCGAGGTCGCGGTAGAGCGTCTCGGCATAGCGGTCATACCCTGCCTCCTGCAGCCGCTTGATCGCTTTCACCGCCTCGCGGCCCTCGAAGCTTTGGCGGTCGGCCGCGCTGGGCGTGGGATGGACGATGCTCAAGGTTCTGAGGCCCACACGCTCGCCGGCAAGCTGGCCGTAGAAGGTGGTGCCGTAGCTGGCGGCCCGGGTGAAATAGTCCTTGGCGCTGCCCGGGCCGCCGACTTCCGCGGCGCGGCCAAGCCAGTAATAGGCGCGCGACAGCGACACCGGTCCCTGGGCGAGCTCGGCGATGCGTGAAAAATGCGAGGCGGCTGCTGCCGGGTCGTTGAGACCGCGCAATGCATACCAGCCGGCATGGAACTCGGCTTCCGCGGCGCTGGCCGCGCTTTCGGCCGCATGCATGGAGGCAATCTTGTAGGCGGTCTTTATGTCGCCCTGATCGACCAGCTCGCGCGAAAGAACGCGCCGCTCCACCCACCAGGCATCGGGATCGACCAGCGCGTCGCGATTGGTCGGCGCCTTCATCACGACTGCCGCGGCATCGGCAAGTTTTTGCTGCTTGCGCAGATATTCTGCCTCGGCGAAGAAATAGCCGGCCGAACGCTGCGCCGCCGGCACCGCCTTCAACAGTTTCGCCGCGTTTTTTTCGCCTTTATCGACCGCCACCCAGGCATCCGCCAGTTGCTGGGCGCCGGCAATGCCGGCGACGCGCAGCGCCGAGGACGGCCGGTCGGCATAGAACATGCGCTCCATGCGATAGCGATGATCGGCCGCAGGGATCAGCGTGCCGAATTCCTTGATGATGGAAGTTTCGTCCTGGGCATCCAGCTTCTCCGTGCGCCAGAAGGGCACCAGCACCGCGCGCGCCGCCGCTTGATCGCCCAGCGCCACCTGCGAGCGGGCAAGGATGATCACGCCTTCCGGCGTCAGCGGCTGGCTGCGGCCGAAGGCCCGCACCACCACTTGCGGCGGCGGGTTCTCGCGATAGAGCGCGCGCTCGCTGTTCCTGCGCAGCGCGATCGTGCCCGGCCATCCAGGCAGCATCTTGGCGGCATCGGCGATTTCGCCGCTCGGCACCTGGTCGCCGCCATAGAGCGCGATCGCCCAGGCCAGAATGTGCCGGTCGAGCGAGGTCGCGGGCAGCGTGTCGCGAGCATTGCGCGCCGCGGCGATGTTGTTCACCGCGAGCGCGTCGAGACCGCTCTTCAATTGCGCGATGCTGGCCGGGGGCTGAGGCTGCTGCGCCTGGTCCGCGGCCGACGGCGAGCCCGGCGCGGCAATCGCCGCCGTCACACGCACGTCGACGCTGCCGCCGATCGCCATACCCGGTATCAGCGCGACGGCCGCGCTCAAAAGCGCGAACAGATGAGGCCGATTTGTCGGCATGTTCCACCCCGGCACATTGTCAGCAGGCAGGGCCTTCCAGGCCGACCCGGAGCCTAAACTTAGGTCGTGAAAGGCTCGTAAACAAAAGGTTATCGAGGCCGTTCGAATTACGCTTGCTGGCACTACAGCAATGCTTGCCGCTGAACCGTGTCGAGACTATGGTGCGCGGCTTCGCTTTCGATTAGAAGGCGCCGAAATTAACGCATCGACAAAACGCTGATGCATGTCGCCCAAAGTGGGCACCCGGCTTTGGGAGAGCGACATGCTTAGACCAACAAAGTCCCAAGGAGTTTGGACAATATGCTGAGAGGCTCGCTGACTGCGCTCGTGACACCGTTCGAAAAGAGCGGGCGTTTCGACGAGAAAGCCTTTCGCGCGTTTGTCGAATGGCAGATCGCCGAGGGCACCAAGGGCCTCGTGCCCGTCGGCACCACCGGCGAGTCGCCGACGCTGTCGCATGACGAGCACCGCAATGTCGTCAAGGTCTGCATCGAGGTCGCCAGGGGCAGGGTTCCAGTTGTGGCCGGTGCCGGCTCCAACAACACCGAGGAAGCCGTCGGCCTGGTGCAGTATGCCGAAAAGGCAGGCGCCGATGCAGCCCTGGTCGTCACGCCTTACTACAACAAGCCGACCCAGCGCGGCCTCTACGAGCATTTCGCAGCCGTTGCCAGGGCAACCAAGCTGCCGATCATCATCTACAACATCCCGCCGCGCTCGGTGATCGACATGACGCCGGAGACGATGGGCAGGCTGCGCCACGACTTCAAGAACATCGCCGGCGTCAAGGATGCGACCGGCAAGGTCGAGCGCGTCTCGGAACAGCGCATGAGCTGCGGCAAGGATTTCATCCAGCTTTCCGGTGAGGATGCGTCCGCGCTCGGCTTCAATGCGCATGGCGGCGTCGGCTGCATCTCGGTGACGTCGAACGTCGCGCCGCGCCTTTGCGCCGAGTTCCAGGAAGCGACGCTCTCCGGCGACAGCGCCAAGGCGCTAGAACTGCAAGATCGTCTCCTGCCGCTGCATAAAGCAATTTTCGTGGAGCCCGGCGTGTCCGGCGCCAAATACGCCCTGTCGAAGCTGGGCAAGGTCGAGAACGTGGTCCGCTCGCCGCTGGTGACGGTCGAAGCTTCGACCGCCGAGAAGCTCGATGCGGCGCTGAAGCATGCCGGCTTGATTAATTAGGGATGAGGCGCCACCTCTCCGATTATGAATCAAGTCAAGAAAGCCGACCCCAACAACAGGACGGTCGCCGAAAACCGCAAGGCGCGCTTTTCCTACGAGGTGCTCGACACGATCGAGACCGGCTTGGTGCTGACCGGCACCGAGGTCAAGTCGCTGCGCCAGGGCCAGGCGAACATCCAGGAGAGCTACGCCTCCGCCGAAGGCGGCGAGATCTGGCTGATCAATTCCTATCTGCCGGAATATCTGCAGGCCAACCGCTTCAACCATGAGCCGCGCCGGCGCCGTAAGCTGCTCGTCAGCAAGCGCGAGATGGCCAAACTTGCCCAGAGCGTGGAGCGCGAAGGCATGACTCTTGTGCCGCTGAAAATCTATTTCAACGATCGCGGCCGCGCCAAGCTCCTGCTCGCCATCGCCCGCGGCAAGAAGCTGCACGACAAGCGCGAGACCGAAAAGCAGCGCGACTGGTCGCGCGAGAAGGGACGGCTCCTTAAGGAGCGCGGATAAAGCCACCTTCGATATGCGGGCAAGGCGAGCAGGGAGCCAAGGCTTGAGGAACGGCTTGATTGCCCTGGCCCTGGCTTTCGTCTTTCTGGCGCTTGCCACATGGGCAGAGGGCTTCTTCCGGCACCGTGCTTTCCCGCCGGATCGCGGCAAATTCCCCTTAAGGGGCATCGATGTTTCGCATCACCAGGGCAGGATCGACTGGCCGCGTGTCGCGGCCGACGATGTCGTCTTCGCCATCATCAAGGCGACGGAAGGTGGTGACTATGTCGATGATGCCTTTGCTGAGAATTTGCGCCAGGCCCGCGCGGCTGGCCTCGCTGTCGGCGCCTATCATTTCTTCACCTTCTGCCGCCCGGGTGCCGACCAGGCCAGGAATTTCATCTCGGTCGTGCCGCGCGGCGAGCAGCTCTTGCCGCCGGTAGTCGACATCGAGTTCCACGGCAATTGTCCGCGACGCCCTTCGCCCGCCGAGCTGAACGCCGAACTGCTGGCATTCCTTGGCCCGGTCGAGGCGGCTTACGGCAAGCCGGCCATTCTCTATATTACCGATGAGACGGCACCGACCTATGCCGCTCATATCGCGGTTCGCCAGCGCTGGCTGCGCTCTGTGCGGGGGCCGCTGAACGACGACGACTGGGTCTATTGGCAATATCTCGACACAGGCCGTGTCGACGGCATCGACGGCGACGTCGACCTGAATGTGCTGAAGGGCGGGCCGGCGAGGCTGTCGGAGTTGTTTGCCGCGGCGCCGGACCCTAGCTCTTCAGGAAGGCTGCTATCTCCTTGAAGACATCGACGAACATCGCTTCCGTCAGGACACCGGTGTTGGTGTTGTAGCGCGAGCAGTGATAGCTGGAGAACAGCGTGATCCCGCCGGCCTGCTGGCGTCCGCCGTGGCGGAACGGAAGGGTGGCGACGCGCCCGCCCAGCGCCCGCACCGTCGATTGATGCGCGATCGAGCCCAGCGTCAGGATGGCCCGCAGGTTGGCAAATCGCGCGATCGTCGGTTTGAGGAAGGTGCGGCAGGTGGCGATCTCGGCGCCGACCGGCTTGTTTTCCGGCGGCACGCATCGCACCGCATTGGTGATCGCGGTGCCGACGAGCTCCAGCCCGTCATCGGGCCTGGCCTTGAATTCCCCGCGCGCCAACCCTTGAGCGATCAGCGTTGAGTAGAGCAGGTCGCCGGCATAGTCGCCGGTGAAGGGACGCCCGGTGCGGTTGGCGCCGCGCAGGCCGGGCGCCAGCCCGACGATGAGGAGCCTGACCGAGTCCTCGCCCTCCGGCGGCAGGAAGGTCGGCACCGGTGCATTGAACCAGCCCGGCTCGCGCTGGCGCCAGGCGGCGATGAAGTCGTGCAGCCGCGGGCAAAGCGGACAATCGCGGTCAGGCTCGGGGGAGGGCGCGGCGCTCAAGGCTGCCGCGCTCAATAATCGTCCTCGTCGGCTTCAGCAGGCTCAGGCCGGCGGACCGGCCGTTCCGATGGATCGCGGCCGACTTCGTTCTTCAGCGTCATGAGGTCGATGAAGTGGTCGGCCTGGCGGCGCAAGTCGTCGGAGATCATCGGCGGCTGCGAGGCCATGGTCGAGATGATCGAAACCTTGCGGCCACGCCGCTGCAGCGCCTCGACCAACGTGCGGAAGTCGCCGTCGCCGGAGAAGATGACATAGTGGTCGACGACATCGGCAAGCTCCAGCGCATCGACGGTGAGCTCGATGTCCATGTTGCCCTTGATCTTGCGCCGGCCGGTCGAGTCGGTGAACTCCTTGGCTGGCTTGGTCACCACCTTGAAGCCGTTATAGTCCAGCCAGTCGATCAGCGGCCGGATCGAGGAATATTCCTGATCCTCGACCAGCGCGGTGTAGTAATAGGCCCTGAGCAGGTAGCCGCGTTTCTGAAAGCTCGACAGAAGCTTGCGGTAGTCTATGTCGAAGCCCAGCGCCCGCGAGGTGGCGTAGAGGTTGGCGCCGTCGATGAAAAGAGCGATCTTTTCACGGGGATCGAACATTGAAAAATATCCCTTTTCAAAAATTTCTGTCGTCTAAAAGGACGTGACGGGTAGGCCCGATAATGGTCCCTCTTCCCGCCCCTTTCGAGATAACGCCAGATTTATGGATATCCAAGGGCAGGGCGCGCATTGCAAGCAATTGTGATCGGCACCAGGTAAGCAAGGCGAAGTCCGATATTGAGCCGGGCAGGGGCTCGTGCTTCGGCGGTGCCCGCCATAAAGCTTGTATTTCGGCGGCGTCCTTGTTATGGAGCCCGCCAGTTTTCCATCAAATCCACGCATGAAAGGGGCAGTCCATGGCCCGCGTAACCGTTGAAGATTGCATCGACAAGGTCGACAACCGTTTCGAGCTCGTGCTGCTCGCCGGCCACCGTGCCCGCCAGATCAGCCAGGGCGCGCAGATCACCGTTCCTCGCGACAATGACAAGAATCCGGTCATTGCGCTGCGCGAGATCGCCGACGAGACGCTGTCGCCGGACGACCTCAAGGAAGACCTGATCCACTCGCTGCAGAAGCATGTGGAGGTCGACGAGCCGGAGGCCGAGGGCGAGGCCATCGCCGACCAGACCGGCGCTGCCACCGCTGCTGCCGACACCGACGATGCCGAAGAGAACATCGCCTTCGACCGCATGAGCGAGGAAGACCTGCTCGCCGGCATCGAGGGTCTGGTGCCGCCGGAAAAGAGCGACGACTACTAAGCTCTTGGACACGGGCCTGGATCAAGCATCCGGGACTTCCGTATCGTCAGTTTCGTGGCTATCTATGGGATGCGTCGCACGCCGGTGCGGCGCATCAATCATTTCATCACCGCGAGATCCCGCCCATGATGCGTCAGTATGAGCTTGTCGAGCGCGTGCAGCGCTACAAGCCTGACGTCAACGAGGCGCTGCTCAACAAGGCCTATGTCTACGCCATGCAAAAGCATGGCCACCAGAAGCGCGCCTCGGGCGATCCCTATTTCTCGCATCCGCTGGAAGTGGCGGCCATCCTCACCGAGATGCATATGGATGAGGCGACCATCGCCGTTGCCCTGCTGCACGACACGATCGAGGACACGACCGCCACTAGGGCCGAGATCGATGAATTGTTCGGTCCCGAGATGGGCAAGCTGGTCGAGGGACTGACCAAGCTGAAGAAGCTCGACCTCGTCTCCAAGAAGGCCGAGCAGGCCGAGAACCTGCGCAAGCTGCTGCTGGCGATCTCCGAGGATATTCGCGTTCTGCTGGTCAAGCTCGCCGATCGCCTGCACAACATGCGCACGCTCGACCATATGCCCGAGTCCAAGCGCTTGCGCATCGCCGAGGAGACGATGGATATCTATGCGCCGCTCGCCGGCCGCATGGGCATGCAAGGCATGCGCGAGGAACTTGAGGAGATCGCGTTCCGCTACATCAATCCGGAAGCCTATCGCGCCGTCACCGCGCGGCTCGCCGAAATCTTCGAGCGCAACAAGGGCGTGCTGGACGAGATCGAGAAGGCGTTGTCCGGCCTGTTCGAAAAACACGCGATCAAAGCCGGCGTCAAAAGCCGGCAGAAGAAGCCTTGGTCGGTGTTCCGCAAGATGGAGGCCAAGGCGCTCTCCTTCGAGCAGCTCTCCGACATCTTCGGCTTCCGTGTGATCGTCGACACCGTCGAGGACTGCTACCGCGCGCTTGGCGCCATCCACACCACCTGGTCGATGGTGCCTGGCCGCTTCAAGGATTACATCTCGACGCCGAAGCAGAACGACTACCGCTCGATCCACACCACCATTGTCGGACCCTCGCGCCAGCGCGTCGAACTGCAGATCCGCACCCGCGAGATGAACAAGATCGCCGAATACGGCGTCGCCGCGCATTCGATCTACAAGGACAGCGGCAGCAAGCCCAACGGCGCAGCGCACGCGATCTCCAAGGAGACCAACGCCTATGCCTGGCTGCGCCGCACCATCGAGCAACTGGCCGAGGGCGACAATCCCGAGGATTTCCTGGAAAACACCAAGCTCGAGCTGTTCCAGGACCAGGTGTTCTGCTTCACGCCCAAGGGCATGCTGATCGCCCTGCCGCGCGGCGCCACCCCCATCGACTTCGCCTATGCCGTCCACACCGATGTCGGCGACACCTGTGTCGGCGCCAAGGTCAACGGCCGCATCATGCCGCTGATGACGGAGTTGAAGAACGGCGACGAGGTCGAGATCATCCGCTCCAAGGCGCAGGTGCCGCCGGCAGCCTGGGAATCGGTCGTCGTCACCGGCAAGGCGCGCGCCGCCATCCGCCGCGCCACCAAGAATGCCATCCGCAAGCAATATTCCGGGCTCGGCGCCCGCATCCTCGAACGCGCCTTCGAGCGCGCCGGCAAGAACTTCACCAAGGAAAGCCTGAAGCCGGTTCTGCATCGCCTGGCGCGCAAGGATATAGAGGACGTGATGGCCTCTGTCGGGCGCGGCGAGCTTGCCTCGACCGATGTCATGAAAGCAGTCTTCCCCGACTACAAGGACGAGCGCGTCACGGTCGCGGCGCCCAAGCAGCGCGAGGAAGGCTGGTCGAAGATCCGCAACGCCGCGGGCATGCTGTTCCAGATGCCCGGCCGCGCCGCGCGCAAGGGCAAGGACCAGCAGCGCGACGGTGCGGTGCCCATCCGCGGCGTGCGCGGCGACCTGCCGGTGCGCTTCGCGCCGGAAGGGGCGGTGCCCGGCGACCGCATCGTCGGCATCATTCAGCCAGGAACCGGTATCACCATTTATCCTATCCAATCGCCGGCCCTGCAGGCTTTCGACGACCAGCCCGAGCGCTGGATCGATGTGCGCTGGGACATCGACGAGCGGACCAAGGAGCGCTTCCCGGCCCGCATCTCGGTCACAGCCATCAATGCGCCGGGCTCGCTCGCCGACATCGCGCAGGTCGTCGCGTCCAACGATGCCAACATCCACACGCTGTCGATGGTGCGCACCGCGCCCGATTTCACCGAGATGCTGATCGACCTCGAGGTTTGGGACCTGAAGCACCTCAACCGGCTGCTGTCGCAGCTCAAGGACAATTCGAGCGTCAGCGACGCACGGCGTGTGAATGGGTGAATAGTAAATAGTGAATAGTGAATAAAGTTGCCTACCATTCACCATTCACTCATCGCTACTCTATTCACTACTCATTACTCACCACTCGCCAAGAGCATGGAGCGAACAATGAACACCGATGAAGTGCTGGGCATTTTCCGCGAGGCCGGCGCGGTTCTCGAGGGGCACTTCATCCTGACGTCCGGACTGCGCAGCCCGATCTTCCTGCAGAAGGCGCGCGTCTTCATGCATGCCGACAAGACCGAGCGCCTGTGCAAGGCGCTGGCCGAGAAGATTCGTGAGGCGGTGCCGGGCAGGATCGACTATGTCGTCGGCCCGGCGATCGGCGGCCTGATCCCGGCTTACGAGACCTCGCGCCATCTCGGCACGCCGGCGGTCTGGGTCGAGCGGGAAGGGGGCGAGTTCCGGCTGCGTCGCTTCGAGATCGCCAACGGATCGCGCGTCGTCATTGTCGAGGACATCGTCACCACGGGTCTCTCGATACGCGAGACCATCGACTGCCTGCGCCAGCTCGGCGCCGAGGTGGTGGCGGCCGCCTGCATCATCGACCGTTCGGCCGGCAAGACCGATGTCGGCGTGCCGCTGATTGCGCTCGCCGAATATGAGGTGCCGGCCTACCCGCCCGACCGCCTGCCGCCGGAACTTGCCGCCATCCCTGCCGTTAAGCCGGGAAGCCGAAATATCTGACCTGGCGATGAATGAAAACAAGTACCTGAGGGTGCCGGTTGAATCTCTTTGCCAGCGAAGCGCGCAGAGGCCCCATGATAGCCGGCATCGATCATTTCGTCCTGACGGTCCGGTCTGTCGAAGCGACTTGCGACTTCTATCAGCGCGTGCTGGGCATGGGGCGGCTGGACGAGCCGAGCCGGCCGACCGCGCTTCTGTTCGGATCGCAGAAGATCAACTTGCACGAGGTCGCTCGCACCTTTGAGCCGAAGGCGAAGGCGCCGACCCCGGGCTCCGGCGATTTCTGCCTCATTACTGCGGTGCCTCTTGCCGACATCCGCGCCAGCCTCGAAGCCAACGGTGTGGCGGTCGAAGTCGGACCTGTCGAGCGCACCGGTGCTCGCGGCAGGATGATGTCGGTCTATTTCCGGGATCCCGACGACAACCTGGTCGAGGTCAGCGAATATCGAACTTAGCTGAAAAGCCCAGGCTGACCGCGTCCGATACCTCGGCGCCGCGGTCGCGCAAGGACGAATGGCCAAACATGCTTTGCCCAGTCTTCCTCAGTTTCGCCAGAATGGCGCTCATGTAAGAGCCTGCGGCAGACCATCGCGGCGACGTTTCGCTGTTCCGTGGTCTGGCAATCGCCGCTATAGCAAAGTTTTGTTGCCTTCCTGCGCCGGTGAAGCGCAAGATATGTTGACGCGACCCGGCTGGCAGGGAAGCGTGTGTTGGACCAGGAACCGAAACAGAGTGCTTTTTCGACGCCGAGAGCCTGATGGCCTCCTGGAGCGGGTGCGTACTTACCTATGGCCGCGCCGCTCGTTCTCGCGCTCCGTTCAGTATTTCTCCAAGCGCATTCTGCGGCTGAAAGCGACGCCCCATTCGGTGGCCGCCGGAGTCGCGGCAGGCGTTTTCGCCTCCTTCTTCCCGCTGGGCTTCCACTTCATCATCGCCGCCGTGCTCTGCTGGGTGATCGCCGGCAATCTGGTGGCGGCAGCCCTCGGTGCGGTGTTCTTCGGCAATCCGCTGTCCTTCCCGCTGCTCTGGGGCGCGTCCTGGGAGACTGGCAAGCTCATCCTGCATGAACATCTGCCCAGGCATGGGCCGCCGGAGCATCTCGGGGAAATGATGCACACGCTTTCCTTCGCCAAGCTGTGGCACCCGATCCTGGAGCCGATGCTTCTCGGCGCGGTGCCCCTCGGCTTGGTCTTTGGGCTCGTCTTCTATGGTGTCACGCGGTGGGGCATGACCGCTTTTCGCGCGCAACGGCAGCGGCGAATGACCGAGCGAGCCAGGAAGGCCCGGCAGGGCGCACGGGAAGTTCCCGCGGAATGATCATCGGCATCGGCAGTGACCTGATCGACATCAGACGTATCGAGAAGTCCCTGGAACGGCACGGCCAGCGCTTTATCCAGCGTATCTACACCGAGGTCGAGCAGGCCAAGTCGGAGAAGCGCGCGGCCCGTGCCGCTTCCTACGCCAAGCGCTTCGCCGCCAAGGAGGCCTGCGCCAAGGCGCTTGGCACCGGCATGGCCGAGGGCGTCTTCTGGCGCGACATGGGCGTGGTCAACCTGCCCAGCGGAGCGCCCACCATGGCGCTCACCGGCGGCGCTGCCGCCAGGCTGGAAAAAATCCTGCCCAAGGGCCACCATGCGCTGATCCACCTCACCATCACCGACGATTTTCCACTTGCTCAAGCCTTTGTGATCATCGAGGCAGTGCCCGCCGAACAAGCGCCACATTGATTCCATCTGACCACGGGCGGCATGACGTTGCCCAGCGCGCGCCGAGACTCTATACCAACCAACGCACAATCGAGGACGACATGAGCGTGGCTGAAAAATCGCAGAAGAAATCCGGCGGGCTTGGGGAAACCTTTTCCGTCATCATCCAGGCTCTGCTGCTCGCGCTTGTCATCCGCACGCTGCTGTTCCAGCCCTTCTCCATCCCCTCCGGCTCGATGCGGCCGACGCTGCTCGAAGGCGACTATCTGTTCGTCACCAAATGGGCCTATGGCTATTCGCGCTACTCGCTGCCCTTCGGCCCCAATATTTTCTCCGGCCGCATCTGGGGCTCTGAGCCCAAGCGCGGCGACGTGGTGGTGTTCAAGTTCCCGCCGGATCCGTCCGTCGACTACATCAAGCGCGTCGTCGGCCTGCCCGGCGACAAGATCCAGGTCAAGGACGGCCAGCTCTTCATCAACGGCACCGCCGTGCCGCGCGAAAAGGTCGGCCAGATCGACAATCCCGACATCACCGAGGTCGACCGTCCCGTCGACGTCTATCGCGAGACGCTGCCCAACGGCGTCACTTATGACACGCTCGATCTGACGCCCAATTCGATCGGCGACAACACGCGCGAGTTCGACGTGCCGCCCGGCCACTATTTCATGATGGGCGACAATCGCGACAATTCCTCCGACAGCCGCTTCACCGTCGGTTTCGTGCCGGCCGAGAACCTCGTCGGCCGCGCCAACGTCATCTTCTTCTCGATCGCCGACGGCGCAAGCCCGTTGGAAATCTGGAAGTGGCCGTCGCTGATGCGTGCCGGCCGCCTGTTCCATCTCGTCCACTAAGGTCATGGCGGCGACCAAGCGTTTGACCGCCGATGCCCTTGCCGAAGCGCTTGTCGAGCGCACCGGCCACGCCTTCGCCGACCGCCAGCGTCTGCAGCGCGCGCTGACCCATGCCAGCGCGCGTTCGACGCATGCCGGCGTCGACTACGAACGCTTCGAATTTTTGGGCGACCGCGTTCTCGGCCTAGTCGTGGCCGACATGCTGCTCGCTGCCTTTCCGGATGCCGCCGAGGGCGAGCTGTCGCTTCGCCTCAACGCGCTGGTCAATGCCGAGGCGCTCTCCGAGATCGCCGAGGAGATCGGCCTGCCGGAGCTGATCCGCGCCGGCTCCGACGTGCGCAATCTCGAAGGCCGCAAGCGAACCAATCTGCGTGCCGACGCGCTGGAGTCGCTGATCGCCGTGCTTTATCTGGATGGTGGCCTTGAGACCGCCCGCGCGTTTATCCATCGCTACTGGCAGCCGCGCTCGCAGGCGATCGGTGCTGCCCGCCGCGACGCCAAGACCGAGCTGCAGGAGTGGGCGCACCAGGCGGCGTCGGGCGCGGTGCCGGCCTACCGGGTGGATGCTCGCGAGGGGCCCGACCACGACCCGCTGTTCACCGTCAGCGTCAAGGTTGGCTCTTTCGCGCCGGCGATCGGCAGCGGCCGTTCCAAGCGCGAAGCGGAGCAGGCGGCGGCGGCCGCGTTGCTGCTGCGCGAAGGCGTATGGAGCGCTGCATGACCGTCACCCAAACCTCCGAAACGCCTGCCACGCGCTCCGGCTTCGTCGCGCTGATCGGCGCGCCCAATGCCGGCAAGTCGACGCTGGTCAACCAGCTGGTCGGCGCGAAAGTGTCGATCGTCACCCACAAGGTGCAGACCACCCGAGCCATCGTGCGCGGCATCGCCACGCATCACAACGCGCAGATCGTCTTCGTCGACACGCCCGGCATCTTCAAGCCGAGGCGGCGGCTGGACACGGCAATGGTCACCACCGCCTGGGGCGGCGCCAAGGATGCCGATGTCGTGGTGCTGCTGATCGATGCCGAACGCGGCATCAAAGGCGATGCCGACGCCATCCTCGACCGGCTGAAGGACGTCAAGCAGCCGATGCTGCTCGTCCTCAACAAGGTCGACCGGGTCAAGCCGGATACGCTTCTTGCTTTGGCCGCGGCAGCGAACGAAAGAGTGCCGTTCAAGCGCACCTTCATGGTCTCGGCGCTCACCGGCTCCGGCTGCAAGGACCTGCTCGATTATCTTGCCGAGACCCTTCCAGCCGGTCCCTGGTACTATCCGGAAGACCAGATCTCCGATCTGCCGATGCGCCAGCTCGCGGCCGAGATCACGCGCGAAAAGCTTTATCTGAGGCTCCATCAGGAGCTTCCCTATTCCTCGCATATCGAGACCGAGAAGTGGGAGGAGAAGAAGGACGGCTCGGTGCGCATCGAGCAGGTCATCTATGTCGAGCGCGAGAGCCAGAAGAAGATCGTGCTTGGCCACAAGGGCGAGACGATCCGCGCCATCGGCCAGGCCGCGCGCGCCGAGATCGCCGAGATCCTCGAGCAGAAGGTGCATCTTTTCCTGTTCGTCAAGGTGCGCGAGAACTGGGGCGATGACCCCGAGCGCTATCGCGAGATGGGATTGGAGTTTCCCAACTGATCCATGTCGCCCAAAAGCGACGCAGTTTTGGGATAACGACATGCACAGCCCGAAGATGGATATCGGCACCGCTCTCGTGCGGCGGCTCGTCGACGCGCAGTTTCCCGAATGGCGGCATCTGCCTGTGAAGCCGGTCGCGTTGGGCGGCTGGGACAACCGCACCTTCCATCTCGGCGACGCGATGGCGGTCAGGCTGCCAAGTGCTGCTCCCTATGCGCTGCAGGTCGAGAAGGAGCATCGCTGACTGTGCAAGCTTGCGCCGCTTCTGCCGCTGCCGATTCCCGAGCCGCTCGCCATGGGCGAGCCGGCGGCGGGCTATCCCTGGCACTGGTCCGTCTACCGCTGGATCGAAGGCGAGACGGCGAAAGTCGGTCACATCGCCGACCTTCGCGCGTTCGCGGTCTCGCTGGCTGAGTTCCTCGTAGCCCTGAAACGGATCGATCCGACCGCGGGGCCGGCACCTGGCCAGCACAATTTTTATCGCGGCGGCCCGCTGGCCGTCTATGACGACGAGGCGAGACAGGCCATCGCTGCGCTTGAAGGCCGGATCGATACGCAAGCCGCCACTGCCGTCTGGAAGGCGGCGCTTGCTGCCGGCTGGCACGGCTCGCCCGTCTGGTTCCACGGCGATGTCGCCTCAGGCAATCTGCTGGTCGAGGACGGCCGTCTGAGCGCTGTCATCGACTTCGGCACGTCGGGCGTCGGCGATCCCTCCTGCGATCTGGCGATTGCCTGGACGCTGTTCGAGGGCGAGAGCCGCGAGGCATTCCGCGCGCGCATCGCCGTCGATGACGCGACCTGGGCGCGCGGACGCGGCTGGACGCTGTGGAAGGCGCTCATCACCGTTGCCGGTCACGACGCCAACCAGGCCGAGGTCGGGAGGCAGCGCCGGGTGATCGACGAAGTGCTCGCCGATCATCGCAAATTGGGATGACGGCGCCAAGCAGGCGCCGCCATCGGTCGAGTATTCATGCAGTGGCAAGTCGCTTCGCCGGCCGTCGCATAAAGCTTTCCGTGCCGTAATAGGCAACGATCGCGATCGCGATGACCGCCCAGATCGCGACGCCGAGCCATTGCTGCTGGATATAGTCGCCGTCGACGAACACCTTGGCGAGGAAGCGTACGCTGTTCTGGTGTGAGACATGCATCAGGATGGCCAGCAATACGCTGCCCGTGTTCTGGTAAAGCCAGGTGAAGACGATCCCGGCCAGCACGACGTTGATCGTGCTGTAGAGGCTGAGATCGCCAAGCAGGCCGAGCGGCAAGTGCCAGATTGCCCATATCACGCCGAGGATCAGGCTGCCGGCGAGTGCTGGGCGACGGCCAAGAAAATGCGGGGTCGCAAAGCCGCGCCAGCCGGGCTCCTCGCCCAGCGGACCGCTGAATACGGCATAGAGCGCGATCATGGGCGCCACCTCGGAGAAGGCCGGAATGTTCCCCCACGACGGCTCCGCCGAACCGAGGAACGGATTGATCAGGATCGAGGCGAGCTGCGTCCCGAACGGCAGGCCGACCGCCACCAGATACCAGATCGGGCGAACGCGCCATTTCACCATCGAGGCGAGGATGGTCTTCACCGCACCCCAGCCGCCGGCGAGTGCCGCGACGGTGAAGCCCGAGATTGCCGGTCCGAAGGTGAACCAGGGAATGCTCTCGCCATGCGACAGATAGAAGGGAATGAACGCCAGCCATGTCAGGCCGAGCGCCAGCGAAAAGAAGATGGTCAACTGGTGCCCGCGCACCTCGCCCAGGAAGGAGCTCATAACGGTCCTCTCATCGGGCCATTGTTGCGAGTGGTCGCCTGCCCGAGAGGTCGACGCTTCGGGAAAAAGCCAGCCGAGCCGCTCGGCGGTCTGCGCCGGTTCACCCGGTCAACGTGCCGGTATTTGGCGCCGGCGCGGCCGAAAAATCCCGAACGGTTTCTGAGAATTTTCCGATATTGCCGCCTCGGCGGCAGCGGCAGACGTTGCCTGCCATCACTGTCAGGACAGATTTTGGGTTACGGACGGCAATCTTGATTTCGCCGCCCAACAGGTGAAAAGCTCGACGTATGGAATGGCGCGACGAGGGAATCATTCTCGGCACCCGCAGGCATGGCGAAACCAGCGCCATCCTCGAGGTGATGACGCGCGCCCATGGCCGGCATCTCGGCCTGGTGCGGGGCGGCCGCTCGCGCAAGCAGCAGCCGGTGCTGCAGCCCGGCAATCGCGTCGATCTTTTGTGGCGGGCGCGTCTCGACGAGCATCTCGGCATCTTCCAGGCCGAGGCGATCGAGATGAACGCCGCCCGGCTGATGGACAGCGCAGTCGCCGTCTACGGCCTGCAGACCATGGCCGCGCATCTCAGGCTTCTGCCCGAACGCGATGCCCATGGCGGCCTCTACGAGGCTCTTGCGGTGATGATCTCCCATCTGGGCGATGCCGATGCCGCGGGCGAGTTGGTGGCGCGCTTCGAATTGCTGATCCTGGATGAACTCGGCTTCGGCCTCGACCTCAGCCAGTGCGCGGCGACCGGATCACGGCAGGATCTCGCCTATGTCTCGCCGAAATCCGGACGCGCCGTCTCGCGCGCCGCGGGCGCGGCTTGGCACGACAAGATGCTGGCGCTGCCGGCCTTCCTGCAGCGCGGCACCGGCGTGCGCGCCGATGCCGCGGCGCTCGAGGACGCCTTCCGGCTGACCGGCTTCTTCTTCACCCGCCACGTTTATGAGCCGCGCGGCATCGAGCCGCCCGACGCCCGCGCTGGATTCCTCGCGGCGCTGCGCCGGCATCAGGTGGCGGTGAAGGTGATTGCCGCGAATGAGGCGAGGATCTAATCGGCTCGCCGTCGTTCCAGAAAATCGTCGAGGATGGGACGCTGGCCTTTCAGGACCTTGAGACCGGCGTCTGGGAGTGAGAACCAGCCGGCTTTGTCCACTTCGGGAAATTCCTTCATGGCTCCCGACCTTGGCGGCCATTCCATGGTGAACATGTTGCTCCTGACGACATCCACATCGATGTCCGCTTCGACGCTCCAGGCGATCACGATTTTACCGCCCGGCTGCTTGTAGCTGCCGACTGGCTGGAAATCGCCGTCGATCGCGACGCCTAGCTCCTCCTCGGCCTCACGCCGAGCGGCCACGAGATCGTCCTCGCCATCGTCGATCAGCCCCTTCGGGATCGACCAGGCCCCTTCATCTTTCCTTGCCCAGAACGGTCCGCCGGGATGGACCAGCAGGAACTCGAACACACCGGCGGTTTGCTTGAAGATCAGCAGGCCCGCGCTTCGTTGCGGCATCGGTCATCCTCTTGTTAATTCCCGCTAGCGTTCGAGGATAGCACGAGTGGTCCGCGGCGAGCGGCCGGCAATTTGCGGCCCGAGCCTCAGCCGCTTCGACGTATCGCCGTTGGATAAAGCCTGCGGTCGCTGGCAATCGGCGCCGAAACATGCTCGATCTTGCAGGCCGGCAGGGCGCTGATTGGGTAGCCGTCTCATCGCCGCATTTGTCGGCCACGACTGGCACGGTTTTGAGGGGAAACCGCCATGTTTTTCGGCCTGATCGCCATTGCCGCCGTCATCGCTCTATTCGTCATCATTTCACGCCAGCAAACGCGCCTCGGACTGATCGAGCGCGAGCTTGGCGCGCTGCGCAGCTTGGTGCTTTCGGGCATCCCGCAGCCCGCGCCCCGGCCTGGCGAGGTCGCGGAAGCTGCTGCAGGCGAAGGTCCCGCCGTGATTGCCGCAGCGGTCACGTCGCCGGCAGGTGAAGCAGCCCCGCAGGCCACAGCCGCCGCGACGCCCGACGAACCAAAAGCCGAAGCGCCAGCCCAAGCGGGCGAGGGGACTCCGTCCGAACCCGCCGGAGAGGGACAATTGACGCAACCTGCCGCGCCGGCCGAAGCGGCAGTACCTGCAAGGGCCGCCCGCGATGTCGAGACGGCCCTCGGCACGCGTTGGGCGGTCTGGGTCGGCGGCATCGCGCTGGCGCTGGGTGGCCTGTTCCTGATCCGCTACACGATCGAGGCCGGCATTTTCGGCCCCGGCGTGCGACTGACCATGGCCGGCGTTCTCGGTCTTGTGCTGCTTGCCGGCGCCGAGTTCATCCGCCGCACCGGCTTCCGGGTGCCGGTGCAGGGAGCTGCCGGCGCCTACATCCCGGCGATTCTGACGGGCGCCGGCGCCTTCATCCTGTTCGGCACCGTCTATGCAGCCTATGGCATCTACGGCTTTATCGGCCCCGCGCTCGCCTTCACGCTGCTCGGCGCGATCGGCGTCGCCACCATTGCCGTCTCGCTGGTCCACGGCCTGGCGCTGGCCGGCATCGGCCTCGTCGGTGCCATGGTGACGCCGGCCCTCGTCGCCTCGGAGGCGCCGAACCCGTGGGCGCTGTTCGTCTACCTGGCGATCGTGCTTGCCGCCACGGCGGCTATCGCCCGCATCCGCGATTGGAAGGCGCTTGTGGCGGCAGCCTTTGCCGGCACCGGCATCTGGACCATCGTCTACATGACCAATGCACCGGAGGTGAATCTCTCGACGGTGCTGTTAATCAGCCTGGCCTCGCTTGCCGTGCTCGCCTTCGTCTGGCTAGCCGATTTCTTGACTGCTGGCCGCGACGACGCGGAGCCCGGCTTCGACTGGCCATCAATCGCGCCCGGCTTCTTCGTTGCGCTGACCGCGCTCGGGCTGTCGGTCGATCCGGTGTTTGCCAAGGCGGGTTATGCCTCGCACGGCGCGGTGCTGCTCGCCGCGCTGCTGGCAGTGGCGCTCTACCGGCCGCGCGCCTTGCCGCTCCTCTTCGCCGCCGGCCTGGCGACCGCGCTGATCTATCTCGGCATCATCCCGCCCGCCACCATCGGCGCCGATGCGCTGGATGTCGGCCTGGGCGCCGAGCCGCTGGCCGCATCCGACACGCTGACCTTCCGCCTCGGCATCGCGCTTGCCCTGGTCTTCATCGCAGCCGGATTCTGGGCCGCGCGCCGCTTTGCGGCTGCTGCGCCTATCCGCGCCGCGTCATGGGCGGCATGGGGTGTCATTGTGCCGCTGGTCGTGCTCACCGCGCTCTGGCTCACCTTCGGCGACATCGACCGCGATTTTGGCTACGCACTGCCGGCCCTGCTTCTGGTGCTCGTCTTTGCCGCCGGCGGCGAGTGGATCGCGCGCGCCGAGGAACCGCCGCTCCGCGGCGGCCCCGCCGTCTCCTTCGCGCTCGGCGGCGCCGGCGTCGCAGGCTTGTTGATGCTGCACATGGCCTTCGGCTCCGGCTGGACGACGGTGCTGCTCGGCGCCGCCGCCGTCGTGCCGGCGCTCGCGACGCGCTGGCGCAGCTTCCCGGTGCTGGGCTGGATCGCGGTCGGCGCGGCTGTCGCCGTGCTTGGTCGCGTCGCCTTCGATCCGACCATCGTCGGCGCGGCGGCACTGTCGACGACGCCGGTCTTCAATTGGCTCTTGCCGGGCTATGGCGTTCCGGCGCTCGCCTTCGGCTTCGCCGCCTGGCAACTCGCGCGCACCACCAACGGACGGCCGCGTCTTGCCATGGAAGCGGCCTCGGCGCTGTTCGGCCTGCTCACGATTGCGATGCTGGTGCGCCATGCCATGCATGGCGGCGTCATCGACACCGGCCCCGTCACCCTTGCCGAGCAGGCGATCTACACGCTGATCGCGCTCGGTGCCGGCGCCATACTGGTCGCCATCGACCTGCGCTCGCCGAGCCCGGTGTTGCGCTATGGCTCGATGGCCGCCGGCGTGCTCTCGGTCGCCTTCATCGTCATCCGGCATTTCGTGGTGCTGAACCCGCTGCTGACGGATGAATCGACCGGCGCCGTCCCGTTCTTCAACCTGTTGTTGCTCGCCTATCTGCTGCCGGCGGTCGCAGCAGGAGCATTGGCGCTTTATGCCCGGGAGAGGCGCCCGAGATGGTATGCCGCGATGCTGGCGCTGGTCGCTTCGCTGCTCGCCTTCGCCTACGCCACGCTGTCGGTCCGGCGCCTGTTCAAGGGCGAGTTCATCGGCCTGTGGAGCGGCCTCGGCCAGCTCGAGACCTATACCTATTCGGCGCTCTGGCTGGTCATCGGCGTGGCGCTGCTGACCGCCGGCGTCTGGCTGAGGTCGCAGGTGCTGCGCATTGCCTCGGCCGTGCTCATAGCGGTCGCCGTGCTGAAGGTCTTCCTCTTCGACATGTCGGAGCTGGAAGGCGTGCTGCGCGCACTCTCCTTCATCGGTCTGGGCGCCGTGCTGATCGGCATCGGACTTTTCTATCAGCGTCTGCTGACAAGGGCGGCGAGGTTAGGAGCCGAATAAAGGTCAGGCCAGATCGGTCTGCGAGAAGTCGTTGCCTTTGTAGAGCAGAGGTACGCGATAGGCTTTGGCGCATGCGTAGCTGAAGCAGTCGCCGAAATTCAGTTTGGCTGGGTGGCCCACATATCGACCATAATCTTGCGCGGCCCTTACAGCGAGTTCTCGGATCCGCGTGTCCAGCGGGACCTCAACGGCCTTGAGTTCGGCCAGGAAACCCAAGACGATCATTTTACATCGTTCGATCAGGGCGGGTGGTGTCGGAAGCTGGTCGCCGTTTTCCGCTACGGACTTCCTGCGAGCTATCCCAACAATCGCCTCGAATGCGGAACTCGGCGAGAAATAAAGCTTCTCGGCGGCTTCCATTTTCCTAAGAAGGCGGTTCGCATCCGGCTCTTCCGATATGATAGCGATGATAGCGGAAGCATCGAGGAACATCAGAGGTCATCCCATCCTTCGTCCATGAATTTCTTCATGTCGAAGTCCGGGTCGTCCGGACCGAGCGCCCTCGCTGCGTCCTGATACTTTCTAATGCGCTCGCTTAGTGGGAGGACGGCATGTGCCCGTTCGAGCTCACGCTTGAGCGCGATCCGCACGGCTTCAGTCTTCGTGGGCGCCTTGATCGCGGACTGCAGCTGACGAGCCAGCGCGTCAACCTCGTCATCGCGGATATACAAAGACATTGTCGAATTCCTCCGGCGTATATTCTAAGATGAATATGCAAGATATTCAATGACGAATATACGATGGCCAGAACCGGTATTCAACCTTGGTTCCGCTTCCGCTCGCGCCGGGAATAAACCGGCATCCGCCGGCGTTATCCAGGTGCTTGGGTACCGGAGCGGGTGGTCCGCTTCGTGCTGGCTGCTTGCGCCGCGCCGGGAAGGCGCGTTCAATCGAGATGGAAGACGACCACGAAACAAGCGGTCATGGACGACAAGAAGGCAGCGATCCTGAGCGAGATACCGCGTCTGCGCCGCTACGCGCGCTCGTTGCTGCGCGACCGCGATTCCGCCGACGATCTCGTCCAGGACTGCCTCGAGCGGGCGCTTGTGCGGCTCGACAACTGGCAAACTGGAGAAAGCCCGAGGAGGTGGCTGTTTACGATCATGCATCATCTGTTCATCGACCAGATGCGCAAGGGTAACCGGCGAGGCGAGGCGGCAATGTTGCCTCTGGAAGCCGGCGAGGCCCAGGCCGCGCCCGCCGATCAGGTCGAAAGCATAGCCTCGCGCGAGATCATGGATGCCCTGCAGGCGATCGGCCCCGATCGCCGCGCGGCATTGGTCATGGTCGCTATCGAAGGCTTTTCCTATGCCGAGGCCGCCAACATCCTGGGCGTGCCGGCCGGCACGCTGATGTCGCGCATCGCGCGCGGCCGCGAGGAACTGCGCGGCCTGCTGGACGACTCCTCGCGCCGCCGCTCGATAAGGATCGTCGAGCGATGACCCGGCGCGATTTCACCGAACGCGATATCCACATGGCCCTCGATGGCGAGCTGCCGGGCGAGGAGCGCATGGCCTATGACGCCTGGCTCGAAGCCAATCCCGAAATGAAGGCGAAGAGCGCCCGTTACATAGCCGACCGTGCGGCGCTCCGCGCCGCCCTGGCCGGCGTGATGGACGAACCGGTGCCGGCAAGGCTACGGCACGCGGTGCTTGGCGAAGCGCCGGCGCGGACGCCTGCCTGGCGCTCGCGCTGGTGGCTTTCGGCGGCGGCGGCAGCCGTGCTGATGGTCGGCGGGTTCGGTGGCTATCTCGCCGGCATCGACGGCATTGGCCGCAGCGGTGAGAGCGACGACCAACTCGCGGAGCAGGCGATTTCCGCCCATCTCATCTACGCCGCCGAGAAGCGTCACGCGGTCGAGGTGCCGGCAAGCGACAAGGACCATCTGCAGACCTGGCTGTCCAACCGGGTAGGGCTGAAGCTGGTGGCGCCCGATCTCGCGGCCGAGGGCTTCGCACTCGTCGGCGGCCGGCTGTTGCCGGCGGGCGAGCGTGGCAAGGCCGCGATGTTGCTTTACGAGGACGCCAAGGGCGAGCGCATCTCGCTCTTCGTCACCGCCGAATCATCGCAGACCACCAAGGGAACCTATACGGCCGAGGCTGACGGTCCGGAAGCGGTGTATTGGCTGGACAAGGGCTATGGCTGCGCCGTCGTCGGCACATTGCCGCCGGAGCGTCTGTCGGAGGTCGCCAAGAGCGCCTATGGCCAGCTTCTGGCCGGTATTTCGAGCTGAGGAGGCGGCTGTTTTCAACGGCCTACGCTGTTTCGAATTAGTGGTTCAGTTCAAAGCCGTGGTGCTTTTCTGCCGCCGCGGAACCTGTCACAATTCGGCCCTAATCAAGGAGCGATAGCGCTTGATGAAGACCGGCGCTTCGGCCGGGGTGCTGCTTTTGACCGGGGCCGTTTCCTTTAATCCAATCGAGGTTCTCCCAAACCCCGCATGCCTGCCGAGATCCGCAAGGCCCGCGCGTCGGACGTCGATGACCTCGCCGCCATCGAGAAGGCTGTTTTCTCAAGCGATCGCCTGTCGCGCCGCTCTTTTCGCCAGTTGATCGAGCGTGAGACCGCCGAGATGCTGGTGGCCGAGAATGACGGCCATGTCGCCGGCTACGCGGTGGTCTTGTTTCGCAAGGGCAGCGGCGTGGCCCGGCTCTATTCCATCGCCGTCGGTCCGTTCTTCGGCAATCTCGGCATCGGCCGCCAACTGCTGGCCGCGGCCGAAGAGGCGGCTTATGAACACGATCGCATGATGCTGCGGCTCGAGGTTCGCGAGGACAATCAGCGCGCCATCGGCATCTACGAGCAGGCAGGCTACCGAAAAATCGGCCGCGAGCCCGACTATTACGAGGACGGCGCCACCGCGCTGCGTTACGAAAAGACGCTGCGCGGCGATGTCCCGACCAGCACCGGGGTGCCGTTTTACCAGCAGACCTGCGAGTTCACCTGCGGTCCGTGCTGCCTGATGATGGCAATCGCCAATTTCGATTCCGGCTTCGTGCCCGATCCGGTCATGGAAATACGCCTGTGGCGCGAGGCGACCACGGTATTCATGATGTCGGGGCCGGGCGGCTGCGAGCCTTTCGGCCTGGCGGTTGCCGGCTATGAAAGCGGGCTTGCCGCCGAGATCTTCGTATCCTTTCACGGCGCGCTGTTCCTGCAGTCGGTGCGCAGCGAGGAAAAGCGCCGGGTGATGGAGCTCGCCCAGGTCGACTTCCGCCGGCGAGCGGAACTTTACGGCATCCCGGTGAATTACCGTCCGTTCGGCATCGACGACATCCGCGCCGCCCTTGCCGAGGGCAAGCTGGTGCTGGTGTTGATCAGCGGCTTCCTGATGTTCGGCAAGAAGGTGCCGCATTGGGTGCTGGCCATCGGCGACGACGGCGACCATATCCTCATCCACGATCCTTGGGTCGAAGACGAAAGGCAGGAAACCATCCTCGACGCCGCCAACATTCCCGTGCCCTATGGCATCTTCATGAACATGGCTCAGTTCGGCCGCGACGGGTTGCGCGCCGCCATCAACCTGGGAAAACGCTGACACAATGACCTGGGTCATCCTTACAGGCAGGCAGAACGATCTCGACCAGGTGGCGACGCCGCACAAGATCATCACCAACCGCGACTATCTCGCGCATCCGGCGCTGTTTCGCGGCCAGCGCCCTAAGGTGATCAACCTGTCGAACAACTACGGCTATCAGAGCCGCGGCTATTATGCCTCGCTGCTCGCCGGATCGCGCGGCCACAAAGTGATTCCGACCGTCGAGACCATGATCGATCTGTCGGAGCGCAAGCTCTATGAGCATGCGTTGCCGGAACTCGAGCTCGCTCTCAACAAATGCCGCAAGGATCTCGACGGAACCTTTCCGACGAAGGTCGCAGTCTTTTTTGGCATCGGGCCCTCGAAAGTTTGGGACCGGTTCACCAAGCTCTTGTTCGACTGGTTTCGCGCGCCGGCGCTCGAGGTCCACATCAAGGACAGCGCCGAATGGGCTTCGATCCGCAAGATCGGCTTCCTGCCGCTCGCGCGCATGAGCGAGGAGCAGGAAGAAGTCTTCCTGCAATGCCTGGAGACCTACACCAACCGCGAGTGGCGCGACACCAAGGGGCGCACGCCGGCGCGCTACACGTTCGCGACGCTCGTCGATCCGCATGAGGAATTGCCGCCTTCGGAGATTTCGTCCCTGCGCTACTGGGCGAGGATCGCGGAGAAGATGGGCGTCGAGGTCGAGCCGATCACCAGGAAGGATTTGGCCAAGCTCGCCAATTACGACGCGCTGTTCATCCGCGAGACGACATCCATCTCCAACCACACCTACCGCTTCGCGCGCCGCGCCCAGCAGGAGGGCATGCCGGTGATCGACGACCCGCTGTCGATGATCCGCTGCACCAACAAGGTCTATCTCAACGAGCTGATGACCTACAACAAGGTGCCGGTACCGCCGACGGTGATGATTGCCGGCACCTCCGATCTGGAGCTCGCCGCCCAGACGCTGGGCTTTCCGCTGGTGCTGAAAATCCCGGACTCATCCTTCTCGCGCGGGGTCAAGAAATGCGAGAACCTTGCCGATCTGACAAAGCTGGCGACCGAGTGGCTGGAGGATTCCGACCTCCTCATCGCGCAGAAATTCATCCCCACCGAATATGATTGGCGCGTCGGCGTGCTCGGCGGCCAACCGCTGTTTGCCGTGCATTACCTGATGGCCAAAAAACACTGGCAGATCGTCAACCACAAGGCCAACGGCAAGCCCGATCAGGGCGGCATCAAGACCTTCACGCTGAAGCAGACGCCGCCGCACGTGGTCGAGACGGCGGTCAAGGCGGCGCGCTGCATCGGCGACGGGCTCTACGGCGTCGACCTCAAGGAAACCAAGGACGGCGTCTTCGTCATCGAGGTCAACGATAACCCCAATCTCGACCATGGCTGGGAGGATTCCGGCGAGAAGGACGAGCTCTGGGTGCGGCTTACGCAATGGTTCCTGGAGCGGCTGGAGCGCACTGGTCGCTAAAGCATTTTGCATCCGGACGGGATCGCCTGGCGTCGCTGAATCCGGCCAAGACAATCAACTGAATGGGGGCAAGATGCTGTTTTTCGTTGTCGAGGATTTTCGCGGCTGCGACCGCAAGGAAATCTACCGGCGGTTCCGCGATCGGGGCCGGCTGAAACCGGACGCGCTTGTCGTTCACCATAGCTGGATCGCAGGCGACATGAGCCGCTGCTTCCTGCTTGTCGAGGCCGATGACGTCACGCTGCTGCAGCGTTGGGTCATCGAATGGGCCGATCTGGTGGAGTTCGAGATCCTTCCGGTAGCCACCAGCAAGGACATGGTCGCGGCCCTGGCCGGGCATCTCTGACTGCTAGGCACCGAGCGCCGGCGACCTGACCGCGCGCACGCATTCCGCGATCAGCCACTCGCGAAACGCCGCCACCACATCGCGCCTTGCGCTGCGTTCAGGGATCGTCAGGCAATAAGGCTGGCGCAATTCCAGCGCTCGGGCAACCGGCCGGACCAGCCTGCCGTCTTCCAGCGCCCGGGCGCAGTAGATGCCTTGCGCCAGCGCCACGCCCAATCCCGACATGGCGAGATCGAGTGCGGCCCGCGACGAGTTGGCCGAAAGGCCGCGCTGGGCCGACCGGCCCGGCGCGATGCCCCCCGCCTCGAGCCAGTTGCGCCAGGACGGAAAGGCGGTTCCGGTCGGGCCCCAGTCGGTGTGGATCAACGGCAGGCCGGCGAGAGTTTCCGGCTTGGCTGCACCGGCAAGGCTGGGCGCGCAGACCGGATAGACCGCATCCCGCGCGATCTCCTCGGTCGGATGCTCGCGATAGTGCCGGCCGTAGGATCGCCGGATGTCGACCATCTCATGGTCGAACGGCACAGGGTCGTCCGCGCCTCTCAGCGAAATATCCGCGGCGCCGTGGCTGGCGACAAAGCCGGCGAGGCGTTCGGAAAGCCAGCCCATCGCCATCGAAGGCGGCACCGAGATGACGAGCCTCGGCCGGAACGCATCGCCGCTACATCCCGCGCGACGCTGCCGATTTCCTGGAAGGCCATGGTAAGCCTCGGCAACATCTCGACGCCGGCTTCGGTGAGCAGGACGCGCCGGTTGACGCGGTGGAACAACTTGCGGCCCATCTGTTCTTCCACGGTGCGGATGAGCTGGCTGACCGCCGCCGCCGAAATCGACAGCTCTTCCGCCGCTGCGGCAAAGCTGCCGCTGCGCGCCGCCGCCTCGAAGGCTTGAAGTCCGCGCAGGGAGGGAAGTGCGACCATGGCGACGGAAAAGATAAGCTGAGCTTATCTATTTTGCAGAATTCCTCGTTTTTCGAAAGCTTTCTTTCTGCAGTACGGTAGCCTCATGAGCGCCATCGACCACACCATCGACCACCGCGACGTCATCGCCTCGCTGACCAATGAGGAGCGCAGCCGGCTGACCGGCAAGTCCGATCTGCCGGGCATCATCCAATTCGTCGTTCATCTCGGCGCCATCGTCGCTCTCGGCGCGCTGATCGCGGCCAAGGTGCCGTACTGGCCGGTTCTGATGCTGCCGCAGGGCATCCTGATCGTGTTCCTGTTCACGCTGCTGCATGAGACCGTGCACAGGACGGCCTTCGAAACGCAGTGGCTGAACGATGCCGTCGCGCGGCTCTGCAGCCTGGCGATCGCGCTGCCGGCCGACTGGTTCCGCTATTTCCATTTCGCCCATCATCGCTTCACTCAGGACCCGCAGAACGATCCGGAGCTGGCTTTCCCGAAGCCCGAGACCTTGCGACAGTACATCGTCCATGTGTCTGGCCTGCCGGTGTGATGGGGTCATTTCAAGACGCTCTACAGAAATGCCAGCGGCCGCTGCGGGGACAGCTATGTGCCCCCCGAAAGGCTTGCCGAAAGTCCAGGCCGAGGCGCGGGCGATGATCGCCTTCTACCTCGTCGTGCTGACGCTTGCGATCTGGCTCGAGGCGACCGTGCTCCTCTACGTTTGGCTCGTACCGGCGCTGCTCGGGCAGCCCTTTCTCAGGCTTTATCTGCTGGCCGAGCATGGCCGCTGCCCCTTCGTCGCCAATATGCTGGAAAACACCAGGACGACGCTGACCAACTGGTTCGTGCGCAAGCTCGCCTGGAACATGCCCTACCATGCCGAGCACCACGCCTATCCGGGTGTGCCGTTCCATCAATTGCCGGCTTTTCATCGGCTGATCGCGCGGCATCTCAAAGTGGTAGAACCCGGCTATGTGAGCTTCCACGAGAAATATTTCGAGACGCTGCGCTGACCGGTGCCTGGCATCAACCGGATCGGCGAAGCTTTTCCTGCGAGCGCAGCAGGCGGCTCATCTCCGAGGCCCTGGCCGGCGCGCCGATCAGAAAACCTTGCGCCTCGCCGCAGCCGGCCTTGCGCAGCATGTCGAGCTGCTCTTCGGCCTCGACGCCTTCCGCGGTGACGGTGATGCCGAGCTCGGCACCGAGCCCGATGACCGTGCGCACGATCGCCGCCGTGTCGCGCTTGTCGAGATCGTGGATGAAGGAGCGGTCGATCTTGATCTTGTCGACCGGGAAGCGCCGCAGATAACCGAGCGAAGAATAGCCGGTGCCGAAATCGTCGAGCGCGATGCGCACGCCAAGCCCGCGCAATTGCCCGAGCGTCCTCAGCACGCTGTCGCTCTCGTCCATCATCACCGTTTCGGTGATTTCGAGTTCCAGCCGGCTTGCTGGCAGGCCGGAAAAGGCGAGCGCCGCAATCACGCTGCGGGCGAAGCCGCCGCTCTTGATCTGGGCCGCCGAGACGTTGACCGCCATGCGCACGTCCTGCGGCCAGCCCGCCGCCACGCCGCAGGCCTTGCGCAGCGCCCAGTCGCCGAGTTGCACGATCAGCCCGGTTTCTTCGGCCGCGGCGATGAAGTCTTGCGGCGGCACCAGCCCGCGCGACGGCGAGCGCCAGCGCATCAGCGCTTCGGCGCCGACGATCTCACCGGAGGCGATGTCGAGAATCGGCTGGAAATCCAGTTCGAACTCGCGCCTCGGGAGTGCAGCTTCGAGGTCGGCCTCGAGCGCCAGGCGCTCCCGCACCATGGCATCCATGCACGGCTCGAAGAAACGGTAGATGTTGCGCCCCTCGCTCTTGCCCCGGTAGAGCGCCATGTCGGCATTGGTGAGCAGCGTATCCGCATCCTGCCCGTCGCTGGGATAAAGTGCGATGCCGAGGCTCACCCCGACATGCATTTCGCGGCCCTTGTCGCGATAAGGCTTGCCGATCACCTCGATAATGCGCTTGGCCAGCTTTTCGGCGTCGACCGCGTTTCTGATATTGGATTGAATGATGGCGAATTCGTCGCCGCCGAAACGCGCCACCACGTCCTTGTCGCTGCGCAGGCAGCGCTGCAGGCGCTCGGCCACCCTTTTCAGCAGCCAGTCGCCGGCCGGATGCCCGAACGTATCGTTGACGGCCTTGAAGCGGTCGAGGTCGAGCGAGAAGATCGCCACCGGCGCGGCCTTGGCCTCGCTCAATGCCTGGTCCAGGCGCTCGCGGAACATCGAGCGGTTGGGCAGGTTGGTCAGCGTGTCGTGATGCGCAAGATGCGTCATGCGCTCTTCGGCGCGGCGACGCTCGGTAACATCGTCGAAGGTCACGACCCAGCCGCCGCCGCTCATCGGCTGCCGAACCACCAGAAAAGTCCTGCCGTCGGCAAGATAGCGGTAAGCCGACTGCATTTTCCCTGCTCGCAGGCAGGCTTCGGTCCTGGTGACTTCGCTGTCGACGTCGATCTTGGTGTAGATGCCGAGTTCCAGCAGTCGTTTGAGCGCGTCGCGGTGTGTCGTTCCAAAAGGGAAATCTGTCGCGGCGACTTTGTAGAGCTCGAGAAAGCGCTGATTGCGCACGATCATCTTGCCGTCGGCGTCATACATCAGCAGGCCTTGCGACATGTTGGCCAAAGCGGCGTCGAAGCGGCGATGCTGCTCCTTCAGTTCCTCTTCGGAGCGCCGCTGCACGGTCACGTCCTCGTAGATCGACACCCAGCCGCCGGAGGCCAGCGGCCGATGCGAGATGACGATGATGCGCCCGTCCGCCAGCGTCTCCTCATAAGTCGAGGGCTTGGCGCCGTCGATATAGGGTTTGCGGACGGCGTAGAGCTGCTCGGCGGTTTGCGAGGCGATGCCGATTTCGACGCTGTGCTGCAAGATGTCGAAGAACCGAATGCCGGGCTTCGTGACTTTGGCGTCGAGGCGGAAGAGGTCGATGTAGTTTCGGTTGCAGATGATCATGCGCTCGTCGGCGTCGAACATGCACAGGCCATGCGACATGTTCTCGACGGCGGCCGAAAAGCGCTCGTTTTGTGCGCGAAGTTCCTCCGCTATTCGTCGAACCGGGCCAATACCGGTTGCCTTCCGCCTGACTGCGGCCGAACCAGCCTTGACATGAGCAACGGGCATGAGCGCGCCTGCCGACCGTGACTGAACAGTTTACTGTCGTGGCCGCCGGTTAATTTAGCGTTCTTTTATTTGACGGAATTGGCAGCAAGAAAAGGCTGGCGTTTAGCTTCCAGCGCCGCGAATCGTTTCAGAAATGCCGCCTGCGCCCAGGTCACCGAGCGTGGAGTGAAGTCGAAATGGTCGGCGGAAAAGCTGCGCGGCCGGCCGAAATACTCCGTCGCCTCCGCGGTCGAGAAGCCGGCAAGCAGCGTCGCTTCGTAATAGGCGGCGATCTGGTCGGCGCGCTTGATGTCCTTGCGCAAGGTGGAACCGAGCTCGGCCGGCAGCGAGAAACGTTGATGGATGGCGCGCTGCAGCCTGAGCTCGCAGTCCTTGTAGGAGCCGCCCATCACCGATTTGAAGGGGGAGATCATGTCGCCGATGACATATTCGGGCGCGTCGTGCAGCAGCGCCGCGAGCCGCGCCTCGGCGGAGGCGGCCGGCACCAGCTCACCATAGAGTGCCTCGACCAGCAGCGAATGCTGAGCCACCGAAAAGGCGTGCTCGCCGCTGGTCTGGCCGTTCCAGCGGGCGACGCGGGCGAGGCCATGCGCGATGTCGGCGATCTCGATGTCGAGCGGCGAGGGGTCGAGCAGGTCGAGCCGCCGGCCGGACAGCATGCGCTGCCAGGCGCGCGGCGGCGCTCCCGCCCTGTCGGCCGCCATCAGGCCTCCTCCGCGCTGACGGTGTCTTGCGGGAAGGAGAATTTCGCCCAGCCCGGGATGGCGAGCGTCACCGGGACGTCGCCGGCCATGATCGGGTCACGGGCATCGAGCGCTGCCTTGACGCGGTCGATGCGGGCAATGACGAGGCCGCGTCCGCCGCTTACCGAACCCAGCGTCCCGACCGGGCGGCCTGCGACGGTGAGCTCGGTACCGGACGCAGGCAGGGAACCCCCGGCTGTGGCGATCAGCACGCGGCGTCGCGCGGTGCCGCGATGCTGCATGCGCGAGACGACTTCCTGGCCGACATAGCAGCCTTTCTTGAAGCCGACGCCGCCGGTCTCGTCGAGGAGAACGTCATGTGGAAAAGCGTCACCGAGCTGATAATCGCTGCCGCTTTCGGCGATGCCGTTGGCGATACGCAGGGCCCGCCATGCGCCGGCATCGCCGCTGTCCTGAACTGCGCCGTCATATGTGCGCCTGACCTCCACCTCGCGGAAGCGCGTGTCGGCGAGCGAAGTTGAATCGGCAAATGAGGCGGTTGAATCATCATCCCACGCAACCGTGACAAGCGCCTGATCCTGCTTGGCAATCTCGGCCTTTGCCCTCAGCCGGTAAAGCATCAGCCGGCGCACGAAGTCATCGGCTATGTCGGTCCGGCATTCCAGCCGGAAGCCGTTCTCGCCGGCGCGAGAGATGAGAAAATCGAACAGGATCTTGCCTTGCGGCGAAAGCAGCGCGCCAGGCTTTGCCTCGCCGGCGCCGAGCGCATCGAGATCGGTGGTGAGGATGTTTTGCAAAAAATGTTCGGCATCCTGGCCTGACACGGAAATGAGCGCGCGGTCTTTCAGCAGGGCAAAGGGCATGGGCGTGAAGTCGGCCTGATCTTGCAAAAATGATGGTCATTACGTAAGCCGGCCACACTCCCCCCGCAAGAGATTGGACCAGTCCATGGCAACCACCTTCGACCTCATCCTGACAGGCGGCACGGTAGTCAACCATGACGGTGAAGGCCGGCGCGATGTCGGCGTGAAGGCCGGGCGTATTGCCGCGATAGGGGATCTCGGCCAAGCGTCGGCCGGCGAGACGATCGATTGCACGGGCCTGCACATCCTGCCCGGCGTCGTCGACAGCCAGGTGCATTTCCGCGAGCCGGGACTGGAGCACAAGGAAGATCTGGAAACCGGGTCTCGCGCCGCGGTTTTGGGCGGCGTCACCGCGGTCTTCGAGATGCCCAACACCAATCCGCTGACCACCAGCGAGGCGGCCCTTGCCGACAAGGTGCGGCGCGCCACCGGCCGCATGCATTGCGACTTCGCTTTCTGGGTTGGCGGCACGCGCGACAATGCCGGCGATGTCAGCGAGCTCGAGCGGCTGCCAGGAGCTGCCGGCATAAAAGTCTTCATGGGCTCGTCCACCGGCGACCTGCTGGTCGAGGACGACGAAGGCGTCGCCTCCATCCTGCGCAACACCCGCCGCCGCGCCGCTTTCCACTCCGAGGACGAGTTCCGTCTGCGCGAGCGGCTCGGTCTGCGCGTCGAGGGCGATCCCTCGTCGCATCCTGTCTGGCGCGACGAGATCGCGGCGCTGCGCTGCACCGAGCGCCTGGTGCGCATCGCGAGACAGACGCGCGCGCGCATCCATGTGCTGCACATCTCGACGGCCGAGGAGATCGTTTTCCTCGAGCAGCATAAAGACGTCGCTACATGCGAGGCGACGCCGCATCACCTGACGCTCTCAGCTGACGACTATGCGCGGCTCGGCACGCTGATCCAGATGAACCCGCCGGTGCGCGCGGCGCGCCACCGCGACGGCGTCTGGCACGGCATTGCGCAAGGGATCGTCGATGTGCTGGGGTCCGACCACGCGCCGCACACGCTGGCCGAGAAGGCGAAGCCTTATCCTGCCTCGCCTTCGGGCATGACGGGCGTGCAGACGCTGGTGCCGATCATGCTCGACCATGTCAACGCCGGCCGGCTCACTTTGCAGCGTTTCGTCGATCTCTCCAGTCATGGTCCGCAGCGCATCTTCGGCATGGCGGGAAAGGGCCGCATCGCCGCCGGCTACGACGCCGATTTCACCGTCGTAGACCTGAAGCGCCGCGAGACCATCACCAACGCGCAGGCTGGCTCCAAGGCGGGCTGGACGCCCTATGACGGCAAAGAGGTCACCGGCTGGCCGGTCGGCACCATCGTGCGCGGCAACCGGGTAATGTGGGACGGCGAGATCGTCACGCCCGGCCAGGGCAGGGCGGTGGAGTTTTCCGAGGCGCTGGCGGCTTAGGCCACGTTGGATTTCTTAAGCGCGCCCTGCATTATGAGTGCCTGCAGCTGCGGGAACTTGCCCTGGTCGATTTTCTTTCTTGCAAAATGCCGACGGTGGGAGCCGATGCGATTCCGGCTCTGCGAGAGGAGGCAAACCGCATATGGCCGCAGACCAAAATTGGCAAGGGATGAGCTTCTGGCTCAATCCCCGGCGACGAAGAACAGCCACTGGCCGGCGGGCGTGATGCCGACGCGATAGAAGATATAGGCGCCGAACTGCTTCATGTCGTCATAGTCGCTTGCGGTGACGAGTTTGAACAGCTCGACGCGCTGCCTGGGATCCAGCTTGTCGAGCGGCAGCGCGAAGAAATACGGCCAGACATAGAGCTCCTGCGGCGTGCCGGTGTCGACATGGACATAGCCGGCGCTGAGCACCTCTTCCAAAATGGCGAGAATCTCTTGGCCGTCGCCGTCGCCGGAGAGTCCCTTGAGGAAAGCGACCGGGTCGCCCTCGATGTCGCCGAGCGATAGCTGCGTCATGGATTCGCCCGAGCCGATCAGCGGCCGAAGTTTCTCGATATCGCCGCTCTTGCAGGCCTCGATGATCAGGCCGTGCATGCGTTTGACCGGCTCGGGAAGCTTGTCGAGGTCGTAGACGACGGGCGGCGGCGGCGAATCCGGGTCGGAGCGCGGGCTGGTGATGCCGCCGCTGCCGGTTGGCGCTTCGGGCGCGCTCTTGTCCGTCTCGTCGGCCGGCTGGCTGTTGTCGGAGGGTTTGGTGCCGGGCGCGGCCGGCATTGGCACGGTGGTCCCCGGAGCGGTCGTTTCGTCACTGGTGGACGGAGTGACCGGCGAAGGCAACTCCTCGCGTTGGATCTCGCTTAGCGCATAGCAAGGCGTGCTGGCGAGGCAGATTGCCAATGGCCCGGCGCAGGAAGCAGTGATCCAGATGCCGAGGGCCAGCCCGCGCGGCCTGCCTGCCAACGAAAATCTCACCCCTTGCCTCTCCATGGTTCCGGGCTCGCTAGGGCAATTCCAGAAAACTGTGCAATGGTTTCCGTCCGGAATTGCGAAAAACTAATGGCTAGGCGGCGGGTATGATGCCCAAACGGCGCGTCGCCGTCAAAAGCAGCCAAAGCGGGCGGGCTAGTGCCTGAGCCGTTCCGGCTCGAACGCGCCGGAGATCACCTTTTCGCGCATGCGGTCGAGCAGGGCCAGCGCTGAGGTCTCACCATTGGCGCGCAGCATCTCGCCGAAGGCGGTTTCCAGCGCAGCCTCGGCGATGATTTCGGGCTCGATGCCGGCCGACAATCCTTCCGCCCAGGCTTCACTGTGGCTCTCCACGGCGGTCAGGCGCTTTTCTTCCCTGACCAACGCGTCGATGTCGCTGACGCCATGTTCCATTGCGATGTCCACCTTTTCAAGCGTCGGTCCGGCAAGGCACCGGGCTTGACTTGCCAGTTCATGCGCTGCTCGTACAAGTGCTTGTAAATACGACATTTCTGCAGTCGCAATCTACATATCGAGCAAGGCTGCGATCAATTCCGACCGAGCTTAGCCGATTAGACCAGCTTGCGGCATTAAAACCTTCAGTTTGAGTTAATTCCGCATTTGTCCACTAACGTTTCATTAACATTGTTGCACAAGCGCAACAGATGATTGCACCAAGGCGCAGCCTGATACAATAAGGCCGGCCACATTGGAGCGATTTGTCGGTGGATAGTCGCGATCGATGCCGGTCCTCAATTCCCGTAGCGGGAAGCGATATCGCGCGACAGCGTCTCGCCTTCCTTCATGTAGCGGGCAATGGCCTCGGTGGCCGAAGGCGTGCACTGCGTGTAGGTGCCGCTGAAGGAGCGGTAGCCGCGATTGAAGGAGGCGATGAAGCGGGCGCGCCGGTTGGGATCGGGATTTTCCGACTCGAGCAGCTTTTCCATCTCCAGCCGCCACTGGTCGCCTTTCTCGCCGCAGAGGTTGCGCAGGAAATGCAGCGAACCCAGCACCTCGGCGAGGCGCATCAGCCCGGGCTCGAACGGCGCCTCGGCCGCCGATGCCGGCTGCACCGTGACGGCCATGCTGATAGCGAGGCTTGCGGCGAGAAAGGGGGAGGCGCGGGTCATCAGGGCCTTGCGATGGAAGAGCAAGGCTTTGTGGCGAAACATTTTGTCGCCCGCAAGGCCATTCTGGGGTCACCGCTCGGCGGCTTGCGCAGGACCAAGCAACTCCTCGGCAACTTCAAACACATCGCCCGCCAGCGGCATCGCCGCCATTTCCGCCAGCGTGTAGAACGCCGCCGTCTCGGCGTCATCGCTCGCTGCCGGCTCGCCGCCGACATAGGCCGCGCCGAACACCGTCAGCAAATAGTCGACCGCGTGGTGCTCAGCGCGGCCGTCGATATGGATGTCGCGCAGCGGGCGGTAATCCTTCGCCTGGAGCCCCGTTTCCTCCTTGAGTTCGCGCGCCGCGGCTTGCGCCAGCGTCTCGCCCGGCTCGACCTTGCCGCCGGGATACGCGTAGAGCCCTTGCGAAGGCGGCCGCGCCCGCTTGACAAGCAGCACCGTCTTGCCGCGCACGACGGCGACGGAGACTGCCGGGATAATCTTGCGAACCTTGTTCATGCGTTGCGAATCGCGCCGGCTGCCGGCTTGGTTGTGGACCGGACAGCTTTAGCGGTTGCGGCGCGGCGGTTCCATCGCCACTTTCATGGCGATCCCGACCGAAGAGCCAATCCATGTGCGGACGCTTTGCCCTGACCGCCTCGCCGGACCAGACCGCCGCCATTCTTGGCCTGGCGGAGCTGGAGGCGTTTCCGGCCCGCTACAATATCGCTCCGACGCAGCCGGTGCTGATGGCGTTCGCCAGTCCGCCAAGAGCGCCAGGCTCCAACCTGCCAGACCGCCAGGCGATGCTGGTGCGCTGGGGCCTGATCCCGACTTGGGTCAAGGATACGAAGGAATTTCCGCTGCTCTTCAACGCGCGCTCGGAAGGCGTGCTGCAGAAGGCCTCGTTCAAGACCGCCATGCGCCATCGCCGGGCCCTTGTGCCGGCCTCCGGCTTTTATGAATGGCAGCAGTCGGGTAGCGCCAAGGGCCAGCCCTACTGGATCCAGCCGCGGCGGGGCGGGGTGATCGCCTTCGCCGGTCTGATCGAGACCTATGCCGAGCCGGGCGGTTCCGAGATGGACACCGGCGCGATCCTCACCACGCGGGCCAACGCCGGCACCGCCCATATCCACGACCGCATGCCGGTGGTGATCGAGGAACGCGATTTCGCCCGCTGGTTGGATTGCCGCACGCAGGAGCCGCGCGACGTGCTCGACCTCCTCAAGCCCGCCGAGCCCGATTTCTTCGAGGCGATTCCGGTTTCCGACCTCGTCAACAAGGTCGCCAACACCGGGCCGGAGATTCAGGAGCGGGGCATGGTCGGGCCTCAGCCCGACAAGGTCAGGCGCCAGAAACCCGGCGCGGACGAAAACCAGATGACCCTGTTTTAGCGAAGGCTGCTAGCGGAGGCTCCAGGGCGAGCATTGGCGTCGCCCTCATTGCCGGCACCCCGATCATCGGAGACTGCGCCGGTCCTGCCGTTTCAAGCGGCGCGCGGCGAGATGATCTTCTGCGCCGGCTTCTTCTTCTTCGCGGTGTGAAGAAGGGCTGCGACGATGGCCGCAGGGCCGATCGCGCGGTAGTGGCTGGCGAGCGGCTGCTGCGCCGGTCGGCTTTGTTCTTGCTTACTTCGAGGCATTGTTCTCTTCCCTGGTAACGTTTTCGTGTCTGGGTTTGGTGGTCGATTCGGACCAAATCGTGACGTTTGGCGGTCTAGTCCGATAATGTTTCATCACTGTGCCGAGATGCTTAATAAAATGTTTCGGCCCGTTTTTACCTGTGATGGAACGACAGCTTTCCCGAGTTGAGCGACTTGACGGCAACACCTGCGGACGTGATAAAGCCGGGCATGAAAACGTCTTTCGCCATTTGTGGCATTTGCATTATTGGCTAGCCTCGCGCTGGTCCGGACGTTTTCGCCTTATCTTCCCCTAGATTGGACAAACGCCCCGGCCAGCAGGCTGGAGCCCGATTTGCGCCCGCGCGCGGGGAGGCTCCGTCCAACATAAGGGATCGGAAGAGCACGAATGTCTGACGCATCGAAGGGCCTCAGCCTTTACAACACGCTGACGCGGGCGAAGGAGCGTTTCGTTCCGATCGATCCGCAAAACGTGCGCATGTATGTTTGCGGCCCGACGGTCTACGACTTTGCCCATATCGGCAACGCGCGGCCGGCGATCGTCTTCGACGTGCTGTTCCGTTTGCTGCGCCAACTCTATGGCGAAAAGCACGTCACGTATGTGCGCAACATCACGGATGTCGATGACAAGATAAATGCGCGCGCCCTGCGCGATTTCGGCGCCGAGATCGAAGCCGGCAAGCTTTCGCTGAACGACGCGATCCGGCGCGTCACCGAAAAGACCGCCGACCAGTACCACAAAGATGTCGCGGCACTCGGCTGTTTGGAGCCGACCCACGAGCCGCGGGCGACCGAATTCGTCGCGCCCCGCGCCGACGGCAAGGCCGACATGCTGTCGCTGATTGCGCAACTGATCGAGCGCGGCCACGCCTATGTCGCCGGGGGCGAGGTGCTCTTCGACACCGCCTCGATGCCCGATTATGGCGAGCTTTCGAAGCGCAATCTCGACGAGCAGCAGGCCGGCGCCCGCATCGCGGTCGACGCCCACAAGAAGAACCCCGGCGATTTCGTTTTATGGAAACTCTCGACGCCGGAAGAGCCCGGCTGGGAAAGCCCGTGGGGCAGGGGCCGTCCGGGCTGGCACATCGAATGCTCGGCCATGTCGGCCGCCTATCTCGGCGAGGTCTTCGACATCCATGGCGGCGGCCTCGACCTGATCTTCCCGCATCACGAGAATGAGATCGCCCAGTCGCGCTGCGCCCACGGCACAAACGTCATGGCCAATTTCTGGATGCACAACGGCTTCCTTCAGGTCGAGGGCCAGAAAATGTCGAAGAGCCTCGGCAATTTCTATTCGATCCATGAGCTCTTGGAGACCGAGACTTTCGGCGGCAGGAAATGGCCGGGCGAGGTGCTGCGGCTGGCTATGCTGATGACGCATTACCGCGAGCCGATCGACTTTTCCGTGCGCAAGCTGGAGGAGGCGGAAAACACGCTGCGCAAATGGAAGCGTGCGGCCGATCTAGCGCCCGCGGCGGCGGGGGACCTGCCGGCAGACGTGCTTGAGGCGCTGTCCGACGACCTCGCCACCTACGCTGCCTTTCAGCGATTGACGCAGCTTGCCGGCGAGGCGGTGGAGTTCACTGGCGCCGGCGAGAACGCCGCCGCGGCTTCGCTGAAAGCGGCGCTTTCCTTCCTCGGCTTCGACGTCGGCGCAGCGAAGGTGGACGAAACCGTGATCGCTGAGGCGATCGCCAGGCGCCTGAAGTTCATCGCCGACAAGAATTGGGCTGAGGCCGACCGCATCCGCGACGAGCTTCTGGCGCAGGGCGTTCAGCTCAAGGACGGCAAGGATCCTCTCACCGGCCAGCGGGTGACGACCTGGGAGATCAAGCGGTGAGGGTGGCGCAGGGGATCGTTTCAGGACTGGCGGAGGCGCCGGTGACGTCCAATCTCCCCCCTTGCGGGGGAGATGTCCGGCAAGACAGAGGGGGGTGCGAAGGAACTCCAGGGTTTGAGTTTTCCCACTCACACACCCGCTATTCCCTAGGAGGGCAGCACTCTCTCGTTGCTACGTCGGCGGGACAGGACCCCCCTCTGTCCTGCCGGACATCTCCCCCGCAAGGGGGGAGATTAGCTCGGGCGTGCGATTTCGTTAATCGCAAACGTGAGGGCGTGTAGCTATGGGCCACGACCTCGTTCCATCCCGTCAGCGCAATAACGCCAAGTCCATGCGGCGTGCCATGACGGATGCCGAGCTGAAACTTTGGAACGAGTTGCGTGCCCACCGCTTGACGGGCATGAGCTTCCGGCGGCAGGTGCCGATCGGACCTTATATCGTTGATTTCGCGTGCTCGGCCCATCGCCTCATAGTCGAGGTCGATGGCAGCCAGCATGGCGATGCGGAACACTTAAACCGTGACGAGGCAAGAAGTGGCTATCTAGCTGCAAGCGGCTGGACCATGCTGCGCTTCTGGAACGACGACGTGATCCGCGATATCGACAATGTCTGCCAGCACATCGTCATTGCGGCCGGCCTGGCCGGCGCCGAAGTGCCGGAGACCGCAACGCAGGAGCTCGTTCCATGATCGATCATCTCGGCATCAGCGTTTCCGATTTCGAAAAGTCCAAGGCATTCTACGACAAGGCAATGGCGCCGCTTGGCGCTTCGCTGCTCTACATGGTGCCGGAGGAATATACCGGCGGCGCCAAGGTCGGCGGCTATGGCCGCGACCGGCCGGTGTTCTGGCTGAGCGCGGGCAAGGAGAAGCCGAAGGACCATCAGCATGTCGCCTTCACCGCGCGCAGCCGCGCCGAGGTCGACGCCTTCCATGCCGCGGCCCTTGCGGCCGGCGGCAAGGACAATGGCGGGCCGGGGCTGCGTCCGCATTACCACCCCAATTATTACGGCGCCTTCGTCTTCGATCCCGACGGCAACAATGTCGAGGCGGTCTGCCATGATCCGGAGTGAGCTCGATGGGAGGGATCGATGAGCCTTGATAACCGGCCGGTCTATACGGGCGGGTGCCAGTGCGGCGCCGTGCGTTTCCGCGTTGAGGGCGCCCTGGGCGATGCCTCGGTCTGCCATTGCCGCATGTGTCAGAAGGCGAGCGGCAATTTCTATCTGCCGCTGGTCTCGGTGCGCGGCGCCAGGCTGGACTGGACGCGCGGCGAGCCGAAGCGCTTCCGCTCGTCCAGCGCGGCATGGCGCGGCTTCTGCGCCGAATGCGGCACGCCGCTGACCTTCGAGGCGCCGGACGGCGTGGCGCTGGCGATCGCCGCCTTCGACGACCCGGCCGGCATCGCGCCAACCATCCAGTGGGGCGTCGAAGCGAAGCTTCCCTATGTCGACGGCGTTTCGAAACTGCCCTCCGAGGAGACGATGGGCGATATTTCGTCGGCGCCTTATCTCGCCGAGCTCGTCTCCTATCAACATCCCGATCACGACACGGACCAATGGCCGCCGGAGGAAAAACCATGACCGATGAAATTCGAACCGGCGGCTGCCAGTGCGGCGCCGTGCGCTTCCGCGTCCACGGCAAGCTCGGGCGCCCGTCCATCTGCCATTGCCGCATGTGCCAGAAACAGTTCGGCAATTTCTTTGGCGCCCTGGTGACGGTGCCGAAGGATGGCATCGAATGGACCCATGAGGAGCCGAGCTATTTCCAGTCCTCGGTCAACATCGATCGCGGCTTCTGCCGCCGCTGCGGCACGCCGCTCACCTACCGCCAGCCGGGCGGGCTGGAGATCGCCATCGGTGCCTTCGACGATCGTTCGGACTTGGCGCCGCAGATCCAGGTCAACTACGCGGTGCGGCTGCCCTGGGTGGAGAAGATCTTCGAGGCGCCGGTCCACGACGACCCCGACTACTATCGACGGCAGGAGCAGATCATCTCCTTCCAGCATCCCGATCACGAGACGGCCAACTGGCCGCAGCAGGGACTGAAACTATGACGATCCACAGCAGCTCCTTGCGCACGCTCTATCCCGAGATCGAGCCGTCCGAAACAGGCATGCTCGATGTCGGTGATGGCCACACCATCTATTGGGAGCGCTGCGGCACCAAAGGCGCCAAGCCAGCCGTATTCCTGCATGGCGGCCCTGGAGGCACGATCTCGCCCAAACACCGGCGGCTGTTCGACCCGAAACTCTACGACGTCATCCTGTTCGACCAGCGCGGCTGCGGCAAGTCGACGCCCAACGCCTCGCTGGAAGCCAACACCACCTGGCATCTCGTCACCGACATCGAACGCCTGCGCGAGATGGCGGGCTTCGACAAATGGCTGGTGTTCGGCGGCTCGTGGGGCTCGACGCTGGCGCTCGCCTATGCCGAAACGCATCCCGAGCGCGTCAGCGAGCTCGTCGTGCGCGGCATCTATACGCTCACCCGCGCCGAGCTCGAATGGTACTATCAGTTCGGCGTCTCCGAGATGTTTCCCGACAAGTGGGAGCGTTTTCTCGCGCCGATCCCCGAGGCCGAGCGCGGCGACATGATGGCCGCCTACCGCAAGCGGCTGGTGGGCACCGACCGCAAGGCGAAGGTCGAGGCGGCGCTTGCCTGGAGTCTGTGGGAAGGCGAGACGATCACGCTTTTGCCGGAGCCGGAAACCAGCACGCCTTTCGGCCAGGACGACTATGCCATCGCCTTCGCCCGCATCGAGAACCACTATTTCGTCCATGCCGGCTGGCTGGAAGAAGGACAGCTGCTGCGCGATGCCTGGAAGCTGAAGGACATCCCCGGCACCATCGTCCACGGCCGCTACGACATGCCGTGCCCGGCGCGCTATGCCTGGGCGCTGCACAAGGCCTGGCCGAAGGCGGATTTCCACCTCATCGAAGGCGCCGGCCACTCGTATTCGGAGCCGGGGATTCTGGACCGGCTGATCCGGGCGACGGATAAATACGCCGGCAAATAACCATGCAGGTTTGTGCTCTACGGCGCCCCCGGCGCGAAGGATCGCGACTTTTCGAGCTACAGCCATGATGAAGCAACGCCTCTACCTCTTCGACACCACGCTGCGCGACGGCCAGCAGACGCCGGGCATCGACTTTTCCGTCGAGGACAAGATCGCGATCGCCAAGCTGCTTGACGAATTCGGCATCGACTATGTCGAGGGCGGCTATCCCGGCGCCAACCCGACCGACACCGCCTTCTTCCATCAGAAGCGCACGGAAAGCGCGAAATTCGTCGCCTTCGGCATGACCAAGCGGGCAGGGGTTTCGGCCTCCAACGATCCGGGGCTGGCGGCGCTGGTGCAATCGAAGTCGGACGCGATCTGCTTCGTCGCCAAGAGCTGGGACTATCACGTGCGCGTGGCGCTCGGCTGCACCAACGAGGAGAACCTTGAGTCGATAAAGGTCTCGGTCCAGGCGGCGGTCGCCGCCGGCAAGGAGGCGATGGTCGACTGCGAGCATTTCTTCGACGGCTTCAAGGCCAATCCGGCTTACGCGCTGGCCTGCGCCAAGACGGCCTATGATGCCGGGGCGCGCTGGGTGGTGCTATGCGACACCAATGGCGGCACGCAGCCTTCGGAAGTGCGGGCCATCGTCGAGAAGGTGATCGCGGGCGGCATCCCTGGCGACCATCTCGGCATTCATGCCCATGACGACACCGGCCAGGCGGTGGCGAATTCCCTTGCCGCCGTTGAGGCCGGTGTGCGCCAGATCCAGGGCACGCTGAACGGCATCGGTGAGCGCTGCGGCAACGCCAATCTGGTCACAATCATCCCGACGCTCGCGCTCAAGCCGGCCTTCGCCGATCGCTTCGAGACAGGCATTTCGGCCGAAGCACTGACCGGCATTTCGCGGCTCTCCCGCGCTTTCGACGAGTTGCTCAACCGCGCGCCGGAAGCTCAGGCGCCCTATGTCGGCTCATCCGCCTTCGCCACCAAGGCGGGTATCCATGCCTCGGCGCTGGCCAAAGAGCCGGCGACTTACGAGCATGTGCCGCCGGAAGCCGTGGGCAACCGCCGCCGTGTCATGGTCTCCGACCAGGGCGGCAAGGCCAATTTCCTCGCGGAATTGAAGCGGCGCGGCATCGACGTGCCGAAGGACGACAGCCGGCTCGACGCGCTCATCGCCGTCGTCAAGGAGCGCGAGGCCGAAGGCTACGCCTATGAGGGCGCCGACGCCTCCTTCGAGCTCTTGGCCCGCAAGATGCTGCACGGCCTGCCGGAGTTCTTCAACGTCACCTCGTTCCGCTGCATGGTCGAGCGCCGCTTCGATGCCAACGGCAACCTGAAGACCGTGTCCGAGGCGATCGTGAAGGTGATGGTCGACGGCGAGGAGAAGATGTCGGTGGCCGAAGGCCACGGCCCGGTCAACGCGCTCGACATCGCGCTGCGCAAGGATCTCGGCAAGTATCAGAACGAGATCGTCGACCTCGAGCTCGCCGACTTCAAGGTGCGCATTCTCAACGGCGGCACCGAAGCCATCACCCGAGTGCTGATCGAATCGCACGATTCCACCGGCGCCCGCTGGTGGACGGTCGGCGTATCGGAAAACATCATCGACGCCTCCTTCCAGGCGCTGATGGATTCAATCATCTACAAGCTGATGAAGAACCGCGAGATGGCAGGACTGGTCGCGGCAGAGTAGGTTGAACCATCATCAAAAGTCCATTGATCCATCAGAATTTTGCGATGGTCTTGGACGATCCGCTGGGCCATAGCGTTGGGCCATGGTCACCGCAACAGCCGATCTCGATCAAGATGCCAAGGCCCGCCGCGGCTTCCTTTTGGCGCTCGGCGCCTATTTCCTCTGGGGGCTGTTGCCCTTCTACATGAAAGCGGTGGCGCACCTGCCTCTGATCGAGGTGATCTCGCACCGGATCGTTTGGTCGGTGCCGATCGCCGCTGCCGTGCTGGTTTGGGCCGGCCGCACCGCCGACTTTAAGGCCGCGATCCGCTCGCCAAAAAGCCTCGCCATGGCGGCGCTGACGGCGACGCTCATCTCGGTCAACTGGGGCATCTATGTCTGGGCGATCGCAGTCGACCGCACGGTCGAGACGGCGCTCGGCTACTATATCAACCCGCTGGTCAGCGTGGTGGTCGGCGCCGTTCTCCTCGGCGAACGGCTCGACCGGCTGCAGATCGCGGCGGTGGCGCTGGCCGCCATTGCGGTGACCGTGCTTACTGTCGAGGCCGGCAAATTACCCTGGGTATCGCTGGCATTGGCCTTCTCCTTCGCCGCCTACGGCTTCTTCCGCAAGACGCTGCCTATCGGGCCGAGCCAGGGCTTTCTGCTTGAAGTTCTTTTGCTGTCGGTGCCGGCGCTTTGCTACATTGCCTACCTGATCGCCGCGGGACAGGACCATTTCATCTCCAGCACCGGCGCCGACACCGCGCTGCTGATCGGCTGCGGCCCGGTGACCGCGGTGCCGCTTCTGCTCTTTGCCTTCGGCGCCAGGCTTTTGCGCCTCTCCACCATCGGCATCATGCAATATATCGCGCCGACGATGGTGTTCCTGATCGCCGTCCTGATCTTCGATGAGCCGTTCGGCACCACGCAGGCCATAGCTTTCGCCCTTATCTGGACTGCGCTGGCCATGTACAGCTGGTCGATGTTCAGAGGGCGCGAGGTTCGCCAGGCGGGTCCCGCGACGAGGTGAGGGCGGCAAATGTACCAGCTTTGTATCGGCAACAAGAACTATTCGTCCTGGTCGCTGCGGCCTTGGCTGCTGATGCGGACCCTCGACATTCGCTTCGAGGAGCGGCTGACGCCGTTCCCGACCGGTTCAAGTTTCAGCCTCTTCCGGTCATTCTCGCCGAATGGCCGCGTACCCTGCCTGGTCGACGATGGCTGGGCGGTGTGGGATTCGCTCTCGATCGTCGAATATCTGGCAGAGCGTCATCGAGGCGTCTGGCCGGCCGATGCGAAAGCGCGCGCATGGGCGCGCTCCGCCGCCGCCGAAATGCATTCGAGCTTTACCGCGCTGCGCAATGACTGCCCGATGAGCTGTGGCGTGCGCGTCAAGCTGGCATCGATGTCCGATGCGCTGAAGCACGATCTCTTCCGCCTGGGCGACTTGTGGAACGACGGCCTTGCGCGCTTCGGCGGACCGTTCCTAGCCGGAGACCACTTCACCGCGGTCGATGCTTTCTTCGCTCCGGTCGTTTTCCGGGCACAGTCCTATGGACTGGCATTCGAGGGCGCCGCCGCTGCTTATCCCAAGCGGTTGCTCGATCTGCCTGCCATGCGCGAATGGTATGCGGCCGGTCTCGCCGAGACATGGCGCGAGCCGGACCATGAGGCGGAAGTCCGCGCGGCCGGTACGGTCGTCGAGGATCTGCGCGCAAGCGCATAGGACGCTAAACCCGGCCCAGCCGCCGCACGACCATGTAGACGATCCCGGCGACGCCGAGCGCCGTGTCGACCAGCGGCAGCCCCCCGACATTTGACGCCGAACAGGCCGGAGATGATGGTCATCGGCAGCAGCACCGCGGTCATGACGGAAGGATGTAGAGCAGCTGGTTCGACCGCTCGGTCAGCTTCGCCATTGACTCGTCCTGCAGCTGCTCGCCGTCATGATGCAGCGGATGCGCGCGGCCTTGCCGCCATATCGCCGATCGCTTCCGTTAGGATAAGCCTCCACGTCTGAGCGAGCCGCTGCCGCTCAGACCAGATAAGATGGGCCGCCCATGAAAGGCAAAGCCCGCCCCTGGCAATCTGGGACGGGCTGGCCTTCGCTAGCAGCCTTCGGTGGTCTTTTTCATCTGGCCAGGCGCGGCCGTTTTCGCATCGGTATCCTGCTGTCCGGGAGCTGCCTGCTTCGCGCTGCCGGTCTGCTGGCCAGGCGCGCAGTCCTTTGCCGAATTGGTCGCGCCCGTGGTGGTCGAGTCGGTGTCCTGTGTGCTGGGTGTCGTTGTCGTGGTGGTCGTCGTCGTGGACGATCCGCTGGTGGTGCTGCTGGATTGCGCCATCGCAAGGCCGGCGGACATGGCCACAATGGCTGAAGCGAGAAGAAGCCGTTTCATTCATCATCTCCTGGAAGCGGCAATGTCCCTTCTGTTATGAAACAGCGAAAGGAAGCGGCGGTTCCCTTGGCTGTAGCCGGTGGTGACCAGGAAGGAGCCGGTGCTCTACCGGACGAGGCCGAGCGTGACCCGAGCGCCGGCAGGCGCCTGCGCGAAGGCAAGTCCAGCCCGCGGCTGGCGCCAGTGATAAAAACATCGAGACTGAACAGTCCTACTCCTGCTGTCCCGCCAACGCCGCCTGAACGGCCGCCATTCCGGGATCGCGACCCTTGAGCAGATCGTCGATCGACCATGGCGCGGCAATGTCGGGCTCCAGCGTCTTGAGCGCAACCGGCTTGCGGCCCTTGCCTTTGTCGATGGTGGCGACAAGCACGGGCGTCGTGCCCGTGGCGGAACTCGGTTGCGCCATGCCGACGAAACAATCGGCGTAGGCCTTGCAGCCGTTTTGAAGGTCATAGCGCTGCGTCGCGGACTGCAGCACGACGCCCGAATGCGGCAGCGTCACCTGCTGCTGATCGGCGAAGAACATCATGCGGTCGCCGGGCGCTTCGCCGACCAGTGTGACCCTGTCCCCGCCAGCCTGCTTGAGATAGGCGACGTCGACAATTCCCGCCGAAAAGGTAATCGGGCTTTCCAGCACGAACAGCCGTCCCGGTGGGCTGACGCGGGACGGCCAGGAACTGAGCGCATCGCGGGTCAGCATCAAGTTGCCGCCGGTGTTGAAGCGCATGTCGAGGACGAGGTTCTTGCGGCCGAGGCGGACCCGGGCGGCTTCGACCTCAGCCAGGAAATCGGCGATCTTCCCGGTCTTGCCGTCGACGTTGCGCCTGATCTCGGCGACGACGCCATCGAGTTCGGGCGCATCGCGCCAGCGGAACGGCTGTTCCTGATCCTGCAGCGGCCAGGGCGCGCGGCCCTTGGGAAAAATCTTCACCCAGTCGCGGCGCTGCGGCTCCGGGTTGAGCTTGCGGTCGATGATGCGGCCGTCGGGCGTCTGGAAACGAAAGGTCGCGTCACCGGCGGCATTGGCGAGCCCGAGCGCATGGAGCAGGTCGGGCCGGACGATCGCGTCGGTCGCCTCGATGTCGCGCCATGCCGCCACGCCGCCATGCAGGCTGCGCAGCGCCGAGGAGACTTCAGCAGCCGGATGGCCGTCGATGCCGGCGAGTCGGCTGCCCAGCAGATCGCCGTTTTGCGGACTGGCCGCTATGACGTAGAAGGCGCCGCCGATCGGCAGCAAAGACATCGCCACACCATTGGCGCGCGGCAGCTTGCAGGTCGTGTGACCATTGTCGGCCAGCGCCGCGATCTGGCAGAGATGAACGGTGAACATCGCCGCATCGATCGAGCCCGCAGCTGCGTCCAGGGCCTGCAGGCGAAGTTCCGCTTCCGCGCGGGCGGCTTGCGAGTAGGATCGGTCGACCTCGAGAAAGTCATGGCGGAAGACTTTCAGATCCTCGACCTGTGCGTCATGCGAGGTGACCCCGTCCGGACTTTGCGCGGTCGCGTGGCCGAGCGCCAACAGGCTGAGCAGGGGCAAGGCGAGCAGCCGGGCAAAGGTCATGGCTTCCCTCTCGATCGCGATCCGGCCCGCTGCCGATAAAGCTGAGGAATAGGGCAGCTTCGCACGTCGCTGCGTTCACATCTTTGCGAGCGGGCTGGAGTGGGGTCCCGCTCGGAGGCTGCGGTTTTGCGCCGGGACGGGAACGACGTCCGACCGTCGAAAGGCGGTCCGCCGCGCGGGCCGGGTTCACCCCGTTAAAGCCTTGTCATCATTGGCCGGCGCGGCGCGGCCGGTCACTCTCACGCGATGGGGGCACGGTCCCCGAACAGTTCGCCCGGGCGCGCATTTTTGAGTGTGGTCTTCAACCTAACCCATTCAATTCTTACGGGAATTTAATGTCGGGCGCAATTGCATGGCCAGGTTCCAGCGTTATGTTCCCGGCCGGATTGCGTCTTGGGCCAGTGACGCTGGCCAAGGACGTGGTCGACCTGGCCGCTTGCGGTTCGATGGATAGGTGACAAAGTGGACGACGAAGTCGCCAGCCGGCTACAGCCGCTCCGTGAGCCGATGGCAGACATCAAGCCGGTGGTCGTGCGTCGCCGGCGCCGCGGCTGGATGGTCGCGCTGCTGCTGGTGGCGGCTGGAGCGGGCGTCGCCTTCTGGCTCCATCCAGCACCGGTGCACCAGCAAGGCGCGCGCGGCGGCCAACGATTCCGGGGCGGCGATCTCGGCGCGCAGCCGGTCGCAGTCGCCTCGGTGACGCAGGCCGACATCCCGATCACGCTGGAGGCGCTGGGCACGGTCACCTCACTGTCGACGGTGACGGTGCGCCCGCAGGTCAGCGGGCAGATCACCGCGATCGCCTTCACCGAAGGGGAGATGGTGAAGAAGGGCGATTTTCTTGCCCAGGTCGACGACCGCACTCTCCAAGCCTCGCTGCATCAGCTGCAGGGCCAATTGAAGCACGACCAGGCGCTGCTGAGCGATGCCAGGCTCGACCTCGACCGCGATCTGAAGCTGACCTCCAACGCCATCACGCAGCAGGCGGTCGACCTGCAGCGCGCGACCGTGCAATCCGACGAGGGCACGGTCATGTCCGACCAGGCGCAGATCGAGGCCGTCGAGGTCAATATCGCCAACAGCCATATCGTTGCACCTGCCGACGGCCGCATCGGCCTCAGGCTGGTCGATCAGGGCAATTACGTCACGCCTTCCGACAGCACCGGCATTGCGGTGATCACCGAGATGCAGCCGATTTCGGTGCTGTTCTCGCTGCCCGAAGACACCCTCGCCGAAGTGCTGGAACAGACGCATGGTAATGCCGGGCTCAAGGCCACCTTGTTCGACCGCAACGACACCAAGCAGATCGCCGAAGGCACGCTGCAGACGATCGACAACCAGATCGATCCGACCACCGGCACCGTGAAGCTGCGCGCCGTGTTTGCTAACGCCGACGGCGGGCTTTATCCCAACCAGTTCGTCAACGTGCATCTCCTGGTGCGCACGCTGACCGGCGTGACGGTGCTGCCCAACGCCGCCATCCAGCACGGCGCTCCAGGCACTTTCGTCTATCAGCTCAACGACGACAGCACTGTCTCGGTGAAGACCGTTTCCCTTGGCCCCGGCGACGCCTCGGTCACGCAATTGCTGTCGGGCCTTCCGCCGGGCGCCAAGGTGGTCGTCGATGGCGTCGACCGGCTGAAGGACGGCGCCAAGGTGACCGTGCCTGACAACAGCGCCGCGCCGACCGCCGGCGCTGGATCTCCCGCGCAGCCGCAAGCGGAGGGTAGGGGCAGCGGGGCCGCCGCGACCAGCAATACGTCTGCCGTCAACCCCGGCAACGCGCCCGCGATCTCGAGCAGCCAGCGCCAAGGTTCGGCAGGCGACGGCGCGGACGCATCGGGCGATGCCGGCCGCAAGCACCACCGCCACCATCGTCGCGACGGCAACGGCAATAGCGGCAGCAGCGGAAATGGTGGCGACAGCGGCGAAGCCCAATGAGCACGCCAAGCGGTCTCGTCTCCGGTTGGCTGAACCCGTCGCGGCCTTTCATCCTGCGGCCGGTGGCCACCACGCTGATCATGGCGACCATCCTGATGGTCGGCATGATCGCCTATCTCTTCCTGCCGCTCTCGGCCTTGCCTGAGGTCGACTACCCGACGATCCAGGTGCAGACCTTCTATCCCGGCACCAGCCCGGAGGTGATGACGACTTCGGTCACCGCGCCCCTGGAGCGCCAGTTCGGCCAGATGCCGGGGCTGGAGCAGATGTCGTCGGGGAGTTCGGCCGGCGCCTCCGTCATCACGCTGCGCTTCAGCCTCGACCTCAGCCTGGACATTGCCGAGCAGGAGGTCCAGGCGGCGATCAACGCAGCCGGCAACCTTCTGCCCGCCGACCTGCCGGCGCCGCCGATCTACGCCAAGGTGAATCCGGCCGACGCGCCGATCCTGACGCTGGCGATCACCTCGAAGACGCTGCCCCTGACCGAAGTCGAGAACTATGGCGAGACGCGGCTGGCGCAAAAGATCTCGCAGCTTCCGGGCGTCGGGCTGGTCAGCATCTCCGGCGGCGAGCGGCCGGCCGTGCGCATCCGCGTAAAGCTCAAGGCGCTGGCCGCCATGGGGCTCAACATCGACGATCTGCGCACCACCATCGGCACGCTCAACGTCAACACGCCGAAAGGCAGCTTCGACGGGCCGGCGCGTTCCTACACCATCAACGCCAACGACCAGATCAGCGACCCCAAGACCTATGCGGATATGGTCGTCGCTTACCGCAACGGGGCGCCGGTCAGGCTGGGCGAGGTCGCCGATATCATAGAGGGGCCGGAGAACTCGAAGCTGGGCGCTTGGGAAAACCGCTCGCCGGCGATCCTGCTCAACATCCAGCGCCAGCCCGGAGCCAATGTCATCCGCGTCGTCGACTCGGTGAAGGCGCTGCTGCCACAGCTTCGCGCCGGCTTGCCGGCGGCGGTCAGCGTCGAGCCGCTGACCGACCGCACGACCACCATCCGTGCCTCAGTCCATGACGTCGAGTTCGAGCTGGCGACGGCGGCGCTTCTGGTCGTGCTCGTCACCTTCGTGTTCCTGCGCAACATTCCGGCGACGATCATTCCGAGCCTGTCGGTGCCGCTGTCGCTGATCGGCACGTTCGCGGTCATGTATCTTTGGGGCTTCAGCCTCGACAATCTGTCGCTGATGGCGCTGACCATCGCCTCCGGCTTCGTCATCGACGACGCCATCGTCATGATCGAAAACATCTCGCGCTTCATCGAGCATGGCGACGATCCGGTCACCGCCGCGCTCGAAGGCTCGGCCCAGATCGGCTTCACCATCATCTCGCTCACCGTCTCGCTAATCGCGGTGCTGATCCCGCTTCTGTTCATGGGCGACGTCGTCGGCCGCCTGTTCCACGAATTCGCCATCACGCTTGCGATCGCCATCGTCATTTCGGCCATCGTCTCGTTGACGCTGGTGCCGATGATGTGCGCCAGGCTGCTCAAGCCGCCGTCCGAACGCAGGCAGGGCGCGCTGGCGCGCGGCGCCGAGGCCGCCTTCGATGCCGTGGCCAACGGCTATGCCGCCGCCTTGCGCTGGGTGCTCGACCGTCAGGCGCTGACGCTGCTGGTCGCCGCAGCCACGCTTGCGCTCACCGTCTATCTCTATGTTGTCATCCCGAAAGGCTTCTTCCCGGTTCAGGACACCGGCGCGATTTCGGCCGTCACCGAGGCCGCGGGCTCGGCGTCCTACGCCGACATGGCAGCGCACCAGCAGGCGCTCGCCGATGTCATCTTGAAGGATCCGGATGTCGCGAGCCTGTCGTCCTTCATCGGCGTCGACGGCCAGAACATGACCGCCAACAGCGGCCACATGCTGATCAATCTCAAGCCGCGCGACGAGCGCGCGGCCGATGCCAGCGCGATCATCCGGCGGCTGGCTCGGGAGACCGACGTCGTGACCGGCATCGCGCTGCACATGCAGCCGGTGCAGGACCTGAGCGTGGACTCCACCTCCAGCGCGTCGCAGTACCAATACGTTCTGCAGGATTCGGATCCGGCCGAGCTGGCGACCTGGACATCAAAGCTCACCGATAGGCTGGCGGCACTTCCCGAACTCGCCGACGTGGCCAGCGACAGCCAGCAGAGCGGGCTTGCGGTCGACATCACCATCGACCGAGCGACGGCGGCACGCTTCGGGATTACGCCAGCGACCGTCGACAACGCGCTCTACGATGCCTTCGGCCAGCGCATCATCTCGACCATCTTCACCCAGTCGAACGAATACCGCGTCATCCTTGAAGCCGATCCTTCGGTCGGACAGACGCCGGCTTCGCTGGGCTCGATCTACCTGCCGTCCTCCGGTTCCGGCCAGGTGCCGCTATCGGCGATCGCCAGCATCACTGTCCGGCAGGCGCCGCTGCTGGTGAACCACCTCGCCCAGTTCCCGGCCACGACCATATCCTTCAATCTCGCGCCCGGCATCTCGCTCGGCGACGCCACCGCGGCGATCAGCAAGGCGGAACATGACATGCAGCCGCCCGCCGGCCTGGTCACCGGCTTCCAAGGCGCCGCGCTTGCCTTGCAAAGCTCGCTCTCCAACGAGCTGCTGCTGGTGCTTGCGGCAGTCGCCACCGTCTATGTCGTGCTTGGCGTGCTCTATGAGAGCTTCATCCACCCGCTGACGATCCTCTCGACGCTGCCCTCGGCAACCGTGGGCGCGCTGGTGGCGCTGATGCTCGCCGGCCACGATCTCGACGTGATCGGCATCATCGGCATCGTGCTCTTGGTCGGCATCGTCAAGAAGAACGCCATCATGATGATCGACTTCGCCCTGCAGGCCGAACGCCTGCAGGGGCTGGACCCGCGCGAGGCGATTTACGAAGCCTGCTTGCTGCGGTTGCGGCCGATCCTGATGACGACGATGGCCGCGCTGTTCGGGGCGCTTCCGCTCCTGCTCGGCGGCCTTGCCGGCTCGGAATTGCACCAGCCGCTCGGCATCACTATCGTTGGCGGGCTGATCGTCAGCCAGGTGCTGACGCTCTTCACCACGCCGGTGATCTACCTTGCCTTCGATAGACTGACGCGGTCGGGGGCACGTGAAGCGAGAGCGCCGGCCGGCGGGCTCACGCCGTGAATCTCTCCGCGCCCTTCATCGCCAGGCCGGTCGCCACGACGCTGCTGGCCATCGGATTGGCGGCGGCGGGCCTGATCGCATACGTCAATCTTCCCGTCGCGCCGCTGCCCAAGGTGGATTTCCCGACCATCTCGGTGCAGGCCTCGATGCCAGGCGCCAGCCCCGACACGATGTCGACCGATGTCGCGGCGCCGCTCGAACGCCATCTCGGCCAGATCGCCGGGGTTTCCGAGATGACGTCGCGCTCCGGCACCGGCTCGACCAATGTTGTGCTGCAATTCGACCTCGATCGCGACATCAACGGCGCCGCGCGCGACGTTCAAGCCGCCATCAACGCCGCGCGCGCCGACCTCCCGTCCGATCTGCGCAGCAACCCGACCTACCGCAAATACAATCCCGCCGACGCGCCGGTGATGATCCTGGCGCTGACCTCGCGCACACTCACACCCGGTCAGCTCTACGATGCCGCCGCGACCGTGCTGCAGCAGCGCCTGTCCCAGGTCGAGGGTGTCGGCAATGTCGACCTCGGCGGCTCGTCGCTGCCCGCCGTTCGGGTGGAGCTCAATCCGGGGGCGCTGTTCCATTACGGCATCGGCCTGGAGGATGTGCGCGCCGCACTTGCCTCGGCCAATGCGCGCAGTCCGAAGGGTTTCGAGGAAGACGGGGCGCTCCGCTACCAGCTCTACACCAACGACCAGGCGAGCCATGCCGCCGACTATCGCGACCTGGTGATCGCCTGGCGCAACAGTGCGGCGGTGCGCCTCGCCGACATCGCAGATGTCGAGGACTCGGTTGAGGACGTGCGCAATCTCGGCCTCGCCAATGGCGTGCCGGCCGTGCTTTTGGTGCTCTATCGCGAGCCCAACGCCAACATCATCGACACGGTCGACCGCGTGCGCGCGCTGATCCCGACGCTGCAGGCTTCGGTGCCGGCGGATGCGCGCCTCAGCATCGCGTCCGACAGCAGCCTCACCATCCGCGGCTCGCTGCGCGACACCGAGCTGACGCTGGTGCTGGCGGTGCTGCTGGTCGTCTTCGTGGTGTTCTTCTTTTTGCGCGACTGGCGCGCGGCGCTGATCCCGAGCGTGGCGCTGGTCGTCTCGATCCTCGGCACCTTCGGAGCGATGTACCTGCTCGGCTACACGCTCGACAATCTGTCCTTGATGGCGCTCACCATCGCCACCGGCTTCGTCGTCGATGACGCCATCGTGGTGCTGGAAAACATCATGCGCCACATCGAGGACGGCATGCCGCGCGGCCGGGCGGCGCTGGTCGGCGCTCAAGAGGTCGGCTTCACCGTGCTGTCGATGAGCGCTTCTCTCGTCGCCGTGTTCCTGCCGATTCTGTTGATGGGCGGCATACTCGGCCGCCTGTTCCAGGAATTCGCCATGACCTTGTCGCTGGCGATCGCCATTTCGCTGGTGCTGTCGCTGACGGTGACCCCGATGATGTGCGCGCATTTTTTGCGCGCGGGTGCAGTCCGATCGGAGCGCCGTTCCATCCTCGCACGCTTCGGCGAAAGCGTCTTCGAGCGCGTCCGCGCCGGCTACGGCCGCTCGCTCGCCTGGTCGCTCGACAATGCCGAGGCGATGCTCATCATCCTGATCGCGGCCGTCGCGCTCAACGTCTACCTCTATACGATCGTGCCGAAGGGCTTCTTCCCGCAGCAGGACACCGGCGAGCTGATCGGCGGCCTGCGCGCCGACCAGGCCATTTCCTTCCAATTGATGCGGCAGAAATTCGAGCGGCTGGAGACGATCCTGAAGAGCGACCCGGCGGTGGCGAACGTCGTCGGCTATATCGGCGGCCGCCAGACCAACTCCGGCTTCGTCTATGTCAACCTGAAGCCGAAGGGCGATCGTGCGCCGCTGCAAGCGGTGCTGGGGCGGCTGCGCGCGCAGCTCAGGCAATTGCCCGGCGCGCAGCTCTTCCTCAACCCGCGCCAGGAGATCAGGGTCGGCGGCCGCCAAAGCCTCGCCACCTATCAATACACGCTGCAGGCCGATACGACCGCTGACCTCGACGAATGGGCGCCGAAACTCGTCGAATTGCTGAAACAGGCGCCGGAGCTAACCGACGTCAATTCGGACCGCGACGAGGCCGGGCTCGAAACCAACATCACCGTCGACCGCGAGAGCGCGGCCCGGCTCGGCCTGACGCCGGCGAGCATCGACAACACGCTTTACGACGCCTTCGGCCAGCGCCAGGTGTCGACCATCTTCAACGCCCGCAACCAATATCACGTGGTGATGGAAGTCGCGCCGCGCTATCTGCAGGATCCGAGCGCGCTCAATGGCATCTATGTCAGCACCTCGGGCGCGGCGGCGAGCGGCACGCAGAAGACCAACGCGCTGGCCGGCAGCCTGTCGGGCTCGCTGCAGAATCAGGCGACCAATGCGATCGCCGTCACCGGCCACGGCAGCGCCTCGAGCGGCGCCGCCGTCAGCACCTCGGCCGAGACCATGGTGCCGCTCGCCGCCTTCAGCACCTACGGTCCGGCGACCACGCCGCTTTCGGTCAACCACCAGGGCCACTTCGTCGCCACGACGATCTCGTTCAACCTTGCCGATGGCGCCACGCTCGGCGACGCCTCGGCGGCAATCGACCGCGCCATGGCGGAGCTGAAAATGCCGGTGTCGATCCACGGCTCGCTTGCCGGTACGGCGCTCGCCTTCCGCTCCAACCTGCTCAACGAGCTCCTGCTGATCGCTGCCGCGCTCGCCACGATCTATGTCGTGCTCGGCGTGCTCTACGAAAGCTACGTGCACCCGATCACCATCCTGTCGACGCTGCCTTCGGCCGGCATCGGCGCGCTGCTCGCGCTCATCGTCACCGGCATGGAATTCGACGTGATCTCGCTGATCGGCATCATCCTGTTGATCGGCATCGTCAAGAAGAACGCCATCATGATGATCGACATGGCCTTGCAGGCCGAGCGCCAGGAAGGGCTTGCGCCGCGAGAAGCCATCCACAAGGCGAGCCTCCAGCGCTTCCGGCCGATCATGATGACGACCTTTGCGGCTTTGCTCGGCGCATTGCCGTTGGCGCTCGAGACCGGCACTGGGGCGGAGCTGCGCCAGCCGCTCGGCATCGCGATCGTCGGCGGCCTCATCGTCTCGCAGCTTCTCACGCTCTACACCACGCCGGTCGTCTATCTCTATCTCGACCGGCTCAGCGCCCGCAGACCGATGCTGCGAGTGGCGCCGGCGGAGTGATCGGGCACCGCGACCTTGGACTGTTCGACCGCGCGAAGCGAAACAGTTCGGCCCGGCGCGCCTTCATCTCCCTCAACGCTACCCGAGGCGGTTGATCGTGAGATCTGGGCCATCGCTTGGTGAACTGCAAGATGCTTCATCATCGGATGCGCCCTCGAAGGGCGCGACCAGTTCCTGCTCACCCGGCAATTGCCCAAGCGCTATACAGGGGCGTCGCGGGCGGGCCTTTTGCGTCGCTTCCTTGGTCGCTCATAGGTGCTGCCGGGTGAGCGGCAGCACCTCTCTTCATCCCGGTCTCAACGCTTCGGGCCGAAGCCGGGATAGGGATTGAGCGGCACGATCGCCGCGATGTTCATCATTCCGGCCTCGACCAGCGGCAGGGTGGCGAGATGGCCGCGCACCTCCTTGTCGTCGGCAGCCTCGAACATCATGCCGCTGCCGGGGATGTCACCGCGGTTCCAGACCTGGCGCACGGCGCCTTGCGCATAGAGCGTGCGCCGCTGCTCGGCTTCGCCCGGAAGCAGCGACGCGAAATCGCTATCGCTGAACTTTTCGGTGTTGCGGGTGAGAAGGGCAAAGAACTGCATGGCGGTCTCCTTTGTGGCCGGTTGATGCGGCAGATATCGCGCCGGCTGGTCAGACTGTCCAAGACTGATTATGATAAAGTTCAGACCTTGAAGGACTTAAATCATAGAGACGCAGAATGCTCGACCTGCGGCAGATCCGCTATTTCATCGCCGTCGCCGAGGCCGGCAATGTCGGCCGCGCCGCCGAGCAGTTGCATATCTCGCAGTCCCCCTTGAGCCGGCAGATCATGCACCTCGAGGAGCAACTCGGCGTCACGCTTTTCGAGCGATCGAAGCAGCGCGTCCGTCTCAACGCCGAGGGCAGGGCTTTCCTTGCCGAGGCGCGCGCTCTGCTCGTCAATGCCGCGCGGCTGGAGGAGCTCGGCCGCAAGCTTGCAAGCGGCGCGACCGGCAGCCTCGCCATCGGCTACGTCGAGGGGGCGGTGCATGCCGGGCTGATCGCCGCGATGCTCAGGGAATTCCGCCGCGAGCGGCCGGATTTTCATCTGCAACTGAGAAGCCGCCGCACGGCCGCGCAGTTCGAGGATCTGCGCCAGCGCGTGCTCGACCTCGGATTCGTCTACGCGCCGGCGCCGCAAGGCGATCCGGATATCGAGAGCATGCTGGTGCGGCGCGAACCGCTGGTGCTGGCGATCCCCGAAGGCGATCCGCTTGTCGATGCGAGCGACATCAGGCCCCGCCATCTTGACCCCCGCGTCTGGATCACCGTCGTGCGCCAACCCGATGACACCAACCGCGCGCAGTTCCTGGCGGCCTGCATGGAGGCCGGTTTCGTGCCCGACATCGCCTACGAGACGGCCGATCCCTTGACCTCGCTCGGCCTGGTCAGCGCCGGGCTGGGCCTAGCGACGGTACAGGAAAGCCTGCAAAGCGCTGCGCCGGCCGGCATCGTCTTTCGCGACCTGCCATGGTTCAAGCGCAGCGTTGAAATCCATCTCGCCTGGCGGCGCAATGACCGGAGGGCGGTGATTGAGGATTTGAGGAGGACGGTGAGCGGTGAATGGTGAATAGCGAATGGTTGCTATCTGGCGGTGGACAGATTTCGGCTCACGCGATCCGCACTATTCACCATTCACCTTACATTTTGTCGATCACCGCCTGCACACCTTCCGTCGGCGCGTCGACCGACGAGCCCGCCACCATGATGGCGGCGACGATGGCCTCGGGGTCGTTGACCACCAGCGGCTTCACCCTATGTGCGGTGTGGATGAAGCCTTCGCCCGACATGTGCTCGATGAGCGCCAGCATCGGGTCCCAGAAGGCCTTGATGTTGGCGAACACGATCGGCTTGCGGTGATGGCCGAGTTGCGCCCAGGTCATGATCTCGACGATCTCCTCGACCGTGCCGATGCCGCCCGGCAGCGCCACGAAGGCGTCGGATTTCTCGAACATCCTGTGCTTGCGCTCGTGCATGTTGTCGGTGATCACCAGCTCGTCGAGCTTGTCGAGAGCGGTCTCGGTCGCCTCCTTGTTGATCAGGAAGCGCGGGATGATGCCGGTCACCTTGCCGCCGGCCTTGAGTGCCCCGTCTGCGACGGCGCCCATGATTCCCTTGGTGCCGCCGCCATAGATCAGGCGCAGGCCGGACTTCGCCAGCGAGCGGCCGAGCAGGTGACCGGCCTTGACATAGGCCTCGTCGCGGCCCGGAGACGAACCGCAATAGACGCAGACGGATCGAATCGTGTTCATGTCATGATTGGTGATAGGGACGGTTGGCGCGGTCAAGCCCAAGGACGGGCTTTTTCTTGTGAGCTTGGTGAAAACACGCTAGACCGGCGTTAGGTGGCTAAGGGGCAGAAAAGATTATGGCTGTCAATTCTTCCAAGGCGTTTTTGTTCGCGGCGGGCGGCGTTGCCGTCGTCGCGGCGGTCGCCTACGGGTCGGGCGCGCTCGACCCATACATCAACAAGCAGAATCCGCCGCAGGTCGCGTCGCTGCCGCAGGCAGGCACGAAGCCGGCCGAATCCTCAAGCACCTCCACCGAGGCGCGCGTACCGCAGGCGCAAGCCCCGGCCAATACAATGGCGCCGGCCAACAACACGATGGCGCCGGCCAACAAGATGGCGCCCGCCAACAATGCAACGGCGCCTGCCAACAACGCGACGGCCCCGGCGGAATCCGCCCCGGCCGCTCAGGCGCCGGCCGCCGCAGGACCCACGCTGCCAACCTTCGATGTCGTGCGCGTCGAAGGCAATGGCTCGATTGTCGTCGCCGGCAGCGCGGCGCCCAATGCCAAGGTCGAGGTCCTGAACGGCGGCACGGTGCTCGGCTCGACCGATGCCGGTCCCGATGGTGCCTTCGCCATCGTGCTCGACGATCCGCTGAAGCCGGGCGACTACACGATCACGCTGCGCTCGACCGCTGGCGGCGTCGCCGTCGCCTCGGCGCAGACCGCCGTCGTCTCGGTGCCGCAGAGCCCGACCGGCCAGGTGCTGGCGATGGTCGAGGAGCCCGGCAAGCCGTCCGAATTGCTGACTATTCCGCAGCCCGCGGCCAAGCCGGCGGCAACTGCCGCCACCGGTCAGGCAGCCGCCCCGGACGCGCAGGCCCCTGCCGCAACCGCGCCGGCGGCGTCTGCCCCGGCGGGGGCGCCGGCTGCAACGGCACCGGCAGCTACGGATCAGGCTTCGGCTCCCGCGACCCAGAACGCCGCCGCAGACGAACCGAAGATCGCCGTCGAGGCCGTTGAGATCGACGGCGGCAAGATCTTCGTCGCGGGCAGGGCCGATCCCGGCCGCAAGGTGCGCGCCTATGCCGACGATGTCCTGCTTGGCGAGGCGAAAACTTCGCCTGACGGCCATTTCCTGATCGAGGCGGCGCGCGACATTCCGGTCGGCAACCACACCATTCATGTCGACGGCCTTGCCGACGATGGCGTCAAGGTCGTCGCCCGTGCCGCTGTCCCGTTCGAACGCGAGCCCGGCGAGTCGATTGCCGCCGTCGCGCCCAACCAGGCCAAGCCCGCCGACAGCAAGCTCGCCCAGGGTGCGGGGTCCCAGCCCGCGGAGGCAAAGTCCGGGGCGGCCAATCCCGCCGAGACCACGGCGCCGGCCACCGCTACCGCCGAAGCGAGCAACCCCGCCGCGACGGCGGACACGGCGGCCGAGGTCGCCGAAGCGAATCCTGCGGCCGACGTGCCGGAAACAATGGCACCAAAGCTCGAACACGCCGATGGCGCCGTCATCATCCGCCGCAACGATACGCTCTGGCGCATCTCGCGGCGCGTCTATGGCCATGGCGTGCGCTACTCGACCATCTATCTCGCCAACCAGGATCAGATCCGCAATCCCGACCGCATCTGGCCCGGTCAGGTCTTCAAGGTCCCCGGCAAGTCGAAGGAAGGCGAGCCGGCCGACATGAAGGCCATGGGTGACCAGATGACGGCGCCAAAGACGGAGTAAGAGCGCAATCCCCTGTCGTGGGGTGCCCGGCAGGGCAGAGGGGCGCTGCCCCGCCGGCGTTCGACATTCCCACCTGCTGCCCATCCGCCTGGCTTGCACTCCCATCCTCCATCGTTTATCGGCGATGAACGATGACCGAATCCCTATCCGACAACCGCGCCCTCAATAGCCGAGCCCTTGACAGCCGCGGCATCGCCACGCGGTTCGCGGCACTGTCGCATCCGGCACGCATCGAGATCCTGAAGCATCTCTCGGCTAGTAGCTGCTGCTCCTGCCGCGAGGTGGTCGATCATCTCGATCTCGCCCAGTCGACCGTTTCGCAGCATCTGAAGATCCTGGTCGAAGCAGGGCTCGTCCGCTTCGAGGCGGATCGCCAGCGTTCACGCTACGCGGTGGACCGCGCTACGCTCGCCGAGGTCTCGGCGTCGCTCGCGGCCCTGATCGATTCCTGCTGCGGCGAAAGCATGAAAGAAAGCTAAGAACAAAATGGCCGACAAGACCGTCTCCGCCGAAACCGGCACCCTCACCACACTGCGCAATCTGTGGCCCTATATGTGGCCGGCCGACCGTGCCGACCTGAGAGCCCGCGTCACCTGGGCGACGCTGCTTCTCGTCGTCGCCAAGGTCACCCTGGTCGCCGGCCCCTATTTCTTCAAATGGGCAACCGATGCGCTAGCCCACGCCTCGAAGACGCCGCCGCCGCTGCCCGCCTTCATGCTCGCGCCGGTGATGCTGGTCATTGCCTATAATGTGCTGAGGCTGGTCCAGCTCGGCTTCAACCAGCTGCGCGACGCGCTGTTTGCCCGCGTCGGCCAATATGCGGTGCGCCAGCTTGCCTTCCGCACCTTCGTCCACATGCACCAGCTGTCGCTGCGCTTCCATCTTGAGCGCCGCACCGGCGGTCTGTCGCGCATCATCGAGCGCGGCACCAAGGGCATCGAGACGATCGTGCGCTTCGTCATGCTGAACACGGCGCCTACCATTCTCGAATTCGCGCTGACGGCCGGCATTTTCGCCTACACCTATGGCTGGAAATACGTCGCCGTGGTCGCGGTCACCGTGTGGATCTATGTCTGGTTCACGGTCAAGGCTAGCGACTGGCGCATCTCGATCCGCCGCGACATGAACGACAGCGACACCGACGCCAATACCAAGGCGATCGACTCGCTCTTGAATTTCGAGACGGTCAAATATTTCACCAATGAGCGCATGGAAGCCGAGCGCTTCGACCGCTCGATGGCGCGTTATGAAACCGCCGCCACCAAGACCTGGACCTCGCTCGGCTGGCTTAACTTCGGCCAGGGTCTCATCTTCGGCCTCGGCACGGTCGTCGTCATGTGCATGTCGGCGCTGGAGGTGCAGGCCGGCACGCAGTCGGTCGGCGATTTCGTCTTCATCAACGCCATGCTGATGCAGCTGTCGGTGCCGCTCAACTTCATCGGCTTCATCTATCGCGAAATCCGCCAGGGCTTGACCGATATCGAGCACATGTTCGACCTGCTCGACGTGCCTCAGGAGATCGTCGACAAGCCGGACGCCAGGCCGTTGAAGGTGAGTGCCGGCAAGGTCGAGTTCCGCGACGTGCACTTCTCCTATGATTCAAACCGCAAGATCCTGAAGGGCGTCTCCTTCGAGGTGCCGGCCGGCAAGACGGTCGCCATCGTCGGCCCCTCCGGCGCAGGCAAGTCGACCATCTCCAGGCTTCTGTTCCGCTTCTATGACGTGCAGCGCGGCCAGGTGCTGATCGACGGCCAGGACATCCGCGACGTCACGCAGGAGAGCCTGCGCGCGGTGCTCGGCATGGTGCCGCAGGACACGGTGCTCTTCAACGACACCATCGCCTACAACATCCGCTATGGCCGCATCGGCGCCAGCGAGGAGGAGGTGCGCAAGGCCGCCGAGCTCGCCCAGATCGGGCCGTTCATCGAAAAACTCCCCGACGGCTACCGCTCGATGGTCGGCGAGCGCGGCCTGAAACTGTCGGGCGGCGAGAAGCAGCGGGTCGCGATCGCCCGCACGATCCTGAAGGCCCCGCCGATCCTGATGCTGGACGAGGCGACCTCGGCGCTGGACACCCAGACCGAGCAGGAGATCCAGGCGGCGCTGGACCTCGTCAGCAAGGGCCGCACCACCCTTGTGATTGCCCACCGGCTGTCGACGGTGATCTCGGCCGACGAGATCATCGTGCTGAAGGACGGCCAGATCGCCGAGCGCGGCACCCACGCCGCACTCTTGCGCCAGCAGGGCCTCTACGCCTCGATGTGGGACCGCCAGCGCGAAGCCACCGAAGCCGAGGAGCGCCTGCGCATTGCGCGTGAAAGCGACGAGTTCGGCGTGATCGTACGGAGAAGGACGTCGGAGGTGAGCTAGCGCCTCTTCCTTCTCCCACAAGGGGAGAAGGAGAAGTCGGCGCAAAATCCCCTTGACCTCAACCTAGCTTGAGCTTGCAAACCGGCTCCGAACACCTGCGAAGCAAGCCTTCCAAGAACGGAGACCGATCGAAATGAGTAATAAAGATCAACGCGCTGGCAGCGTGTTCCGGGTCGACAAATTCGTCGTGCCGGCGGAAGCGCGCGACGAGATCCTCGGCAAGGTCAGGATGACGCACGAATTGCTGCGCCAGCAGGACGGCTTCGTGCAGGACTTCCTGCTCGAGCAGTTCTCCGGCCCCGGCGAATTCAACATCGTCACCATGGTCGAATGGGAAAGCCAGGCCGCGGTCGACAACGTCGTGCCGATCGTCAAGGCCGCGCACGAGAGCATCGCCTTCAGCCCTCAGGCAACGATCGCCCGCCTCGGGGTCAAAGCGGATATCGCGCACTATCAGCGCGTGCCGGAGGCGTAAGACGGCCAGCCCGCGCCGGGTGCAGGCGCGACGACGCCCAGTACCTGGCCGGTGCGGGCGTCGCCGACCATGTTCTCGAAGCCGCGCCATTCGGCGGCGGTGATGTACAGCGTCCTGCCGTCGGCACCGCCCAACATGCAGGCAAAGCAGCCCCGATCGACCTCGACCTTGTCGATTTCGCACCGCCCTCGCGCACCCTGACACAGGCCGGCGCTAAAATCACGGCTATGAGTCCCTCGCTATTCGCCTCTCCCATTGTTGCGTTGCGGGGAGGGGGGCTTTCGGCTATTGAGGCCGGACCTGAAACAGGGACCGCCCCAAGCCCTATGACTCTTCTCGATACGATCAAGAATACGTTCGTTCCGATCCATCGCGAGGGCTATCCCTTTATCGCCGCCTTCGGCGCGGCAACGCTGTTCCTCGGCTATTTCTCCTCGATCCTGTTCTGGCTCGGGCTGATCCTCACCGGCTGGTGCATCTATTTTTACCGTGACCCAGAGCGCGTCACGCCGGTCGACGACCGGCTGGTGGTCAGCCCGGCCGACGGCGTGGTTTCGGCGGTCGGGCCTGCCGTGCCGCCGCGCGAGCTTGGTCTGGGTACGGCCGAAATGACCCGTATCTCGGTGTTCATGAATGTCTTTTCCTGCCATATCAACCGCGCGCCGGTGCGCGGCAGGATCACGCGCATCGAGCATCGTCCCGGCAAATTCCTCAATGCCGAGCTCGACAAGGCAAGCTCGGAGAACGAGCGCAACGGGCTGGTCATCGACAGTCCCAACGGCACCGTTGCCGCCGTGCAGATCGCCGGCCTTGTGGCGCGCCGCATCGTCTGCTGGGCCGAGCAGGGCGGCTCGATCGGCATCGGCGAGCGTTTTGGCCTGATCCGCTTCGGCTCCCGCGTCGACGTCTTCCTGCCGTCGAACGCCGTGCCGCGCGTCGCCGTCGGCCAGACGGCGGTGGGCGGCGAAACGGTGCTTGCCGAGTTCGGCGGCGCGGCGGTCGCTCCGCTGGTCAGGATTTCCTGAGCGGTGGGCGCGCCTTTCAAGAAGTTCGAGGCACACGCCAGCGGCGGCCCTCGCATCCGCGAAATACCGATGCGCATGGTGCTGCCCAATCTGGTGACCGTTCTTGCGATCTGCGCCGGCCTGTCCGGCATCCGCTTCGCCTTCGAGGACCGCTTCGAGCCGGCCGTGGTCATGGTGCTGCTCGCAGCCTTCCTCGACGGCATCGACGGCCGCTTGGCGCGCATGCTGAAGGCGACCTCGAAGTTCGGCGCGCAGATGGATTCGCTGGCCGATATCGTCAATTTCGGCGTCGCGCCGGCGCTGGTGCTCTATGCCTTCCTGCTCGACCGCGCCGGCTCGCCGGGCTGGATCGCGGCACTCCTGTTCACCATTGCCTGCGGCATGCGGCTCGCCCGCTTCAATGTGCTGGCCGACGACACCGACCAGCCGGCCTGGCAGACCGAGTATTTCGTCGGCGTCCCGGCGCCGGCGGGCGCGGTGCTGGTCATGCTGCCTTGCTATCTCTACTTCCTGCGGCTCGGCCTGGAACCGACCCGGGGGGCGGCCTTCGTTGCCTCTGGCTTCACCGTGCTCGTCGCCTTCCTCTTGGTCAGTCGCCTGCCGGTCTATTCGGGCAAGAGCGTCAAGGTGCCGGGAGACAGGGTGCTTCCGGTCATCCTCGGCGTGGTGCTCTACATCCTGCTGTTGATGGCCTATCCCTGGTACACGCTGACCGCCTCGGTCGCCGGCTACCTCGTCTTTCTGCCGTTTTCGGTGCGCGCCTATTCGAAGCGAGCCATGCGCGAAGGCGAGAAGGTGCCGCCTTCGGATATCGGCTGAACCCGCTCGAGAGGCGCGACTTCGAGCCGCCGAGTTCCTTCGCGCCTCCCTCTGTCCTGGCGAACATCTCCCCACTTGGGGGAGAAATTGGCAGCTTCGTTCAAGCCGCGTATCCTGCAACGATGCTGATTGGCGAAAGCCGAGAGGGCATCTGATCTCCCCCCGTGTGGGGGAGATGTCCGGCAGGACAGAGGGGGGCGCTGTCCCGCCAGCGCTTGCGATACGGCCTAAGCCGCTACCCCCAATCCCAGCCGGTCGATCGCCAGCTTCCGCGCCGACACGTAATCCGTCTTGCCGGAACCCAGCACCGGGATTTCTTCCACCTTGATGATGTCATTGGGCACCATCAACTCGGCCGCGCCGGCCTTCTTGCCGAACTGGCGCAGCTCTTCGGCATTGGCATCGTCGGCCGTGGTGACCAGCACGATGCGCTCGCCGCGCCTTTTGTCGGGCACCGCCACCGCGGCATGGCGCTGTTCCGGCCACAGTGACTGCACCAGCATCTCGACCGCACCCAGCGACACCATCTCGCCGGCGATCTTGGCAAAGCGTTTTGCCCGCCCGCGGATGGTGATGAAGCCGTCGCGGTCGACCGAGACGATGTCGCCGGTGTCGTGCCAGCCCTCGAGCGGCTGCAACTCGCCGGGGCGGTCGGCGGTCATGTAGCCCATCATCATGTTCGGCCCGTCGAGCCACAGCCGGCCGCCCTCGCTGATGCCCTCGACCGGCTCAAGCTTCATGCGGATCGCCGGCAGCAGCCGGCCGACCGTGCCGTCGCGATTGTGGATGGCGGTGTTCACCGCCACCACTGGCGCCGCCTCGGTCAGCCCAAAACCTTCGATGATCGATGCCTGGAAACGGTCGCGGTAGGTGCGCCTTGTCTCGGGCTTTACCGCTTCAGCGCCGGCAACAACGAAACGCAGGCTGGAGAAATCGCCGTCCTTGGCAGTGCGGGCATAGTTGGCGAGGAAAGTGTCGGTGCCGAACATGACGGTCGGCTTCACCTTGCGCGCGATCTCCGGAATGATCTTGTAGTGCAGCGGCGAGGGATAGAGGAACAGTTTCACGCCGGTTACCAGCGGCAGGATAGTGCCGCCGGTCAGCCCGAACGAATGGAAGACGGGCAGCACGTTGAGCAGGATATCGGCCGGCGAGATCGTGATGCGCGCCTCGGCCTGCATGGCGTTGGCGAGAAGGTTGCGGTGCGACAGCACCACCGCCTTCGGCGTTCCTTCCGAGCCCGAGGTGAACAGGATCACCGCTGGTTTCGACGCCTGCTGCCGCTGCAGCGGAAAACGCCAGAAAAGCGCCGCCGCGACCTTGTCGAGCAAGGTCACGCTCTCGCGCACATCCTCCAGCCATAGCATCTTGGCGCCGCCCGCCTCGACGGCGGTGACGATGTCGTCGATGGCGGCCTTCTCGATGAACGCGCGAGAAGAGACCACTGTGCGAATGACCGCCGTGCGGATCGCGGCGGTGACGCTCGCCGGGCCGGCGGTGTAGTTGATCATCGCCGCGATGCGGGCCGCCGAGATAAGCCCGACAAAGGAGAGCACAATGCCATTGGCATTGGGCAGGAGCAGGCCGACCGCTTCGCCGGGCGCCGTCACCGCCTCGAAGCGGCGGCCGAGCACGCGCGCGCCGATGAACATCTTGCGATAGCTGAGCGCGCCCGAAATCACGTCCTCGATGATCGGATGCGAGGCACCGACGCGATCCGCCGCGTCGCGCATGGCCAGGAACAGGCCGCGGTCGAGATTGCTGCCGTAGAGCCGCGCCTCGGCAAACCGGTCGAACAGGGCGTTGGTGTTCGACGCCATGTCGGGGTTGCGAGCCACCAGCTCGGCCACGGTCATCGGTTCCAGCACGCTGAGCGACAGGCGCGGGAACCAGTGACGCGGCGCCTTGTCGGCCGGCGTCAGCGACATCGGCAGGTCGCGCGCACCGGCGACGAAGATCGGCACGATGCGGGCGTCGGCCTGCATGGCGATGCGGGTGATGGCGCGGAACAGCCGGAACGACTTGACGTCCGGCTCGACGTCGTCGGGCAGATAGACCGCAAGCCGGCCCTTGCCCTTCAGCACGCGCACCAGCCGCCGGCTGACGAAGAGATGTTCGGCATTGAAGGCGATGGTGCGGGCAAGCTCGCGCCACGGCTCCAGCCAGGGCGAGCGGGCCGAGGCCTCGTCCAGAATGTGCAGCGTGTCGTCAGGCAAGAGCGACAGCATCAGCGCCGGCTCGATGCGCGATTGGTGCGAAACGACATAGATCACCGGCGTGCGGGCATTGCGGGCAATGCGGATGCGGTCGTCGGCAATACGGTAGGCGAGCTTGAACGGCACGTAGAGCAACGCCTGGGTAAAGCGCAGATCGAGCCGGAACCTTTCGATCACGCCAATCAGCAGCCAGGCAAAGACAAGACCGGCAAGCAGCGCCAATGTCAGGATCATGCCGCTCTCTCCCAACGTCCTCCACGGTGCGGCTCTTGCGCGGCCGCTTCGGTGGCAGAAGGTAGCGGAAGTGGGGGCAAGGTCAATGTGGGGCTGGTAGGGCGCTCCCTTCTCCCCTTGCGGGAGAAGGTGGCCGAGCGAAGCCCGGACGGATGAGGGTATTGGACGGATCGCTTCGCTGGATATGTAAGTGCCTGAAAGCAATCGATTCTTCCAGGCCGTGCTTCTTCCAAAACCTCTCATCCGTCTCGACGCTGCGCGCCGACCCACCGTCTCGCACAGGGGAGCGGGGAAAGGCGTGCCGCTACGCCACCTTCAGTCTCCCGCTGATGAAGCGGAACTCCTGGCTCTTGCCGCCAAAGCCGTAGGCCGCCGCCGGAACCTCATGCACCAGCGCGTAGCTTTCCTCATGGACGCCGCCGAGCAGGCGGCCGAAGGCGTCGAAAATCGCCTTGAGATACGCTTCGAGCTCGAGCTTGGTGTTGGTGCCGTCCACCACCTTGATGTCGAGCCAGAAGGTGCTCGTGCCATGCTCGGCCAGCGACTTGCCGCCGGCGAACCAGTGCTGCGGATCGACGTAGCTGATCGCAACCGCGGTGATGGTCGGGTCCTTGCGCAGTTGCGTGGCCGTAATCTCGGTGATCTCCTTCGCGATCGCGGCGGAACCCTTTGCGTCGGGCTCGCCGGTGACGCTGACATTGATGATCGGCATTTTTCTCTCCTTCGCTCTGACGGCTTCGCGCCGCCGATGAAGGGACCATGCCACTAGCCATGCGTCAAAAAAATCGAATTGTTTTTGACAATTACTTCGATATTATCGAATTATGGAAACTCTCGATCCCGACCTGCTCAAAACCTTCCTGGCCTTCGTCGATGGCGGCTCCTTGGCCAGGGCGGCGTCTGCTGTTGGCCGCTCCCCATCCGCCGTCACGGCGCAGATGCAGCGGCTGGAGGAGGTCGTCGGCGAGCCGCTGCTTGCGCCCCAGGGACGTGGGCGCGGGCTGACGCCTGCCGGCGAGGACCTTGTCGGCCATGCCAGGCGCATCCTTGCCGTCCACACCGAGGCCTGGCTGGCGCTGAAAGGCGCGCGCGTCGGCGGTCGCATCGCCATCGGAACCACGCAGGACTTTGCCGATCATGGCCTGCCGGAGCTGTTGCGCGCCTTCGCCGCCAGCCATCCGCGCGTCAGGATCGAGCTGCGCGTCGGCCGCTCCCTGGAGCTCGGGTCCGCGCTGCAGGCGGGCCAGCTCGATCTCGCGATCACCATGCGCCATGCGCCATCCCCGGATGAAGCGTTCCTGATCAGCGAGCCGATGCTGTGGCTCTGCTCGGAAAAAGGGCTGGCGACGCGGCAGGACGTGGTGCCGGTGGCGCTGCTCGATCCATATTGCGGCTTCAGGGAGGCTGCGCTCAATGCACTCGACGCCGCCGGCCGCCGCTACCGCATCGCTGCCGGCAGCTCCAGCCTTGCCGGCCTGCGCAGCGCGGTCAATGCCGGCATCGCGCTGACGCCGCGCACCCGGCGTCTTGCCCATTCCGGTATCGTGGAAGCGTCCCCCGATCTCGACCTGCCGCCGCTGCCAATGGCCGGCTTCGCCATCCGGCTCGGCCGCGAGGCGGCTCGTCCGCCGCGGGATCTCGCGGAGCTTCTGGGCAACGGCCTGGCGCTGCCGCCCTGAACGGCAAGGAACGCCCAAAGAAAAAGCCGACCTTTTTGCGGGTCGGCTTCTAGTCGGACGGGTCGAGGGGTTTGGGGGGACTTGGGGGGTGACCCGTCGATCTAACAATGCCTGAGTCGGGTGATGGTTCCGTGACCGCGAAAAAAATTTACGAACGCGTCGATTTGGCTCTCGACCAGTCGCGTGCGGCGTGCGCGAAAACCGCGCAAAGCACGATCGCGCCGCCGACGATGCTGGCCAGCGGTGGGAATTCGCCGAGGAACAGCAAGGCGAACAGGATGGCGAACGGCACTTCGGCCGAGCCGAGCAGGCCGGATTCGGCGGCGGGGATAAGCCGCGAACCTTCGGTCCACAGGATCGAGGCCAGCGCGAAGGAGCAGCCGAAGGTGGCAAGCAGCACCATATCGCGGGTCGAAACGGCAACCGGGTCGGTGACGAACCAGCCGAGGACGAAGAGCAGGAAGGCCGACACCGCGCCGGCCCAGACGACGGGCGAGTCGCGAAAGGCGCGCACCATGATCATGTAGAGCGCGCTGCCGGTGGTCATCAAAAGCGCCAGCCCGTCGCCGAACAGGTGGCCGCTGCCAAAGCCGCCGCCCACCATGACGGCGACGCCGCATAGCGACACGGCCGCCGCCAGCATCGTCTGCAGCCGGAATTTTTCCCGCACCAGCAGCAAGGCAAGCAGTGCGGCTATGAAGGGTGAGGTGGCGTAGATCACCGCGACATTGGCGACATAGGTGTATTTGAACGCCGCGATGAAGGCGATGCTGGCGGCAGCCCCCTCGACCGCAAGCAGCCAGCCGCGCCAGCCGAGCCTGAGGCTCTCGCGCCCGCCCGAGCGGCGGCGGCGCCACAGCACGTAAAGAGCAATCAGGATCGAGCCGAAGAAGCCGCGCCAGCAGGTGATGGTCAGCGGATCGGCATGGATCGACTTGGTCAGCACGCCGGTGAGCGCGAAGGCGACGGCCGAGGCCGAGACTAGCACCACGCCCAGCATGCGCTCGGCTGTGGCGTCGGCGGTGCCCTTGGCAAGCTTTTCAGGCATGTCGACCGTATCCGTCATGGTACCAGACTATGCCGCTCCTGCTGACAGCCTTCTGTCATGAGTCCTCGACCCGTTTGCGGAAATGCTCGTTGCCGACGATCAGCAGGCCGGCGCCGATGATCAAAGCCGCGCCCGTGAAAACTTCGGTTCTCGGCACGTCGCCCCAGATGGCGAAGCCCAGCGCAAACGCCCAGACCAGCGAGGTGTATTCGAATGGCGCCACGATCGACACCGGCGCCCGTTTCATGCCCTCGAACAGCATGTATTGCGCGACGCCGCCGAGCGCGCCAACGCTCATGAGAAGCATGAGTTGCGGCGCGTCGGGCATGCGCCACCAGATCAGCGCCGGCACTGCCGAAAAAAGCAGGAAGTAGAAATTGTTGAGCACCAGCTGGATCGTCGTGCGCTCCTGCATCGCGGTCTTGCGCAAGAGCACCACGGCGATGCCCCACAAAAGCGCTGCCGCCAGCACAAGCAGCACCGGCACGGAGAAGCCGAGACGCGCCGGGTCGCAGGCGATGAAGACGCCAACGAATCCGACGAACACCGCCGCCCAGCGCAAGAGCGGCACGGTCTCGCCCAGCATCACCACTGAAAGCACGGTGACGATGATCGGCGCGGCGTAGTAGATGGTGGTGAGCTCGGCGAGCTGCAGCGAGCGTGCCGCGTTGTAGTAGCAGAGCCAGGCCGCGAGCGTGAACGCGCTGCGCACCAGCATCGGCCGCACGATGGGCGAGTTTGCGGTGTCGGCGAACAGCGTCCGTCTGCCGATCGCGCCGCAGGCGGCAAGAACGGTGACCGAGCGGAAGAACATGATCTGCCACACCGTCATGCCGGCCACCAACAGCTTGATCGAGGCATCCTGCGCCGAAAACAGGAAATAGGCGGCCGCGGTGAACAGGATGCCGGCCAGCACCCTTTCGCGGCTTTCGAGGACGACGACATCGGCCATGCGGTATCGATTTGCCAGCGTGGAGGCGGCTCCGCCCCATCGGATCCACTTCTGCCAGCTATACGGGCGAAAGCTTCTACGGCGCTGTTCCAGCGCGGCGCTTGCGTTGGGGCAGAGCCCTCGTGGCCGATCGAGAAGCGCTTACTGCGTCGCCTGGTAGAGCTCGGAGGCTGCCTCCTTCAGCGCGCGCCTTCCGTCGGGCCTGAGGTACATCATGTGGCCGCCCTCCACGACATCGAGCCGGATCGGTTTGGCGTCGGCGAGCGAGGGAAGCTGGTTCACCAGATAGCGCGAAGCGAGATAGGGCGTCACCAAGTCGGTATAGCCGTTGACGATGACCACGCCGAGCGAGGGGTTGAGCGAACGCGCCCGCTGCAGGTCGTTCATCGCCCCGGCATAGCCTTGCCCCGAGGTGCCGTACTCCCAATTGCGACTGATCTCGCCGTTGAGCAGCCGGTAGCTGACATCCGTGCGATAATTCAGTTCGTTACGGGCGTAAGCGACAAAGGCCGAGGTCAGCACCGGCACACTGCGGTCAAGCACCGGGTCCGGGCCTTCTATGCGGGCGCTGCCCGGCGAGATATCGGCGGTGCTGATCGTGGCATCGTAAGGGCTGAGCACCTTGCCCTTGGCGCGCTGGAACTCGCGGGTGAACAGGCCGGTAGGGACACGGGCGAAATTGCGCTCGACGAGATCGAGCGGCAGGCCGGTGATTTCCGCCACGCGCCCGCTGGCGAGCTTGCCGCCTTGCTCCAGCCCGCTGGCGAGAGCCGTCAGATAGTCGCCAAGCGCATAGCGTTCGACCTCGGCCAGTCTGTCGCGCAGCGCCTCGCCGCTGACGCCGTCGGCGCGAAGCCGCACCGCCGCCAGCGAAGGCAGTTCGAGCGCCCAGTGCAATTGATCGAATTGGTCCGGCCGCACCAGCATGAACTCCAGCGCCGGCGAGATCAGCACGATGCCGGAGGGGCTCAAGCCGACATCCTCCTGCAGCGTCCTGGCGAGCAGCGCGGCGCGAAAGCCGCCATAGCTTTCGCCGGCGAGGAAGAGCGGTGAAGCGGTGCGGCCGTTCTGCGCCAGATAGAGCCGTATGAAAGCGCCGACCGAGCTGGCGTCCTGGTCGACGCCCCAGAACCCTTTCGTGTCCTGGCCCGGCGCTTCGCGGCTGTAGCCGGTGCCGACCGGATCGACGAAGACGAGATCGGTCATGTCGAGCCAACTGTCCGGATTGTCGATGAGCCTTTGTGGCGGCGGCAGGAATTGGCCGTCGGCAGCGGTCGCAACGATGCGCGGGCCAATCGCGCCGAGATGCAGGTAGGCGGAGGCCGCGCCCGGCCCGCCGTTGAAGACGAAGGTGATCGGCCGCTCTTTGGCCGGGGCAGGCGACTGCTGCGTGTAGGCGACGTAGAAGATCTCGGCCGTGACCTCGCCCTTGCCGGAAAGCAGCGACAGCGTGCCGGCCTTGGCCTGGTAGTCGAGCTTGCGCCCGCCAAGGGTGATCGAATGCTCGGTGACCTGCGGCGGCGGCAAAAGCGACAACACGCCGCCGGCCGGCGCCGGCCGTTCAGGTGTTTCGGCGCCGACTGGCTGCGCAAAGGCTGTGAGCGCCAGGAGGATGAAGGGCAGGAGCTTCAACTTGGACCGCATGCGACCTCCGCGGGAATGACCCCCGCAAAGGTATGGCCGGGGCGGCCGAAGTCAAAGGGGATAGGCTTGGCGCTGCGTTGGAACTTCGATCTCTCCCGTCGCGGGGGAGATTGGCAGCTTCACCCCCCAAACGCTCGCTCCAGCGCCGCGACATCGATCTTCACCATGCCCAGCATCGCCTCGGTGGCGCGTTTGGCGCGTTCGCGGTCGGGATGTGCGGCCATGTCGCCGAGGATTTTTGGCACGATCTGCCAGGACAGGCCCCAGCGGTCCTTCAGCCAGCCGCATTGCTCGGGCTTGCCGCCATTGCCGAGAAAGGCGTTCCAGATGCGGTCGATCTCGGCCTGGTTATCGAGCTCGACGAGGATCGAGAAGGAATGGTTGAACGGATCGAGCGGACCGGCTTCGAGCGCGACGAAATTCTGGTCGTCGAGCACGAATTCGATGATCTTGACGCTGCCGGCGGGGCCGCTCGGATTGTCCGCCGGCACATCGGTCGTGCGGCCGATCGCTGAATTGGGAATGGTGGCGACATAGAATTCCACCGCTTGCCGCGCGTCCTTTTCGAACCACAGATGCGAGGTCACCTTGGCCATGCTGGATCTCCTTCCTGTCTGGCAACGGCCCAAGGACGATCGAGTTTCGCTCGACCCGACAGGGTATCTCGCTTTCGAGTTTGGAAATCGGCGACGGTGTCGTCCGATGCCCGGCGGGGCAGAGGCGCGCTGTCCCGCCAGCATCTCCGTGCTGTCAAGGCACCGAAAACTGCGGAAGGGATGCAAATGGACGCCACCGCATCTGCAGGCACCGCTGAAGGAGGCTCGACCAGGTCAAGGCGCTGATCACACTCGGGGCCAGAGGCAGGCTCGACGGTCAGTTGATCGCCTGCAAGGTGGAGGCGCTTGCGGTGGCGGAACTCCATTCGGCGACAGGAGCCGGCGCGCCACGCGCGACGACCCCTTCCGGCCGCTTCCCGGCCACTTCCTCCTCACAAGGGCTCACGAGGGGGAGATCAGCTGGCGCTACTGTGCCGATGGCACTTCCGCATCCCCTTCGTCGGTGAAAGGCGAGGCGCTCGGCACGCACTGCACGGCCCAACCCTGCGGCGTCGGTTGCTTCTGATATTCGGCAATCGCGTTGGTGCACTGTTCGCGGGTGTCGAAGGTGCTGGGCAGCACCGCCATGCCGCCCTGCGGGCCGGCGATCACAAGATACCAGACCAACGCTACGCTGGGGGTGGCAGCCATGGGAATTCCTCTTTGCTGGATGTCGGAGTCGGGTCGATGCTAGCAACTCCCAGCAAATGGCGAAAGCAGGGCGGCGGCATACGCTCCCCCGCCCTGGTCACAGACCCGTGAACGACCGCTGGCCGGACGCTTATTCGACAGCGAAGCAGTAGAACAGGCCGTCGCCGCCCGTGCCTCTCAGCGCCTCCTGGCTGCAGCCGCCGCGCGAAGCATGTGAGGAATTCCACGACTTCGCCGCGGCCGATTCGTCGAGGCCGACTCGGTCGTGATGGCCCGTCATGGCTGCCCCTTCCGCGCCGCTCATCGTCCAGTCGCCGCAGGTCTGGTCGGCGATCTTGGTGCCATCGGGCTTGGAGCCGGTCAGCACGTCGTGGCGGTTGGGCTTGTCGCCGCGGCCGTTGACGACTTCGCCCTTCTCGGTAAGCGCCGTCTGCTTGCTGATGGCGTTGGCGTCGCTGTGCAGCGAGGCGACGTCGTCGGCGATCTTCTCGCCCTTGGCATTGAACCAGGGACCCTTGCCGATGCGGTCGCGCGCATCCTCGGCGCTGGAGGAGAGATAGGCGTGCCAGGTCTTGCCGGTGACGCCGGCCGCTTCTGCCAGCGAGGCGCAATGCGCGTCCGCACCCTTGAGGCCGCCGAGATCGGCGCCCTTGCCGGAGCCGACGCTGGTGACGAAGAAGCTCATCTTGGCGTCTTGCGACAGGGCCGCGCCTGCCGTGGCGGCGAGTGCGGCGGTAATGGCGGTGGCGGCAACGAGAAGAAGTCTGCGCATGTCGGTCCTCCGGTTTCGAATGTTCTACATTCGAAGAACGTAGCGGGAGGCCTGTTTCATCCGCCTTGAGGCAGGTTTATTCCGGTTGCCGATAGGCGACGAAACGGTTGTGCCTGGCCTGGAAGATCAGCCCGGTTTCCTTCAAGTCCGGGCTTGCCAGCGGCACGATGCGTTTGGCGATCTCGGACGGATGCGGCAGCGTCTCGGGATCCTCGCCCGGCATGGCCTGAGCGCGCATTGCGGTGCGGGTGGCGCCCGGATCGGCGGCGTTGACCCGAAGCGGCAGGCTCTCGGTCTCATGCGCCCAGGAGCGCATCATCGTCTCCACCGCGGCCTTGGAAGCCGCGTAGGGCGCCCAGAAGGCGCGCGCCGAGTGCGCCGCGTTGGAGGACATGATGATCGCGCGTCCGGCGTCGGAGAGCCGAAGCAACGGATCGACCGAACGGATCAGGCGCCAGGTCGCGGTGACGTTGACGGTCATTACCTTATCGAAGGTTTTTGCTTCGACATGGCCGATCGGCGAGATCACCCCGAGTATACCGGCATTGGCGACCAGGATGTCGAGCTTTCCCCAGCGCTCGTGGATCGCGCCGCCGAGCCGGTCGATGCCCGCCATGTCGGCGAGGTCGAGCGGCACCAGCGTGGCCTGTCCGCGGCCGTCGGCCTTGATCGCATCGTCAAGCTCTTCCAGCCCGCCGACGGTGCGGGCGACCGCGACGACATGCGCGCCGGCGGCAGCCAGTTCCCTGGCGATGAAGTAACCGATGCCGCGCGAGGCGCCTGTGACGACCGCGACGCGGCCGGAAAGGTCGAGGGTCATGTGAGGGATTCCGTGGGGTGGACCGGCTTACGACCCGCCGCTCGCCAGCAGCGACAGCGTGCGCACGTTGTCGTGGCCTTCGAAGTCGAGCAGGCGGGTAGGGTACTGGCCGGTGAAGCAGGCGTCGCAGAATTGCGGCTGGTCGTTGTCGCGGCGCGCCTCGCCGACGGCGCGGTAGAGCCCGTCGATCGACAAAAACCCGAGCGAATCGACGCGGATGAACTCGGCCATCTCCTCGACCGACATGCGCGATGCCAGAAGCTTCGATTTCTCCGGCGTGTCGACGCCGTAGAAGCACGATGCGCTGGTCGGCGGCGATGCGATGCGCATATGCACTTCCTTCGCGCCGGCGTCACGCACCATCTGCACGATCTTTTGGCTGGTGGTGCCGCGCACGATGGAATCGTCGACCAGCACCACGCGCTTGCCCTCGATCATGCGGCGGTTGGCGTTGTGCTTGAGCTTCACGCCCATGTGGCGGATGGAATCGCCCGGCTGGATGAAGGTGCGGCCGACATAGTGGTTGCGGATGATGCCAAGCTCGAAGGGAATGCCCGCGGCCTGGCTGAAGCCGATCGCGGCCGGCGTACCGGAATCCGGCACCGGCACGACGATGTCGGCCTCGACCGGGTTTTCCTGCGCAAGCTCGGCGCCGATGCGCTTGCGGACCTCATAGACGTTGCGGCCCTCGACCGAGGAATCCGGCCGCGCGAAATAGACATATTCGAAGATGCAGAAGCGAGTCTTCTGCGGCTCGAATGGGAACAGGCTTTCGATGCCCTTGGAGGTGATGACCACCATCTCGCCCGGCTTGATGTCGCGCACGAAACGAGCGCCGATGATGTCGAGGGCGCAGGTTTCCGAAGCGAGTATCCAAGCGCCGTCGAGGTCGCCGAGCACCAGCGGACGGATGCCGAGCGGATCGCGGCAGCCGATCATCTTCTTGGCCGTCATCGCGACCAGCGAGAAGGCGCCCTCGACCTGACGAACGGCGTCGATGAAACGCGAGTTCAAATCGCGCTCCTTGCTGGTGGCGACCAGATGCAGCAGCGTCTCGGTGTCGGAGGTGGAGGAGAAGATCGAGCCCTGTTTCTGCAATGCGCGCTGGACGGTGAGCGCATTGGTGAGGTTGCCGTTATGGGCGACGGCAAGGCCGCCTTCGGCCAACTCGGCGAAGAAGGGCTGGATGTTGCGCAGGCCCGCGCCGCCGGTGGTGGCGTAGCGGGTGTGGCCGATGGCGCGGTTGCCCTGCAGGCGATCGATGACGTTCTGTTTGGTGAAGGTGTCGCCGATCAGCCCGACATGACGCTCGACATGGAACTGGGTGCCGTCATAGGAAACGATGCCGGCGGCTTCCTGACCGCGATGCTGGAGCGCGTGAAGCCCGAGTGTGACGATGGCTGCCGCGTCCTGCCGGCCGAAAATGCCGAACACGCCGCATTCGTCATGGAAATGGTCATCGGCCTCGGCGGAAAGGACTTTGCCTGCGTCTGCCGTTGAGTCTGCCATCTGGGGCTCAAGCTCCGCTAAAACCGCCATATAAGGCGATCGCTCATCGAACGCAACGCATGCGATGCCGCATCCATAACATGCCCCAGGCCAGTGCCGGAACTGGCCTGGTTTCAGTTTGCCGGCGCCTCAGTTTGCCGGCGCCGGGGTGGCGGGAGCCGGGGCGGGGGCTGGAGCCGGCTCATTGTCGGCCGGCGCTGCGCCTTCGCTGTCGTCGGGCGCCGTCGCGCTGTCGTCGCCGGTCGCCGGCGGTTCGGCCGCGGGCTGGTCGGTGGTCGCCGGCGCGCCGGCCTGGGGCGTGCCCTTACGCGTGTATTTGTTGACCAGCTCTTCCGTGTTCTCGGGCAGCACGCTTTCGAGCTTGGCGCCGATCGTCTCGAGCAGCGGCCGCGACTTGGCGTTGGCAACCCAGGCGGGCGCCTTGGCGCCGGCCAGCCAGTTGAAGAACAATAGCGCCACCGCGACGACGAGGATGCCGCGCGCCGCGCCGTAGAGGAAACCGAGCGTGCGATCGAGCGCGCCGATGCGCGAATCGATAATCCAGTCGGCGATCTTCATGGTGATCACCGAGACGACGATCAGCGCGATGACAAAGACGATGCCGGCCGCCGCGGCCATGGCGATCTTGTCGTTGTCGACATAGGGCTGAACGTAGGGCAGGACCGGCTTGTAGAAGAAGAAGGCCGCCGCCGCCGCCGCTGCCCACGACACCACCGACAATACTTCGCGGGAAAAGCCGCGCACCATGGCAAGCATCGCTGAGACCAGGGTGAAGCCGACGAGAATTCCGTCAAGCAGCGTAATCGGCATGTCTTTCGCCCCACATCATGAGCTGCATCACTCCCCCTCGTCGGCGCGACTGCGCCGTGAGCCGGCTATGCGCGCCACCAGGTCGGCAAGCTCGGTGGGTTGGAAAGCGCCGGCCGCGATTCCCCCGGCCCCATTACCGCCAACGACTTCCTCGCTGCCGAGCGGCAGCACCGCGCTTCCGAAACCCAGCTTTTCGGCCTCTTTAAGGCGCTGCTGCGCATGCGCAACCGGCCTTACCGCGCCCGAAAGGCTGATTTCGCCGAAATAGACGCAATCGGCGGGAAGGGCAAGACCGGTGAGCGACGAAACCAATGCTGCGGCGACCGCGAGATCGGCCGCCGGTTCCGAGATGCGGTAGCCGCCGGCGACATTGAGATAGACGTCGTGCTGGCCGAAACGGACGCCGCAATGCGCTTCCAGCACCGCCAGCACCATGGAGAGCCGCGCGCCGTCCCAGCCGACGACGGCGCGGCGCGGCGTTCCGAGCGAAGAGGGCGCCACCAGCGCCTGGATCTCGACCAGCACCGGCCTTGTGCCTTCCATGCCGGCGAAGACGGCGGCGCCGGGCGACTTCGCATGCCGCTCGCCGAGGAACAGCTCGGATGGATTGGCGACCTCGCGCAGGCCCTTGTCCGACATCTCGAAGACGCCGATCTCGTCGGTCGGCCCAAAGCGGTTCTTCACCGTGCGCAGGATGCGGAAGTGGTGGTTGCCTTCGCCCTCGAAATAGAGCACGCCGTCGACCATGTGCTCGACGACGCGCGGGCCGGCGATCTGGCCTTCCTTGGTGACATGGCCGACGAGCACGATCGCGGCGCCGGTGGATTTCGCATAGCGGATCATCGCCTGGGCGGCCGCGCGCACCTGGGTGACCGTGCCGGGCGCCGAATCGGCAAGATCGGTCCACAGCGTCTGGATGGAATCGAGGATCACCAGGTCCGGCCGCTTGCCGTCGGCGATTGTCGCGAGGATGTCCTCGACATTGGTCTCGGCGGCGAGTTCGACCGGCGTCGAGGCGACACCGAGGCGCTGAGCACGCAGCCTGATCTGCGCGACAGCTTCCTCACCCGAAACATAGACGATGCGGTGGCCTTTCGAGGCCAAAGCGGCTGCGGCCTGCGTCAGCAGCGTCGACTTGCCGATGCCGGGATCGCCGCCGACCAGAAGGGCGGAGCCGCGCACGAAGCCGCCGCCGGTGGCGCGGTCGAGCTCGCCGATGCCGGAGACGATGCGCGGCGCGTCCTCGATGTCGCCGGAGAGGCTGGTGAGCACCACGGCGCGGCCCTTGCGGGCATTGCGGGTGTTGGCCGGCCCCGAGCCGATGCCGCCCGCGGTGCCTTCCTCGACCAGCGTGTTCCACTCGCCGCAGGCGTCGCATTTGCCGGCCCAGCGCTGATGCACCGAGCCGCAATTCTGACAGATGAACTGAACGCGCGATTTGGCCATTAGCGTCGGGCCGATCGCAAATTTTCGAAGGCCGGCGTTCCCGCCCACCCCCCTCTGGCCTGCCGGCCATCTCCCCCGCAAGGGGGGAGATCAGCAGCTTGGCCGCCGGCGCTCTTCTTGCAACGGCGGCGATTGGCGAAGGTTGTGGCGACAGCCAATCTCCCCCCTTGCGGGGGAGATGTCCGGCAGGACAGAGGGGGGTGTGACGGAGCGCTGACGTGGGCCAAAAAACTACTCAAACCTCTCCGGCAAATGATGCTCCTCGGCCAGGTCCGAGAACCGCGTGAATTCGCCATGGAAGGCGAGGCTGACGGTGCCGGTCGGTCCGTGACGCTGCTTGGCCACGATGCACTCGGCCTTGCCGCGCGCCTCGTTCATCTCGTTTTCCCACTTGATGTATTCGTCGGTGCCGAGCTTCGGCTCGCGGTTCTTGAGGTAGTATTCCTCGCGGTAGACGAACAGCACCACGTCGGCGTCCTGCTCGATCGAACCGGATTCACGCAGGTCCGAGAGCTGCGGGCGCTTGTCGTCGCGGCTTTCGACCTGACGCGACAGCTGCGACAGCGCGATGATCGGCACGCCGAGCTCCTTGGCTAGAGCCTTCAGGCCCGTGGTGATTTCGGTGATTTCCTGCACGCGGTTCTGCGAGGCGCGCGCGCTTGAGCCCTGCATCAGCTGGATATAATCGATGACGATGAGGTCGAGGCCGCGCTGGCGTTTCAGCCGCCGCGCCCGCGCGGAGAGCTGCGCGATCGAGATGCCGCCGGTCTGGTCGATGAACAGCGGGATCTTCTGCATCGTCTGCGAGCAGGCGACCAGCTTCTCGAAATCCATCTCGGAGATCTCGCCGCGGCGGATCTTCGATGACGAGATTTCGGTCTGCTCGGAGATGATGCGGGTGGCGAGCTGTTCCGACGACATTTCGAGCGAGAAGAAGCCGACCACGCCGCCATTGGCCGCCTTGAAGGTGCCGTCGGCCTGCTGCGCCGGTTGATAGGCCTCGGCGATATTGAAGGCGATGTTGGTGGCCAGAGAGGTCTTGCCCATGCCGGGGCGCCCGGCAAGCACGATCAGGTCGGAAGGCTGCAGGCCGCCCATGCGGCGGTCGAGGTCGCGCAGCCCCGTGGCGATGCCTGACAGATGGCCGTCGCGCATATAGGCGGCGTTGGCCATGTCGACGGCGGTTTTGACCGCGTCGTTGAAGCTCTCGAAGCCGCCGTCGTAGCGGCCGGTCTCCGCGAGCTCGAACAGGCGCCGCTCGGCGTCCTCGATCTGCTCCGAGGGCGACATGTCGACCGGCGCGTCATAGGCGATGTTGACCATGTCTTCGCCGACGGTGATCAGCGCCCGGCGGGTGGCGAGGTCGTAGATGGCGCGTCCGTAATCGGCGGCGTTGACGACGGTGACCGCCTCGACGGCGAGCCGCACGACATACTGCGCCACGGTCATGTCGCCGACCTTCTCTTCCGCCGGCAGGAAGGTCTTCAGCGTGATCGGCGTTGCGATCTTGCCCATGCGGATGAGCTCGGCCGCGACCTCGAAGATCTTGCGGTGCAGCGGCTCATAGAAATGCGCGGGCTTGAGGAAATCCGAGACGCGGTAGAAGGCGTCGTTGTTGACCAGAATTGCGCCAAGCAGCGCCTGCTCGGCCTCGATGTTGTTCGGTGCCTCGCGGTAGAGCGGTTGCTCCGCCACGCCGAGCTTGCGCGCTGCTTCAGCCATGATGTCCCCGATTTCGATCCCGCTTCCTCGATATCAGAACTGGAAAAATCGGTGCTGACTTATCTGCAACAGTGAGGTTCCAACCGACTTCGATGCTCGCGATTCACAACCGAAATTTTTCCGTGGAAAGAATCGTCATTGACTCGAATCGAAGTGCGCAACCCTAGCGGGCCTCGAACGAGAACAAAACAGGAAAATGCGATGCCGGCTATGTCAGTCGTGGCAAGCTTGTCTGCGCCGTGTCGCCTCGCCCCTGAATCACAAGCGGCTCAGCCAAGCGTATCGCCCCAGTCCGCCCGCCTCGCCGCCTTGAAGACATCGCCGTCGCGCTTGCTGGAGAGGCGCTCCCCGGCATGGCCGTTGGGCTGGCAGAGCTTGAGCATGACTTTGCCCGAACCGCCCTTTGGCGGCGCGATCACTCGTGACGCGCGCGCCGGCGCCGGCAGTCGCGAGGCGGCGAGGTAGATGAACTTCTCGTCCTCCCACGGCACGTCGGCGTCCTTGGCGAGCCGATGCAGCCGCGAACGCGCGACGCGGCGCGAGAAATGGCACCAGTCTGGCGGAGCGAGCGGGCAGGGCGCCTCGTGCGGGCAGGGCGCCGAGACATGCGCGCCGGCTTCGATGAGCTGCCGGCGCGCGGCAAGGATACGCTGCCAGCCGGCCGGCGTGCCCGGCTCGACGATCAGCAGCGTGTCGGCCGTCAATCGCCAGAGCCGGTCGACGAGTTTTGGCAGCGAGGCCGGCGCGATCTCGTCGAGCACATAGGCGACGCTGATCAAGTCCGCAGGGTCGAGACCGTCGAGATCGATGGTGGCGTCGCCGGCTACCCAGCTCGCGCGGGCAGCGATCGCGCCGGCGGCCAGCGACTGGCCGACCTTGCGCACCGCGGCGCTTGCCTCGACCAGAACCGCCCGTTCGAGCTCCGGCCAGGTATCGGCCGTGGCCCAAAGCATGGTGCCAGGACCGGCGCCGATATCGAGCAGGCTTTTCGGCTGGAAGTCCGGACGAGCGTCCGCCAGCGCGTCCAGGCAAGCGCGAACGGCGGCATAGGTGGCGGGCAGCCTGGTCGCCAGGTAAGCCTTCACCGCCATGTCTTCGCCCATATGCAGGCGGCCGTCACGCAACTCGGCGCGATAGCGTTCCGAAAGCGTTCTCGCGGCCTGTTTCAGCGCCGGCAGCGGTACTTTTTCGAGCAGGCTGTCGACGCCTTGCCGGAGCGCGGTGGGCAGTTCCAATTCAGGCTCCTCTTGGCGCGAGCAGGATCACCGAGGCGCCGACGATCGAGAGCGCGGCGCCGGCGAGGTCGAAACGGTCGGGGCGCACGCCTTCGGCTAGCCAAAGCCAGCCGAGCGAAGCGGCAATGTAGATGCCGCCATAGGCGGCGTAAGCGCGACCGGCGGCGCTCGTGTCGACCAGCGCCAAAAGGAAGCCGAACAATGCCAGCGACGCCAGACCTGGCACCAGCCAAAGCGGCGACTTCCCCAGCCGCCACCAGGCCCAGAAGCAAAAGCAGCCGGCGATCTCGGCAAGTGCCGCCGCGATGTAGATTAGGTAGTTCATGAAAAAGGCCTCGCGAACGAGACCTTTTTCGTGGCGTCAGGCCGCAATGGCAAGCGGCAATCGCCGCCGTTCTATTCCACCTTCTTGCGGCGGGTCGGCTTGACGGCGGGCGTCGCCGGCTCCTGATGGCCGAGGTCGCGCAATTCCAGCGCCTTCTCGCATTTGGCCATATAGTCGCGCGTCATCGGCAGCGTGTCGTTCTTCTTGGCGATCTGGAACTGGAAGATCACCAGGTCCTGCCAGCGGAAGGCGGCTTCCGAGGCCGCGAGGTAGAACTCCCACATGCGGCAGAAGCGCTCGTCATAGATAGCCTTCGCCTTGTCGCGGTTGGCGGCAAAGCGCTGGCCCCAATGCTTCAGCGTGTCGGCGTAGTGAAGCCTGAGAATCTCGATGTCCGTGACGATAAGGCCTGATTTCTCAATCGCGGGCAGCACTTCCGACATCGACGGGACGTAGCCGCCTGGGAAGATGTATTTGCGGATGAAGGCGCTGGTCGCCCACGGCACGCCGGACCGGCCGATGGTGTGGAGCAGCATCACGCCGTCGGGCTTGAGCAGCGTCGCCGCCTTGTCGAAGAAAGTCCGGTAGTGGTTGACGCCGACATGCTCGAACATGCCGACCGAGACGATGCGGTCGAAGCGTTCGTTGAGCGCGCGATAATCCTTGAGGTCGAAATGCGCGCGGTCCTGCAGGCCCAGTGCATGTGCGCGGTCGGTGGAGACGCTCTGCTGCTCGGTGGATAGCGTCACGCCCTGCACGTCGACGTCGAAGGCCTTGGCGAGATAAAGCCCGAGGCCGCCCCAGCCGGAGCCGATATCGAGCACCGTCTGGCCGGCCTTGAGTCTCAGCTTGGCGGCGATGTGGCGCTTCTTGGCGACCTGCGCTTCGTCCAGCGTCATGTCGGGCTGTTCGAAATAGGCGCAGGAATACTGCATGTCCTCGTCGAGGAAGAGCTTGTAGAGTTCGCCGGAGAGGTCGTAGTGGCGCTGCACGTTGCGGCGAGATCTCGACGCCGTGTTGATCTGCTGCAGGCGGCGGAAGGCATGGCGCAGACCTTCGATGGCCTTCGACCAGGTCACGTCGATGCCGCCGCTGCCCATGTTCTGGAAAGCGATCCGCATCACCCCGAGGACGCCGCCCTCGGGGATGTCCAGTTCGCCATCCATATAGGCTTCGGGCACGGCCAGCATCGGATCGAAGGTGATCGCGCGCTCGGCATGCATGGTCTTGATGTGGATGTGTACCGGTTCGCCGCTGCCGTCGCCGAACTTATGCGTCGTGCCTTTCGGCCCGGTCACTTTGAGGTCGCCGGTCCGCACCAGCCGTTCGAGAACGTGTTTCAACAGGATGTTCATGACCAAATGTCCCCTCAGACGGACCATCCGGCAGTCGGACCGAATGCCAAATCGAAAGTGCCACAGCGCATCGCCCGCGTCCAATCGACGCGCCACGCCGTAATCTGCAACAAGATATAGGGATTAGAAAAGTTCCTATTGGCACAAAAAAGCCCGGGTCGAAGACCCGGGCGTTGGTCCAGTCGGCGCTGGACGCAGGAGGAGCCGGAGCGCGGCTCCTGCCTTGTCGATCAGGCGTTGTCCTCGCCGCCTTCGAATTCGGCGTTCGGATCGAAGAAGTTTTCCGGCCGGGCGTTGTCGTTGATGTCTTCGCCATAGATGGCTTCGGCCGTCGTCAGCGTCTCGCCCTTGGCCTGGCGCTCCGCCTCATCGGCCGAGCGGGCGACGTTGAGCGTCACCGTGACCTCGACTTCAGGATGCAGCGCGATCGCCACGTTGGAGAGGCCGATGGTCTTGATCGGCTGGTTGAGCTCGATCTGGTTGCGGCTGACGGAGAAGCCCTCGGCGGTCAGCAGTTCGGCGATGTCGCGGGTCGACACCGAGCCGTAGAGCTGGCCGGTCTCGCCTGCCGAGCGCACGACGATGAAGCTCTTGCCGTCGAGCTTCTCGGCGATCTGCGCAGCCTCCGACTTGCGCTCGAGGTTGCGGGCTTCGAGCTGGGCGCGCTGGCCCTCGAACTTCTTCTTGTTGGCTTCGTTGGCGCGCAGCGCCTTGCCCTGCGGCAGCAGGAAGTTGCGGGCGAACCCATCCTTGACCTTGACGGTTTCGCCCATCTGGCCGAGGCGGGAAATGCGCTCGAGGAGAATGACTTCCATGGTTTCGTTCCTTTGGTTGGCGCCATCGCGGATGACGGCGGATTCTTTGGGAACAGGTCAGGAAGCAAATGGCGTCTTCGCCGGTGTCGCTGTCCTGCCTGTTTCGGCAGTTAGAGGTTTATGGCCTCAACTCGGGATTTGAGCCTGCCCGTCGCGGCGCCCGTCGCCGTGGGCCGAAGCGGGCGGCAAGCCGCCCGCATCAATACCTTAGCGAACCACGTAGGGCAGCAGGCCGAGGAAGCGGGCGCGCTTGATCGCCTTGGCGAGCTCGCGCTGCTTCTTCTGGCTGACGGCGGTGATGCGCGACGGCACGATCTTGCCGCGCTCAGAAATGTAGCGCTGCAGCAGACGCACGTCCTTGTAGTCGATCTTCGGAGCGTTGGCGCCGGAGAACGGGCAGGTCTTGCGGCGGCGATGGAACGGACGCCGGGTCGGGATCTGGTTGATGTCGACCATTATTCTGCACCCCCTTCAACGTTTTCGCGCGGGCGGCGCGGACCACGGTCGCCGCCATCACGGTCGCCGAACGAGCGCGGGCCACGGTCGCCGCGGTCGCGGTCGCCGAACGAACGCGGGCCACGGTCGCCACGGTCGCGGTCGCCGAAGCCGCCGCGCTCGGAGCGCTCTTCGCGCTTCTGCATCATCGCCGAGGGGCCTTCCTCGTGCGCCTCGACCTTGATGGTGAGGAAGCGCAGCACGTCTTCCGACAGGCCCATCTGGCGCTCCATTTCGTTGAGCGCGGCTGGCGGGCAGTTGATGTCCATCAGCGTGTAGTAAGCCTTCCGGTTCTTCTTGACCCGGTAGGTGAGGGACTTCAGTCCCCAGTTCTCGATCCGGCCGACCGATCCGCCATTGGCGGCGATGACGCCCTTGTACTGTTCGACAAGCGCATCAACCTGCTGCTGCGACAGGTCCTGCCGGGCAAGAAACACATGTTCGTAAAGAGCCATTATGTTTTTCTGCCTTTCTTCGTTTCTCTCACCGGCCCTCGCGGCTAAGCCTCTGCAACTTGTCTGACCCGGTCGCGAAGGAGCGGGGAAGAAAGGAGCATCACGAGACGGTCGAGAGCGGAGACACGGGAGGCCCAAAGCGCTTCTGGCTTCATGACGTGGCCCTCTAAGGCCACGGCCCTCCGTTCAGCCCCCAGCAAGGACCGGCAGATTGCCGGCGTCTATACAGCAATTCGTGAGGAAGGCAAGGGCGGGAGAGAGGGCCGGCGGCTCCGCAGTGTCGCAGGACTGGCGGCGCTTGCGGGAATTGGCTGACCCGCCGGCCGCAGGTCGGTCATTTCGTCGGAAGGCGATCTACTCAGCTCATATGCGCGACGAGCGGGACTACCGTCTCGGGGAAGAAGTCGGGCGCGACCCGGCGCTTGCCGAACATCATGTCGTACTGGATCAGCCGGAAATCGTTGATCTTCGGATCGATCTTCTTCTGCCGCGCCCAGTCGGGCGTCGCCTCGCCGGAGGGCGACAGCAAAAGGTTGCGGTCAACCACCCGGTAGTGCTCGCGCAGCGCGCCGAGGAAGCCGGTGTAATAGGGGTGGGTGATCCCGGCCGTAGTCAGGATATGATAGGGCAGGAAGGCGGGGCTCACCGAGCCCAGATTCTCGACCGGACCGGAGCGGTTCGACCAGATGATCAGCGGCGTGTCGTGATGCTCGAGCGCCGCCTCGGGCGTCGGCTCCTTGCGCGGCGCGACATTGTCCTTGAGGAAGCCGGTCTCGACATACACCGGGCCGAGCGGCGGCAAGTGGTCGCCGAAGAAGGCGATGATGGTCGGCCGCTCGCGCTTCTTCGCCCAGTCGATCAGGCGCTGCAGGCCGCGATCGGCGTCGGCCGAGCCTTCGGCGTAGGAGAGCAGCGATTCCCGCGCCCACGTGCTGATCGGCGCGTCGACGCTATGGGTCGGATTGTAATAGCGGTAGGGCTCGTAGGGCCCGTGGTTCTGCAGGCTGACCGCGAACAGGAATACCGGCTCTTGGCTGGCCTCGGCCTCGCGCATGATCTCGTCGGTCATGGCCGCGTCGGAGGCCAGCGGCCCGCGCTTCTCCATCGGCGGCAGCGTCTCTTCCGAGCGGAAGTCGCTGAAGCCGAAATCGGCGTAGACGGCGCCCCGGTTCCAGAACCAGTTGGTGCCCGGGTGGATGGCGCGCGCCCTATAGCCTTCGCTCTTCAGGAAAGTCGCCAGCGACGGCGTCGGCGTGCGCACATATTGCTGATAGGGAATCGAGCCCGCCGGCAGGAAGGCGTTGGAGAAGCCGGTCAGCGCCTCGAACTCGATATTGGCGGTCATGCCGCCGAATTCCGGCGAGAACATCGAGCCTGAGCGCAGCGCGCGCACCGTCGGGATCGGGTCGGGCTTGATGCTGACGCCGGGGAGCTCCGTCGGATCCCAGAAGGATTCGCTCATCACCACGATGATATCGGGCTTCTGGTCGGGCACCGAGGCGGCAACCCCGGGACGCGCGATCGCATCCATCGTCTTCTCGGAATAGCCGGGCGGGGCCGAAACATGCGCCATCGGCACGTTGAGCGCGAAGGCGAGCGCGAAGCCGTTGGAGGCATAGTTCTCCTTCTGGTCCCACATGATCGGGATGATCTGCAGCCTGTCGCGCGTCCACGAGAAGGTGGCGTAGTCCATGATCGAGACGAAGAAGGCGAGCAGCGGCACGGCAAGCGTCAAGCGCGCCAGCCGTCCCTTGCGGCTGAGGATCGGCACACGCCGGCGCCAGAGCCGCCAGCCATAGACGAGCAGCGCGAGGCTGGCGACGATCGCTGCCGCAAGCAGCACGGCCGTCCAGGGGCGCTCGCGCACCAGAAGCGGCATCAGCGCCATGATCTGGCGGGCATAGAGGAAATCGGTCGGGTAGAGCGGATCGCCCAGATAGTGCGATTTCTGGTGACCGACAAAGGCCAATGCCAATGTCACCGGCGCGACGATCATCAGGCTTTGATGGCTGCGGCCGAGAATGGCGTCGAGCCCGATCAGCACCAGCGAAAAAACGATGATGGTGGTCCAGCCGGGCTTGAAGGGCTGCAGGAAGAAATCGACTGTGCCGAAGAAGTCGCCGCGCACGATCCATTCGATGGCGAACACCAGAAGGGCGGAGGCAAGCAGCGTCGCCAGGCCATAGCGGACAATCGGCCATCTGCGCCCCGGCAGATAGCCCGTGGACGGATCGTCTTCCAAAAATTGCGGCGCGGGTTTGGCCGCGCCTTTCCTGATCCTAGCCACTTTGCTTCCCCGGCCCATGTCACGCGTCTTCCACTCGCGTCACGCCACTGTCATCGAAATGTCACACAAAGCTAGCGCCTGTGGCGGAAATAAGAAGAGCCAGCAAACGATTCGTGAGCGGTTTTCATCAGGTGTGATCGCCAAAAAGCCTTTCAGAACAGGGAACTCGGCCGTTCTCCCGGCTGGAACAGCCGCTGAACTGGTGCTTGCGGGCTTGACTTGGCCGTCCGCCTTGCGCCAGAGGCAGGGAAAAACCAGCCGCTGGAGACGCTAACATGGCCGTCGCATTCACCTTTCCGGGACAGGGCAGCCAGGGCGTCGGAATGGGCAAGGACCTCGCCGATGCCTTTCCCGAGGCGCGCCATGTCTTCGAGGAAGTCGATGAGGCGCTCGGCGAAAAACTGTCGAAGCTGATCTGGGAGGGGCCGGAGGAAACCCTGACGCTGACGGCCAATGCCCAGCCGGCGCTGATGGCGGTGTCGCTGGCGGCGGTAAGGGCGCTGGAATCGCGCGGTTTTTCGCTGAAGGACAAGGTGGCTTATGTCGCAGGCCATTCCCTCGGCGAATATTCCGCGCTTGCCGCAGCCGGCTTCGTTTCGGTGGCCGATGCCGCGCGACTGCTGCGCACCCGCGGCAACGCCATGCAGGCGGCGGTGCCGGCGGGCGAGGGCGCCATGGCTGCCATCATCGGGCTGGAGCAGGCTGATGTGGAAGCCGCCTGCGCCCAAGCGGCACAAGGCTCTGTCTGTCAGATCGCCAACGACAATGGCGGTGGCCAACTGGTGATTTCCGGCGCCAAGGCGGCCGTCGAACTGGCGGCGAAGCTCTGCACCGAAAGGGGTGCCAAGCGGGCGTTGATGCTGCAGGTCTCGGCACCTTTTCACTCGGCATTGATGACGCCGGCCGCCGATATCATGCGCGAGGCGCTGGCCGGGGTCGCGAAAAGCGCGCCAGTGGTTCCCATCGTCTCAAATGTTTCGGTCACGCCGACCAGCGACCCGGACGAGATCGCCCGCCGCTTGGTCGAGCAGGTCGTTGCCCGCGTGCGCTGGCGCGAGACGGTGGAATGGTTCGGCGCCAAAGGTGTCGCGACGCTTTACGAAGTTGGCGCCGGCAAGGTGCTGTCGGGCTTGGCGCGACGCATCAACCGCGATATCGCGACCGGCGCCATCGGCACGGCGGCGGAAGTCGAGGCGGCGCTGGCAACTTCAGGATAAACAGGGAACTCTTGCTGGCAGGTGCGGCATTCCTACTTCCATCCGTCTTTCTCCCGAAGTCGAGCATCGCCTCGACGATCTCGTGGCGATGACTGGTCGAAGCAAAGCCGAATACCTGCGTGACTTCGTTGAGCGTGGACTCGAAGATCTCGAGGACTATTACCTGGCTGCGGAAGTGCTGGAGCAGATCAGGCTTTGTGAAGAATCGGTCGTGAGCGCCGAGAACTTCTGGTATGGCCTGGACAACATGACAAATGCGGAACGAGTCGCTCGCGGGGCGTCCGGAAGAATGAGGTTGAAGCAATGTTCGAACTGACCGGCCGTAAGGCGCTCGTCACCGGCGCATCGGGAGGCATCGGCGAGGCGATCGCCAGGGTGCTGCACAGCCAGGGCGCGATCGTCGGCCTGCACGGCACCCGCGTGGAGAAGCTGGAAACGCTGGCTGGCGAGCTCGGCGACCGCGTAAAGCTCTTCCCGGCGGATCTGACCAACCGCGACGCGGTCAAGGCGCTCGGCCATAAGGCGGAGGCCGATCTCGAAGGCGTCGACATCCTGGTCAACAATGCCGGCATCACCAAGGACGGCCTATTCGTGCGCATGTCGGACGCCGACTGGGATTCCGTGCTCGAGGTGAACCTGACCGCCGTGTTCCGGCTCACTCGTGAGCTCACCCATCCGATGATGCGCCGCCGCCATGGCCGCATCATCAACATCACCTCGGTGGTCGGCGTCACCGGCAATCCCGGCCAGACCAATTACTGCGCCTCCAAGGCCGGCATGATCGGCTTTTCCAAGTCGCTGGCACAGGAGATCGCCACCCGCAACATCACCGTCAACTGCGTCGCCCCAGGTTTCATCGAATCGGCCATGACCGACAAGCTCAACGACAAGCAGAAAGAAACCATCATGGCGGCGATTCCCACCCGGCGCATGGGCACCAGCGCCGAGGTTGCCTCGGCCGTCGCCTATCTCGCGTCCAATGAGGCGGCTTATGTCACCGGCCAGACCATCCACGTGAATGGCGGCATGGCGATGATCTAGGGTATTTGAGATTCAGGTGATGCCGGCCTGCAAACGGCGGCTTCCTGCGCTTCCGCTCCGGCCCTCGAAAGCCGCCATTTTCGGCTCGGCTTGAGCTGAATCTCACACACCTGGGCGACCGAGCCCCGGGCGCCTGTGAAAACAGCCATTTCGGCTTGGACGCCCGCTGTTTTTCGTGTAATGCGGCCGGCAACCCGGCGGTTCGGGCAAAAACCGGTCCTGTGGCGTTGCGTTTCCCACAAGACCATCTTTCAGCTTGATTAGCGGCATTCCGCCCGCTAACGAAGACAACACAACGTAAGACGAGGCCCCAAATGAGTGACACCGCAGAGCGCGTCAAGAAGATCGTCATCGAGCATCTCGGCGTCGATGCCGACAAAGTGACGGAGCAGGCGAGCTTCATCGACGATCTGGGCGCGGACAGCCTCGATACGGTCGAACTCGTGATGGCGTTCGAAGAAGAGTTCGGCGTCGAGATTCCAGACGACGCCGCCGAGACCATCCTGACTGTCGGCGATGCCGTGAAGTATATCGATAAGGCCTCGGCCTGAGGCTTTCCGCGGGTATCGCCGGGGAGGACCTGCGATGAGGCGAGTCGTCGTCACGGGCCTTGGCCTGCTTTCGCCGTTCGGCATGGGTGTCGAGCACAGCTGGAAGGAACTGCTTTCCGGCCGCAGCGCCGCCTGCCGCATCACCGAATTCGAGGTGGACGACCTTGCCTGCAAGATCGCCCACGTCATTCCGCGCGGCGACGGCTCGAACGGCACCTTCAATCCCGAGGCCGTGCTCGAGCCGAAGGAACTGCGCAAGATCGGCGACTTCATCCTCTACGGCATCGCGGCGGCCGACGAGGCGCTGGCCGATTCCGGCTGGAAGCCCGAGACGCATGAGGACCAGTGCGCCACCGGCGTGCTGATCGGTTCGGGCATCGGCGGCATCGACGGCATCGCCGAGAACGCGATGATCCTGAAGGAGCGCGGCCCGCGCCGCATCAGCCCGTTCTTCATCCCCGGACAGATCATTAACCTGGTCTCCGGCCAGGTTTCCATCCGGCACGGGCTGAAAGGCCCGAACCATGCTGTCGTCACCGCCTGCTCGACGGGCGCGCACGCCATCGGCGATGCCGCGCGGCTGATCATCTGGGGCGATGCCGACGTCATGGTGGCCGGCGGCGCCGAGGCGCCGATCACCCGGCTTTCGATGGCAGGTTTCGCCGCCTGCCGCGCGCTCTCCACCGAGCGCAACGATGCGCCCGAGATCGCTTCGCGCCCCTATGACCGCGACCGCGACGGCTTCGTCATGGGCGAGGGCGCCGGCGTCGTCGTCCTCGAGGAGCTCGAGCACGCCAAGGCGCGCGGCGCCAAGATCTATGCCGAGGTCACCGGCTACGGCCTGACCGGCGATGCCTATCACATCACCGCCCCGGCCGAGGACGGCGACGGCGCCTTCCGCTGCATGACGGCGGCGCTGAATCGGGCGAAGCTCTCGCCCGCCGACATCGACTACATCAATGCGCACGGCACCTCGACCATGGCCGACACGATCGAGCTCGGCGCCGTGGAGCGGCTGGTCGGCAATGCCGCTTCCAAGATCTCGATGTCGTCCACCAAGTCGTCGATCGGTCATCTGCTGGGCGCTGCGGGCGCCGCGGAAGCGATCTTCTCGATCCTCGCAATCCGCGACAACATTGCCCCCGCCACCATCAACCTCGACAATCCGGAACGCGAGACGGCGATCGATCTCGTGCCGAACAAGCCGCGCCAGCGCCAGATCGATGTGGCGCTGTCGAACTCCTTCGGCTTCGGCGGCACCAACGCCTCGCTCGTCTTCCAACGTTACGATGGCTGAACATTCAGCCTACCGGCAGGTCCGCCGCCTGCCGTCATTTTTGCCAAATTTGCCCCTACACTTCGGCTAGGGGATTCGTTGCAAGATCAGACGGTAGGGCGCCATGAATACAAATCCGGGCGGCGGTGGAGAATTCGGACAGCGTCAGGCGCAAGGACCGATCGTGCCCAAGACAGCCGCCGAGGCGCTGCGCCCCGAGGCCGGCACGCCGCCGCCGTCAAAACGCTCGCGCGCGTCGCGCAGCCAGGTCGTCGTATTCCTGAATTTCTTCCTTTCGTTGGTCATCCTGGTCGTGCTTGCCTCGGGTGCCGCACTCTATTTCGGCATGCAGGCCTTCATTGAGCCGGGCCCGTCCGCCAATGGCGACACCTTCATGGTCAAGCCGAACACCGGCGTTCAGGAGATCGCCGACCAGCTGGAGCGGCGCGGCCTGGTCAGCGATGCGCGCATCTTCAGGCTGGGGGTGCGTGCCACCGGCAACGATTCCGCGCTGAAGGCCGGCGAATACGCCATCAAGCCGCGTGCCTCGATGCGCGACATCATGGAGCTGTTCAAGAGCGGCAAGTCGGTAATGTATTCGCTGACCATCCCAGAGGGGCTCACGGTTGAGCAGGCGCTGCAGCGCGTGGCCGAGCAGGAGGCGCTGACCGGCGACATGCCGGCGGCCATGCCGCCCGAGGGCAGCATCGCGACCGACACGCTGCGCTTCACGCGCGGCGCCACCCGGCAGCAGATGGTCGAAAAGCTGGTCGCCGACCAAAAGAAGCTGGTCGAGGACGTCTGGGCGCATCGCGCGCCCGACCTGCCGATCGCCAATATGGAGGACTTCGTCATCCTGGCCTCGATCGTCGAGAAGGAGACGGGCAGGGGCGACGAGCGCTCGCGCGTGGCCGCGGTCTTCCTCAACCGGCTCGCCAAGGGCATGCGGCTGCAGTCGGATCCGACCATCATCTACGGCCTGTTCGGCGGCAAGGGCAAACCGGCCGACAGGCCGATCTATCAGTCCGACATCGAGAAGCAGACGCCGTATAACACCTATCTGATCAAAGGTCTGCCGCCGACGCCGATCGCCAATCCGGGCCGCGCCGCACTCGAGGCGGTGGCCAATCCTTCGAAGACCGATGACCTTTATTTCGTCGCCGACGGCAATGGCGGCCATGTCTTTGCCGCGACGCTGGAAGAGCACAATCAGAACGTCGCCCGCTATCGGGCGGTGCAGAAGAAGCAGGCCGATACGGCGGCCAAGGCCTCCGGCCAGACGACGGCGCCGGCCACTCCCGACGACGGTGCCAGTGCAGGCGCCAGCGGCGAAAATGGCGACGCGGCCCAGTAGGACGCGGTGATTGCCGGATCTGGCCCGCCTCCTTTGACGCCGGGCCGTATTCATGTTTTGAGGGGACATCCGACGCTGGCCAGAGGTCCGGCGTCTTGCTAGGGGCGCATGCTCGGGCAATCGCGCCGGGCCTGCGTCAAGGGGTGACACGCATCATGAACGTGCAGAGCATGACCGGTTTCGCGCGAGCCGTCGCTGAGCTCGACGGCACGTCGATCGCCTGGGAAGTCAAATCGGTCAACGGCAAGAGCGTCGAGGTCAGGCTGAGGCTGCCGCAGGGTTTCGACCGGCTGGAGCCCGCTGTAAGGCAGACCGTGCAGAAGCGCTTCGCGCGCGGCAATTTCCAGGCAACGCTGACTGTCGCGCGCGCCGCCGCCCAGCAGGCGCAGCCGGTGGTCAACGAGGCGTTCCTGAAGGACTTGGCGGGACTGGCCAAGCGCCTCCAGGAGCAGTTCGGCACCGCGCCGGCGACGGCTGACGGTCTGCTGGCGCTGCGCGGCGTGCTCGACATCCTGGAGACGGTCGAGACCGAGGAGGAGCGCGCCGCCCTCGACGCGACGATCCTGTCGGCGCTGGACATGGCGCTGGCCGGATTGCAGCAGGCAAGGCAGAGCGAAGGTGCCGCGCTGCGCAAGTTGTTGTCCGGCCATATCGACGCCATCGAGGCGCTGACGCTGAAGGCCGAGGCCGACCCGTCGCGCGAGCCGGCGGCGATCCGCGAGCGCATCACCGAACAGGTCCGCCTGCTGATGGATGCGTCGGCCAATCTCGACGCGGTCCGTCTGCATCAGGAAGCGGCCTTCCTCGCCACCAAGGCCGATATCCGCGAGGAGATCGACCGGCTGAAAACGCATGTCGCATCAGGCCGCACGCTGCTTTCCAGCGGAGGCGCCGTCGGCCGCAAGCTCGATTTTCTGGCGCAGGAATTCAATCGCGAATCGAATACCTTGTGTTCCAAGTCGAATGCCGCCGCGGTCACCGCGATCGGGCTGGAGCTCAAGGCGGTGGTCGATCAGTTTCGCGAGCAGGTTCAGAATCTGGAGTGACGGGGATGGTTGCCAAGGAGCCTACGGCCGCCAGGGATCTGGGGTCCCGCATCCGCCGCCGCGGGCTGATGCTGGTGCTGTCGTCGCCGTCGGGCGCCGGCAAGTCGACGATCGCGCGCAATCTTCTGGAAAGCGATTCGAGCCTGGAGCTGTCGGTCTCCGTCACCACCAGGCCGCGTCGCGGCTCGGAGATCGAGGGCGTCCATTATCTTTTCCGCACCATGCGCGAGTTCGAACGGCTGCGCGATTCCGACGCGCTGCTCGAATGGGCCGAGGTGCACGGCAATTTCTATGCGACGCCGCGCGAGCCGGCCGAGGCAGCACTTGCCGAAGGCCGCGACATGCTGTTCGACATCGACTGGCAGGGCGCCCAGCAGCTCAAGGAGAAGATGCGCGCCGACATTGTCTCGATCTTCATCCTGCCGCCTTCAATGAAGGAGTTGAAGGCGCGCCTGAAGCGCCGCGCCGAGGACCAGGAGCAGGTCATCGAGACCAGGCTGAAGAATGCCCGCGTCGAGATCGAGCACTGGAAGGAATATGACTTCGTCATCGTCAACGACGATCTCGACCGCGCCTTTGCCGAGGTGCGTGCAATCGTTACAGCCGAGCGCCTGCGCCGCGACCGTCGGCCGGGCCTGTTCGATTTCATCTCGGGCTTGCTGGACGAGAAGACGGAGTGAGAGGGAGTGCCTCCCCTTCTCCCACAAGGGGAGAAGCAGGCCGGCGGGCTACAGCGCGTTCGTCAACCTTACGAACTCTTCCACACTCAGCGTCTCGGCCCGGCGCGTCGGGTCGATGCCGGCGCGGGTGAGCAGGGCTTCTCCGCCCAAGCTCTTCACGCTTTGCCGCAGCATCTTGCGGCGCTGGCCGAAGGCGGCTTCGGTGATGCGGCCCAGCCTCTTGCCGTCGGTGGGCAGGGGAGATGGACGCGGCACCAGATGCACCACCGAGGACGTGACCTTCGGCGGCGGAGTGAAAGCCTGCGGCGGCACGTCGAAGGCGATCTTTGCCTCGGTGCGCCAGCCGGCAAGCACGCCGAGCCGGCCATAGGCGTCGCTGCCCGGGCTTGCTGTGATGCGCTCGGCCACCTCGCGCTGGAACATCAGCGTCATCGATTGATAGAAGGGCGGCCAATCGGCCGTTGTCAGCCAGCGGATCAGAAGCTCCGTACCGATGTTGTAGGGCAGGTTGGCGGCGATCTTCACCGGGCCGCCGCCCGCCGTGCCGGCAAGCGCGGCAAAATCCGTCTTCAGCGCATCGCCGGGAATGACCTCGAGCCGGCCGGGATAATGGCCGGACACCTCCGCCAACGCTTCCAGACAGCGCTCGTCGCGCTCGACGGCGATCACGCGTTTGACGCCGTTGAAGAGCAGCGCCCGCGTCAGCCCGCCGGGGCCGGGCCCGACCTCGATCACGGTCGTCTCGCTGAGGTCGCCGGCCGCGCGCGCGATCTTGCTCGTCAGATTGAGGTCGAGCAGGAAGTTCTGGCCGAGCGCTTTCTTCGCCTGCAAACCGTGGCGCTCGATCACCTCGCGCAGTGGCGGCAATCCGTCGATGGTCGTGCGCCCCCCGCTCAAATCGAGCCTCATGCCGCCGCAGTCCGGCGGCCGCTGTCGGCGAGGCGGCGCGCCAGCCTCAGCGCCGCGATCAGGCTGTCGGCGCGTGCAATGCCCCTGCCGGCGATGTCGAACGCGGTGCCGTGGTCCGGCGAGGTGCGGATGAAGGGCAGGCCGAGCGTCACATTGACGGCCTCGTCGAAGCCCAGCGTCTTGGCTGGGATCAGCGCCTGGTCGTGATACATGCAAAGGGCTGCGTCATAGCCGGCGCGTGCCTGCGGATGGAACATCGTGTCGGCCGGCAGCGGCCCGACGGCGTCGATGCCCTCGGCCTGAAGCGCCTCAACGGCAGGCAGGACGATCGACAGATCCTCCGCGCCCATCGCGCCGCCTTCGCCGGCATGCGGATTGAGCCCGGCGATGGCGAGCCTGGGCCGCGCGATGCCGAAGCGGCTCTCGAGGTCGGCCGCGGTGATGCGTCCTGTGGCCACGATCAGCTCGCTCGTCAGAACCTTCGGCACCTCGGCAAGCGCGATGTGGATGGTGACCGGAACCGTGCGCAATTCGGGCCCGGCAAGCAGCATTACCGGCGTCACCTCGGCGCCGGTGTGGCGCGAGGCCAGATGCGCCAGGTATTCGGTGTGGCCGGGAAAGCGAAAGCCGGCGTCGTAGAGCGGCTTCTTGGCGATGGGACAGGTGACCACCGCTGCGGCGCGGCCGGCGAGGCAGTCGGCGACGGCGCGGTCGATCGCTTCGATGGTGCCCGCGGCATTGGCCGAATTCGGCTTTCCGGGACTGTCCAGATGCCGGGCGTAGAGTGGCACGACGGGCAATGCGCGGGGAAAGTGGTGTGCCGCTTGCCCCGGCACGGTCTCCATGATCGCCACGTTGGCCCCGATCTGACGCGCCCGCGCCTTGATCAGGGCAGGGTCGGCGAGCAGGTAGAAGGGCGGCACGCCGGCGCTGTCGCCCGCCTGCCAGGCGGTGATGGCGATCTCGGGCCCGATGCCGGATGGATCGCCGACGCTGAGCGCCAGCGGCGCGTCGGTCCTACTTGCGCTCATGGCGTAACGTGGGGCGCCATGCCTGCTTCGAAGCAGGGCGGGTGGCTCGAGCCTTGTTCTGTCATGCGCCGCAACGGCCTATCGCTCGACGATGGTGGCCTTCTTGCGCAGTTCCTCGACATATTTCTTGCTGAGCTCGTCGGCGTCCTTGTCGTTGCTGCCGCCTTCGGCCTGGAACACCATCTGGGCGGCCTTGTCGTCGGAAACCTCGCGCGAGGAACAGATACCGATGAACTCGACGCCGCGTTCGGTCTCGCGCGTCGGCGTCGCCCCTCCGACCTTGGTCGCCTTGATCTGTTCGGCCCAGTCCGACGGCAATTGCGGCGCCAGCACGCGGCCGAGATCGCGCACCGTGACGTCGATCAGCCCTTTGGCGAATTCGCGCGTGGTGTTGCAGCCGTTGAAGCGGGCACGCATGGCGTCGGCCTCGCGCTTGCGCTTGGCAAGCGTGGCCGAGCGCTCGGAAGCGGGCACCACGAAGATGACCTGCTGCAGCATATATTCCGTGGCGCTCGGCTTGGAGCCGCCCTTGTCGAGCATGCGGCGGACCGCATCCTGCTCAGTCACCGAGCCACCCTCGCCGGAGCGGTAGCGCGCGCCAAGCGCCTGGTTCCAGGCCATCTGCGCGCGGATGAACTCCTTGAAATGCTCCTTGGTGACGCCCGACTGCGCCATGACGGCGTCGAGCTTCGCGAGCGGCATCTTGTTGTTGGAGGCAAAACGCTGATAGGCGGCGTCGACCTGCTGGTCGGTGATGCGGATGCCGAGCCGCTTGGCCTCGGCAAGCCGCAGCGTCTGGTCGATCATTTCCTTGGCCGCGTCGCCTTTCTTGCGCTGCAGCTTGAAGAATGCGGCGCGATGGGCGATGTCGCCGGTGGTGATCGGTATGTTGTTGACGACATATTTGATCTGGCTGGCGAATGCCGGCGGCGTCATTGCCGCGATCGAAACCGAGGTCGCCGCCACCAGCAGCGCGAATCCTGCCGAAAACAGGTATTTCCTCATCTCACCTTCCCAATTCCTATCCGCCACGACGGCGCCGCACGTCCTCCGAACGGATGCGCTATGTGGTCGACCCCATGCCCGTCCTATGCGGCGAAACAATGTCGCCGGCGCATGACCCCGAGAATGGGCCCCACTTTCGAAGGATCACGCGCCAAACCAAGCTTCACGCCAGCGACGGCGCACGCCGTGACCGGCGCTGCCTCCGCTTACTGGATCGTGTCGACGCCGCTGGTCGACGAGCCGAAATCGCCGAGCGTGCGGAACGACAGGTTGAAGCCGATATTCTGCGACACCTCCTTGGTGACCGTATCGCGCGTCTGCGAGAACGTCATCACATAGGTGAAGCAGGAATCGTTATAGGCGAAGCCGACGCCGTCCTTAACCAGGACGCTTGTCTCCAGGTCGTAGGTGCCGGTGCCGAAGACCCGCCAGCTCTCGGCCAGGTGCGTAGAGGCTCCGAGCGTGACCTCGTGGCGGTCCGTGGCGAAGCCGTAGAGCGGCTGCGCCTGGATGAAGGCATATTTGGCGCTGAGCGAAACCGGCAGGCCGGAATAGGCCGCCTTGATCTCCGCGCGCCTGACCTCGAATGTCTGCTCGTCGAACCGGCCGCTGAGCGAGCCGGAGAAGCCGCTCGGGCTGTTGAAGCCGATGAGGCCGACATAGTCGGACTTGGCGGTCTGCAGGCCCGAATAGGCGCCAACATTGACGAGGTCCGGCGCGTCGAAGGAGTTCTCGCCGCCCAGTTGGTAGGATTGGCCGAAGATGGCGTTGGTGCCCCAGCCGTTTCCATAGGCGCCGGAGTAGCGGAAGCCGACATTGGCGCGCGTGCCGCCTTCGATGCGATCGTAGCCGGAGAACTTGTCGCGCTCGAACAGGGTCGTGGCGTCGAAGACGAAGCTCTGCGCGTCCTCGTTCGGAATGGCCAGCCCGCCGACATATTGCTCGTTCGGCCGCACGAAGATCTGCGCTGTCGGTTCCAGGACATGACTGGAGTTCGACATCGAGAACAGGAGTGGCCAGCGCATCTCCAGGCCGAGCGTGGCCATGTAGCGGGCGAGCGAGGAGCGCATGTCGACATCCTCGCCGAGATTCGCCGCCATCTGGTTGACCGCCGCCAGCGATTCGGATGTGGTCGACACATAGCCGGCGTCGCCACGGAAGGCGAGCAGCGGCGTCAGCTGCAGTCCGTCATCGGTGGTGAAGGTGCGCTTCCATTCGGCCTCCGCCGTCAACCGGCTGGACTGGCCCTCGAGGCCGCGCACGTTGTTGATGGAAGTGTCGTCGAGCGGATTGGCCAGCACCGCGTCCAGCCGGTCGCGGCTGATGACGCGCGCATTGACGTTGAGCGACAACTGCCCGCCCGCCACCGACATGTCGGGAATATAGGCGTAGTCGAACGACGGCAGCACCCAGGGCTGCTTGGCGGAGCGCGCCGTCGGGTCGCTGGACAGCGTGTCTTCCTGCACCTCGAACCGCATTGCCCTGACATCGAAATAATTACGGTCGCTCAGGCCCGTCAGATAGATCGACGACTGGTGGACGAGGTCGTTGTAGCCGTCGATGTTATAGGTGCGCGAAAAATTCTTGTCGGTCTGCAGCAGCACGTCCCAGCCGAAGTTCCAGCGCTCGTTGATGGCGAACTGGCCCTTGGTGCCCATCATGCCGCGGAACTTGTTGGGATCGTTTGGCTCTCCCGAATCGACGGTAAAGCGATTGCCCGTGCCGATGAAGGCGTCCGGATCCTGCTGATTGATGCCGGCGATTTTCAGGCTGTATTCGCCATTGTTGAAGCGCTGCCGCCATTCGGCCTCGCCGAGGAAGCCCTGCTTGGTGTAGCCGCTGCCGGTGACGGTCAGGTCATAGGTCGGCGAGAGCGCGAAATAGTAGGGTACTTTGAGGCCGACGCCGAGGTTGTTGTTGTAGACGATGCCGGGGATCAGGAAGCCGCTCTTGCGCTTGACCGTCGGGTCGGCGATCTCGAAGGCTGGCAAATAGGCAAGCGGATAGCCGAAGAACTCGAAATTCGCATTCTCGAAGCGAACCGTCTTCTTCTCGCCGTTCCAGATGATCTTCCTCGCCTTGACGCGCCATGTCGGCGCCGAGTCGGGCTTGTCCTCGCAAGGCTCGCAAGCGGTGTAGATGCCGTTGTGGAATGTCGTCAGCGCGCCGCCCATGCGTTCGGCGCTTTCGGCGGCGAAATAGGCCTTCTCGACCGTCTCGACGCGCAGCGCGTTGACGAAGCCGTCGGCGAAATCGTCGGTGATGTCGATATGCTCGGAATTGATCTTGGTGCCGTCGCTGTTGATGAGCTCGACGGCGCCGCTGGCGACGAGGCGCTTGGTATCGCGGTTGTACACGACGCGCTGGGCGACGAGCTTGTTGCCGCCATAGTCGATCTGCACGCCGCCGACGGCCGTCACCGTGTGCTTGTCGTTGTCATAGACGAGCGTATCGGCGGCCAGCAGCATCTGTGTGCCGGAGGGAACAGGCTTCGCCGTGATGGTCTGCGCCAGCGCCGGCACCGTCGGTACCACGCAAGCGAACAAACATGCCAAGGCTGTCGCCCCATAAAGGCGTGCCAGGCCGGCCTGCCTATGGCTGCGCAAACCAGCCTCCCTCACTAGCCGTCTTCCTTGTATAGCAGAAAAGTCACCCCGAAGAACATAGCCACGACAACCGGAACCCATGCAGCCACCATTGTAGGCACGAATCCGGCGACCCCGAATGCCTTGACCAGTACCGAAACGACATAAAGCAGAAAGCCGGCCAGGACGCCACCCAGAATCATCGTCGCCGACTGCCCCATCCGCGCAAATCGCATTGAAACTGTTGCCGCAATCAGCGTCATGGCGACGAGGAGAAACGGCAACGCCACCAGCGAATCAAACTGCATGGCGAAGGCATTTGCCTTGAGGCCGAAGGAGCGGGCAACCTCGATCTTTGCCGGCAGCTCGTAGAACGGAATGGTTTCCGGGCGCGCCAGGCGTTCCTGCACGAATTCCGGCTTGAGGTTGGTGGCCACGCGGTCGGAAGCCTCGGCACGGATGTTGCCGTCCTTGAACAGCTTGACGTCCTGCAATTCCCAGTAGCCGTCGCGCAGGAAGGCGCGCGCGGCGTCCTTGCGCTCGACGATGTTGCCCTGCTGGTCGAGCACGAAGAATACCGCGTCCGCCATCTCCAGCCCCTGGTTGAGGATGGCGCGGGCGCCGATGATGGTGTCGCCGGAGTTGGTCTTTTGCCTCAGCCAGGGCGTCGTGTCCTCCGCGACGGCGTTCGACTTGCCGGCGCGCAGCTGGTTTTCCATCTGCTCCGACCAGGAAAATCCGTGCGCGGCGATCGGGTTGAGCACGCCGACCGACAGCAGCCCGAACATCAGCGCGCCGACGCAGCACGGGAACAGGAACTGCCAGGCCGAAACCCCCGCCGAGCGCGCGATGACAAGCTCGTAGCGGCGGTTGAGCGACACCAGCGTCGCCATCGCCGAAAACAGCCCGACGAAAGGCACCGTCTGCAGCATGATCATCGGCATCCTCAGCGCCGAAATGGCGAAGGCGGTGCCGTAGGTGAAGCCCGGCAGTCCGGTCGTGCGCCCCGAAAGTTCGGTGAAATCGATCAGGAACACCAGCGCCAAAAGGCCGAGGAAGAACCAGATGGTGATCGACACGTAGCGGAAGAAGAAATAACGGCCCAGCGTCCAGCCCATCGTCAGGCTCCCTGGCCGGAGGTGCCGCGCCGGGCGAGCCACAGCTTGAGCGCCGTCCAGCCCTCGCTCACGCGGCCGGCGAGATTCGTCATCCAGTCGGCCCAGGCGGCGGGCAGTTCCATGCTCCGCGACGAGACGATGAACCAGGCGGAGACCGCCGACGCCACGATCGGAACCGCGTAGACCATATAGGCGTAGTACCAAACCTTGTCGGCCTTGCCGGCGGCGAAGAAGCCAAGCCAGCGGACGAAAAGGGCGATAGCGATTGCCGTGATCAGCGGATGGATGCGCGCCTCGCGGTGCGAGCGCGCGTCGCCCGCGACCGCAAGCGCGATCAGCGCGAAGACCAGCGAATAAGACCATTCGGAGAAGCGCTGGTTGACCTCGGCCGTATAGCCGCCCGGATTGCGCTGGTACATCTTGTCGTTGGGATCCGGGTCGAGCAGGTATGGCGTCGTCCGGTCCTTGGGCAGCAGCGTGATCTCGTTCGCCGCCGACATGAAGGCGGACAGGTCGAAGGCGTAGGAGGTGAAACGGATGACGGAAAGGTCGCCGGTCACCGATTTGCGGTTGATGACGCCGTCATTCATCATCAGCACCTTCTCGTCGCCTTTTTCGACGATGCTGCCGGTCTTTGCGTAATAGGTGAGGTTGGCGCCTTCCTCGCGCGAATCGGCGACGAAGATGCCGCCGAGCTTGTTGTCTGGCAGCCGTTCTCCGATCTGCAGGAACAGGCCGTCGTCGATCTTACGAAACGTGCCTTCCTGGATGATCAGTGACAGAAGGTCGGCGCGCGAGGCCGCCACCAGCTGCCGGTTCTTCTGCCTGGCATAGGGATCGACGCCGTTATCGACGGCAAAGGAAAAGACGCTGGCCGCCAGCGCCAGCAGAAGGATCGGCCGCGCGATCGCCCAACGCGAGGCGCCCGCGGCGTTGATCACCGCCAGCTCCGAATCCGTGTTCATGGCGCTCAGCGTCTGCGCCACCGCGACCACCAGCGCGAACGGCACCACGATCGGGACGATCGAGGGGATGATCAGGGCCGCGACTTCGAAGAAGGTCAACGCCGACTGGCCACTGTCGGTGACCAAGTCGATCTTGGCGAGCACCTGCGTCGTCCACACGATCGCCAGTGTCCACGCCAGCGCCGCCAGGAACATCGCGGTAGCGCGACGCATGATGTAGCGTTCAACGACCTTCATGAAGGCTTTTCTCGATTGTGCCGAACGGCATCATGCCCACCGACAAGGTAGTCATCCGCCGACGCCTGCACAACCGGGTCCATAGGCGGCTCATCTGGTTTGTCCTCTCCACGCCACGCGCCCGGCGCGGCGGAGTCTCCGCGTCAATGAATAAGAAATGCGAAACATTGATGGTTAACAACAGGTTGCGGCATAAAGCTTGCGTTCCGCCGCGACGAATCCTTGGTTGGTTTCGGCGCCGATATAGACAGCGATTTCGGCCAAAGTCTTGCCAAATGGCCGAAAACGACCAAATGTCGCGCACGCTTGAAAGCCGGTTCGCGGCGCCTCACCCCGGAAGCAGGATCTGATGACTTCGAGACCTTCGATTGCCTTTGCCAAATTCGCCGCGCCCAAAAATGGCAGCGTCTTCGTGCTTGCGGCCGACGGCGGCGGCCTTGGCGATGCCGCGAAGGCCTGCGACCCGGCTGGCGCATTGGCGCGCGCCTTTCCGGTCGCCGATTTTTCCGGCAAGTTCGCGAGCTCGGTGGAAGTGCTGGCACCGGAGGGAACCTCTGTCGACCGGCTGGTGGCCGTCGGCGCCGGCAAGGTCGCAAACCTCGACGACTACGCCTGGCTGAAGCTCGGCGGCGCGGTTGCCGCCGCGCTGCGCAAGGCTGTGGAAGTCGCTGTCATCCTCGATCTTCCGGACCTCCAGCCGGACGGCAGGCAGGCGGCGCACCTTGCCGCCGGCATCCTCCTGCGCAGCTACGGCTTCGACAAATACAAGACCAGGAAGGACAAGGAAGACGGCCAATCCGACGTGAAGGGGGCGGAGAGCAAAAAGGCCGAAACCGCAAAGCCGGCCAAGATAACCATCCACTGCGCCGACCCTTCCGCCGCCAAGAAGGCCTTCGCCGCGGAAGAGGCCGTTATCGAAGGCGTGCTGCTTGCGCGCGATCTCGTCAACGAGCCGGCCAATACGCTCGGTCCGGTCGAGTTCGCCGCTCGCGCGAAGGAACTGGAAGGGCTCGGCGTTGAGGTCGAGATCCTCACCGAGAAGGAGATGAAAAGGCTCGGCATGGGCTCACTGCTCGGCGTCGCGCAGGGCTCGCCGCGCGGCGCCCGCATGGCCGTCATGCAATGGAAGGGCGGCAAGGCCAAGGACGCGCCGATCGCCTTCATCGGCAAGGGCGTCACCTTCGACACCGGCGGCAATTCAATGAAGCCGGCCTCCGGCATGGAGGACATGAAGGGCGACATGGGCGGAGCCGCCGCGGTCACCGGGCTGATCCGTGCGTTGGCCGCCCGCAAGGCCAAGGCCAATATCGTCGGCGTCATCGGCCTGGTCGAGAACGCCGTCGACGGCCATGCGCAACGCCCGGGCGACATCGTCACCTCGATGTCGGGCCAGACCATCGAGGTCTTGAACACCGACGCAGAAGGCCGCTTGGTGCTCGCCGATGCGCTCTGGTACACCAACGATCGCTTCAAGCCGAAATTCATGGTCAATCTGGCGACGCTGACCGGCGCCATCATGGTCGCGCTTGGCCAGCACTATGCCGGCCTGTTTTCCAACAATGACGAGTTGGCCGGCAGGCTTTTCGGCGCCGGCCAAGCCACGCAGGAGCGGCTGTGGCGCATGCCGCTTGGTGCCGAATACGACAAGCTGATCGAGTCCAAGAACGCCGACATGAAGAACATCGGCGGCCGCTATGGCGGCGCCATCATCGCCGCGCAGTTCCTGCAGCGTTTCGTCAAGGACACGCCCTGGGCGCATCTCGACATCGCCGGCACCGCGATGGGCGCGCCGGCGAGCGAGATCAACCAGTCCTGGGGCTCCGGCTTTGGCGTACGGCTGCTCGACAGGCTGGTGCGCGACCATTACGAAGGATAAGGCTGTCGTGGCCGACATCCTGTTCTACCACCTGACCGAATCGACGCTTGAGGAAGCCCTGCCGGGCCTGCTCGAGCGCAGTGTCGAGCGCGGCTGGCGCGCGGTCGTGCAGACCGGCACGGAGGAACGGCGGGACGCGCTCGACCAGCATTTGTGGACGTTTCGCGACGACTCCTTCCTCGCGCACGCCACCGACCGCGAAGCCTATCCGGCCGAGCAGCCGATCCTGCTCACCACGGGGGAGGGCAACCCCAACGCTGCCCAGATCCGCTTCCTGGTCGATGGTGCGCACCCGCCCGAGCTTTCGGGCTACGAGCGCGCCGTCTTCCTGTTCGACGGCCACGACGCAGCGCAGCTCAAGGGCGCGCGCAGCCACTGGAAGACGATGAAGGAAGCCGGCCACGCCGTGACCTACTGGCAGCAGACGCCCGACCGTCGCTGGGAGCGCAAGGCGTGAGGGTGATCAGCGGTCGCTCATCGTTGTCTTGTTGATTTTGGTGCTGGGCGGAAGGTCCTTCACCTGTCGGTGGATTTGGCCGGCGATATGCACTTTAACCCCGAAGACAAGTCTTCTTGATTTGCTCGACGGACATTTCCCCTCCGAGCACGGGTGGCGTCAAAAGTCGTAACATTCGCCGGCGGCAGGCGCGCTACATCAGCGATGCGGTGGCCATGCGATTTTTGGCGGTATTCGGCTTCTTGTCGCCGACATACTCAACATTCGTATCGATGAGGCGGTCGCTGTCGATGCCAATCGCGGTCATGATGTCCATGATCGCCTTGATCCGTTGCTTGGCCAGGTCCTTGTTCGTCTTTGCCGCATTGGCGCCCGTGATCTCCTTGGCGGCCAATGCCGTCAGTTCCACGTTGCAACGCGAATCCTTGATGCTGCTGGCGAAGTTCTCGAGGTCGCGTTTGACCGGGGGTGAAATCACCGAGGATCCGCTGTCGAAGAAGAGGGCGACCTGGGCAGGGCTTCGCTTTTCATACTGCCGGCAGGAGATCCCTTGCTTCGGCAAGGTATACAGGATAGCGCTCCGCGCCTGGTTCTTATCGCTGGCGCTATCGTCGACCCAATGAGAAAGCGCCAGCACCATTTCGGGCTTGACGCCCTGCGCTTTCAAAAACGCGCGTGTGGCGTTCAGCCTTTGGCCGGCAATGCCGTCCGCCTTGTCGTACGCGCCTTCCTTGCTGGCCGTCGCGTAGACCCGGTAGCCGCAATCGCGACCGGCGTCCTTGACGAATGCCGCCAGCCCTTTCGCGGTTTCGTCGGAAATCTTGCCGTCGCCCTTTTTGAAAAGGACGCGGTACGAGTTCCACTGGGTGCACTTCGGCCCGACGTCGCGCTCCTGGGCGGCGGCTGTGAAAAATGCGGTGCTGACGGGAATGATGAAAAGGCCCAGGACAAGGCCGATAATACTTTTCATTTCTTTGGCGCCTTTCCACACTGACCCGATCTGTTCTTATCGCACTTCGCACCTCTGATTCGCACCCATGAAAGGTCACGTTCGCGCGATTGGCGGGCTCCCGCCTTCAGTCCCAGACGAGCAGCAATTTGCGCCAGAAGGCGTTGGACGGCATCGGCTTCGAACCGCGCGGCAGTTTGATGGCCAGATAGATGGTCAGCCATTTGCGGTCGATCTCCCGGACGGAAACCTTCAAATCGTGCAACTCGAAAGGTTTCGAAATCCGCGTCCATCCGGAGAATGCCAGCGCGCCGACCGGCGTGTCGTTTTTCCAGACCAGTTTTTCTTCCGGCCGGCCCAGCGCCATGGCGAATTCGAACGGCGAGGCATCCTCGTGGGCGATCTCCACCGTGGCGATGACACTGCGGGCAAAGGTCGGGAAAGTCGAATTGAGGGCGGCGACAACCGGGCCATGGATGCTCGGCCGCAAAAAGATACCGCCATTGTCCCCGGCGACCAGCAATGCCGGCAACTCGGACGGATAGTTCGTTACAAGCGCTGCGCGCTTCAGCTCCTCGCCGGTCAGCCGCCGCATGCGTTGACGTTCTTGCGGCGCGTTGAGACGCGGGTGCTTACCACCGGTCGAAACCACATTTCGGACCTGAATGCTTGAAAAGCCCCCGAGCACCCGAGCGTCCGGCCGATTGCCGCCGCGTCTGACGGCGAGCAGCAGGTCGCGTCTGCCGGGAGCAGGCGAGTGGACGCCCGTTGCGATCTCGCGTGGTTCGTGCGGGCGGCTGACATCGGCCCAACCGTTCCCGTCGCCATCCTCGAGGAGCCGGGCGAGCTGGTCAAAGGTCTGGTTTTCCGCGTCCACGATCGCGATCTGGAACTGCGCCGGTCCGGTCAGTGCCTCATCGAGATAGACCCAGCAGCTGGCGCTGATCGTCCCCGCCGGACAGACGCCCTTCAGCAGCGCCATTGAGACGGTGCCGGCGGTGGCCTGCACAAACAGCTGGTCCGGCGACTGCTCGACATAGCTCAAGAGATCCGCATCGGCAGCCGGATGCGAGCCAACATAGGCGCGGCGCAGGGCTTCGACCGGGAGGTAGCGCTCGCTGTAGAGCGAGGAATGGAGTTCCGGCACTGTTTCTTCAGCGGCGGCGTTGAGCAGTTCGACGACGCCCAGCGTGAAGTCGGACCGTCCGGCGTGAGCGAGCAGCGAAATGGCCGTATCGGCCCTGCCTTCTCGCGCCGCAATCTCGGCCAGCAACTGCACTGCGTCCGCGGAGTTGGGGGAGGCTGCGCTCAGCCGCAGATACCGTTCGTCCTTGACGCGCAGTTCAAGGTTCCAGAGGTTGAGGTCCTTCTCATGATCGGCAGTGTTCGAGCTGATGCCGAGCTGCACGAACATGTCGGTGTGCGCGAACTTGTGCTTTCGAAACACATCGATGATCGGCCGGCGATTCCTCAGCCACTCGGCATTGCGGTTCATGCCGGCCGGCGAAGACCGGTACCAGTACAGCGGCTCCGGCACGGTGGCGATTTCCAGACCCGCGAGATCGGCGCGCAGGAAGAATTCCCAATCGCTCGCCGAAAAGCCGCGCTCCTCGTTGAGGTAGCCAACCTTGTCGAACACCTCGCGCCGGAACATCGCGTTGGCGTCGCCATACGGATTGGTAATCAGCGCGATGTCCGGCGGACCGCCGACCGGAAAGTAGAGCATATAGCCGCTCTTGGTGTCCGGCGGCACGAAAGGCTCGTTGAGCCATTTGGCGAAAGTCGTGCAGATATCGGCGCCGGACTTTTGCATGCCGGCCACGAACGTGCTGACCGCGTTGGGGAAGAGAGCGTTGTCGTCGTCCAGGAACAGGATAAAGGACCCCTTGGCGGCGCGAATACCGGTGTTGCGCGCTTTGCCGAGGAAGCCGTTCTTCTGCCGGATGATCCGCCAGCCGCGCTGCTCGAACTCGGGCTCGATGTCATTGAGCAGCCGAATTGCATCCGGATCCGTGCTGCCGTCATCGACGACGATCAGTTCGATATTGGGGTAGTCCTGGCGCCGGACCGAGGCAATCGCCTGCGGCAACAGCCGCGCCCGATTGTAGTGCGCCGTGATGATGGATACCAGCGGCGGTCGGCTGCGGTTCCGGCTTGGGCCGTCGGTTCTGGCCGGATGCCGGCACAATTTGACGTGCAGTTTGCTCCAGGCCTTCTCGCGCGCTTCCCGGTCAAGCAACGGTTTTGCCGGACCGAACGAGCGGCTCTCGAGCACGGATTGGATCTTGGCCGCGATCGCGGAGGGGGATGCCTCCACCATGACCGCCTCGGCGGACTCCGGCTGAAGCAGCCCGCGCATGCTGCCGACGTCCGTCGTGACGAACGGGATCTTCTCGTCAAGGCAAGTCACCACATCCAGCGGGAGCTGCGCGGCCGAGTGCGTGATTGCCACCAGCGCATGGCTTTGCCGCAGGTAACGAAAGATCTCGGGCTCGTCCCGGATGGGCAGCAGTTTCAGCTTGAAGGGCCAATGCCGGGCGCGCCGCAGGATCATGCCGCCCGAATGCTCGCCGAGCACATGACCAAATGCGCCGACGATGGTCACGGCCAGGTCCGTCACGCCATTCTCGGCCAGGCGATCCAGTGCGTCGCAAAACAGCGTCAGTCCGCTTCGCGTCTTGGTGCCCGAGAAATGAACCACCTCGGCGGCCGGTTTTTCCCGGGGCCGGTAGTGATCGACGGCGAAGTTCGACCGCCACTCCTCCGGCTGCAACGGCGTCGCGATGTGCTGGCTGGCCGGCAGTCTCCACCGCGCCTTGGTCATCCAGTCGAGCAGGGACTGGCCTGTGACGACGAGATGGTCGCAGGTTTCGGCGGAGGTCCTCTCCATATGGGCGACGGTCATCTGCTCCTTGCGTTCGATCGCCCTGGCGTTAGCCTCCAGATCCCACATGAGCGGCCCATGCGCGAGCACCACGAGGATGGGAGGGTCGGCAAAGACACCCGTGCGCTTGGCGACGGTGGGGAAATGCGCCAGCCCGCCTTCAAGCGCGAAATAGACGACATCGAAGGGGTTCTGTTTGAGGTAGTGGTAGACGGCTACGGAATTCTTGTCGCTGGACTCCAGGCCACGCAGCAATTCGGGTGACCGCGGCAGCAGCTCGAGCCGCACCAGGAAATTATCGAAGCTCCATCTGGCGAGCCTGTCGATTTCCTGCTCGTCGGGCTGGCTGCCGAGCGGGCTCGGCACCCATAGCAGCGTGACCGTGTCGCCGATTTTCGCCAGGTGCTGCGCCAGCGCATACGTCGCCGACCCTGGATCAGCGGTCACCGTCGAGCCGAACTCGACTTCGGAAACGACGCACACCCTGCGGGGTTTGTGGCTTGACAGCCGCTTAGGCGTAGAGATTGCGCCCGTCTTCGAACCAACCTTCAATCGGTCCCCCTCGATCCTCAGCCGCAGCAGTCTTGCCAACAGGTGGATAACACTTTGATAATCGTCTGACCGGGATAATCAGCGCAAGCCTGTCCAGGCTCCTCGCGCAAACCGTATTGATTGGCGTTCGCATGCTTGCCCATCGACCTCCAAAACACCTTGAGCGGCTGGACCATAGGCCGCTTGACGTGCGCAAGGACGAGATTCTGTGCTTCGTTGCACTGCGCAACGAGAGGACGTTGCTGCCGCATCTTCTCGAACATTATCGAAGGCTCGGAGTCGACCGGTTCTTCTTCCTGGACAACGGCTCGACGGACGGGACGCGAGAACTAGTCCTGGAGCAGCCGGACAGCCATTGTTTCCACACGGAGGGGTCGCATTTCGCCGAGAACATCACCCCGCCGCGATGGATCAACACATTGATGCGCGTGTTCGGTTCCGGCCACTGGTGTCTGTCCGTCGATGCCGACGAGCTTCTCGTCTATCCCGATCTCGAGCGCGTGAGCCTGCGCCGGCTTTTCAACTATCTCGAGTCGACCGGGGCCGAAGCAGTGATCGGATCCACGATCGACATGTACGCGGACGGACCGTTGGCGGAGTGCAGCTACGACGGCAGCATCCCTCTGGTGGGCGCATCCCCCTATTTCGATCCGGAGCCGGGGTGGTTGCGCGCTCGGGATGGACTTTATCCTCCCGAGCAAATGTTCGGCGGGGTGCGCGAGCGTGTTTTCTGGCGCGGCCGCTTCAAGCAGACCTTTCCACCGTGCCTGACCAAGGTGCCGATCGTGCGGTGGAGCAGGGACACACATTATCACGCGGCGCAGCACACCATCAGCAAGGTGCGGTTCAGCGAACTCCGCGTCGCGCTGCTGCACTTCAAATTTGTTTGGGGCTTCCAGCAGAAATCGGCATCCTCTCTAGGCGAGAATGCGCAACTGAAGGAAAAGACGCTAGAAGAGCGCGCCGCCTATATGGAAGCCTTGGAGCGCAATCCGAAGCTCTCGCTTCGCAACGACCGGTCCGTGCGCTATCGCGGCGACACTGCCCAGCTCGTGGAACTCGGCTGGATGAAAACCTCGGATCGCTACGCCGAATTCGTCACGACGGGCTGGCCGCGGTTACACGAAACCGCGGCCAGCTGATCTGACGATCTATTGGCGAAAATGCGGCCGGCAATTATCCGCCGTAGCGGCCGCCACCATCTCCACCGTTGCCGTTTCCACCACCGGTTCCAAACTGCGACAAGCTGTTCAAAGCAAGCGCTTTGCAGGCCGTTGGCGCATTCGGATAACGATGCAGGTAGTCCTCTAGCGCCTCGATGGTGCCGATCTTGAGGGCCTGCTCGCAGGCGAGCTCGGCTTCCTTGATTGGAGCAACTTCGATTTGCGCTTGCGCCGCATTCGAAAACGCGACGCTCAACCCGAGCAGACTGAGTCCGCCCAGAAGTAGCGACTGTATCTTACGCATTACGCCCACCCTTGCCACTACATACCCCATAGGCTGTTGATACTATTGATTTGTTAGCAATTTGTCAACCATATCGGAAGAAATCGGCTTGAGAGATGGTTAACTTTGAGCGGCTGCTTGGGCCTGTGAAGGCTATTTCTCGCCGACGGGGCTGAATCGCGTCGTGGCCGCAGAAATGCGGCGCCGAAAAACAGGCGAACCGGCAGCATGTCGAGTTCAGCTGCTTTAGTCGCTGAACACCGTCAGCGTCCGAAAGAAGGCGTTGCTCGGAGCACCGTTCGGTCCTTCCACGAAGCGCACCGCGAGCACGATCGAAAGCGGCATCTTGCGCCTGACATTGACCGTCGCCGCCAAGGCGTGGCGCACGAATCTGTCGCGGACCGTCATCCAGCCGGAAAAGCCGATTGTCTGCGCGCCGACATCCTGCTGCCAGTCTATAGGCCGGTCCGGGCGGGCGAGCGCCAGGCCGAACGCGATTGCCGGAGCCTCGGCATGGGCGAGTTCGATGGCGGCCTCTATTCTGCGAAAGAAGGGCGGGAATTGATGATCGATCGATGCTGCGACCGCACCCTCCGCATGCGGGCGCAGGAACACGCCGCCGCCGTCGGGCGCCACCAGCAACAACGGCAGCGCTGCAGTGCGCGGCGTAAGCAGCCTTGCGCTCCTCAGCACGTCGTAAGCGAGCGCGCCTGAAGCGCTGGCCGCCTCGGCTCTGCCTGATGCGTCTGGCTGCGGCCTGGCGAGACCGTCTCCAAGCAAGGCGGTGGCAGTATCGTGGCGGCCGACCGAAGCGGCGATGCCGGCGAGCGTCTCGATCGCTGCCTCGCCGTTCGGCTCGAGGTCGCTGAGAGCCAGATATTTGCGATCGGCAGGCGTATATTTCAGGTTCTCGCGCGCGCTGTCGACTTCGGAACGCGCCGTGTTCTGCGCGATGGCCATTTGGTGGAGCAGCCGGGTGTCATCGGATCGCAGCGTCCGCAACGCCTCCAGGACAGGCAAGCGGTTGTCGTACCAATTCGACGTGCGGAACATGCCGTCCGGTTTCGACCGGTACCAGTAGAGCGGCTTTGGAATGGGCCTGAGCTTGAGCCCGGCGAGTGAGGCCCGCGCGAAGAACTCCCAGTCGTGCATGGCATAGGTGGGATCCTCAAGCCAAAATCCGATCTGCGAGAAAACCGACCGGCGCACCATCGCATTGGCGTCGCCATAGACGTTGTGGATCAGGCCCAGCGCGTCGGGGCCGCCAAGCGGCAGATACTGGATCAGGCCGTCGGCCCGGTCCTCGGGCACGAAATCCTCATAGAAGAGCAATTGGAAGGCCGTGCAGATGTCCGCGCCCGATGCCGCCATGCCACGGACGAAATGCTCGACGGCTTCCGGAAAAAGCGCATTGTCGTCGTCCACGAACAGGATCAGTTCGCCGCGCGCGGCGCGCACGCCGGCATTGCGGGCGGCGCCAAGATGCTTGTGCGGCCGGCGCAGGATCCTCCATCCGCGCTTACGGAAGCCTGGTTCCAACGTATCCAGCAATTGCCTGGCTTCTTCCAGATCGCTTCCGTCGTCGACCAGCACCAGTTCAAGATTGCCGTAGGTTTGCGCCTCGACCGCTTCGATGGCTTGTTTGAGATAGAGCGGCCGGTTGCGATGCGCCATAACCACCGAAACCAGGGGCGCCGGTTGGGGCCGCTTGCGAACGCGCTTCCGGGCAGCGGGCACATTGCGTGTATCCAGCCATGCCTTGCGGCAGGGGCCCGTCATATCGATCCGCCGTGGCCGGGGCGGCTTCTCGAGCGCCGCCAGCATGGCGGCCGCCAATTGCGCCGCGTCGGGCTCGACCAGCGGCGGCTGGCCGGCTTGAGCCTTCCAGGCTTCGGCATTCGCGCCGGCATTGGTTGCAACGAAGGGCAGCCCTGCCGCGGTGCATGCGCCAACGGCCTCGCCGGTCGATGCGGCAAGGCTGGGGACAACGGCCAAGGCGCCGCTGCGTGCGAGGTAGTCGAGCCTCTCCTCGAGGGTCGCGCGCGGCAACAGCTTGAGCCGGAACGGCCAACGTTCGGCGCGCCGCAGAAGCAGTCCGCCGCTGTGCTCGCCCATGATCTTGCCGAATGGACCGAACGCGGTGAGGGTCAGCCCTTCGGGCGCCGATTGCGCGAGGATGTCGAGCGCGTCGCAGAGCAGCGTCAGCCCGTCACGAAAGCGCGATCCGGCCAGGGCGGCAAGCTCACGCGCCTTGCTCGCGATGGGTGGCTGCGGCGCTTCGGTCCGGACGGCCCGAAGCGGTGGCGGCAGCACCGTCGCCTTGCGCACCTTCCAGCCTCTCGACAGCATCCATTGGCGCAGGGCGGCGGATGCACAGACCGTCCTGTCGGCCATCTCGGCGCAGTACTTTTCCATGTAGGCCGTGGCGATCGCCTCGGTGCTGCCCATGAATGTTTTGTCGGCTTCATGCGCCCATTCTTGCGGAGCGCGGGCAAGGAGGACGATCGGCGGCGTGGCGAAGGCATCGGTCTCAGCCGCGAGCAGGGTGAAGTAGGGCAGGCCACCCTCCAGCGGCGCGTAGACCAGATCGTAACTGCACCGCTCGAGATAATGCAGCAGCGCAGCGGAGCGGCTTTCGGGCGTCGCCAGCGAGGGAAGCAGCTGGTCGGACCGGTCGAGAACCTCCAGTTTGACCGAGGCGGCCCCGAACTCCGCCCGGCGGGCCGCGACCTCGTCCGTGGATGGCACGTCCCGGCCGGCAACCCACAGCAGCGTGACGTCGTCTCCGTCTTCGGCGAAGAGCCTGGCAAGTTCGCCGGGCGCCGAGGCATCGTCTTTATCGGCGTCGCGCCGGATCGCAGGCGTGACCACGCAGATGCGGCGACGACCGCCTTCCGGCTTCGGCTTGCTTGCAGCGGTCATTGAACGTTCCTCTGACCCAAATCGACCGGCAAGGCTTCCACGCTTCTCTGGTCTTTGACCATGCCGGATTTACTTTTCAGTGATCATCCTTCTGCGCCGTTGATAAACCAATGCAATCAAGCGGCCCCTAAAAAGACTGTGCAATCAAGCGATTGTTACAAGTTTATCGACACGGCATAACCAATCTTTACGCGTCCCGGCTAACCGTTCACGGCATAGCAGGAGGCGCGAATGAAAACGATATTGAAGTTTCTCGCTGCGCTCGCCTTGACGGGCGCGATGATCTCGACGAGCTCGGCAGACCAATTGCTGCGTCCGCGCATGAATCTCGGCAAGGGCTACGTCAAGACGATCAGCGGCGACCGCGGCGGCTATGTAATCGACTATGCCATCCGCATGCTGAAGATGCGCCGCAGCGGCGGTTTCGTGCGCTTCAACGGTGCGTGCGATTCGGCCTGCACGCTTTACCTGGCGATGCCCAAGAGCAAGGTCTGCGTCACGCGCAACGCATCGTTCGGCTTCCACCTGCCGTATGGCGCCGGGGTGCGCGGCAACCAGGTCGCGGCCGACTTCATGATGAAGAACTACCCTGGCTGGGTTCGCGGCTGGATCGCCAAGCGCGGCGGCCTGAAGAACTCCGTCACCACCATGACCTATGCGGATGCGAGCCGGTTCCTGCCGACTTGTCCCGCCGAACAGCGTTCGACCATTGCGAGCCTCAGCCCAACGCGCCTGCGCGGCGGTTGAACCCCGCAGCAAGTGCTGGGACACCGACGACGGCGGGTGCTTCAGGGCGCCTGCCGTTGCCGTTTCAAGCGGCCGCTCACATTTGAACGGAGCGGTCGTTTGTGTATGTTCGGGCAAACTCCAACGGGTGTGGCGTGAATGCAGTCTTGTCAGAAGTTCGTGCTGATCGCTTCGCCACGAACCGGTTCTCAAGCGCTCAATCGCCATCTCAACCAGTATGACGGAATGGTGCTGCACGGCGAAATCTTCAATCCGAGCTTCGTCGGCTTGCGCCATGACTATCACGAGAAAATCGATCTGCCGCGCGATCGGGTCGATTTGCGAGATGTCGAGCCGGAGCAGTTCATCGCGCGCATCTTCGACGATCAGTCGGCTCGCTTCATCGGTTTTCATATATTTCCCGACCAGACGCGCGCGGCCATACTCCCCGTGCTGGAAGATGAAAGCGTCAAGAAGCTCTGGCTTGTCAGGAATCCGATCGCGTCCTTCGTCTCGTTGCTCGAAGCGGAAGCATCCGGAGTATGGACAGTCCATGCCACCGACCGGTTCGCAGCCGACAGCCCCAGAAAGAAGGTGCATTTCGACATAGAACGTTTCAACGCGTTTCTGCGCGAGCTGAATCTGTTTCGCGCAAAGATCAGATCGGTGCTGTTCGAGACCCGACAGCCGTATTTCCCGATCCACTATAGCGACATCGGCGATCCACTGGTTGGCAATGCAATCATTGCCTATCTCGGCGGTTCCCAGCGACTGGACCACTTCGAGACCGAGATCCTGAAGCCGCCGCAGCGGCCTTTCGTCGACCGCATCGAGAATTACTGGGAATTCGTGACCTATTTCAGGGCAGTCTCGACGGACGATCTGTACGCGTTCGGCTGACGTCGGAAGATGGGCCAGCCCATGAATGCGCTATGACTGCTGCGGCGCATAAGCGAGCTGGTCGCTGCCGCCGCGAACGACGCGGGGCCTGCACGGCCACAAGCCTGGAGATCGACGCGGCCTGCACCGACTACCAGGGTCAGCCTCGCTTCGACATCAGGGCAGGGCATCGGCGGCAGCGCTTCGCTTTACAGCTTGCCCTCCGGCCGCCATTCCCGCCGGTACCAGTCGACGAATTTCGCCAGTCCTTCCTCGATCGGCACTTTCGGCTTGAAGCCGATGTCGCGCTCGAGCGCGCTGGTGTCGGCAAAGGTCTTCTCGACATCGCCGGGCTGCATGGGCAGATCCTCACGGATGGCCTTCACGCCGAGCAGCCCTTCCAGCGTCTCGATGAAGCGGCCGAGATGCACCGGCTGGCTGTTGCCGATGTTGTAGATGCGGTGGCGCTCGCGGCCGGCCGCCGGCGGCTTGTCGAGAACCGCAATCACGCCCTCGACAACGTCGTCGACATAGGTGAAATCGCGCCACATCTCGCCATGGTTGAAGACGCGGATCGGCTTGCCGGAGAGCATCGCCTCGGTGAAGATCCAGGCCGCCATGTCCGGTCGTCCCCAGGGGCCATAGACGGTGAAGAAGCGCAGGCCCGTCTGCGGCAGCCCAAAGAGATGCGAATAGGTCGAGCTGATCAGCTCGTCCGCCTTCTTGGTCGCCGCGTAGATCGACACCGGATTGTCGACGCGGTCGCTTTCCACGAACGGCACCTTGGTGTTGCCGCCATAGACCGAGCTCGACGAGGCATAGACCAGATGCTTGATCTCGGGCGATGCACGGCAGAGCTCCAGCACCTCCAGGTGGCCGGCGATGTTGGCGTGGATATAGGCGCGCGGATTTTCGAGCGAATAGCGCACGCCCGCCTGGGCGCCGAGATGCACGATGCCGCTAAGCAGCGTTCCCTTGAGGTTCGCCGCCAGCGCGCCCGACTCGGCTATGTCGAGTTGCTGGAACGAAAATCCGTGCCGGCCGGAAAGCCTGGCGAGCCGTGCCGCCTTCAATGCCGGGTCGTAGTAGGCGTTCATGCTGTCGACGCCGACAACGGCGTCGCCGCGGGCGAGCAGGCGCTCGCAGACATGGCTGCCGATGAAGCCGGCGGCTCCGGTCACAAGGATGGTCATGCGCGGACCTCGGATGAGGGTAGGGGCGGGATCATTTCCGTCTCGGGGCTTTCTTGGCTTGCGCCGGCGGGTTCGGCCAACGCCAGCCATCGCCTTCGCCAGGCGCGGGCTGCGGGCGCGCCACATAGGCGAGCGAAACATTGGCCTCGAGATAGACGCGCGACAGCATCTCGGCGAGCACGCCCGACGTTACCATCTGCAGGCCGGCGATGACCAGGAAGAAGCCGGTGAACAGCATCGGGCGCGTTCCAATGTCCTGTCCGAAAAACACCTTCAAGCTGAACAGGTAGGCAAGGATCAGCGAGCCGAGCACGCCGAACACGATGCCGATGCCGCCGAAGAAATGGCCGGGCCTGGTGCGGTAGCGCATGAAGAAGAACATGAAGACCAGGTCGAGCACCACGCGGAAGGTGCGCGAGATGCCGTATTTCGACTGGCCGTGGATGCGGGCGTGATGCGTCACCACCTCCTGGGCGATGCGGCGCGGCGTCGTCACCGTCGCCAGCCAGGCCGGGATGAAGCGGTGCATTTCGCCATAGAGCCTGACGCTGCGGATGACGCTGCCGCGGAACACTTTGAGGCTGCAGCCATAGTCCTTCAGCCGAACACCGGTGACGCGCGCGATCAGCGAGTTGGCGATGCGTGACGGCAGCCGGCGCATCCAGAAACCCTCCTGACGGTTCTTGCGCCAGCCGGCGACGAGGTCGAGGTCCTCGGTCAGCAGTCGATAGACCATGCGCGGTATGTCGAACGGATCGTTCTGCAGGTCGCCGTCGAGCGTCGCTATGACATCGCCGCGGGCAGCGTCGAGGCCGGCCTGCATGGCCGCCGTCTGCTTGAAGTTGCGCACCAGCTCCACAGCGTGCACATGCGCACCGTATTCGGCCGCCAGGCGGCGAATTTCATTCGGCGTGGCGTCGGTGCTGCCGTCGTCCACCAGCACCACTTCCCAGGGCTGGCTGTAGTTCTCCATCGCCTGGTGGATACGCACGATCAGCGGCTCGACGTTGTCGGCCTCGTTATACATCGGGATGACGATGGAAAGCTGGTGCTCGGGCATGACGGCACCGGCAGGCAGCCCCGACTGAGGAATGGGAAGCATGTCCATGGCGGTCATTTCCTTGCGGGTCCCGTAGCCGGCGTCTCCGGCAGCGTCGATTTCGAGGGAAACAGCCAGGCGATCGCACCGGTGGCAACGGCCGAGCAGAGGATGAACAGATGCAGCGCCAGCGCCGCCTGCAGCCCGTCCTTCATGGCGATGCCGGAATAAAGCAGCGCCGCTGCCGCGCCCGCCTCATAGGTACCGAAACCGGCGACGCCCTGCACCGGCAGGATGGCGGCGGCCTCGGCGCCGACGGCGCCGGGAAAGGCAGTCTGGAAGGAGGTGCCGAGCAGCATGGCGAGCAGCCATCCCTGCACGGCAAGCTTCAGCGTCCAGTTGGCGACCGTCCACCACCAGCCGTAGCGAGAGCGCCCCGTGGCCTCGGTGAAGATATCGCGCAGCTTGCCGAGCTTCGACACGATGCTGCCGCGCCCGGCCCAGTCATGCGGCGCGCGCGCCCAGCGCGGCAGATACCAGGCGGCGGCAATCAGCGCCGCGATGGCCGCAGCCCTGAGGGCCGGGTGAAGACCGGGCCACACCAGGCAGGCGAGCACACCGACGACGAAGGCGTCCTGCAGCCTGAACCACAGGAGCGAAGCGCCGGCGCGCACGATCGAGATGCCGAACACCTGCCGCAACAGCAGCGGGAAGGCGGTCTCGCCGCCGCGGAACGGCACCACGTTGATCATGGCGTTGTGAATCAGGATGACGCGCAGGCAGGCGCCGAAGCGGCCGTTCACGTCGTCGCGGAACTCGTCGCAGACCCGCAGCGCGCGCAGCACATAAGTGACGAACAGCGCCAGCGTCACCGCAGCGAAGGCGCCGGGCGTGATGCTGGCGAAGGCGTCGCCCACCATCTTCCAGCGCGAGTCTGCCGCAAGCCAGGCCAGCAGCGCCAGGGTGACGATTATCGAGAATGCTTTTTTCAACCAGTTCTCCGAATGGCGCCGACCGCCGCACTCCGGGTAATTGCTTCGATTTCGAAATCGGGCGCACGGCCGGGGACGGCTCCAGGCCGCCGGCTCCCTTGCCGGCTTCCAATGGCCTGGCGAGGCGCCAAGATTCCGAGTCCTTCCGTGGTCGCCGGCCCGTTCAACGTTTCTGCTCCATCATAAGCGGCCGATCCTATAAACCAGCGGCTTGCCCATCCACAAGCTTTGGCGCGGCCGCAATCACTGTTCGCGGGCGATCCTGGCTCGCTGCGACGGGAAGGTTGACACCATTCCTCGAGCGGCAGTTAATATCACGTGGGGGCGGTAGCTGCGCATTGGGATCGAATACCCAATCTGGGTAGTGACGCCAGATCGAAAGGCGTCGTCGAAATGTTATCGCTCATCATTCCTGCAGTTCGAAAAATATTGCCGTCCAGACCAGCGCGGAGCGTGAGGTGCCGTCGTTCTGCGCGGCGCACGGACCTGATGCTTCTGCTCTTCTGCGGTGTAGTGGCGCTGTCCGGCGTTGCTCACGCAGCCGGCGCTGGGTCTCCGGCAGCGGCACAAGCAGGCACCACGCCGACGGCATTTGAGTTGCAGTTGTTCTATGCCGACCGCACCTGGAACTGGGAGGACGGAGCCGCCTATTTCGCCCAGGACAGGCGCATGCGTGCCTGGACGTCAAAGCCTGGTTCAACGTCCTTCGCCGAAGGCACATGGCATCTCAGCAATGATGGCAAGATGTGCATGGAGCTCGTCTGGCGGTCCACGGCCTATGCGGCACAGCCCATCCGCACCTGTTTCAGCCATCGCGTCCTGAACGGGACCGTCCAGCAACGGAGGGATCCGGATGGCCGGTGGTACAGCTTCAGGCACGCTTCGGACAATTCGGCCGACGAGTTCAAGAAAATTCAGGCGGGCGATACCAGGAGCGTCGATTTTGAAAAGGCCCGCAAGTTGGTCGATCCCAAGAGTTAGTCGCTGCTGGCGCACGTCCAGAAAAATGCCTAGAGCGGCTGGCCGTTTCACGGAAACGCCGACCCGCTCTATCTCTTTGCTCACGCAATTTCCGGACGGAAAACCGCTGCACACGTCCTGGAATTGCTCTAGCAGTTTCCGCTCGGAATTGTCCCGGCGGATCAAATCTAAGAGGCTCGCTGAGACAAGCCCTCAACCCAGCTCAGCGAGCCCACGCCCCGACACAGTACTCACAGGGACGACTGCCAGCCGTGCAGGCTGGCGTTTTTCCGCGGCGTTCATGCCGCGCGGCGCGCGCTTCGCGCGCGAGACGTCGGCGGACGCTTTGAAAGCCTTCGGCTTCAGGGCCGGTCGGAGCCCGAAGAAGGGCGCTGCCGTCCTGACGATGGTGTCGAGATCGGAAAATTCCGCCACAAAGCCCAACTGCTCTTGTGCAAGGCTGGGATCGGCGAACAGCCCGGCCGGGTCGCCGGGCCGGCGCGGTTTATAGGCGACCGGGACCGTCCGGCCGGTGACGCGGCCGACGGCCTCGAGGATCTCCTTTATCGAGATGCCTCGGCCGGTGCCGAGATTGACGGACAGGCTGTCGCCGCCGGCCTCGAGATGCATCAATGCCATGAGATGCGCGCGGGCGAGGTCGCTGACGTGGATGTAGTCGCGCACGCATGTGCCGTCCGCCGTCTCGTAATCGGCGCCGAAGACCTCGATCGCCTCGATCATGCCGGACGCCGCCATCAGCACCCTCGGAATGAGGTGGGTTTCGGGTGTATGCCACTCGCCAAGCTCGCCTTCGGGATCGGCGCCGCAGGCGTTGAAGTAGCGAAGGATCGCGTATCTCGTTCCATAGGCAGCGGCATAGTCCCTGATGATTTCTTCGCCCATCAGCTTGCTGCGGCCATAGGGGCTGATCGGCTTCTGCGGCGAGGCCTCGCTCACCGGCAATGCTTCCGGCACGCCATAGGTCGCGCAGCTCGAGGAAAAGATCACCTTGTCGATGCCGCTTGCCCGCGCGGCGTCCAGTACGGCAATGGTGCCGCCGACATTGGTCGCATAGTAATCCGCCGGCGCGCTGACCGACTCGCCGACATAGGCAAGGGCGGCGAAATGGATGATCGCCTGTGGTCTGTGAGTCTCGATCGCCCGCCGCAACGCTTCGCGGTCGCGGATGTCGCCGACGACCAGCGGCCCCCAGGCGACGGCTTTCTCGTTGCCGCGGCTCAAATTGTCGTAGACCACCGGCAAGTAGCCCGCCGCCGACAGCAGCTTGCAGGCATGGCTGCCGATGAAGCCGGCGCCACCCGTCACCAGAACGGGGCGGCGGGTCATCATGCCGTTGCCTCCCTGGCGGTTGATGCCTGGACCCTGCGCGGGGCGATGAACCGGCGTCCGCCCAGGACGGCGTCGAAATAGGCAGTGGTGTGGGCGAGGCCTTCGCTCAGCGCAACCTGCGGCTCCCAGCCGAGATGCTGCCTGGCAAACGAGATATCGGGCTTGCGCTGCCTGGGGTCGTCGACCGGCAGCGGCCGGTGCACGATGCGCGAGCGTGAATTCGTATAGTCGATGACCAGCTCGGCCAATTCCATGACGGTGAACTCGACGGGGTTGCCGAGATTGACCGGGTGCTGGGGGGCCACGGCGGCGTTCATCAGGCGCACGAAGCCTTCGATCAGGTCGTCGACGAAGCAGAAGGAGCGCGTCTGCGCGCCGCTGCCGTAGACGGTGATGTCGTCGCCGCGCAGCGCCTGGACGATGAAGTTCGACACCACGCGGCCGTCGTCGGGCCGCATGCGAGGGCCATAGGTGTTGAAGATGCGCGCGACGCGGACATCGATGCCGTATGTCCGTGAGTAATCGAAGAACAGCGTCTCGGCCGAGCGCTTGCCCTCGTCGTAGCAGGAGCGCGGACCGTGCGTGTTGACATTGCCGAAGTAACCTTCGGGCTGCGGATGCACCAGCGGATCGCCATAGACCTCCGAAGTCGAGGCTTGGAAGATCTTGGCGTTGTGTCGCCGCGCGAGCTCCAGAAGGTTGATCGAGCCGAGCACGCTGGTCTTGAAGGTGTGGATCGGATCGGCCTGATAATGCGGCGGAGAAGCCGGGCAGGCGAGATTGTAGATCTCGTCGACAGCCAGGTCCGTCGGCAGTTCCTCGACGATGTCGTGCCTGATGCAGGTGAAAGTCGCGTCACGCGCTATCGCTGACAGATTGTAGCGCTTGCCCGTGTGGAAATTGTCCAGCGCGATGACTTCATATCCATCGGCAAGCAGCCTTTGGCACAGATGAGAACCCAGAAATCCTGCTCCGCCGGCGACCAGCGCGCGTCCTTGATCGGCACGCCTCCGTCCCGGCTTGGTGTCCAGCTTCAGAACCTTGATGACCCTACCCATGGCGACCTCATACTCGCACACACCCACGCATCATCGTTCCGGGCCGGGGCAACAGCGTTGCCCGACCAGGTGAAATCATGGCGATCCCTCCGCATGCGCGGACTCGCCAGAAACGTGTGTTTTGTCTGAGTAAGCGGGGTCGTTGCCGTACGGCTTTATGTGCTGCCGCTCAGCGTCCCTTTGCCCCTAAGTCGCGATCCACGAACATGGTTGCCACCACCGCGGACTGCTCGCCCAAATTGCACACCCAACGTATAGAAAGATATACCTGTGCGCCGCATAGTCAACTAATTTAGGGATTCGTTAACGTTACTCTTTTGCTGTTGGTTAACTGTAGGCGTAGGCAGGCGCGCCTTTTGCGTCATAAAAAGGGCGGTTCCGTCCGGTTTTCCCGCGGTAAACACCGCGTGCCGCGGTCTTCGCAAAACTCGTCGAGCGTTAGGGCGGAAGGCTTCAAGGTGAAGAACAAGGAACGCGTCTGGCGCCGTCTCTCGGGCTCTGGCATTTCTTGCGGCCGGTCTTTCGGGCTAGAAAATTGCGCAAGTATATCTTAGCTCGCCAACAGGTAGATATGGCGAGCCCGCAGGCCCTGTCTGCGAAACGCGCTTTCCGAATTGATCGGGGCTAGGCGGCCGTGGTGACGACGGCTCCGCAGCCGTGCTGTCCGGCACGCCGAGATGGCCTCCCGGCATCGCCACCACTCTGAGGTGCACCAAAAAGGGGAGCACAAGGAGCAGCGCAGGTTGGACAACTGGACGCCGTGCATTCCTGTTTCTACTCCTCATAGCCTCTCCCTATTCTCCGCCCATCTCCTTCTTGAACTGGGCGAAGTCGACCTGCATGCCGTTGAAGATGGTGCTCCAGTGGCGGGTCAAGGCGGCCAAGGCGACTGCCTCCTGGATCTCCTCGTCGGTGGCGCCGGCGCGTTTGGCGTTCTCGGTGTCCGACCAAACACAATAATTGCAGGGGATTTGCGCCGCGACCGCCAGCGAGATCAGCGACTTCACCTTCGGCGGCAGCGCTGTCTTGTCGCTGATCTCGATTGCCTTGACCTCTGCCCACGCGCCGGGCAGACCGGCTTTCGGGAACTGCTTCATGAAGCCGGGCACGCCCCCAATGGCCGACTGGATGTCCTTGATGGCGGCGTCGTAGTCGTCGGCGCCGGCAGGCATGGTCAAGGCCGCGGTGAACGCGATAGCGGCGAGCAGCGAGGCGGAGCGAAGGCAGGAGTGCGCGCTTGAGATGATGCGAATGACAGGCATGGTGTTCTCCTCTGGTTTTTGTTAGCCTTACGGTGTAAGGTGATTTGGAACATGAACCTTACAGTGTAAGTTGTCAAGCGGCGCCATGGACTCACCGAGCAAGAAAATCCGAACCAGCGGAAAATTGTCCCGCGAGATGATCGAGGACGCGGCCTTTGAGGTAATCGAGCGGGAAGGGCTCTCCGGCTTCTCGATGCGCAAGCTCGCCGCCAGGCTCGGCTGCGAGGCGATGAGCATCTACCATCACTTTCCCTCGCAGGCGCATCTCTACGAGGCGCTGGTCGATCGCCAGATGAGCGGGCTCGTGATCCCCGATGACAGCCTTCCTTGGCGTGAGCGGGCGCGCATCGGTATGCAGGAATTCCGGCGTGTGGCGACGGAGCATCCGGCCTTCGCGCCGTTCATCGTCGTCTATCGCATGAACTCGCCGCCCTGCCTCGCCAAGTTGAACGCCATCATCGGCCTGTTCGAGGATGGCGGCTTCGGACCTGAGCTCAGCGCCCGTCTGTTCCGCGCCGCCGGTTATTATCTGATGGGCGCGATCCTCGACGAGACCGCCGGCTACGCCAAGGGGCCGTCGGCGGTCACCACGGTCAGCGACGAAGAATTGCAGCGCGACTATCCCAGTGTCGTGGCGGCCGCGGCTTATTTTGGCACAAGCGGTTTCAACAAGACTTTCGAGCTTGGCCTGGAGATGTTTCTGGACGAGATGGAGCGGATTCGCGACGCTGCCCGGGACGAGGCCGCCAAAAGTGGCGATCGCGCCCGCAAGAAACTCTAACCAGGGCTTTCAATGCGCTTCCTCTCGGTTCTTGTCCTCATCGCCGGCGCTGCCATCGGGGTCTTTTATCCCTGGGCGGTGAGCAATTTCTCCGGCCATGCGATCGGCACCTGGCGCGTCTACGAGGGCGGCCGCTTCCGGCCGGCGACCGTACGGCTCGCTGCGCGCGACGCGCCTGTTCGCGTGCTGGTCGACCTCACCGCGCGTGCCGAGCGCGTCGCCTCGCAGCAGCACACGGTGCTGACGCTGACCGCGGCAAGCGGCGGCCGCACGGCGCTCGCCTCGACGCTCTCCTTCAACCACACCGACAATCCACGCCAGGTGAGCCCGCAGCTGCCCGACAAGATCTTTCGCGACGAGGCCGGTGTGATAGAGACGGTCACGCCGGGCGCTTACGTCTTCACTGTCGGTCCGGGCGATGCGGACGGGATCGACATGCGCGCCGTCGACCTGATCTTGCGTGCGGGCACCGGCTCGGTCGACGAACGCGCGCAGCCGGCCGGTTACACGCTGATGGGAGTCGGCTTGACTGGACTGGTGCTTTCGCTGGTCTTTGGGCGCGGCAACAAGCCGCCGCAGAATCCCAACTCGCAGCCCCCGCCGCCGCGCTGGGGCCGCGGCGGTTCGCAAAGGTGAAGGCGGCATGAATTATCGCCACGCCTACCACGCCGGCAATTTCGCCGATGTCGTCAAGCACGCGGTGCTCAGCCGGCTGGTCGAGTATCTGAAGCAGAAGGACAAGGCCTTTCGCGCTATCGACACTCACGCCGGCATCGGCCGCTACGATCTCGCGTCGGTGGAGGCCGGCAAGACGGGTGAATGGCAGGGCGGCATCGGCCGGGTGTCCGAGGCCGCGCTCGAGCCTCGGACGGCGGCGCTGCTTCAGCCCTATCTGGAAGCGGTGCGCTTGGAAAATCCCGACGGCGGTCTGCGCCGCTATCCCGGCTCACCGCTGATCGTGCGCCATCTCCTGCGCAAGCAGGATCGGCTTACGGCGATCGAGTTGCATTCCGAGGACGCTGCGCGGCTCAAAGCCGTCTTCGCCGGCGACATCCAGACCAGGGTGATCGAGCTCGACGGCTGGTTGGCGCTCGGCGCGCATCTGCCGCCGAAGGAAAAGCGCGGGCTCGTGCTTGTCGATCCGCCCTTCGAGGAGGAGGGCGAGTTCCAGCGTCTCGTCGAGAACCTGCGCCGAGCGCACCGGCGCTGGCCGGGCGGCGTCTACGCGCTCTGGTATCCGATCAAGGATCGCAAGGCGGTCGCCGCCTTCCGCGCCGCGCTGAAGGAGACTGGCATTCCAAAACTGCTCGACATCGGCTTCGAGATCCGGCCTGCCTCGAGCGAACCGAGCCTCGACGGCAGCGGCCTTGTGGTGGTGAACCCGCCCTTCACGCTGGAGGCCGAATTGCGGCTGATGCTGCCGGCCTTGCATGGAGTGCTTGCCGTCGAACAGCCGTCGCGCTGGACGATCGAATGGCTGGCCGGTGAGTGAGACCGGGACCAGCCGAAGACTGAGCTACGCCAGCGCCGAGGGTGTCACGCCGGTCAGCCGCCGGGTTTCGCGGATCAGATGCGCCTGGTCGGCGTAGCCGGCCTCGATGGCGAGCAGCGCGGTCGAGGCATCGCTATGCCGTCGCTGCAGGCGCCGGAAGCGGTGGAGGCGCAGGATGCGGTCGAGCGTCTTCGGACCATAGCCGAAAGCGTCCTCGAAACGCCGGCGCAGCGTCCGCTCGCTCATGTTAAGGCGGTTGAGCAGATAGGGAACCAGCGGGGTCTCCGGCGACAGGCCTTCATCAATAACCTCGAAGGCTCTGCCCATCAGCGCATCAAGTGCATCGCGCCCCTCTGTATGCGCTCCGACTTTATTTTCCAGCTGCCGCACCATGCCGGCGAGGTCAGGCGCGGCCTTGACGCGATCCGACAGTTCGCGGGCACGCGTACCCCATAAGTCCTGGAGGCTCAGCCGCCCGCCGACGATTTCGCCGGCCGGCAGGCCGAGCCACCCGGCGGCCGCGCTCGGCCGGAAACGGAAGCCGATGATCACGGACCCGGGGGGAAGGCGCTCGATCTGCGGCTCCTTGTCCGGTCCGGCCACGCGGAAGCGACCTTCAATCCATTGCAGATCGATGGTCGCGTCCGGCGTGATGACGATTGGCGGGACGTCCTGCTTCGCCATGCGATGCACCCAGACGACGGAGAAGGCGCCGGCCAGGCCTCGCGGGACGGGCCGTTCCCGAAAGAAGCCGGTGGTCTGCGCCAGGACCGCTTCCATATCTTCTCCGATCTGCTTCGGCGTCCTCTGGCGGATCCGCTTCGGCCATTTTGGCCGAAATCTTCAATGCGGGTCGCTTCCGCCGTGGCAAAACAGATGCAGCCTCTTGGCGCGTCCAGCGCCTTCACTGCGCCGCATCCGGTCGCGGATGTGGTGACGAATATAGAAGGGAGTGAGAGAAATGAAAGCTCGCATCACCGTCTTCACCCTTGGCGTCGACGATCTGGAGGCGTCGCTCAAATTCTACCGCGACGGCCTGGGCCTGCCGACCGAAGGCATCATCGGCCGCGAGTTCGAGCATGGCGCCGTCGCCTTCTTCGAGCTTGCCGGCGGCTTGAAATTCGCGATCTTCGAGCGCGCGAACATCGCCCTCGACGCCACCGTGCCGCAGAGCGGCCGCAGCCCGACCGAGTTCACCATCGGCCACAACGTGGCGAGCGAGGCCGAGGTCGACGCGACCATGGCCGAGGCCGTCAAGGCCGGCGCGCGCGTCGCCAAGCCGGCGCAAAAGACCTTCTGGGGCGGCTATGCCGGCTATTTCCAGGATCCCGACGATCATCTCTGGGAAGTCGTCTACAACCCCGCTTTCATCCCGAAGGATTGACCCGGAAGCCAGCAGGAGGTCGACATGTCGATCGATACCATTCAGGCGATAGGCGCGCTTCTCATCGGCGGCGTGTTCGTCTTCGCCGGCATCGAGCACTTCCTGAAATTCAAGGCTATGTGCGACTATCTGGCGAGCCGGAAGTTTCCGGCTCCCGCTGTCATGCTGGCAGCCGGCTCAGCCCTCGAAGTCGTCGCCGGCCTGATGCTTGCGCTCGGCCGTGCCGTGCCTTTCGCCGCCGGCGCGCTTGTCCTGTTCACGCTGTCGACGAACGTCGCGCTGCTGCGCTTCTGGGAGTCCGAAGAGCCGGAGCGGCAGGTGCTGCGCAACGCCTTGCTGATCAACCTGGCCGTCGTCGGCGGACTGCTGGTGGCGGGAACCGTCTGACAGCCGGACCGCATCTGGAACGATGATTTGGGAAACCATTGTCTTCACAACCGCTTGACCGCCGCCAAGCGAATCCGCACAGTGCGCGCAACCGACCTTGAGAGGCTGTCATGACTCGCTTCGCCCGTTCCGCCCTTGCCGCGCTGATTTCGCTTCTGACGCCGCTTGGCACGTCGCTTGGTTTCACCCAGGCAGCGCAGGCCGCCGACGTTGCCGTTTTAACCGAGGATGACGGCAGCGTCTGCGCCGAGGCCTGGGTGCTGAGCAAGATCACCGATCGCTTCAGCTATCAGGTTCATCATGTGCCGCACCTGCCGGATGTCGCGATCACCGATTTCCATAACATCCGCCTGCATCGTTATCTGCCGTCGAGCGAGAGATGGCCGATCGGCCGGCACTATTGCCGCGCCACCGTCAGCCTGTCGGACGGCCGCGACCGCTCGATCTTCTACCTGATCGAGGAAGGCCAGGGCTTCGCCTCGATCGGCGACAATGTCGAGTTCTGCGTCTCCGGCTTCGACCGCTGGATGGTTTATAACGGCCGCTGCCGCGTGCTTCGGTAAGAAGCCGCCGATCCATTCCCCGGCCTGCGGCCTTCAGGCCGCAGGACACTCAGTGCGGCCCGCCGACCGCATCAGTCCGATCGCGAATATTGTGAGCTTGCCGGCTATCGCCGGAAGCAAATCGGCTAATCGGCCGCCAATTGACAACTGTCGAACCGTTGCCTAAAAAGAGACAGACCTGTCTCATCACGCGGCAGCATAAATGCCCTCATCGCCCTCCGCCAAACGCCAGCATGTCGTCGACACCGCGTATTCGCTGTTCAAGCGCGACGGCTTCCACGCCACCGGCATCGACCGAATTATTGCCGAGGCCAACATCGCCAAGATGACGATGTACCGCCACTTCCCGGCGAAGGACGACCTGATCGTCGCGGTGCTAGAGCACCGCGCGGCGCGTTTCGAACGCCAGCTCGACCGGCTGGCCGCGTCGTTGGACACGGCGGAAGCGAAGATCTTCACGATACTGGACTGGCACGAACGCTGGTTTCGCGATCCGGCTTTCCACGGCTGCCTGTTCGCGCACGCGCTCGCCGAGTTCGGCGATCCCGATCATCCGGTGTTCAAGGCAGCCAGCCGCCAGAAGAAGGGTTTGCGGGCGCGCCTGCGCGCCATCCTGGAAGAAGAGATGCCGCCGGAGCGGGCCGAGGGCGTCGCCACGGCGCTGCTGATGCTGATCGAGGGCGCGACGCTGATGGCCCAGTTGGGGGAGGCTGATGCCGCCATCGCCAATGCGCGCAAGGCGGCTTCCGCCATCCTCGCCGGCGCGCGGGGCCCCCAATGAACGCGACGGTCGTCGGGCTCGCGCTGTCCGCGGCCATTTTGCATGCCAGCTGGAACGCCTTCCTACGGACCGGGGCCGACAGGCTGTGGACGGTCACAGTCATGAGCTTCTCGAGCACTGCCGCTGCTATTGTCCTGGCGCTCTTCCATCCGCTGCCGGCTGCGGCTGCCTGGCCCTATGTCGTGCTGTCGGCCGTCCTTCAGGTCGGCTACAGCGTGTTCCTGGTTGCCGCCTACCGCTATGGCGAGCTCGGGCAGGTTTATCCGATCGTGCGCGGCAGCGTGCCGCTGCTGGTGGCGCTCGGCGGCTTCCTGCTGGCCGGCCAGCGGCTCGCCGCGCCGGAACTCATCGGCGTCGCGCTGGTCGCCTGCGGCATTATGGGTCTGTCAGTCGGGCGGGGCAGGGCCTCAGTGACATCGATCCTCTACGCGTTGGCCACCGGCGTCATCATCGCGGCCTATGCGACGGTCGACGCGATCGGCGTGCGCGTCGCCGGCGACAGCGCCGCCTACACCGCCTGGGTGCTGCTGATCTACGGTGCCCTGCTGCCGGCGGCTTTCGTCGGCCTGCGCGGCAGGCTCATTGTCGACCTGCGTGCGCCGGAAACACGCAAGGCCTTGAGCGGCGGTCTATTCGCGCTGCTGGCCTATGGCGCGGTGGTCGCCGCCTTCGCGCTGGGGCCGGCCGGGCCGATCACCGCCATCCGTGAGACCAGTGTCGTCTTCGCGGCCTTCATCGGCCGCTTTTTCCTCGGCGAGCAGTTGACGCCGCGCCGTATCGGAGCCTGTGCCGTCGTCGCGCTGGGCGCGATCTGCCTCGGCTATCGACCCTGACGGCGTCGGTCTCGCGCTGGTCACGCTCGCGCGCCCTGGCCGGACAGATAGGCGCAGATCAGCTCGCCGAGTTGCTTCTGCAGCTCCGGCGCATCGAGCATGTTGCGGCGCGCCGCATTGTGGATCACGCCCTCGACGGCGGAGGAGAGCACGCGCGCCACGGTCTCGGTATTCTTCAGGCGCCGGCGGTATTGCGCGACGGCCGCCGCATAGTGCTCGAGATAGCGGGCTTGGAACGAGGCATGCGCGGCGCGCGAGCCGCGGTCGCCCGGCGTCTCGTCGAGTAGCACCTGATGCAGCGTCGGGTGAATGCTGTGCGCGACGATCATGCCGCGCACCAGCTCGCGCGCGAATTGCCTGAGCGGCTTTTCCTCGGCCGCGGCTTCGCGAATGACGGACAGCACATGGTCGAAGTGGCGGCGTCGGATGGCGTCGACCAGCGCAAGCTTGTCGGGGAAATATTGATAGAGCGACCCGATGCTCACGCCCGCGGTCTCGGCCACCTTGTTGGTGCTGAAGCCCGCCCAGCCGATCTCGCTTAGAACGCGGGCACCTGCTTCGATTATCGCCTCGACGGTGGCGACCGAGCGCGCCTGGCGCGGCTCCTTGCGCATGCGCGGGGCTGGCTTTGCAATGCGAGTAGACATCCCCAACCTGCCTCCCGAGAATATAAGCAGAATACTCACATTTGGCCTGAGAGCAATTCCAGGAAAAGTGCGAAGCGGTTTTCCGTCCGGAATTGCGACCAAGGAAGAACAGCAATTCCAGGAAAAGTGCGAAGCGGCTTTCCGTCCGGAATTGCGACCAGGAAGAACAGCAATTCCAGGACTGTGCGCAACGGTTTTCTCCCCTCGGAACTTGCGAGGAGCATGGAACGGCGGAGTCCTCACGCCGTCTGCAGTGGAGCCTGAGCGGATCAAGCTCTCCAGCGGCAGTTTTTTGAATGTGAGCTGTAAGCTCGCTTTTTGCCGCGCAAGCTTTGCCCCTTCGCCGGTTCGGTTCTGCTCCGCCTTGACTTGTAGATCTTTCCGCTGGACAAGATGAGGTGCTTTGTATGGTGTGCGTTGTCCATTATGAGCAATACGCTCACATTCTACGCTCTGCGCGGCATCAAGATGTCTGGATGATCCGGCGATAGAGAGCATCGGGAATTCTCGACGGCGCAATTTCACTTCGACGGGCAAAGATTCTCTGTCGTTTTTTTTGCCGATGCCCTTGTCAACGCGTCTTGCGTAACCAAAATTCAATAACTGAATTTCATTGTGTTGCTTCGCTGGCTAGATAGCCGCGAGTCAGATATGCATGAGCACGCCGGGTCACTCACGACCTTGGGCAAAACGCAAGGGGCATCGCATGGCAAAGACGACAACCAAGGCGCCGGCGGCGAAAGCGCCGGCAAAGAAAGCGGCACCGAAGGCTGCCGCGAAACCTGCAGCAGCGAAGAAGGCAGCGGCACCGAAGGCAGCAGCCAAGGCTCCGGCCAAGGCAGCGGCAAAGCCTGCGGCGAAGGCTGCGGCTAAGCCGGCCGCGAAGGCGGCAGCCAAGCCCGCCGCGAAGGCGGCAGCGAAGCCCGCCGCCAAGAAGCCGGCAGCGAAGGCAGCGGCCAAGCCCGCCGCCAAGGCGCCGATGAAAGCAGCAGCCGCCAAGTCGACGGCAGCCGTGAAGAAGGCAGCGCCTGCCAAGAAGGCGCCGGCCAAGAAGTAGTCGCGTAACTTCGCTCGCGAGCCTGAACAGGCGAGGGTGGGTGCCGTCGAGGCGCCCCTCTCGCCAGTTCGGCGTAACAGCGGGCGAAGTGGATCGGTAAAGGCCTGTCCTGAAAGCTCCTGGAAATTTGCCGCCCGGCAAACTTCCGGGAGCTTTTTTATTGCGCGACCGGCTCGCATCGTCACGATCCGTTCTGGTCCGGGCGATGTCGGCTGCTGCCGCACGTCGATCAGGTAGAAAGGGTTGATCATGGCTTTGTGGCTTGGAATTCGACGGGCAGGCGAGGCGATGCCGAAGCGGTAAGCCGGGTCATTGTTGCCGCTCTGCGGAAAAACAACGCCAGGGATTACGGGCCGGAAATCATCGCCCGCGTTGAGCAGAGCTTCAGCCCCTCGGCCGTGCTGCAACTTTTCAAGAAGCGCCAAGTCTTTGTCGCCGTTTGCGGCGACAAAATTGTCGGTACCGCGGGGCTGGACGGAACAATGGTTCGATCTGTGTTCGTCGATCCTGAATTTCAGGGACGCGGCGTCGGCAGCCGGCTGATGCTGGAGATCGAGGAAGCAGCGCGGGCAAGCGGCGCGACGGTGCTGACGGTGCCGTCCTCGGTCACCGCGGAGCGATTTTATTTATCAGACTTGGCTTCCGCGCGCTCCGGGACTGCTTCCACGACGACGAACGAACCATCATCATGGAGCGGTCCCTGAAGTAGCGGCGGCACGCGTCGCTCGAACAAGGTGCGGCCAACTGGCGGTAGGTTTTGGCGACGCTGGCCGTTGCTCTGGCAAGAGCATTCGGTCAACAGTGCGCGCGGACAATCAGGAACCCGATCCATGCCGAAGCTGCTCTACGCCTCCACCTCTCCCTATAGTTCGAAGGTCCGCATGGCCGCCGCCTATGCCGGCATCGCCATCGACCTCGTGCCGGTCAAGACGGAGGACAAGCCGGCGGAGCTGATCTCGGCCAATCCGCTGGGCAAGATCCCGGTGCTGGTGCTGGAGGACGGCCGCACGATCCACGACAGCCGGGCGATCACCCAGCATCTCAACCGGCTGTCGAAGAACGTGCTGTTCCCGCGCAACCCCGACAAGCGGCTCGAGGCCGAGGTGCTGGAGGCGCTGGCCGACGGCATCTGCGACTGCGCGCTGTCGATGGTCTACGAGCGGCGCACGCGACCGGACGCCATGGTCTATCAACCCTGGCTCGACCGCCAGTGGGCGAAGATCACCGCCGCGCTCGACCTGCTCAACGCCAACCCGCCGAAACTGCCCAAGAAGATCACCGCCGGCCAGCTGGCGCTGCGTGCCACCCTCGGCTATCTCGCGCTGCGTTTCGGCGGCCAGTGGGAAAAGGGCCGCGGCCGGCTTACACGTTGGGCCGCGCGCTTCGACGAAAAGTTTCCGGAACTGAAGGGCTGCGTGCCGGGGTAAACAGCTCATCTCCACCCTTGTGGGGGAGATCGGCAGCCTCGCCGCCGCGCCTCCCCATATTGAATTGTCGCCCGGATTCGTGATTGCATAGGCCGTGCAATTACGAAGTGGTTCGCATGGCGAAGTCGGTCACCCAAACAATCGTCGCCCCCGACCCGATGGTCGAGCGCTTGCGCGCGGCCCTTGGCCGGCGCGCTTTCACGGAACAGAAAATGTTCGGCGGCACCTGCTTCATGATCAACGGCAATATGCTGGTCGGCACCTCGAAGCGCGGCTTGCTGGTGCGTGTCGGCAAGGACGGGCACGCGGCCGCAGCCGCACGGCCCCATGCGCGGCCGATGGAAATGGGCGGGCGTTCGATGGAAGGCTATATCCACGTCGCGCCGGAAGGCACTGCAACCGAGGCAGATCTCGCCGAGTGGATCGATCGTGCGCTGGCTTTCGTCGAGACACTGCCGCCGAAGGTCAAACCCGCCAAGGTCGCAAAGCGGCCAGCCTGAACAGATCGCGCCGCCTATCCTTCACATCGGCCGCGTCGGCGGGGGTCGGCCCGGGCACGCAGTCGGCGGAGGAAGCGATGGCATCTCTGGCGGGACGTTGCATGTGCGGCGCGGTCACCTGGATCTATTCCGGAGAGCTCACGCGAAATCTTGTCTGTCACTGCGCCGATTGCCAGCGCGCCACGTCCGCTCCCTTCACTGCTTTCCTCGGCATGAGGCCGCAGCTGAACTGGGCCGGCGTCATCAGGCACTATGAAAGCAGCCCGAACACCTTTCGCGGGTTCTGCCCGTCCTGCGGCACCAGGCTCTACTTCCGCTCCGACAGATGGCCCGGCGAGATCCACGTTCACGCCGCGACCATGACCGACCCGGCCGACTACCGTCCGGACGCCCAGGTCTTCACGCGCTCGCGCGCGAATTGGCTCGACCGGCTGCAGTCGATTTCAGCCCATGAGGATTTCCAGCAGGCGCCATCCACCGGATTGCGCTGAAGGCGCGGCCAAACGTGTCGGCCTGCGGCAACGCCAGCCACAAAAAAAGCCGGGCGCGCGGCCCGGCTTTTTCCGTGTCGTGGCTTGGACGACTTAGAACTTCATACCGACGCCGAAGAGGACGCGGTTGTCCTTCGACTTGACGTTGCCGACATTGTCGAAATTCTTGTCGCCGTAGTCGGTGTAGCGGTACTCGACACGACCGAACACGTTGTCGGTGATCTTGATGTCGGTGCCGACACCGGCCGTCCAGCCCAGCATCGCCTTGCTGTCGCTGCTGACGCCGTCGTCGATCTTCTGGTTCTTGGCGGCGAGACCGCCGGTGCCATAGAGCAGGATTTCCGGGGTCACGGCATAGCCGAGGCGAGCGCGCAGCGAGCCTTCGAGGCCGCCCTTCGCATCGACGCCCGCGCTGTCGCCCTTGACGCCATTGTAGCCGAGATCGGCTTCAGCGCCGTAGACGAAGTTGTCCTGCTGCCACTGGTAGCCGCCGAAGACGCCGCCGATGAAGCCCTTGGTCTTCACATTGACGCCGGCGTCGCGGGCGTCGGCATGGCCGCTGAAGCCGTAGCCGAGGCTGATACCGGCATAGGGGCCGGCCCAGGAAGCGACGGGGAGTTCGGCGACCGGGGCCGGTGCCGGCGGCTCTTCGGTGACGGCGTCTGCGGCATAAGCGGTACCACCGAGGGCGAAGAGCCCGAGCGCAACCGCCAGCGGCCGCGCAAACTTGAGATTAGCTTGCATTGTTGTTTACTCCTTAAGCCACAAGACACGAGGCTTTTTATGTTCATGAATGCCCCCGGCCCGTCCGGGGGGATAAACGGGCCTGGCGTTCAACGGTTCCAAATGTCGTGCTGAAATACGGCTGAAGCGAACCTGAACTTGGGTAATTCCCTGGCGCGAATGAGGCCAAAAGGTGACGTTGCATCTTCGCAACAGCGAATGTCAGCACGCTAGTCATGTTGCGCTGCACACCGCTTGGTTCAAGGGGTTCGGGGACCTATATTGCATTATGAAACTTCCGCAATCCGGGTCGGCAGCGTGCGTACGGGCCGCTTCGCCACATTCCTGCCCCAGGTAGAAATGGCATTTAACGCTTGGCCCGTCATATTGTGCCGGCTTCCCGGAATCGTGAAGCCGATAGAGGATTGACGACATGAAAGAAGCCTTTGGCGTGGTGCTGGTGACGGGTGGAGCGAAAAGGATCGGCAAGGCGATCGTCGAGGACCTTGCCGCGCATGGCTTTGACGTGGCCATCCATGCCAATCGTTCCGGAGCCGAGGCCGAGGCGCTGGCCAGCCGCATCAGGAACCAGGGCGGCCGTGCCGCCGTGCTCGCCGCCGACCTCACCGATATGAAAGCCGTCGGCGATCTGGTCGGCCGCTCCGAAGCTGCCCTTGGCCCGGTCACGCTCCTCGTCAACAACGCCTCCTTGTTCGTCGACGACCGTGTCGAGGATTTCGACTGGCAGGCCTGGGACCGCCACTTCGCCATTCATCTGAAGACGCCGGCGCTGCTGGCGCAGAACTTTGCTCGGGCCTTGCCGGAAGGCGCGGAGGGACTGATCGTCAACGTCATCGACCAGCGTGTCTGGCGGCCGACGCCGCGCTATTTCTCTTACGCGCTGTCGAAATCGGCCCTGTGGACGCAGACCCAGATGCTGGCGCAGGCGCTGGGGCCGCGCATTCGCGTCAATGCCATCGGCCCCGGCCCGACACTGAAGAACAAGCGCCAGGACGACGAAGATTTCGGCAGGCAGGTCGAAGGGCTGATTCTGAAGCGCGGCCCACAATTACCGGAATTCGGCGCCACCATCCGCTATCTCTGGGAGGCGCGCTCCGTCACCGGCCAGATGATCGCGCTCGACGGCGGCCAGCATCTTGCATGGCAGACGCCCGATGTGACAGGCATGGTGGAATGAGTCCTGCCCATAAACACAGCCCCCTCGGCGCCGCCGATGATTTGCCGCCCGATCTCGACATCGAGGACGAGGCGTCGGAGGAAATCGTCGAGCCGGAGGCGGTTGCCGCCGGTCCCGACGTCGCTTTCACCGCGATCGACTGGACGCCGCATGCCGGCGACGCCGACGGCATGGTCGGCGCCGAGGTGATCCAGACTTTGGTCAAGCGGCTGCCCAACCAGCCGGGCGTCTACCGAATGATGAACGCCGCCGGCGACGTGCTCTATGTCGGCAAGGCGCGCAGCCTGAAGAAGCGCGTCACCAACTATGCGCAGGGGCGCTTCCACACCGCCCGCATCGGCCGCATGGTGCGCGAGACGGCGACGATGGAATTCGTCGTCACCCGCACCGAGATCGAGGCGCTGCTGCTCGAGGCCAACCTAATCAAGCGGCTGAGGCCCCGCTTCAACGTGCTGATGCGGGACGACAAGTCGTTCCCTTACATCCTGCTTACCGGCGACCATGTCTCGCCCGGTATCTATAAGCATCGCGGCGCGCGCTCGCGCAGGGGCGACTATTTTGGGCCCTTCGCTTCCGCCGGCGCGGTCGGGCGCACCATCAATTCGCTGCAGCGCGCCTTCCTGCTGCGAAGCTGCACGGATTCCTTCTACGAGAACCGCACGCGGCCCTGCCTGCTCTACCAGATCAAGCGTTGCGCCGGTCCCTGCACCGGCGAGATATCGCATCGGGGCTATGCCGAGCTGGTTGCCGAGGCGAAGGACTTTCTCTCCGGCCGCAGCCAGAAGGTGAAGACCGAGATCTCGGCCGCCATGCAACAAGCCTCCGAAGAGCTCGATTTCGAGCGGGCCGCTATCTACCGGGATCGCCTCGCGGCGCTATCGCATGTGCAGGCGCATCAGGGCATCAACCCGCAGACGGTGGAGGAGGCGGATGTCTTTGCAATCCACCAGGAAGGCGGCCAGACCTGCATCCAGGTGTTCTTCTTCCGCACCGGCCAGAACTGGGGCAACCGCGCCTATTTCCCCAAGGCCGATCCGGCGCTGGAGCCGGCCGAGGTGCTGGGCTCCTTCCTCGCGCAGTTCTATGACGACAAGCTGCCGGCGCGTACGCTGCTTCTTTCCCAGCCGGTGCAGGAGCAGGAGCTGCTCGCCGAGGCGCTGTCAACCCGCGCCGGGCGCAGGATAGCGATCTCGGTGCCGCAGCGCGGCGAGAAGAAGGATCTCACCGATCACGCGCTGCAGAACGCGCGTGAGGCGCTCGGCCGCAGGCTGGCGGAAACGTCGACGCAGGCGCGGCTATTGCAAGGCTTTGCCGAGACCTTCGGCCTCGCAAGGCCGCCAGTGCGCATCGAGGTCTACGACAATTCGCACATCATGGGCACCAATGCGGTCGGCGCCATGATCGTCGCCGGGCCGGAAGGTTTTGTGAAGAACCAGTACCGAAAGTTCAACATCCGCTCGACCGAGATCACGCCCGGAGACGATTTCGGCATGATGCGCGAGGTGATGGAGCGCCGCTTCTCGCGGCTCCTCAGGGAGCATGGCGACGTCCAGCCTTCAATCGGAGCGGGCGCGGAGGCCGAGGACGATGCGGCAGAGGATCTTGTCGAGGGAAACGGCAGCTTCCCGGCATGGCCGGACGTCATCCTGATTGACGGCGGCCAGGGCCAGATGACGGCGGTGCGCAAGATCCTCTCCGATCTCGGCATCGAGGACCGGGTCGTCGCCATCGGCATCGCCAAGGGCCAGGACCGCGACGCCGGGCGCGAGCGCTTCTTCGTCAAGGGCAGGGACTCTTTCACGCTGCCGGTGCGCGACCCGGTGCTCTATTTCGTCCAGCGCCTGCGCGACGAGGTGCATCGCTTCGCCATCGGCTCGCACCGCGCCCGCCGCAAGAAGGAGATGGTCAAGAGCCCGCTTGACGAGATCGTCGGCATCGGCCCAGGCCGCAAGCGGGCGCTGCTTCACCATTTCGGCACCGCCAAGGCGGTCAGCCGCGCCGCGGTCGAGGACCTGGTCAAGGTCGATGGCATTTCCGAGCACGTGGCGAAGCTGGTCTACAACCATTTTCATGACAGCTGACCATTCTTGCGCCTATTTTGGGTTGACCAATCGAATCTCGCCTGTTGACCCCCCACATTGGCTTCTGATTTGAGTAGGCAGGCGGAGAGAGATCCCGATCAGATATGGCCCAGCGCGCGTTCAACCTGCCGAACATCCTCACCTACGCCCGCATCATCGCGGTGCCGCTGGTGGTGCTGTGCTTTTTTCTCGAGGGCCATCTGAAGTCCTCCGACTTTGCCCGCTGGTCGGCGCTCGCCATCTTCCTGCTCGCCTCCATCACCGACTATTTCGACGGCTATTTCGCGCGCGCCTGGCAGCAGACCTCCAACATCGGCAAGATGCTGGACCCGATCGCCGACAAGCTCCTGGTCGCCACCTGCCTGCTCTTGCTCGCCGCCGACACCGACCGCCATGCCGGCATTGCCGGCTGGTCGCTATGGGCGGCGATCATCATCCTGTGCCGCGAGATTCTTGTCTCGGGCCTGCGCGAATATTTGGCCGCGCTGAAGGTCTCGGTTCCGGTGACCCAACTCGCCAAATGGAAGACGACCATCCAGATGGTCGCCATCGCCTTCCTGCTCGTCGGCCCGGCCGGCGACAAGATCTTCCCGCTGACCACCCAAATCGGCCTGGTGCTGTTGTGGATCGCGGCACTTGTCACCCTCTACACCGGCTACGACTATTTCCGCGCCGGCCTGAAACACATCATGGACGAGTGAGATGTCGACCAAGCTCATCTATTTCGCCTGGGTGCGCGAGCGGATCGGCAAGCCGGAAGAGCATGTCGAGCTGCCCGCCGGCGTCGAGACCGTCGCCGACCTGTTGCGCTGGCTGAAGTCGCGCGGCGAGGAATACGAAAACGCGCTGCAATATCCGGACGTCATCCGCGTCGCCATCAACCAGGAACATGTCGGCCACCGCGAGAAAATCGCGGGCGCGCGCGAGATCGCGCTGTTTCCGCCGATGACCGGGGGCTGAGATGGCGAGCACGGTCGTGCCGGCCATCCGCGTCCAGCGGGAGGATTTCGACGTCGCCGCCGAGATTGCCGCGCTGACCGAAGGCCGTGCCGACATCGGCGCCGTGGTCACCTTCTCCGGCCTCTGCCGTGACGAAAAAGGCGCGCTCGCCGCGCTCGAGCTCGAGCACTATCCCGGCATGGCCGAGGCCGAGATCGGCCGCATCGCCACTGAGGCCATCGGGCGTTGGCCGCTGCAGGGGCTCACTGTCGTCCACCGCCATGGAAAAATCGCGCCGGGCGAAAACATCGTGCTGGTGGTCGCGGCCTCCGCGCATCGCCAGGCGGCCTTCGAGGCGGCGAATTTCCTGATGGATTACCTGAAGTCGCGCGCGCCCTTCTGGAAGAAGGAGCACCGTGCCGACGGCTCCGAAGGCGGCTGGGTCGAGGCCAAGGAAGCCGACGACGAAGCCGCGGATCGTTGGAAGACCCCGGACAAGTAAGCCAGGACGGCATTGCCTTGGCGATCGCCCCATCCGGCGCGCTTCGCAGCACCTTCTCCCCTTGGGGAGAAGAGGGTCGCCCCGAACTGCTCTTCGCAATTTCGGTTGGCAATCCGCCTGAGGGACAAGCCGGCGAATTTCCTCCCCAAGGCCATCGAACGACCGCAATCCTTCCCGACCTTGCAAATCGGTTTGATTTGCTGGGCGGGAGCAATCTTATGCTGGACAGGATCGCGGAATTTTTCATCTTCGGCCTTGTGCCGCTGGTGGTCGGCGTGCTTGCCGTGCCGGAGTTCACCAGTGCCGCCGAAAAGACGATTGCCGGCGAGGTGACCTATCGCGAGCGCATCGCGCTGCCGCCCAATGCCGTGCTTTCGGTCGAACTCGCCGACATCTCGCTGGCCGGCGCGCCGGCGACGCTCGTCGGCCAGCGCAAGATCGTCGTGGCCGGCCAGGTGCCGATCAAATTCGAGATCGGCTTCGATCCCAAGGCAATCCAGCCCGGCAGGGCCTACGCGCTGCAGGCCCGCATAACGGTCGATGACCGGCTGATCTTCCTCACCGACACTCGCCACCAGGTCGATCCGCTGGACGGCAAGCCGCAGACCATCGTGCTGAAGAAGGTCACGTCGTAGCCTGGTTCGCAAAATTTCCGACACGCCGGAAACGCATAGAGACGAGGGATCGCGGCCGCTTCTGCGTCAGCCCCGGGAGTTCCGGTCTCTCGTCCGCCACCGCGTCCGCCACCATAACGGATTCGGCAAATGTTAACGGGGAGCGAAGAAGCGCGTCGCAACCATAGTGGCCCCGATTGACCGCGACCCCGCGATCACCTAGTTTCCCTCGTCAAATGGGGATGGGGTTCCCCCGAAACCGCCCGAGCTTTTCGCATCTGGGCTGATGACTCCTGCCAGGCGTGCTTTCGCGCGGCAGGATTTCTTTTTCCGCTCGCACACGCCTGTCTTGATGGCGCGATTCCCGCGAGGAATCGCTTTGTGGAAAGGCAAAGAAGCGATGAGCCTTGCGGCCTGCGCCCTGGTCCTGATCGGCGGCTTCCTCGGCGGTGTTTCCCGCTTCTTCCTGTCGGGCCTTGTCGGCCGCAGCGTCGGCGAGACCTTTCCCTGGGGCACGCTGGTGGTCAACGTCTCCGGCGCGCTTGCCATCGGCGCCTTCGCAGGCGCGGCGCGGGCCGTCGGCGGCATCTTTTCCGCCGAACTCGTGCGCGACCTGATCGTGGTCGGGCTGTTCGGCGGCTACACCACGGTTTCGTCCTTCTGCCTACAGACGCTGAACCTCGCGCTCGACGGCGAGCGCCGGCTCGCCGCCTTCAACATCGTGGCTTCGGCGGCGCTCTGCGTGCTTGCCGTCGCCTTCGGCTTTTGGACCGTCGTGCGGATGGCGGGGTAGGGCGCATGTTTGGAAACGATAGACAGACAGCCCTGCCGCTTTATCTGGCGGTCGGCTGCGGCGCGGCTATCGGTTCGCTGGCGCGCTTTTTATGCGGCTACGTCGTCGTCTCGCTGCTGGGCTGGAGCGCGCTGCTTGCAACGGCGTTCGTCAACGTCGTCGGCTCCTGGGTCATCATGTTCTTTTCCACGCTGACCCGGCCGGATGGACGCTTGATGGTCGGCCCGGCCGGCCGCCAGTTCGTGACCGGCGGCTTCTGCGGCGGTCTCACCACATTTTCGTCGATGAGCCTCGACACCTTCATCCTGCTTCTCGAGGGCGACCTCGGCCTTGCGGCGACCTATCTTGTCAGTGTGGTGGTGCTGTCGCTTGCGTCGGCCTGGCTCGGCTATCTCATGGCGGCCAGGTTCAACCGCTTGCCGATCACCAGGTGATCAGGCAGGAGAGCATGGCACTTCTCGCCGGCTCGGAGGCCTCGGCGCAGCCGCGGGCAATCGCCCGTTCCTAAAGCCTGCCCGGCCGCCCGCTCCAACAAAAAGGCGGCCCGAGAGCCGCCTTCATTGCCGGGACCGAAGCGTCTCAGCCGACGATCTCGGTGTCGGAGAACCAGTACCTGATCTCCTGCGCGGCGGTCTCCGGCGCGTCCGAGCCGTGCACCGAATTTTCGCCGATCGACAGCGCATGCACCTTGCGGATGGTGCCCTCGGCGGCATTGGCCGGGTTGGTGGCGCCCATCACTTCGCGGTTCTTGGCGATGGCGTTCTCGCCCTCCAGCACCTGCACGACGGTCGGGCCCGACGACATGAATTCGACCAGCTCGCCGAAGAAAGGACGCTCCTTGTGGACGGCGTAGAAGCCTTCGGCCTCGCGGCGGCTCATCCATACGCGACGCGACGCGACGACGCTGAGGCCCGCGTCTTCCAGCATCTTGGTGATGGCGCCGGTCAGATTGCGCTTGGTGGCATCCGGCTTGATCATGGAGAAGGTGCGTTCGATCGCCATTGGGTCGTCCTTGTTCTGGGAATGGAAATTGGAGTGGCGGGCTCTATACAAGCCGCTTGGCGGCTTGCCAAGGGGAGGCGGCTTCTGGTCAAGGCCGGCTGTTTGCGGGATAATTAGACGGCTGAGAGCGCGCTTCGCGTGCAGTCCGGAGCGCCGCGGCAGCGGAGCAGGAGGCGATGAACCGGCTCTACCTCAAACGCGACGATATCGCCGGCATTTTCTTGATGGCCGTGGTCCTTGCCGTGATCGTCTTCGTCCTGCTGTTCTTTCCACAAACCGGACAGCAGAATTTCGGCTTCGGCCCGGAATGGCAATGCGCCCGCATGGGAGAGGGCGATCCGATCTGCGTCAGGCTGGTCGAAAAGGATGAAGCCGGAAAATTCCCGCCTTGAGGGGGAGATGGCCGGCAGCACAGAGCGGGGCGCCGCGCGTGAAACGCCGACTTCTTCTTTCGCAAGTAGGCGCCGCAGCTGTTGAGGCGCCCACTCTGTCACCTTCGGCGACATCTTCCCACAAGAGGAAGATTAGCGCTTACGCCGCCGCGGCGACCTGCCGGCCGATTCCGCCATGCAGGTCGAGGCAGCGTTCGAACCATTCGGCAACGCCGTCGCCCGTCTCGAGCAGCTGGTAGGGCGAGGCGACGCGCGCCCATTGCAGCGCCCCGAACACGATGTAGTCGGCAAACAGCGGCGATGTCCCGCCGATGAAAGGCTGATAGCTGAGCATCGAGCGCAGCGGCTCGAGCGAGGCACGAAAGCCGGCAAGCCCCTCGTCGCGGCCGGCCACCACCTCTTCGAGCCGCTTGCCGAGCCGCTGCTCGCGGCTCTCGCGGAAATAGGCGCGGTTCGCCTCGTCCTGCATGCTGTGCAGATCGGTGAGCAGCACCGTCATGAGGTAAGGATGGATGGTGAGCTGCGACCAGCGTTCGATGAAGCGCGCCGTCGCCTTGCCGCCTTCGCCGCCGAACAACGTCGGCCGCTCGGGGTAGGCTTCGTCGAGATAAAGGGCGATGGCGAAGGAATCGGCCACCACGCGCTCGCCATCGCGGATCACCGGCACCGTCTTCGACGCGCCGCCTTCCACCTTGGGGACTTCCAGGAAGCGCGTCGGCACCTTGGTGGCATCGAGCCCTTTGTGGGCCAGCGCCATCTTCGTCTTCCAGCAATGCGGACTGAAGGGGCGTTTTGCGTCGTGGCCGACGAGATCATAGAACAGAATGGTCATTACGGTTCCTGCGGGTTACGAAGAGCCGGGATTCGTTGCGAGCCGGGTGGAAGAATGAAACAGCATTTCATGATGTTTGCGGCCTACAATCAATGGGCCAACACGCGCATCTATGATGCCGCCGCCGATCTCAGCGAAGAGGAACTCGGCCGCGATGTCGGCGCCTTCTTCGGCTCGACGCTGGCCACGCTCAATCACCTGCTCGTCACCGACCGCGTCTGGATGAAGCGCTTTACGGGCGAGGGGGACGCGCCCTCAAACCTTGCGACGATCCTCTATCGCGCCTTCCCGGGCTTGCGCCTTGCACGCGAGACCGAGGACAGGAGGATTGTCGACTGGATGGGCGGCATGACCGATAAGGCGCTCACCGGGCGATTTTCCTATATGACCACCGACATGCGCACCGTTTCGCAGCGGCTGGCGCCGGCGCTCAGCCATCTCTTCAATCACCAGACCCACCATCGCGGCCAGGCGCATATGTGCCTTACCGTCCTCGGCAGGCCCTCGGTGCCGCTTGACCTGATGCAGTTCCAGCGCTCCGAAGAAGGCCGCGCCTACGCCTGAAGCTTGCAGGGATTCCGGTTGGCCAATTCCGGAAAACTAAAAAACACGACAACTATATTTTAAAGCAGAAGCATCGTTTTTGAAAACTATGATTCGTCATATGCGAAATAGCTAAAGAAACCGAAAGGGCACTCTCGGCGTATTTTTGTCTCAAAAGCTACGCGCTCTAGAAAAGCGCAACAAATGATGCAAGGCGGAAATACAAAACCACAGGGAGAGTGTCATGGCCAGTATCGTAAAAAGGTTGGCCAGCACATTGGCGAGTGGTGCAATCGTCGTTGCTCTTGCCATGCCGGCGAACGCCCAGAGCGTCGGGGTCGGCGGCCTCGGCGGCGTATCCGTAGGCGGCAACAGAGCCGACGCCAATGCGGGCGGCCCAAATGGGGCTGACGGAAATGCATCCTTCGGCGGCAGCAACAACAGCGCCAGGGTTTCGATCGGCGGCGCAAGCGGAGGCAGCGGAACCGTCACCATCGGCGGCAGCAGTTCCACGGCCACGGCATCGATCGGCGGGACAAACGGGGCTGGAGCCGATGCGACTTTGGGCAACGGCACCAATAGCGCGCTCAACGTGACGACGGGCGGCGCGAACGGCGCTGGCGTCGCCCTCGGCGCTGGCGCCGCCGTTCCTGGAACCGTCGGCGCGACGCCGGGAACGACGAACCTGTCCTCCGCCGTCGCGCAAATGTCGAGCAGCCAGTTGTCGCGGATGAAGAAGCGCTGCGTCGATGTGCTCAGCAGCGAGGGCACCTATGATCGTGATCTGAGGGCGCTCTGCCTGATGATTTCGCGTCGTTGACGGCGCGCTGACGAGCGCCTCTGGCCAATCGCAAAGCCCGCCGCTGCGTCGGCGGGCCTTCTTCAGCTGGTATCGCGGTGCGGCGCGCTCGACGCCTGGTTAACCACATTCCCATTGAAGCCAATATATTAGGACTTCGTTTGCGCTCGCGCTCCACAATAGGCCAGTTGTAGTGGGAGCAATGCCGTGCGCATCGATTTGTCCCCCACCAGTTGGGGCAGGGTCGCGCTGGTCACCGTTGCCGGCACGGCATTCTTCATTGCCGCGGCCTTCTTCGTCGATTCCTTCAACTTTCCCTCGCTGTCACCCGAAGCGCTGCTCTGGGCCAAGCTCACCGACCTGTTCCTGCCGCTCATCCTTGGCGGCTCCTTCCTGTTCTTCCTGATGTGGAAGATGCGCCAGCTGGCCATCGCCCAGAAGGAGCTCAGCATCATTGCCGCGACCGACAGCCTGACGGCGGTCTTCAACCGCGGCGCTTTCTCGATGCTGGTCGAGGCCTATCTCGACAAGGCTCGCAGCCATGCGGTGGCCGAAGCCGGCGCGCTGCTGATCGTCGATGCCGACCATTTCAAATCGATCAACGACCGGCTCGGCCACGATTGCGGCGATCAGGCGCTGAAGCTGATCGCGAGCACGATCCGGAGCCAGCTCCACGGCGCCGACATCGTTGGACGCATCGGCGGCGAGGAATTCGCGGTCTTCCTTCCGGGCGCCGACGCGACACGCTCCTTCCTGGTCGCCGAGTCGATCAGACTGCGTATCCGCGAGGCCGAGTTCGCGCCGGGCGGGCAGCCGTGCCCGCTTTCGGTCAGCATCGGCGGCGTCGCGTTCAGCGGGCCCACCACCTATCACCACATGTTTCGGGTCGCGGACAGGCATCTTTACAAGGCGAAGTCGAACGGACGCGACCAGGTGAGCTTCGAAAGCCCGCGCAGCAGGCTATCCGGCGAGGCCGCCGGCACGTTCCACTGAACGAACCCGCGCAGCAGGGAACGGCGCGCCCTCACCAGCGGTGGGGCTGAGTAGGAGTGTCGTCCCGCCTTTGGGTAGGCGTCTATTTCCACATGCCGCGCATGCGCGCGCCGAGATCGACCTTGACGCCCGGCTTTTGGCGCGGGTCGTCCGTGATCGCCGCGCTCGCCCAGGATGATTGTTCGAAAGCCGAAAGCATCGAGGCCGGGATAAAGCGGGTGCGCGAGGCATAGACGTGACGGTCGCCGCGCGCCGGCTGATTGTGCGGATAAAAGCGCTGCGGCACCACCAGGTGCAGGCTGTCCTTGGCGCGCGTCATCGCCACATAGAGCAGCCGCCGCTCCTCCTCGATATCCTCCTTGGTACCGACGCCGAGATCGGCCGGGATGCAGCCGTCGACCGTGTTGAGCACGAAGACGTTCTTCCACTCCTGGCCCTTGGCCGAATGGATCGTGGACAGGATCAGGTAATCCTCGTCGCGATGCGGCGGGCCGGCCTGGTCGCTGGTGGCGTCGGGCGGGTCGAGCGTCAGCTCGGTCAGGAAACGCTCGCGCGAGGGATAGCCCGACGCGATCTGCTCGAGCTGCAACAGGTCGGCCCGGCGCGTGATCGCGTCCTCGTGGATACGCTCCAGATGCGGCTCGTACCAGAGCCTGATCCGCTCGAGGTCGGCCGGCCATTTGGCGCCGGCGCGCAGCCCGCTGTAGATGTCGAAGAAGACCGGCCAGTCTTCGGCCGCGCGCTGCGGCGGCCGGAAGCGGGCAAGGCCGAGCGTCTCGTCGAGCGACGTCGCCATCGCCTCGACGATCTGTGAGGCGGCCGAAGGCCCGATGCCGGGCATCAACTGCAGCACCCGGAAGCCGGCGACCCTGTCGCGCGGGTTCTCGGCAAAGCGCAGCATCGCCAGCATGTCTTTCACATGCGCGGCATCGAGGAATTTCAGCCCGCCGAATTTGACGAAGGGGATGTTGCGCCGCGTGAGCTCCACCTCCAGCGGCCCGCTGTGATGCGAGGCGCGGAACAGCACGGCTTGCGCCTTGAGCGCCGTGCCGGCCTCGCGCTCGGCAAGGATCGCCTGGCAGACATAATTGGCCTGCTCAGCCTCGTCGCGCACGCTTACCAGTTGCGGCTTGTGCGACGACCGGCGTTCGGTCCAGAGATTCTTGGTGAAACGCTCGCTTGCCTCGCCGATCACTTTGTTGGCGGCGGCCAGGATCGGCTCGGTCGAGCGGTAATTGCGCTCCAGCATGACGATCTCGGCGCCTTGCGCGAACTGTTTTGGGAAATCGAGAATGTTGCGCACTTCCGCGGCCCGGAAGGAATATATCGACTGTGCGTCATCGCCCACCACGGTCAAGCCCGCGCCGTCCGGCTTCAGCGCCAACAGAATAGAGGCCTGCAGCCGGTTGGTGTCCTGGTATTCGTCGACCAGCACGTGGTCGAAGCGGGAGCCAAGGTGAGCGGCGATCTCCGGCTCGGCCGCCATCTGCGCCCAGTAGAGCAAAAGGTCGTCGTAATCGAGCACGTTCTGCGCCTGCTTGGCCTCGACATAAGCCGCGAACAGCTCCTTCAGCTGTTCCGCCCATCCTGAGCACCAGGGAAAGGCCGAGCCCAGCACCTCGCCGAGCGGCGCCTGGGCGTTCACCGCCCGCGAATAGATCTGCAGGCAGGTGGCTTTGGTCGGAAAACGGCTTTCGGTCTTGGAAAAACCGAGCTCGTGCCGGGCAAGGTTCATCAGGTCGGCCGAATCCTCGCGATCGTGGATGGTGAAAGCCGGATCGAGGCCGATCTGCTCGGCATAGTCGCGCAAGAGTCTGGCGCCGATACCATGGAAAGTACCGGCCCAGGATAGCGCATCGGCGATGATCGCGGCATCGCGGCCCAGCACCTCGCCGGCGATGCGCTCGACGCGCTTCGCCATTTCAGCCGCGGCGCGGCGCGAAAAGGTCATCAAAAGGATGCGGCGCGGATCGGCGCCCTTGACGATGAGGTGCGCCACGCGATGCGCCAGCGTGCTGGTCTTGCCGGAGCCGGCCCCGGCGATCACCAGCAGCGGCGCGGCCACCCTGCCGTCGCCATGCACCACCGCCAGCCGCTGCTCGTCGTTCAGCCGGGCAAGATAGGCAGGAGTTTCGAAGGACGAATCACGGGCGGCGATGTTCATTGCCCATCAAGCATCGTTTCCGCTTTGTTCGCAATACAGCTAATCTCGCCCAAAGGCGGCCAAGTGGGGGGCGATGCCCGGCAGGGCAGAGGGGACGCTGTACGCGCCGGCATGTGCTGGATAGGCCGGCCATCTTCCCAACAAGCGCGAGAACGGCCGATCTACCTTTTCGGCTCGACGCCCATCGCCGCCGACTGGCGCCGCAGCGACCGCCGATCGTCCGGCGGCGCGAGATCGCCGGACGCCTCCTCGATGATCCTCATCGTGACGCGATAGGCCGTGTAGCCGAACAGGCCGACGAGCAGCAGACGGATCATGACATCTCCTCGTGAGTTAACGAGGTTCAACCGGAGACAGGCGCGTTGGTTCCCGCCGGACGGCGCAACCAAACCGCCGCCGCCTCGTTTGCTTCGAAGAAAGGGGCGAACGAGAGGAGGTCGTCATGAAGAAACTTCCTGTGCTGCTGGCTCTCGCGGCAGGGCTCGGGCTCGCCGCCTGCGACAACAGCGTGCAGCCCACCAAGGCGCCAAGCGACACCGTCGACAAAAACCCGCAGGTCGACAAGAACCCGGTGCCGCAATCGACCACCGGCGGCGACCAGCCCGGCACGCCGCCGAAGCAATGAGAGCGGACGATGTTGTCGGGAGACGAAGCGGCGGCGCCGCAGAAGAAGGCCGGCGCTGCTTGGGAGGAAGCTGGAAAGCGCCGGCCAAGCGGGAAAATCAGGCCCGCCGCAGGATCAAAGATAGCTGAGTCTCTCCGCCGCGTCATGGGGCGATCGCGCTAGCCGGCTACAGGTATCCGTCCAAACGCTTTGTCGGCCTTCAAAGATCGGAGAATCTCAGGGGTGTGTTTGCGTCGCTTGCGCCGCCGCGTCACGCCATCGCGGCGCGCGCCAGCGGCACGTTGGCGATCTCCAGGTCCAACTGGCGCTGCGTCAGCGCCGCTTCGGCCATGATCCACTGCTTGAACAGCTCCACCTTGCGGGCGCCGAGCGCCTTGATGGGGCTGACGAAATACCAGCCGGCGGTGTTGGGATGGTGGACCGCGAAGGGGGCGACCAGCCGCTCGGCTCGGATGTCGCTTGCCATATAGGCGCGGTTGGCAACGGCAAAGCCCATGCCGGCATTGGCCGCCTCGTAGGACATCATGCAGGAATCGAAATAGATGCTCTTGGTCTCGCCAAGCACGAAACTCGCGCCGGCAAAAGCCAGCCACGACTGCCAGTTCTGGGTGCAGGTGTCGGAGTGGAGCAGGGTGAAGTGCCTGAGGTCCTCCGGCGTCACCTTGGACAGCGGCTTATCGCCCAGCACCTCGCGGAACAGCTTGCGGCTGCACACCGGCGTCAGGTCCTCCTTGAACAGCAGCGCGGAGTTGAGGCCGGGGAAATTGCCGTCGCCGTAGCGGATCTCGAGATCGTATTCGGAGGTCGCGAATTCATGCGTGGCATAGGAAGTCGAGACCCGCATTTCGATATCCGGATACTGCCGCTGGAAGGTGGCAAGCCGCGGAAACAGCCAGCGCGCCGCGAAGGTCGGCAAAACGCAGATCTTCAGCACATGCGCCTGGGATTGGCCGGTCGCCTCCATGCTGGCAGCCACGATCCGCTCCAGCGCCTCGCGCACGCGCGCCACGTAGGTCTCGCCTTCCGGCGTCAGCGACACCGCATTGCCGCCGCGCTGGAAGATCTTGAAGCGCAGCTGGTCCTCCAGGCTCTTCACCCGCTGGCTGACGGCGGAGGCGGTAATGAACTGCTCTTCGCCCGCGCGCGTGAAGTTGCGGTGCCTGGCGGCGCTCTCCACGATTTTCAGCGAGTTTAAGTTGACCTGGCTGAGCAGACGCACGGGGTTCGACCTTTAGCTATGCTTAAAGTAGCACCAGCATTCCTAAATTTACAGGGGAGGGTGCTCAATCGACTGTTTACCAAGTGTTGCACCGACCTTGGAGAAGTAGAATGAACGCCCATACAATCCCCGAACTGCGCTATGCGATGAGCCGTGAAGCCATCATCGGTCATGATACGGCGTGGAAAGTGTCGAGCTTCGGCGTCGCCCAGTATCTTCACGGCTACGACCCGCAACTGCTCGCCGCGATCGAGGAGGCGGCGCTCAAGCTCAAGGCCAGCCACGCCGTGCACAAGCATCTCGACCTCACCTTCATCACTGGCGCGGACCGCTACATTCCCGAGATCAAGGAACTGCTCAACGACAAGCTGCGGCTGGAACGGCTGTCCGACATGATGGGCACCAAGCTCGAACCCTATCCGCTGTCTATCGTCGGCTCGACCGTCACCTTCATGAACCCCAAGGACGGCGCCGTCGACTGGCACTGCGATGGCGTTCCGGTGACGGAACTCATTCCGCTCTCGATCAGCGATCCTCTGATCGGCGGCCATCTTGAAATCTATTGCGACGATTCCGAGACGGGGCGTGCCATCCTCGAATCCGGCAGCGACCTGCCGCGCAACAGGGTCATGCGCATCGACCACAAGATGAATTACGCCACGCTCGGCCAGTTCCTCGGCGTGCTCCATCGCACCGCGCCGATCCAGCTCGGCTCGCGCGTCACCCTGGTGCTCAACCAGCGTTCGGTGGCGAAGCCCTATGTCGACGACAACCGCATGTTCTACCTCGCCGCCGACAACGACCAGGACCGCGGCTGGGTGAACGAACTGGCCGAGGACGTCTGGACGAACCAGCTGCCGGCCTATCGCCGCCATGCCGAAGAACATCCCGTGCCGAAGCCGGCTGTCGATCCGGTCTCCGGCGGAGCCAGGGAATCGTGGTAGTGGCTGACGATCCGGCCGGTCGCCAGCCGCCTTCAGCATCGCTGAGCCTGGGCCCGGTCACCGCCGGAAGGCGGAAGGACCGTTCCAGCGCCGCTCCCCCGGTGGCGCTGGCCTTTGCCTTCGGCGCCGTGGCGCTCTGGGCAACCAACGCTTTCGTCGGCAAGACGCTGCTTGCCAATCACCCGGTATCGGAGGTGCAGTTCCTGCAGTTCTCAGGCGCCGCGCTGGTCTTTGCGCTGATCAGGTTCTTCCCTTCTCCCCTTGTGATCAAGGGGGCGGGACGGATCGCCGACGCAGGAGTTTCTTCCAACATCCCTCATCCGTCTCGGGGCTCTGCGCCGATCCAGCTTCTCCCACAGAGGGAGAAGGCGAGTACCGTGCTCGCCTGCGCCGTCGGCTTCATCGGCCTCGTCGGCACCATGGTGCTGCAATACATCGCCTTCGCCTCGATGCCGGTCATCGAGGCCAATCTCGTTGCCTATACCTGGCCGCTGATGGTCGCCGCCGCCGTCATCGTGCTCGGCCGTCCGCGGCGGCCGCTGCTGCTTGGACTGACCGCCGCTCTTGGCTTCGCCGGCGTCGCGCTGGTGATCTCCGGCGGAGGCGCGCATGCCTGGTTCGGAGGTAGCCCCGTCGGTTATTGCGCCGCCTTCGGCTCGGCACTTTGCATGGCCTTCTACTCGCTTGCCGTCGGCCGCCTTGCCGTGCCGCCCGATCGGCTTCTGCTGCCTTCGGCGCTGATCGGCGTGGCGCTGACCTTCGCATGGTGCCTGCATGACGGCGTCGCCGCCCTGGGCGGCTTGGACCTGCTGCTCGGACTCTATCTCGGCGCCGGGCCGATGGGGCTCGGCTATTATTTCTGGTCGCGCGCGCTCAGCCTCGATCAGGATGGGCGGCTCGCGGTCGTGGCGTATCTCACGCCGATCGCTTCCACGCTTTTGCTGGCGCTGTCGGGCGAAAGCCTGTCGATGACGGCCATGGCTGGCGCCGTCCTTGTCATCGGCAGTTGCATTGCTGTCGGCATCGAACGTCCGGAGGGCTGAAGACCATGCCAGGGATCGTACCAGGAAACATGCCAGGGAGCGGGCTTGACGACGACGAACGCCGGGCCAGACAGGAGGCGCATTGGCTGGTCAAGGAATTCGGCGCCGAGGCGCAGCTCTATGCCGCCATGAAGGCTGAGAAGGCCATCGAGCAGAAGGATTTCGGCCGCTGCGCCCGCTGGAAACGCGTGCTGGAGATTCTGGCCGACGGCCCGACCGATCTCCGGCGCGGCGCTGCCGCGAAATAAGCGACTTGCCCTAACGAATCGGGCATGATCGATGATCGGAGAGCCAGCGCTGCTCGCAATTATTGGCTTTCCGTCCAGAATTCCAATTTTTGCAGGAATTACTCGTAGAAATTGAAGTGCTGTTGCGTCATTTCCTCGCCCGTGCAGAGCTTCGGTGCTGTAAAGTGTTTGTTGTAGGTATTAGAATTCCTAACTTGCGCGGTCGCGGCCCGCGGTGAAAACATACCTTCGGTATTGAGTCTCGCACGTTTACTGACTCTGGACGTCCGTTGGGGGACAGGTCCAATAAGATACCTAGACTAAAGTCTTAAAAACAGCTGGTCATTTGAGAGCCAGCAGAAGGTGAAAAAATTGTCCAATATCGACGACAAGACTGCAATCGAGCTGACCGCCGACATTGTTTCGGCCTATGTGGGCAACAACCCGCTTCCGGCATCCGGCCTACCTGATCTGATCGCCAGCGTCAGCGCTTCGGTGCGCAAGCTCGCCGGGGGCGCCCCGGTGAAGGAAAGCGCGCCGCAGACGCCGGCCGTCAATCCGAAGCGTTCGGTATTCCCCGACTACATCGTCTGCCTCGAGGACGGCAAGAAGTTCAAGTCGCTGAAGCGGCACCTGTCGACCGACCATGGGCTGACGCCGGACGAATATCGCGCGAAATGGGGCCTGCCGGCGGACTATCCGATGGTGGCGCCCAGTTATTCGGCCACTCGCTCGGCGCTGGCCAAGTCTTCCGGCCTGGGCCGCAAGCCGGCCGCGGATTCCGGCAGGGGCAAGCGCAAAGCCAAGGCCTGAGCCGAAGGTCATGCTGCCCGCAACGGACGGCGCCACGCCGTCGGCCGACCGCTTTGCCGCGCTCGACGCGTTGCGTCGCAGGGTGGCCATCCAGTCTTGCGCCGTTGCCGGCGAGGGGTCAAGGCGCGGCGTGTCCTGTTTTCATTGGACCTGCCGGCCATCGATCTGCGTACCGCGCTCGACGCGCTCGACAATTTCGAGCGCGCCATCGTCGAGCATGACGACCGGCCGGTCGTCGCTGCGCGACGGCTGAGATGCCTCGCGGTCCTGGACGGCATCATCGGCGGCTGAAAAGGCGCATGGTCAAGGCGGTTCCGAGACAATCGCGCAGCGGTTTTCCGGAATCATGTGAGGAGCGGTATTCAGCGTCAGCACCTGTTGCCGGACCCGCTCGGGCCGCCTTCAATTGCGCGGCAGCTTGCGCGCCCCGGTGCCTCGATCCTGGTCGGCGGCGAGGCTGTCCGCCTCGACGGCGGTCATTTCCAGAAAATAGACAAACATTTGACAGCGCGTGCTTGAAAGCATCTTTGCCAGCCTGCGCGTGATCTCCGCCACATATCTCAGCAGATCGTTTGCCGCCCCGTCCATCGTGAGCTCCTAAACAAGCCAAGTTATTGTTGTTGTTCTTCTTGATCATTCTTGGCGCTTACGCGCCACTCACAGTGCAATGCCAAATTCGCAGGGTCACGACAAAACTGAACTCAATTTTCGGAAAGCATCAGGCCTGGGCCAAAAGCTTTCGACGCACGGCAGCCCAGAGCGGCGCTGCGCCGCCGGCCTATCGGTCTATTGCGTAGGCAACGTCTGGGATTGTTTTCCAGGATAAATTTGGATCAGCAGGTGTTTCCTCGCGTCCGCCTCTGGCCTGCCGGTCATCTCCCCCACTTGGGCGGAGACTGGCAGTGTCGACGCCGCGCTTGCCGGGTCAGTTAAGGGGAGCACTGCGGCCGTCTCGCCCTCAAACAGCACCACCTGTGTCGCCAGCGCGGCGGTCGTGGCGACCTGGAAGAAGATGAAGGCGAGGGCGAAATAGCGGATCACGGGGCTCAGAACGCTTCGGCCGGCAACTGGTTCCCTGATTGGGCTCGGGACCGGCGCCCGGAACACGGCGAGCCGTCCTCCAGGCCTGGCTCTTGCGAAGCGCCGACGTCCGGTGCAAAAGCCCGCCCATGCTTATCATCAACGATCTCTCGCTGCGCATGGCGGGGCGCCTGCTTCTCGATCATGCCTCGCTGACCCTGCCGGCCGGCACCAAGGCCGGTCTCGTCGGCCGCAATGGCACCGGCAAGACGACACTGTTCAAGGCAATCACGGCCGATTTCCCCTCCGAGACCGGCTCGATCAGCCTGCCGAAAAACACCCGCATCGGCCAGGTCGCACAGGAAGCGCCGGGCACCGAGGAGCCGCTGATCGACATCGTGCTGAAAGCCGATGTCGAGCGGCAGGCCTTGCTGGAAGAGGAGAAGACCGCGACCGATCCGCACCGCATCGCGGAAATCCACACGCGGCTCGCCGACATCGATGCGCATTCGGCCGAATCCCGCGCCGCCACCATCCTTGCCGGCCTCGGCTTCGACGATGCCGCGCAGAAGCGGCCGGCTTCGTCCTTCTCCGGCGGCTGGCGCATGCGCGTGGCCTTGGCCGCCGTGCTGTTCTCCGAACCCGATCTCCTGTTGCTCGACGAGCCGACCAACTATCTCGACCTCGAAGGCACGCTCTGGCTCGAGAACTATGTCGCAAAGTATCCGCACACGGTTTTGCTCATCTCGCATGATCGCGACCTGCTCAACCGCGCGGTCAATTCGATCGTCCATCTCGACCAGAAGAAGCTGACCTTCTGGCGCGGCGGCTACGACCAGTTCGAGCGCCAGCTCACCGAGCAGCGCGAGCTGCAGGAAAAGAGCCGCGTCAAGCAGGAAGCGCAGCGCAAGCATATGGAATCCTTCGTCGAGCGTTTTCGCGCCAAGGCCTCGAAGGCCAGGCAGGCGCAATCGCGGCTGAAGGCGCTGGAGAAGATGAAGCCGATCGCCGCGGTGGTGAACGACACGGTGCGGCCGTTCTCCTTCCCCGAGCCGGTGAAGACGGTGGCCTCGCCGATCGTGGCGCTCAACGGCGTCAATGTCGGCTACACCGAGGGCAATCCGGTGCTGAAGAAGATGACGCTGCGCATCGATGCCGACGATCGCATCGCGCTGCTCGGCGCCAACGGCAACGGCAAATCGACGTTCGCCAAGATGCTCGCCGGCCGCCTCAAAGCCGAGACCGGCACGATGACGGTGGCGCCGGGCCTGAAGGTGGCGATCTTCGCGCAGCACCAGCTCGACGATCTGCGTCCCGAGGAAAGCGCCTATGAGCATGTGCGCCGGCTGATGCCCGATGCGCCGGAAGCCAAGGTGCGCGCCCGCGTTGCGCAGTTCGGGCTCTCGACCGAGAAGATGAATACCGCGGCGAGAGATCTGTCCGGTGGCGAGAAGGCGCGTCTCCTGATGGGGCTCTCGGCCTTCGAGGGGCCGAACCTGTTCATCCTCGACGAGCCCACCAACCACCTCGACATCGACAGCCGTGAATCGCTGATCCATGCGCTCAATGATTTCCCTGGCGCGGTGATCCTCATCTCGCACGACCGGCATCTTCTGGAGGCGACGGCGGACCGGCTGTGGCTGGTCAAGGACGGCGCGGTCAATCCTTATGACGGCGACCTGGAGGACTACAAAACGCTGGTCACCGGCGTTTCCTCAAATCGTCGGGAACAGAAGGAGGCGGACAAGGCATCCAAGGCCGACCGTCGCCGCGAGGCCGCCGCCCGGCGCTCGGCGCTCGAGCCTCTAGCCAAAGAGATCCGCGCCACCGAGGCGCTGATGGACCGCATCCGCAAGCGCATCGACCTGATCGAGGACGAGCTCGCCAACCCGGCGATCTACGAGAAGGACCCCTCGACCGCGACGCGGCTGGCCAAGGAGCGCTCGCAGCTTGCCCACACACTTGCCCTCAACGAGGACAAGTGGCTGACGATGTCGGCGGAATATGAGGAGGGGATCGCGGAGTAGGGCGGTTCCCCTTCTCCCCTTGTGGGAGAAGGTGGATCGGCGCGAAGCGCCGAGACGGATGAGGGGTGTTGGATGGAGTGACGCGCCGAACAACAGGCGGCTTCGATCGCCCATTTCTTTGTCGTAGCGATCCTTCCAACACCCCTCATCCGACCGAGCTTCGCTCGGCCACCTTCTCCCACAAGGGGAGAAGGAGGAGCCCCATCTGGCCCTACACCTCTCCCGCAAAACCCGCTACACACCCTCGCATGAACCAGCACGCCAAGCTCGGGATCGGCCATTCGGCCTGTCCGCATGACTGTCCTTCCACCTGCGCGCTCGAGGTGGAGCTGCTCGACAATAACCGCATCGGCCGCGTCCACGGCGCGAAAGCGAACAGCTACACGGCAGGAGTCGTCTGCGCCAAGGTCGCGCGCTATGCGGACCGCGTCCATCACCCCGACCGGCTGCTGAAGCCGCTGGTGCGCGCGGGCGGCAAGGGGGAGGGCGCCTGGAAGGAAGCCAGTTGGGAAGCGGCGCTCGACCTCGTCGCCGAGAAGTTCATCGCGGCCGAAGAGAAATACGGCTCGGAGACGGTCTGGCCCTATTTTTACGCCGGTACGATGGGATTGGTGCAGCGCGACGGTATCGAGCGGCTGCGGCACGCGAAGAGATATTCGGGCTTCTTCGGCTCGATCTGCACCAATCTCGCCTGGACCGGCTGGATGATGGGAGCGGGCGCTCTGCGCGGCCCCGATCCGCGTGAGATGGCGAAGTCCGACTGCGTGGTGATCTGGGGCACCAATGCCGTGGTTACACAGGTCAACGTCATGACCCATGCGACGAGGGCGCGAAAAGAGCGCGGCGCCAAGATCGTCGCCATCGACATCTACGACAACGCCACCATGAAGCAGGCCGATCTCGGCCTGGTGTTAAAACCCGGCACCGACGGCGCGCTGGCTTGCGCGGTCATGCATGTCTTGTTTCGCGACGGCATGGCCGACCGCGCCTATCTGGAAAAATACACCGACGATCCGCGCGGGCTGCAAGAACATCTGAGGACGCGCACGCCCGAATGGGCGGCGGCAATCACGGGTCTGACAGTCACCGAGATCGAGACCTTCGCGCATCTGGTCGGCACAACGAAGAAGACCTACTTCCGCCTCGGCTACGGTTTTGCGCGCCAGCGCAACGGCTCGGTCAATATGCATGCCGCCTCATGCATCGCTGCGGTTACCGGCGCCTGGCAATATGAGGGCGGCGGCGCCTTTCACTCCAATTCCGGGATCTTCAAGCTGAATCAGGATGTGCTCGAAGGCACCGCGATGCGCGACCCGAAGGTGCGCTATCTCGACCATTCGCGCATCGGCCCGGTGCTGACCGGTGCCGAGGATGCGCTTTATGGCGGTCCGCCGGTGACGGCGACGCTGATCCAGAACACCAATCCCGCCAATGTCGCGCCCGAGCAGCGGCTGGTCAGAAAAGGTTTCCTGCGGGAGGACCTGTTCACCTGCGTGCACGAGCAGTTCATGACCGATACGGCCAAGCTCGCCGACGTCGTGCTGCCGGCGACGATGTTTCTGGAACATGACGACATCTACAAGGGTGGCGGCAACCAGCACATCACGCTCGGCCCCAAGCTGATCGAGCCGCCGGAGGGGCCGCGCACCAACCACTACGTCAATGAGGAGCTCGGCAAACGGCTGGGCGTCGGCGACCGGCCGGGCTTTGGCCTGACCGAGAAAGAACATATCGACATCATCCTCGGCAAGCGCGGGCTAGGCAGCTTCGACAGCCTGAAGGAACAGAAGTGGGTCGACCTGCAACCCGATTTCGACGACGCGCATTTCATCAACGGCTTCGGCCATGCCGACAAGAAATTCCACTTCCGGCCCAATTGGACCGGGCAGTCAGCGCCGAACCGGCCGCCGAAGAGCATGGGCTTGTTCGGACCGGTCGAGCGTCTGCCGGAATTCCCCGACCATGTCGAGCTGATCGAGGTCGCGGACGAAGAGCATCCGTTCCGGCTGGCAACTTCGCCGGCGCGCAACTTCCTCAATTCCAGTTTTGCCGAGACGCCGGTGTCGAAAGCCAAGGAAGGCAGGCCGGAGCTTTTGCTGCACCCGGAAGATGCCGCGGCGCTTGGCATCGAGGACGGCGGCCGCGTTGAGATCGGCAACCGGCGCGGCGACGTGGTGCTGCATGCCAGGTTCTTCGACGGCGTGAAGCGCGGCGTGGTGATTGCGGAAGGCATCTGGCCGAACAGTGCGCATGAACGCGGCGAAGGCATCAACGTGCTGACCGGTGCCGACGCCCCGGCGCCCTATGGCGGTGCTGCCCTCCACGACAACAAGGTCTGGCTCAGGGCGCTGTGATGGTCTGTGGCGCGAGCTCGGCAGGTCACATGCCCGGGAGATTAGCCGAAAACGCCCGTTGCTTCGTCATCCTGGGGCGGAGCAAGGAGCGAAGCGACGCGCGCAGGCCCTAGGACCCATGCCATTACGTGGGAGCGCCGCCGCAGGTGCGGAATTCTGCGCCGCCGCCCTCTTCGGCGACCATCACGGCAACGATCCTCGGATCAAGCCCGATGATGACGAAGTCGCGTGGCTGCGTCGCTTCACTTCTTCTTGCTCTGTCCAAGACGACGTTGGCCCCAAGTCTCCATCGAGGTGTCCCTTGCCGCCGCGACCATTGAAAATAGCCATCGCCGGCGCGCTCGGCCGCATGGGCCGGGAGATGACGGAGGCGGTGCAGGTCGATCCGCGGCTGGAGCTTGTCGCCCGCTTCCATCGACCGGGCAGCACGGGCGAGGGGCTGGTCGCGCGCGACGCGGCGCTGGCGCTTGCCGACGTCGTCATCGACTTTACCACGCCGGCGGCGTCAGTCGAACTAGCAAAGGCATGCGCGGCGCGCGGCGGTCCGGCGCTGGTGATCGGCTCCACCGGCTTAGATGGTTCCGAGCTGGAGACGATCGCCGACGCGGCGAAGACGATCGCGATCGTGCGCTCCGGCAGTTACTCGCTGGGTCTCAACATGCTGACCGGGCTGGTGGAGCAGGCGGCGCGGGCGCTTGGGGCTGACGATTGCGACATCGATATCCTGGAAGCGCACCACCGTTTCAAGGTCGATGCGCCGTCCGGAACGGCGCTGATGTTGGGCGAGGCGGCGGCGCGCGGACGCGGCGTCAGGCTGGACGAAGTGGCGCGGCGCGCTCGAAATGGGATTGTCGGCACACGCCCTGCCGGCGAGATCGGCTTCGCCGTGCTGCGCGGCGGCAGCATCATCGGCGAGCATTCCGTCAGCTTCCTCGCCGAGGGCGAGGCGCTGACGCTCTCGCACTCGGCTGGCGACCGCTCGATGTTTGCTCGCGGCGCCATCGCGGCGGCACTCTGGGTGGCCGGACAGTGTCCAGGCGAATACGGCATGCACGATGTGCTTGGCTTCGCCGCTTCGTGACCAGCGATAGCTGCGGAATTCGCTCTTTCGGCCGCTAAAATGACTGAAAGCCAGCTGAAAGCTTGGGCATGCCATGACATTTTTGCGGCGTTCGCCGCGGGATCGGTCCGGGAGCGGGCCGGCAAGGAGGAAATGCGGCGTGGCCTGGTGGCACGCCGCCCAGGTGGAGGAAGTTACGTGACCGGTTTCATCTCGAAGTGCGTCTTGCGTGCGGCGGCGCTTTCGTTTGCCATCGTCGCCGCGGGCGCCACGGCGGCATCGGCTGCCGACAAGATCACTATCATCGTCGGCGGCATGGAAAAGCAGATCTACCTGCCGGCCGTGCTCACCCAGCAGCTCGGCTACTTCAAGGATGAGGGGCTCGATGTCGAGCTGGTCAACTCCCGCGCCGGCGTCGAGGCCGAGAATGAGTTGCTGGCCGGTGCCGTGCAGGGCGTCGTCGGCTTCTATGATCACACCGTCGACTTGCAGTCGAAGGGCAAATACATCCAGTCGATCGTCCAGTTCAGCCAGGCGCCGGGCGAGGTCGAGCTGGTTTCGGCCAAGCATCCGGAAATCAAATCGCCGGCCGACTTCAAGGGCGCCACGCTCGGCGTCACCGGTCTTGGCTCCTCGACCGATTTCCTGACGCAGTATCTCGCCGTGCGCAACGGCCTGAAGCCGGGCGACTACACGCTGCTGCCGGTGGGCGCCGGCAACACTTTCATCGCCGCCGTCAAGCAGGACCAGATCCAGGCCGGCATGACCACCGAGCCGACCATCGCCAAGCTGCTTCAGACCGGCGAGGCCAAGGTGCTGGTCGATATGCGCACGCCCGAAAAGACCAGGGAAGCGCTGGGCGGCGACTATCCGGCGGCATCCTTCTATGTCCAGTCCGCCTGGATCGAGAGCCATAAGGACGAGGCGCAGAAGCTCGCCAACGCTTTCGTCAAGACGATGAAGTATATCGCCAGCCATTCGGCCGAAGAGATCGCGGACCAGATGCCGAAGGATTATTACGCCGGCAACAAGGACCTCTATGTGCAAGGGTTGGCCGGCGGCAAGGCGATGTTCACGCCTGACGGCCGCATGCCCGCCGATGGCCCGGAGACGGTGCTGAAGGTGCTGTCGACCTTCTCGAAGAGCCTGCAGGGCAAGCAGATCGACCTGTCGAAGACCTATACCACGGCATTCGTCGACGCCGCCAAGTAGCGCCGACAGGGAGCCGGGCCTGCCGGCTCGGTCGTTGAAGAACAACAAGTTGCGCCGCTTGCCTGAATCAATTCGGCAGCGGCGCCTTTCCGGATACCGAGGCGCGGCGGGCCCATGGGCTCGAGCCCCAGTCATCCTCGCACCATCGCTACAGGAGTGTGCCATGCAGTTGCAAACCATGGCGGCCGAGAAATTGTCTCCAGCCGCGCCGCCGGCTGATGCCGCGATCGCCATCGACGATGTGACGCTGCGCTTCGTCACCCCCGACGGCCACATGATGACGGCCATCCGCGATTTCACCATGACGGTGGCGCGCGGCGAGTTCGCCTGCGTCGTCGGGCCGACCGGCTGCGGCAAGTCGACGACGCTTAACCTCGTCACCGGGCTGCTCAGGCCGACGACCGGCAATGTCCGCGTCATGAGCAATCCCGTAACCGAGATCAGCCGCGACATCGGTTTCGTCTTCCAGGCAGACGCGCTGTTTCCGTGGCGCAGCGTCATCGACAACGTCGCCGCCGGCCCGCTCTATCGCGGCACGCCGAAGGCGCAAGCCTATGACCGGGCGCGCGACTGGATCGCCCGCGTCGGCCTTGCGCGTTTCGAGAAACACTATCCGCACCAGCTCTCTGGCGGCATGCGCAAACGGGTCGCGCTAGCGCAAACCTTCATCAACCAGCCAAAGATCCTGCTGATGGACGAGCCGTTCAGCGCGCTCGACATGCAGACCCGCACCGCCATGCAGGACGAGCTGCTCGGCCTCTGGTCGGAACTCAAATCCTCCGTCGTCTTCGTCACTCACGATCTCGAGGAGGCGGTGGCGCTGGCCGACAAGGTCTATGTGCTCACCGCCGGGCCGGGCACGGTGAAGAGCGTCTACCGCATCGACCTGCCGCGCCCGCGTGTCATGGCCGACATCCGCTACGATCAGAAATTCATCGAGATCGCCAAGGTGATCTGGAACGACCTGCGCGAGGAAGTGCAGCTCGGCCAGAGCCGCGGCCTGCAGACCGGCCATTGAAAGGAGACTTGCCATGACCGCCATCTCTCCAGCCTCTCACCAAGCCGCCCGCGCGACCTCGATCGTCGCCGCGGAAGCCCGGGCGAGGGCGCGGCTGCGCCGCCGCCATGCCTTGGTCATCGGCCTGCGGCTCGCCATCCTGATCGTCTTCCTCGCTCTTTGGGAACTTGGCGCCGATCTCGGCGTCATCGATCCGTTCTTCTTCTCAAGCCCCTCCGGCATCTGGGAGCAGATCTGGTCCTGGGTCACCGAGGGCACCTCGCAGGGGCCGCTCTGGCTGCAGATCTATGTGACGCTCGAGGAAACTTTCCTCGGCTTCGCCATCGGCGCCGTCGGCGGCATCGCCGCCGGCATCATCCTTGGCCGCAACAAGCTCCTGGCGGATGTCTTCTCGATCTACATCAAGATCGCCAACTCGGTGCCGCGCGTCGTGCTGGGCTCGGTCTTCATCATAGCGCTCGGCCTCGGCATGGCCTCCAAGGTGGCGCTGGCCGTCGTCATGGTGTTCTTCGTGGTCTTCGCCAACGCCTTCCAGGGCGTGCGCGAGGCCGACAGGGCGATGATCGCCAACGCCCAGATCCTCGGCGCCTCACCCTATCAGATCACCACCACAGTCATCATTCCCTCGGCCATGAGCTGGATCCTGGCGAGCCTGCATGTCAGCTTTGGCTTCGCGCTGGTCGGCGCCGTGGTCGGCGAGTTCCTCGGCGCCAAGCAGGGCATGGGCTTGCTGATCTCGACCGCCCAGGGCGCGTTCAACGCCAATGGCGTCTTCGCCGCCATGATTATCCTGGCGGTGATGGCGCTGGTGGTGGAGTTCATCATCACCCGTTTCGAGAACTACGTCGTCAAATGGCGTCCGGCGCCGTTCAACGAGCAGGAGGCCTGACCGCTCCAGTCGGCCTGTCCTGGGGCGCGGCGAGCGGCAGCCGGACCTCGACTCTGAGCCCGCTGCCGGCGGCCCCGCCAAGCGCAACGCTGCCGCCGGCATTCTCGACCACCTCGCGTACGATCGCGAGTCCGAGCCCGCTGCCTTCCTCGGCAGCACCGGCAATGCGGTAGAAGCGCTCGAAGACCTGCTCGCGCTCTTCGGCCGGAATGCCGGGACCGGTGTCGGTGACCGTCAGGACGCCCTCGCGACCGATCGCGGCCAGCTTGACGGTCACCGTGCCGCTAGCTGGCGTGTAGCGCAGCGCGTTGTCGACCAGGTTGACGATCATCTCGCGCAGCATGGTGCCGTCGCCGATGACGGGAACAGGTCCGGCTTCCTCGAGCCCAAGGTCTATGTTGCGCTCGACGGCCTTCGGCGCATGTGTTTCCAGCACCTCGCGGGCGGCTTCGGTGAGGTCGATGCGGTCGGCGCGCGGCCGGCGGCTGCCCGGCTCGGCGCGCGACAGCGTAAGCAGCTGTTCGGCCAGCCGCGCCAGCCGGCCGGAGCCTGCCTGTAGGGCCACCAGCGCCTCGTCGCGCCGGTCGGTGGCGCTCTCGCGCAGCGCATAGCTCGCCTGTGTCGACATGAGCGCCAGCGGCGTGCGCAGCTGGTGCGCGGCATTGGCGATGAAGCGGCGCTGCGCCGCCATCTGCGCCCGCACGCGCTCCATATAGGCGTTGAGCGCGTCGATCAGCGGCCGGATCTCGCTTTGCGCGCCTGGCACCTCGACCGGGTCGAGATCGCTGCGATCCGGCGAGCGCACCGTATCGCGCAGGCGCATTAGCGGCGCCAGCCCGCGGCGCAGGCCAAGCAGCACGAAGAGGCCGGCGATCGCCACCAGCGCCAGCTGCTGGGCAAAGGCGCTGAACCACAGCCGCTGCACCATCGCGTCATGGCCAGCGAGCGTGACGCCCACCGTGACCCTGATCGGCGAATCCGTGCCGGCGCCGATCACGGCATGGCTGAGCGTTGTCAGACGCAGCCGGCGATCGCGATAGGAAGCCTCGATGCTGCCGCTCTGCGACGCCTGGGGGAGGTCGGGATATCCGGTCAGCAGCCGGCCGTTGGCGGTCTCGACCCGGTAGTAGACGCTGTCGCGGTCGCCGGTGTCGAACATCTCGATCGCCGCCGGCGGAATGGTGGCGTCGAGCACGCCTTCGGCCATCGCCACCCGCTCGGCGATCGCGCGCGCCGAGCCGACCAGCATCCGGTCGGTGACCAGATCTGCCGTCGCCAGCGCGTTGCGCTGGCTGGTCCACAGATTGACCGTCACCAGCGCGGCAAGCGGCAGCACCACCCATGCCAGCAATTGCAGGCGGAGGCTGCTAATCTTCATGGCCCCTAATCTTCATGACGGAGCAGATAGCCAAGGCCGCGCAAGGTGGCGATCTGCACGCGCGAGCCTTCCAGCTTCTTGCGCAGCCGATGCACGTAGATCTCGATGGCGCTGGGATCGGCGTCGGTGTCGAAGTCGTAGATCGCCGCCGAGAGTGCCGCCTTGCTCACCGTGCGCCCCGCCTTGACCACCAGCTGTTCCAGCACCGCATGTTCGCGCGGGGTCAGCGAAAGCGCCGCGCCGCCGAGCGAGAACAGCCTGGTGTTGGTGTCGAAGACGAGGTCGCCGCAGGAGATGACGGGCGCTGTCCGGTCGTTGGCACGGCGCAGCTGCACGCGGATACGCGCTTCCAGTTCCTCGATCTGGAAGGGTTTTGCCAGATAGTCGTCGGCGCCCTCGTTGAGGCCCTTCACCCGGCCGTCGAGACTGGCATTGGCGGTGAGCACGATGACCGGCACCGGGTTGCCGCGGGCCCTCAGCCGCTTCAGCACTTCCATCCCGCCCATGCGCGGCAGGGCGAGGTCGAGGATGATCAGCGCATGGTCGCCGGCCGCCAGCGCATGCTCGACGTCCTCGCCGTCATGTACGACGTCGACGACGTAGCTCGCCTGGCGCAGCGTCTTGCTCAGCCAATCGGCCAGTTCGCGATTGTCTTCGACAAGCAGGAGCCGCATCGTCCATCGCTGTTCGGCAATGCCTCCATCCGGGTGGCGCCGGGCTTTCGCAAGCGCGGCTCGGCGGTCCGAACGGACAATTTGAAAGCAATCGATAGTCTCGATCCGCGGACAAGGCAAACGCCGGCTGAAATCGGTTCCGTCGGTCAGCCTGGAGGCCCAATTCGCTCGCGCGATGGATAAAACCGAACGGTTCGGTTCAATTTATGTTGACGGTTCGTGTAACTCAGGTGAACGCTGGCTCGTTGTCCAGACCGTGAAACCTCGTCCGCTACTATTGCAAGTAGTTGATATTCAAACAAAAGAATGTGGCAGCCGCGCTGTTCACGCGATTTCAAGGTCGAACCGAACGGTTCGATTTGCACATCTTCGTGATTGGAAATGGCAACAGGACCGACCCATCTCGGGGTGGTCCGAGCGACGCGAATTTCCATTACGGCACGCCACTTGACGGACAGAATTTTGAAAATCTGGAGTATCTAAAATGAACAAGATTGCTCTTACCGCCGCGGTCCTTCTCGTTGCCACGGGCAGCGCCTTCGCCGGCAGCGACCATTACGGTTCCGACAACGTCAACCAGCCGGCCGTCGCCCAGTCGGTTGCGCCGCGGTCGGGCGACAACATCGACCGCAGCATCACCGGTTCGATCCGCAAGTTCGAGCAGCGCGATCTCAGGATCACGCCCGATCAGAACCAGCCGGAATCCGGCCAGGGCATTTGGGGCCGCTAGGCCTCCGTCCCGAACCGATCAGAACCACAACTCTCAAATCTGGAGTAACTGAAATGACCAAGATCGCTCTTACCGCCGCTGCCCTTCTCGTTGCCACTGGTGCTGCTTTCGCCGGCTCCGACAACTACGGTTCGGCCAACGCCAACCAGCCGGCTGCTTCGGTCGACACCTCGTACACCGCTTCGGTCAAGAAGTCTGATGCGAATGTCCAGAAGCCCGTCACCCAGGGCAGCGACCGCGACCTGTTCGGCAACCACTAACCGGCCGCCAGCCCGACCTCTTCAAACTCACCCCTCAAATCTGGAGTAACTGAAATGACCAAGATCGCTCTTACCGCCGCTGCCCTTCTCGTTGCCACCGGTGCCGCTTTCGCCGGTTCCGACAACTACGGTTCGGCCAACGCCCACCAGCCGGCTGCTTCGGTCGATACCTCGTACACCGCTTCGGTCAAGAAGTCTGATGCGAACGTCCAGAAGCCGGTTACCCAGGGCGCCGACCGCGATCTGTTCGGCAACCACTAGACGGTCGATCCTCGATGGATCTCAAAGCGGCGGGCTTGTCCCGCCGCTCTGCTTTATGGAGTCGGCTATCCGCAGGCCGGCTTGTGTCGCGACTATAGGCCCGGCTGCGCACAGAGGCGCTCTATTCCAAATCCTTCGGCCTGACGAAATGCGTCAGTCGCGCTCCGCCGAAGTCGAGGTTCGCCCAATCCTCCTTCACCGTGAACCGGGCCAGTGCCGCCGTCGGAAACTTCGCTTCGACTTTTTTGAACACGCTCTCATCCGATCCGGTGCCGGCGAGCCGCAGCACGAAATTCTGCAGGCCGGGATTGTGACCAATCACGATCAGGCTGGTGGCTTTCGCCTGCCGCACGCACGCCAGGATGGCGGCCGGCGCCGCCTCGTAGAGCTCCTCGGCGAATTCCGCCGGCCCATGCTTCGGTAATTCGGCGGCGACCAGCCGCCAGGTATCGCGGGTGCGCAGCGCCTGCGAGACCAGGGCCAGATCCGGCAGCCAGCCGCGCCGCGAAAGCTCGCGCCCGATCAGCGGTGCCGTCTTCAGCCCGCGCGGGGCGAGCGGACGGTCGAAATCGGCGAGCTTGGGATCGTCCCGGCTCGACTTGGCATGGCGCAGCACAAGGAGTTGTCTCGGCGTCGCCATGGCAGTCCTACGGCGTGATGCGCGCCAGCTGTTCGAGGTCGGTTTCCTCGCGCAGCGGGTCGGGCGCCATCACCACTGAAGTGGCGTTGTCGGCGTCGTCGGCGAAATGGGCAAGCACGGTGTGGCCCTTTTCCATGCGCGCCTTGCCTTCGGCGACCAGCCCGAGCGCCAGCGGATAGAGCCGGTGCTCCACCTTCAGCACCCGCGCGGCTAAAGTGTCCTCGTTGTCGCCGACCATCACCGGCACGGCGGCCTGGGCGATGATAGGCCCGTCATCCATCTCGGGCGTGACGAAATGCACGGAGCAGCCATGGATGCGCACGCCCGCGCGGATGGCGCGCGCATGCGTGTCCAGCCCCTTGAAGGCAGGCAGAAGGGCAGGGTGGATGTTGACCATGCGCCCCTGCCATTTTTCGACCAGGCCGCGGCCGAGGATGCGCATATAGCCGGCCAGAGCCACGATCTCGGCGCCGAAGCCGGTAAGCGCGGCATCGATCGCAGCGTCATGTGCGTCCTTGCTCGGATGGTCGGCGCGCTGAATCACCTTGGTGGCGATGCCGCGCGACTGCGCGAGGCCGAGGCCCGCGGCGTTCGCACGATCGGAAATGACGCCGACGATCTCGGTCGGATAGGTCGGGTCGCTGGCTGCCGCGATCAGCGCCGTCATGTTGGAGCCGCGGCCCGAGATCAGGACGACCGTGCGTTTCCTGCTCATAGTTCGATCGAGCCCCGGTAGATGACGCCGGCGTCGCGGCGCGGCACGATGCGACCGATCGGCGTCACCGTCTCGCCGGCTTCCTGCAGCACCGCTGCCACCTGCGCCGCCTGGCCGGAAGCAACGGCGAGGATCATGCCGATGCCGCAGTTGAAGGTGCGCATCATTTCTTGCGGCGCCACGCCGCCGGTCCTGGCGAGCCACGAGAATACAGGCGGTACGTCGATCGCTTCGAGGTCGAGCTCGGCGGAGAAATCCTTGGGCAGCACGCGCGGAATGTTTTCCGGAAAACCGCCGCCGGTGATATGAGCCAGCGCCTTGATGCCATGCGTGTTGCGGATCGCCTTCAGGATCGACTTCACATAGATGCGCGTCGGCTCGAGCAGCGCTTCGGCGAGGCTGAGCTCATCGTTGAACGGCGCCGGATCGCTCCAGCCAAGCCCGCTGGCGTCGACGATGCGGCGCACCAGCGAAAAGCCGTTGGAGTGGAGGCCGGAGGAGGCGAGGCCAAGCAGCACGTCGCCCTCGACGATGTCGTCGGTGGGCAGCAACTGGCCGCGCTCGGCCGCGCCCACGGCAAAACCGGCAAGGTCGTAATCCTTGTCGTGATACATGCCGGGCATCTCGGCGGTCTCGCCGCCGATCAGCGCGCAGCCGGCCTGACGGCAGCCTTGCGCGATGCCGCCGACGATGGACGCGCCCTGGTCCGGATCGAGCTTGCCGGTGGCGAAATAGTCGAGGAAGAACAGCGGCTCGGCGCCTTGCACGACGATATCGTTGACGCACATGGCGACGAGGTCGATGCCGATCGTATCGTGCTTGCCGGAATCGATGGCGATCTTGAGCTTGGTGCCGACCCCGTCATTGGCCGCGACCAGCACCGGATCGGTGAAGCCGGCGGCTTTCAAATCGAACAGGCCGCCGAAGCCGCCGATCTCGCCGTCGGCGCCCGGCCGGCGCGTCGCGCGCACGAGCGGCTTGATCTTCTCGACCATCAGATTGCCGGCATCGATATCGACGCCTGCCTCGGCATAGGTGAGCCCGTTCTTGCGCTTGGCCTTGTCGCCGTTGCTCATCTTCGGCTCATCCCTGTTTCCATTGCGGGCTCATCGCATGAATGGTTTCGAGGGGCAAGGCGCGTGAGAGCCAATCTCCCCCCTTGAGGGGGAGATGTCGCCGGAGGCGACAGAGGGGGTCGCCTCGCGTGGAGCTCCAGCGCCTTGTGCGCCAGAGACCATCTTCCCCCTCGAGCGGGGAGATCCGCAACTCCTCCCTTGCGTGCGCCTCTCATCTCCATCAACTATCTTCCAACAAAACCCATGATGGGACATCACGTGACCATACCTAACATGATCACGATCATGCGGCTGTTGCTGGTGCCGGCCGTGGTGCTGGCCATGCTGCAGGCGCGCTGGGACTGGGCCTTTGCCGGCTTCCTCGTCGCCGGCATCTCCGACGGCGTCGACGGTTTCATCGCTCGCCGCTACCGGTTGTTCTCGCGGCTCGGCGCTTATCTCGATCCGGTCGCCGACAAGCTCCTCCTGGTCTCGGTCTTCGTCGTCATGGGTTATGCCGGGGAACTGCCGCTCTGGCTTGTCGTGACCATGGTCTCGCGCGACGCGCTGATCGTCTGCGCCGTGCTTTTGTCCAGCGTGATGGCGCAGCCGGTCGAGATGAAGCCGCTCTTGGTGTCGAAGGTGAACACCGCCGTGCAGATCGCGCTGGCGGCGCTTGTGCTGGGCGAGCTTGCCTTTTCCATGCATCTCTATCCGCTCCGGCCGGCCCTCATATTGCTCTCGGGGGTCTTGACCGTGGCTTCGGCCGCGGCCTATCTCGTGGCCTGGCTAAGGCATATGAGTGGCTATGGCGAAGGCTCCCGGACGAGCAACACCAAGTCGGGCAATTCCAGCACGGACACCTGACGGCGAAGCCTGGACGGCCGCGGCCTCGACCGCGTTGCGCCGGCAGATCGCGTTCTGGCTGATCGTCGCCGTGCTTCTGGCGCTGTTCCTCTATGTCTTCTCCGGCATCCTCTTGCCCTTCGTCGCCGGCATGGTGCTCGCTTATTTCCTCGATCCGGTGGCTGATCGGCTGCAGCGGCTCGGCCTCTCCCGGCTGATGGCGACGGTGGTGATCCTCATTGCCTTCGTCGTCGTCGTGGTGCTCGCCTTCGTTATTCTGGTCCCTGTGCTGGCCACGCAGATGGCCGATTTCGCGCGCAAGCTGCCGGAATATCTCACCCGCCTGCAGTCGCTCATCACCAGCTTCGACCCGAAGTGGCTGGAGCAGCGTTTTGGCGTCAACGCGGCCAGCCTGCGCGAAGGACTGAACTCGCTGCTCACCACCGGCTTCGGGCTGCTCACCACCGTCTTCACCTCGATCTGGAGCTCGGGCGTGGCGCTGGTTTCGGTGGTCAGCCTCTTCGTCGTCACCCCGGTCGTTGCCTTCTACATGCTGCTCGACTGGGACCGGATGGTGGCCGTGGTCGACAGCTGGGTGCCGCGAGATTATGTCGAGACGGTCAGGGCGCTTGCCCGCGACATCAACACCGCCACCGCCGGCTTCGTGCGCGGGCAGGGCACGCTCTGCCTTGTGCTGGGCGCCATGTACGCTACCGGCCTGACGCTGACGGGGCTGAACTTCGCCATCCTCATCGGCTTCTTTGCCGGGCTGATCTCCTTCATCCCCTATGTGGGCTCGCTGACCGGGCTGGTGCTTGCTGTCGGCGTCGCCTTCGTCCAGTTCTGGCCGGATTGGACGATGATCGTGGCGGTGGTCTGCGTGTTCTTCGTCGGCCAGTTCATCGAGGGCAATATCCTGCAGCCGAGGCTGGTCGGCAAAAGCGTCGGCCTGCACCCGGTTTGGCTGATGTTCGCGCTCTTTGCCTTCGGTGCGCTGTTCGGCTTCGTCGGCCTGCTGATTGCGGTGCCGGCTTCGGCGGCCATTGCCGTGCTGGTGCGCTTTGCGATTGCCCGCTACCTCGAATCGCCGCTTTACAACGGCCATGCCACAGAGCCAGCACCTCCTTTGCCGGCGGATCGCGGCGGCGGCCGCCGCTCACAGCCGCGTGGCTGAAATGGCTGGCGAACGAACCGATCCACCGCGCCAGCTGCCGCTCGATCTCGGCCACGGTACCGGCTACTCGCGCGACGAGCTCGTCGTCTCCGGGGCCAACGCGCAGGCCGCAGCACTGGTCGACCGCTGGCCGGACTGGCCCGCGCCGGTGGTGGTGCTCGCCGGCCCTCCCGGGACCGGCAAGACGCATCTTGCCCAGATCTGGCAAGCGCATGCGCACGCTGTCGCCATCGCTCCCGACAGCATCGGCGAGCACATTGGCGGGCTTGGCGCGAGCCCCGCGCTGATCGACGACATCGACAAGCTCCCGATCGACGAGCAAGGCCTGTTCCATCTGATCAACACCGTGCGCGGCGCCGGCTCCACGCTGCTTCTGACGGCGCGGCGCTTTCCCTCTGCCTGGCGCGTCGTGCTGCCGGACCTCATCTCGCGGCTGAAAGCGGCTGCGACCATCGAGATCCACGAGCCGGACGACCTGCTGCTCGCCGGCGTTATCACCAAGCTCTTCGCCGACCGCCAGGTCGAGGTGGAGCCGCATGTCGTGCAATATCTGGTGCGGCGCATCGAACGCTCGCTGGCGACTGCCATGCGGGTCGTGGAGCGCCTCGACCGCGCCGCTCTCGAGCGCAAGACGCCGATCACCCGAGCGCTTGCCGCCGAGACCGTCAGCGCCATGGATGAGGGCCAGGGCGAGTTCGATATTTAGAATATCGAGGAAGGCTGTTCTCGAGGTTGTGCGCTCTTTACGCCCATAGTCCGGCCAGATGCCGAGCCAGCAGATAGACCCCCGTATGCGCTGCCACGTAGCATGCGGTGACAAAGACGAAGAACACCAGGCTGCCGTCCGCGATGGGGCGACGCTGCCATTCTGCCTCTTGCTCGGCCGGTTGTTCCAAATCCACAGAGTAGCGCACAGGATTGCCCAGGCGACCGCGACCGGAACGGCGAAGCCATAATAGGCCAAATAGGCCGGGCCGATCAGCGACAGCAGCGCCTCGAGAACAGGCATCCAGGTTCCCCTTGCCCCGTTTGCCCGGAGTTTAGAGCAACTCCGGGAAAAGCGCGTAGTGGTTTTCCGTCCGGAGTTGCGGGACGATCGTGGCTGTCCCATTTCGAGCCATTTCCCTGGCATCCATGTTGCAGCGTGGAAGGGGCCGGTTGATCCCGGTCCCGGTCACATTGCAGATCGGGTTGTAGGCTCGCCGGGCTCGAGGTTGTTGGGGACTCGCCCGGCGGGTTTACTCGGTTCCACGCCGACGGCTCCCTTCAGAGATCAAGGCCTGTTGCTCGATGCTGGACACCTTCAGCCCGTCCTGCCATGGCTGGTGAGCAAGCGCAGCACTTGCACGCTCTTCGGCAGCTCGATCAGGAATTCCGCGTCGCGGTCGAGGTGGTGGACCTGGGTCGGCCCGCCGCCGGTGAAGCGCGCCATTGCCTCGATGCTCTCCCAATAGGAGATCGTCACGAACTCGGAATGGGTCGCCGTGTCCTCGCGAAATGTCTGGACGCCGAGTGCCTTTTCGATGAGCGGCTTGATGCCGGTCTCGTAATTGTAAGCTTCATAATCGTCGGCTTTTTCCGGCAAGGTCCGGCCGCGCCAGATGCGGGCGATGGTGGGGGTCCTTGGAGTGTCGGCCATGGCAACAGAACTTCTGAAGGCCGACAGGGTTCCCGAAGCGCGGGCTCTAAGATGTTCAGGAAACTGGTCGGAGTGGCGTGATTCGAACACGCGACCCCCTGATCCCAAATCAGGTGCGCTACCAGGCTGCGCTACACTCCGAACGGCATCCCCATAGGGTTCCGAACCATTTTGAGCAAGCCCCAAAATGGAAGAGCGGAACGAACGGCGTACATTGGCAGAGTTCGGCACGCAAAGTCCCACGGAAAGTCCCACAGTGTTGCCCAGTCGTTCCCCCTCCTGCTTTCGAGCCGAAGGTCAAAAATGTAGTCTCGATGTCGGCTGCGGGCGATGGGCAGGCGGAGACGCGGCGGCGTACGGATGCGCGCCTAGCAACATCTCTATCGACCGCGCCCGCCGTTGAGCTTCGCGTCACCACACATCCACGTAACGAGGCCAGAGTCCTGTCAAATTGATCAGCAGGCCTAATGGCGGGTGGGTCACGGCCGCTATTCGCGTCGGTACCCATGCGAAACTAAACGAACATCATAACGACGGTTGCCCCGATAATGATTCAGGACAAGCCCGCCGATCAGCATCGGCAGCAAGCTGCTGTCACGGTTAATGTTAGACTCGAACTGCCTTGAAACTGGCTTGTCGTTTTTCTTCGGCTTAACCATTCTCGTCTACTTCCCAGAAAGAGCGCTCTTCCCATGCGGTAGTGTGACACCCGTCCAGTCGAAGCCTAGACTGCACCCAATTTGTCCACACGCAGCCATCTCACGTAGTTCCAGCGTTCCTAGTGGCCCGCTGGCTCGCCCGTCGCCAATACAGCCGGGGAACGGGGGGCCTACGAGGAAGTTTTCGGGCATCATCGCGGTGTGTAGCGGTCAGGGGTGCTCGGAAATGAGGCCATCGCACCGCGCCCCGCAAGGCAGCGCTGCATCCCCATACGAGACAACTCCAACCCCTCCGGGGAAATATGCAAATTGGTGGAACTCGAGTGCAGCTGAGTTTCGAGAACCGTCAACACCTCATCTGCGGATTGTGCAAGGCGGAGCCGCTCCCGAACCTGAGATGCTGCCGCAGCTCGGCTTCGTCATCAATGCCGTGCCCGCCGGCATACTGGCGCTGTCGCTCTGCTACGGCGCCTACATGACCGAGATATTCCGCTCCGGCATTCAGAGCATCGATCGGGGCCAATGGGAGGCCTCGCGCTCCATGGGTTCGGCTTCGCCTTGACCATGCGCCGCATCATCCTGCCGCAGGCATTGCCGGTCATCATTCCGCCGACCGGCAACCAGTTCATCTCGATGCTGAAGGATTCTTCGCTGGTCTCCGTCATCGGCGTTTGGGAGCTGATGTTCCTGGCACGAACGCTCGGCCAGAAGACCTTCCAGCACATGGAAATGCTGATCTCGGCCGCCATCATTTATTGGGTGCTGTCGATGTGCCTCGAGCTGATCCAGTCGCGGATCGAACGGCACTACGCCAGGAGCAAAGTGCGATGAGCGCGCGGGTTATCATTGAAGCCAGGGCAGTTTCCAAATGGCACGGCCAGTTCCACGAACTGAAGGACATCAACCTGACTGTCCACAAAGGCGAGCGCATCGTCATCTGCGGGCCGTCCGGCTCGGGCAAGTCGACACTGATCGGCTGCTTCAACCGCCTCGAAGCGCATCAGGGCGGCGATATCGTCGTCAACGGCGTCGCTCTGCATGGCAAGATGAAGAACGTCGCCGCCGTCCGCTCCAATGTTGGCATGGTGTTCCAGCACTTCAATCTGTTTCCGCATATGACGGTGTTGATGAACTGCATGGCCGGGCCAATGTGGGTCAAAGGTGTTTCCGCCATGGAAGCACGCAAGACCGCTATTCAGTTCCTCGAACGGGTCCGTATTCCCGAGCAGGCGAACAAGTTCCCGGTCCAGCTGTCGGGCGGCCAGCAACAGCGTGTCGCGATCGCCCGCAGCCTGTGCATGAAACCGGACGTCATGCTTTTCGACGAACCGACCTCTGCCCTCGACCCGGAAATGGTCTCGGAGGTGCTGGAGACCATGACTGGATTGGCCCCGCGACGGCATGACCATGGTGTGTGTAACGCATGAGATGGGTTTTGCCCGTGCAGTGGCCGACCGCGTCATTTTCATGGACGCTGGGCAGATCGTCGAAGAGGGCACGCCCGACGAGTTTTTCAGTCACCCGCGCCACGAGCGAACGAAATTGTTCCTCAGCCAGATCTTGAAGCACTAGCCTTCCGGGAGAAGGTGGCGTTTCGACTTTCTTGCAGAAAGCGGACAGCCCGCTCTCGGCCCCCAAGTCGGACATCCCTCCCATCGGTCGCACGGCCTAAGGAGGGGAATCCATAAAGGTTCAACGCCGGATCATCGACGATAGCGCGAACGCTGTGAGGGTGTCTCGCACACCGGGCAATGCGGAAATCTCCTGCCAGATCTGCCGTGTGCGATCGGCCTCCGTCGCCTCTACACGGACGACCAGGTCGAATTCACCGCTCACCACGTCGCAGGCGACGACCTCTGGGATCCGTCGCAGTGCTTGAATGACGTCGGCCCCCCGCATCCGGTCATTGCGATAAACAAACATCAGTGCCGCAATCGTTGAAGTCGCGATGCGTCCTTCGCCTGCAACGATCGTATATGCCCGAATTAGGCCATCCCGCTCCAGGCGTTCAATCCGCTGGCGGACGGCGTTGCGAGAAAGATTGACCCTCGCGGCCAGGTCCGCATGCGAAATACGCGCGTTCCTGGTCAGTTCCATAAGAATACGCTCGTCTGCCCGGTCAAGAAGCCTTTTCATGCGGCACCAATAGGAGTTTCTCTAGCTGCAAACAGGCTTTGCGCTGATAGGAACGCGTTCTCGGCACGAACCCGTAGATCAATACTACCTTCCGAAACAGCTATAAAAGTCGCAGCCGCAGCGAGAGCAAAGGCCGCCAGTGCTTGGCGCTCGTTGTCTTGCAACTGGCGGACGCGGCAATATCCCTTGAGAATTGCCTCCGCGCGCTCCCCATCCAGCGCCCCGTTGCTCAGCATCGTCCATCGAACCAACACGTCTGCCAGTTCTGCGATCAGGACATCGTCATGGCGAAGCCTGAAATTGATGATGCCACTGACGCAATCGCCGAGAAAAAACACATTGTCCGGAAACAGCGCCCCATGGATTGGTCCCCTTGGCAGTCCCTCCCTCTTTTCGGGAGAGGCAGGCATCAGCGTTCGATGGATCTGCGCGAGGCGCCGCCCGAGATCGAAACACTGGGCCGGGCTTGCGCAAGCCGATTGCGTGCCCTGGACAAAGCCGACCACCGCCACGAGCTTCCCGGACAGACGGATCGTCGCCCCGCCCGTTTCGGTGCGGAACGTTTTAGGGCAGGGAACACACGCGGCCGACAACAACTCCATGGTCCGAAACGCGCGTTCAAGATCGAACGGCTCAGCGCCGTTTTCAAACAGAGTGACGATGTACTCGCCCCGCTGTGACCGGAAGAGATAGGTCGTCTCGGTATTTCCGTCGGCGATGCCAATCACCGAGGTCAGCGGGGCTATGCCGTAGGCGACCGAAATCGCTTCGCGGTCATCGTCGGAAAGCTGGGTAAATACGGCCATGGTCGATTCGGGAGTTAAATGCGTTTCAGCACAACAGAGGAGGACTGCGCGACGCCGAAAATCTGATCCAGTTGTGCACGGCTGAACGAGCCATCGGCCTCAGCAGCCTGGCGAAGGCTTGTGCCGGAAGCGAGCGCCGCCTTGGCCAAGAGTGCAGCCTTGCTATATCCGACAACTGGATTGAGCGATGCGGCCAGAATGAGCGACTGATCATAGAGAAAGCGGCAGCGATCGGCATCCGCCTCGATGCCGTCGACGCAACGTTCGCGCAGGATATCCATGCCGCGCGCCAGAAGTCGCATCGATTGCAGGATGTTGAGAACGATCACGGGCTCCATCGCGTTTAACTGCAATTGTCCAGCGCTCGCCGCCAGTGTCACCGTCAGATCGTTGCCAATGATTTGAAAGCCAATCTGGTTCATCATCTCGGGAATGACTGGGTTGACCTTGCCCGGCATGATCGACGAGCCGGCCTGTCGCGGAGGCAATCTGATTTCACCAAGGCCAGCCCGAGGGCCACTGGAGAGCAGCCTCAAATCGTTACATATCTTGGAAAGCTTGACAGCGATCCGCTTCAGCGTGCCCGAAAACGACACAAAGGCTCCGGTGTCGGACGTTGCTTCCACGAAGTTGCGTGCCGGAACCATTTCAAGCCGAGAAATTTCCGAAAGATGACGGCAGGCGCTGACTGAGAATCCCTCGGGCGCATTTAAGCCGGTGCCGATGGCGGTGCCTCCGAGGTTCATTTCCCGCATCAGTTCCATGGCTTTTCGAAGCTGGATTATGTCTTCGTCAATGGTCTCGGCAAAAGCGTCGAACTCCTGACCAAGGAACATTGGGACCGCGTCCTGCAACTGGGTGCGTCCGACCTTGGCGATATTAGCGAATTCCTCACCCTTTCTGCCAAAGGTATCTCGCAGTCTTTGCTGCGCTTCGAGCACGGCGGCGCAGCCGCGCATCACCGTTACCCGGATGGCCGTCGGATAGACATCGTTAGTCGACTGGGACAGGTTGACATGGTCATTGGGGTGAACCGCGGCGTAGTCGCCCGGCACCTTGCCTATCTCCAGAAGCGCCAGGTTCGCGACCACCTCATTGACGTTCATGTTGGTCGAGGTCCCGGCGCCTCCCTGCATCATGTCGATCGGGAAATGGTCGATGAGGTCCTCGCAGGTGATCAGTCGATCGCAGGCTCGATCGATTGCATCGGCAACATCGGGAGCCAGTAGTCGCAGCTCCTTGTTGGTTCGTGCAGCCGCCTTTTTGACCATGGCAAGCGATTGAACGAATTCCGGGAAGTCCCGCAGGCGGATTCCGGATACGTCGAAATTCTCCGCTGCCCTCAGCGTGTGGATGCCGAACAGCGCGTCGGCGGGCAGATCCCGCTCGCCGAGCATATCGGTTTCGGTCCTCTCAACGGTCATCATATCCCCTCGCGCAAGAGCCTTAGGCACGCAGCGCCTGGTCAAGATCCTCGATCAGGTCGTCCACCGACTCCAGGCCAATGGAAAGGCGAAAGACGCCGTCTCCCGCGAAGGCGCGGTAGTCGTCGAGCTGAGCGCCCCGCAGACCGTAAGTCGATTTCATCATTTCGTTCGTATCGAGAAGGACAACGATGCTGCGCTGGTGACCAAGCGAAAAGGCGTAGTGCGCTACGCGGAGCCTGTCAGCGAGTTGGGCTGCCATCGCCTGCGGGTCGTCGGTCTGGAAGGTCAGAACTCCCCCGAATACATCCATCTGACGTGTTGCCAAGGCATGCTGCGGATGGCTTTCCAGGCCGGGGTAGGTGACAGACCTGATTTTTGGATGCTTGGCGAGAAAACGGGCGATCTGCATCGCAGAAGCGGACATGGTCCGGAGCCTGGGAAAGAGCGTGTCGATCCCGCGCATGATGAGCCAGGCATTCTGGGCAGACAAAGAAGCGCCGAGATAAACTCCAGTACGAGAGCGGATTTTTTCCACCAGATCCTTGCGCCCGCACACGGCGCCACCCAAGGCGTCGCCGTGCCCGTTGATGAACTTGGTCAGGGAGTGAATGACGAGATCGATGCCGAGTACGGCCGGGCGGGTCGCGACCGGCGTGGCAAGCGTGGAATCGACGGAAACCAGCGCGCCGCGTTCGTGTGCCAGCTTCGCGACTTCGGCCAGATCGGTCAGGCGCAGGATTGGATTGCAGGGGCTTTCGCAGTGGACGAGCCGCGTGTTGGGTCGGAAGGCTGCGACAACGTCGCCAATGACCGACATGTTCACGGCGCTCACCTCGATCCCGTATTCGGGCAATATCCGGTGTGCCAGTTCGTAGGCGCCGGCATAGCAGACGTCGCTGATGATCAGATGGTCCCCCCCTTTGAGAAAGGTCAGGAAGGTGGCTGCGATCGCGGCCACGCCGGTTGCTGTTGCGAGCGCATCCTCCGCACCTTCGAGTGCGGCCATGCGCTGCTCGAGTTGCCGCACGGTCGGATTGGTCCAGCGGGCATACAGAAACGGCAGAGCAGTCAGGTCTGATACCCCGTGCGCGGAAAAGGCGCCGTCACCAGGAACCAACATGTTGTTGACCGACATTGAGATGTTGGGCGCGATAGCCTTCGTGATCGGATCGATGGTCAGTCCGCCGTCGAGCGCCAGGGTTTCCCGACGTAGGACGACACCGCCGCTTACGGGCGGCAACAGCGTCATGCGTGCATTCGAGCCCCAACTGTCAGTTGCGAAGGGAGTAGAGATGTTCGAGGACATGGAAGACCTTCCTGCAGAATTCCTGGAATTTCATCGTCTTGGGGCCGAGCTGATAATTCAGCTGCGAACCGGGATTTGCGCCTCGACGAGCCTGAAGGTGCGGGTGATCAGAAGCGTCAGCAAGATGTAGAACACCGTGACGATCATCAGCGGTTCATAAACGAGCAGGGTGTCCTGCCTCACCTTGTACGCGACGGCGTAGAGATCCATCACTGTCACGGTGAAGGCGAGGGGTGTCGCTTTCAGTTGCAGAACCACCTCGCCAGCTATCGTCGGCAGTGCGATACGTATGGCGCGAGGCAGCCAGATCCGTCTCAACAGCGTCCAGGAAGTCATACCGAACGAGCGACCTGCCTCGAGCTCGCCTTTCGGAACGGCGAGAAGCGCACCCCGCAGGACTTCGGCCTCATAGGCGGCGTAGTTGAGCGTGAAACTGAGCGCTGCGAAGAAGAAGCCCTCCCGCACTATCGGCCAGAGGAAGCTCGCGCGCAGCCCTGGTATCATCGGCAGCAGCGAACCGATGCCGTAATAGAGCAACCACAGTTGGATCAAAAGTGGCGTGCCGCGAAGGCAGGTGCAGTAGCAACGGGCAAGCCATTTCAGCCATCGCGGACCGCTGACCTGCGCGAGCGCAAGACCGATCGCCAGAATGAAGCCGACCCCGACGGAAATGACGAGAAGGAGGACCGTCTGAACCGCGCCTGCGGCAATGAGCGGCCAATAGGACGATACCCATGAGAAATTCATCGCGAGCGTCCTAAGCGGTTTTCGGCTGCCCGCGTCGATAGCGGCTCTCGAGGAGGCCGAAGACGACGTTGGAGACAAGCGTGATGACGAGATAGACGGCAGCGGCGACCAGGAAGAACAGAAAATAGTGCTTCGTGTTGCCGGCCGCGATCCGCGTGGCGAGCGCCAACTCCTGATAGCCGACGACCGCGATCAACGCACTGTCCTTCGTCACCGACATCCAGAGGTTGGCAAGCCCAGGCAGGGCATTCGGGATCAATGCCGGCAGAGCGATACGGCGAAACCTCAACCATGGGCGCATGCCGAAGGAACTGGCGGCCTCGATCTGTCCAACAGGAATCGCCAGGATTGCGCCACGAAACACTTCGGTCATGTAGGCGCCCTGGACGATTCCGAGCACTGCGATTGCCGCGACAAACCCGTTGATCTCGACATTGGGAAGCCCGAAGCTCGAGAGAATTCGGTTCAGACCGTCAGTGCCGGCATAGTACAGACCGATAATCAGGATCAGTTCGGGAATGGCCCGAACCGCAGTCGTATAGACGTCGAGAAGCAGCAGGACCGGCGGGTTGCCCTTGAGTTTGCCAAGAGCCCCGCCAAGACCAATCAGCATCCCGAGAAGGTAAGCACCCAACGATATCGAAATGGTAGAAAGCGCGCCTTTGAGAAGCACGCCGCCCCATCCAGGCGGATAGGGGGAAAGCATTTCCAGGATCGACTGGGAGGTCGACATCTGAGTTCAACCTTGATTTTTGGGCGGGAACGAGAGCCGCGAAGCGCGATGCTTCGCATCCGGCGAACAACGCCGGCGGTGCACCGGCCAATGACCCGAGACATAACCGGTGGACAAGCGGGCTACGGCAGATGCGCTTACGTCGTCTGTCGTAGCCACACTCATCTATCGTACGGGTCGAAATCGAAGTACTTCTTCGAGATTTCCGCATACTTTCCGTTTGCTCTGACAGCCGTAATTGCTGCATTGAGCTTCTCGCGCAGTGCCTGATCGCCTTTTCTCAGTCCACCGCCGATGCCCGATCCAAGGATGGCCGGATCGTCTTTCACATTTCCCATGTCCTTGCAGCATTCCTTGCCGAAGTCGGATTTGAGGAGTTCCGACAGCGGTATGGAATCGCCGAAGACGTAGTCGATCCGGCCGGCGGCAAGATCCTGGAACGCCTCATCGAGCGTCGTGTAGGTTTTTTCCGATGCCTTGTCGGCGAAATATTTCTTGTAGTATTCGGACTGGATGGTCGACACCTGGATACCGATCGTCTTCCCCGAAACATCATCCGGCGAAGCTCCGGTCGTGCCATCCTTGGCGCCAATCAGTTTGCTCGGCGTGTTGTAGTATTTGTCGGTGAAGTCGATCGTCTGCTTGCGCTCGTCGGTGATCGACATCGACGACCAGATGACATCGAATTTTTTCGCCTGAAGCCCTGGAATGAGCCCGTCCCAGGACATGTCGACGACAGAGCAGGTTTCCTTCATCTCGGCGCAGACAGCATCCATCAGCTCGATTTCCCAGCCGACCCACTTGCCGGAGGGGTCTTTGGTGAAGAAGGGCGGATAGGCTTCGTTCATGATGCCAAAGCGAACTTCGGCACTCGCCGTGGCGATTGAAAGCGCGAGCGCGGTCCCTGTCAGCAGGATGGACAGCAATTTCATTCAATTCCCCTTTCTTGAGTTTTCGTCAGGTTGGAAACAGGGAGGGTCAGCCGCTCAACGCGCCGGTAAATTCTCGGCAACGGGCAGTTATCGGCGCACCGAAGACTTGATCCGGCGACCCTTCTTCTTCGACACGCCCCTGATGCAGGAACATCACGTGACTGGAGACGTCGCGAGCGAATTTCATCTCATGCGTCACTATGAGCATCGTTCGGCCCTCGTCCGCGAGATCCCGGATAACCTTCAGGACCTCGCCGACAAGTTCAGGATCCAGTGCGGAAGTGGGCTCGTCGAACAGCATCACGGCCGGGTCGACACAAAGGGCACGCGCGATGGACGCACGCTGCTGTTGGCCGCCCGACAGGAAGGCCGGATAGGCGTGCCGTTTCTCATAAAGTCCGACCTTCGCAAGCAAACTGTCGGCCCGATCAATCGCCTCGCTGCGGCTCACCCCCAGCACATGAACCGGGGCCTCGATGGCATTCTGGAGCACCGTCATGTGGGGCCAGAGATTGAAACTCTGGAACACCATGGCCAGGCCGGTCCGCATACGCTCGATCTGCCGCCAGTTGGCCGGATACCCCAGTCCACCTTGGTCGGACTTCATGAGAACCTCTTCGCCATTGATGACAAAGCGGCCGCGATCAGGAATCTCGAGAAAGTTGATGCACCGCAGAAAGGTGCTTTTGCCTGACCCCGAAGACCCGATGAGCGAGATGACATCGCCCTTCTCAGCCGACAGCGATATTCCCTTCAGGACTTCATGCTTGGCGTAGCTCTTGTGGACATTATCCACGAGCAAGGCAGGAGGAGCCTTTTTCGTCATGCCTGTAGTTCCCTGTGGAATTCTTATTGGGTTTTGCCGGATAGTACCCGGCCCGGTATGCGGCTTTCCCGCGTATTCGTGGTCAGACGCGCGGAAAATGAGCTCTCAAGGCGGCTCTTTTGCGGGAGAAAGACAGCTAGGCTCGATTGATGCAGATGACCTTTGGCTGTGTCATCTCTTCGTAGGCAAAGCGAACGCCTTCACGCCCCATGGCGCCATACTTGAAACCGCCGAACGGCATGGCATCAAATCGATAATCGGAAGAGTCGTTGATCATCACTCCTCCTGCCTCGATCTGCCCGGCGGCATCCAATGCGTCGCCGATGTTGTTGGTGAAGACGCCTGCGTGCAGGCTGTATTCGGGACCGTTCGCCATCACGATCGCATCGGCGAGTGTATCGAAGGATTGCAGGAGGACGACGGGCGCGAAGACTTCCTCCGCCCACAATCGACATGTCTTCGGCACACCTTCCAGCACGGTTGGCTGATAGACTGTTCCTGCTCGACGGTGCCCGCACAGGAGCTTTGCTCCCGCGGCAATGGCGTCGTCGACCATCGTCTCCGCGCGTTTGGCCGCCTGTTCCGAAATCATCGGGCCGACGTCGGTATCCTCGCGCTCTGGATTGCCGGCAAGCAGGTTGCGCGTACCAGCCACGAACGCTTCACGGAACCGCTCATAGACCGGCGCCTGGATGATAATCCGCTGGGTGCCGATGCAATTCTGGCCGGCAGCCCAGTACGCGCCCGACACGCACGCATCGACCGCCTTGGCGAAGTCACAATCCGCCAGGACTACGACAGGTGCATTGCCGCCGAGATCCATGGCGAGCTTCTTCAGCCCTGCTGTCCTGGCAATTGCTTCTCCGGTCGCAAAACCTCCGGTGAACGACACCATTCGGACATCGCGCGCCGAGACGATCGCGCTGCCCAGGTCGGCGCCGCCGACAGCGACCGTGATGATCTCCTCAGGCAACCCGGCTTCGACCAGCGTTTCGACAAGGCGGATCGCCGAAAGCGGGGTCAGTTCGGACGGCTTCAGCAAGACGGCGTTGCCGCCGGCGATTGCCGGCCCGAGCTTATGGGCGACGAGATTGAGCGGGTCGTTGTAAGGAGTAATCGCTGCGATGATCCCTAGCGGCTCCCGCGTGAACCAGCCCTGACGCGCCTCGGAACCGGCGTAAGCGTCGAACGGAATGACCTCACCGGCGTTGCGTTTTGCTTCTTCCGCGGAGAGCTTCAGCGTGTTGACGCACCGAAAGGCTTCCTTGCGGGCCTGGACGATGGTTTTGCCGGCTTCCCGTACAATCAAGCGGGCAAAATCTTCGTTCTGGCGCTCGACGGCGCGGGCGGCCTTTTCCAATATTGTCGCTCGCTGATGTCTCGGCAGCGCTCGCGACAAGACAGCTCCGGATTTGGCACGATCTATGAGCGCCGCAATCTGGTCGGCAGCAGTGCTTTCGACGCTGCCGATCACCGTTCCATCATAGGGATTTCTGACGGCAATCTGCTCGAACACATCGGCGATACGCAATTTTGCAGCGGTCATCACGCAGCTTCCTTCTTGTCGGCGGAAGGGCGGTACTGATGGATGGTGATGATGTCCGAGAGGAGCGCATAAGCCGTCTCGACCCTGCCTGCGCCGGGTCCGGTCACCGTCACCGCGCCGAGAAGGTCTGTCTTGAGCGAGATGGCGTTGATCGCCCCGCCAACGGCGGCGAGCGCATGATCGAGCGCAAGGCGCTGCGGTCCCACACGGGCTGCGATACCACCGTCCTGGCGAACCGAGGCCGAGCCGATCAGCTTCCAGCGATAGCCTTCTCGCGTCGCCGCGTCGATATCGGCCACGGTCAGGCCCGAAATACCCTTGCAGTCCACGTCCTGCGGCGTCAGCTTTCCACCGAGTAGTTCATTTGCGAGGATGACGACTTTCAACCGGACATCGTGACCTTCAACATCGGCAGTAGGGTCGGCTTCCGCATAACCGAGGCCCTTTGCTTCTTTTACCGCCTCCGCGAAGGAAAGCCCGCCCTCCATGCGGCCAAGAACAAAGTTCGAGGTGCCGTTCAGAATCCCTTCGAAACCATGAAGCCCGGCGCCCGCGAGCGTCCTTTGGGCCATACGAATGACCGGGGTGCCGCTCATGACAGCCCCCTCATGTTCAAACATCACGCCGCGCCGCGCCCCGAGTGCCTTCAGCTCCGCGGCCGCCAGGGCAACCGGGCCCTTGTTGGTTGTGACGACGTGCTTGCCGCTTTCGAGTGCCCAACGGCAATGGGATACGGCCGGCTCGCCATCGACCGGATTGGTGAAGGTCGCCTCGGCGACAATGTCAGCCGGAGCCTGCTTGATGACCTTTTCGTTGTCGGCTTCGGCACTGCCGCCGGACAGTTGTGCGAACCCGCCCCTCGCGAATCTGGTTTCCACCAGCATGCGCGCGTCGATGCCGTTGGGAGAAATGACTGAGCCGAGATGGAGATCGGTAACAGCGACGATGTTTAAACGGAAGCCGAGTTCGGCATTCCAACGATCATTGCTTCCTGCGATCAGCTCGGCCAAGGCGCGGTTGACACCGCCGAAACCGATAAGCGCGATATTGTACTGTGTCATGCCAATTCCTCTCGTGAGCGATGGATCGATGATGAACGAGCCGAGAGGCAGGTCGAAGCTCGCAGAATGGCCAAAGAACTGGTCAGCCTGCACGCTGAGCCGGCAAAATGCCCGGAACGCGCAAAACTCATCAATTGTCGCGGGAGAAGCGAGCATCGGCCAAATTTTGACGATTGACCGCGATTGGGAACTATAGTCAGCGGAAAGTCTCAGGTGCGAGGAGAAAATGGCGGAGTTACTGGATCAGTTCGACCGAACCATCCTTGAGATCATGCAGCGGGATTGTCAGATGAAGGCGGAAGCCATTGGAGAGATGGTTGGCCTTTCAGCGTCCGCTGTTCAGCGGCGCATTAAGCGGATGCGGGAGGAACGGATCATCTCCGCGGAAATCGCCCTTGTGGACCGCAAGGTTGCTGGAAGTCCGATGACGTTCATTGTCGGAATGGAGATCGAGCGCGAAAACTACGATGCTCTATCGAAATTCCGGGCTTGGGTCGAGAAACAGGATCACATCCAACAGGTCTACTATGTGACTGGATCAGTGGATCTCGTTGCAATCATCACGGCACAGGATGTGGAGCAGTACGACGAGATCACCGCGCAGATCATGTCCCAAAATCCACAGATCAAGCGAATGCACACCAATGTTGTCCTCAAGGACATAAAAACAGGGATGTTTGTCCCAATATCGCCATAGCAAATGCGACCGTGGTGATGTTTACAGTCTCGGCAATGCTTGCCGGTGTGGCGGTGATCGTGACCGCGCCGGTAGGCTTCGTTGGTACGCGAAAGCTGTCGGTGCGCTGTCCGAGCATCTGATCCGGGGAAATATGCAAATTGGTGGAACTCGGGAGCAGCTGAGTTTCGAGAACGGTCAACGCCTCATCTGCGGATTGTGCAAGGCGGAGCCGCTCCCGAACCTGAGATGCCCGAAGCAGCCGGCATATTCGCGAAAGGGCAGGGAGGAAGGCGCAAGAGGCTGAGCGCGGCCAAAGGATAGTGTAAACGAGATCGACTGGGTCGTCGTCGGGACCGTCGAAATCCACAGGCGGGGCCAAGCGTGTCAAAGACGCGACAGGCGAGGAGATGTTCTCCAGCAGAGCGTGCGGGATCGCCACGCCACGACCGATGCCAGTCGAGGCGAGGCGCTCGCGGTCGAAAAGACCGCGGAGAACCACCTTCTCGTCGAGTCCACTCCTTCGAGCGATCCTGATCGCGATTTTCGACAAGGCTGATTGCTTTCCCTTTGTCACAAGGTCAAGCGAGATGTCTTCTTCCGACAAGATGGGGGAGATCATCGGGGTCAAACCTCCGCGTCGATCCAAACGCAGGCGCAAATGAGTGTTCAGCCGCGCTGCTTAGGCAGAGCCGAAATCACTTTCGAATGAAGTTCAGATCCTGGCCATCCCGGACGCGCAGCCAGGGCCCTCTCGCGTCCGGGTTAATGGCCCGTTTTGAGGCGTTTCGGCATTCGCCGGAAATCGAGGTTAAAAATATGCATAGCAGTTCGAAGATAGTGAAAGATTTTTCGAAATCAAGCAAACCGTACCCGACCTGACGAGCAAAAATAGTGCACTGAGACAACAGTTAATTTCGTTTGACGACCGGAACAGTCTCCTGCTTGCTGGTTGGACGCGATAAGGCCGTCTCGCCAATGAATATCGGTTGTCGACCTTCCTATAGATCAACGGTGGTCGCATTTTTAGTTCAACAAGGAGATACCGTGATGAAAAAACTCATCCTCGCAGTGGCCTTCACAACGGGCGGTTCGCTTTGCGCCATGGCGGCGGATGAGGTCACCAAAGCCCCACCAGCGGCTCCTTACGAACAGGTCAGCAAGCTCGTGAAGCTGCCCGACTTCCTCCCGGGCATGGGCCAACTTTTCGTCGATCCGACGACATTGCCTGCCGGCCCGTTCCTTGCCTATGACCATGACGGCAAGCTTGTCAGCACCATCTACATGCTGCCGATCAAGGATCTCAATCCGGACAAGCGTTTGGACGACCTCAAGGCGCCGGGCGGCAATGTCGACCATGTCGACATTTACTACAATGCCGGGCATCCCGGCGTTCCGGAACCGCACGTCCACGTCGTGTTGTGGCACGTCTCTGCCGCCGACGAAGCACGTGTCGCCAAATGAGCTTCACACGTCGTCAGGTACTGGGCGGGGGTGGCGGGCTTGTGGCTGCCCTTTCCCTCTCTCCCCAGGTCGCGTGGGCCGACGAGGTGGTGGAAATCAGAATGCGAGGCCGCGACGACGGCTCACAGGTCTGGTTCGACCCGATCGGCATCCTGGTCGAACCGGGACAGACGGTGCGCTGGACGAATCTCAATTCCGGCAATTCGCACACGACGACTGCCTACAGTCCGACGAACTTCGGGAGACCGCGCCGCATGCCCAAGGCGGCAAAACCGTGGGATTCCGACTACCTCCTGCCCAACGAGAGCTTTTCGGTCATTTTCACCGAGAAGGGGGTCTATGACTACTATTGCATCCCGCATGAGCACGCCGGAATGGTCGGACGTATCATCGTCGGAGCGCCCGAGGCACATGGCTGGACCGAGCTGGTTGGCCCGAATGGCGATCTGCCGGAGGCGGCCCTCAAGGCATTTCCGAAAGTCGAAGACATCATGACACGAGGGTTCGTCCGGCGCGATCAGACCATGCCTACGGGACCGGGCTGAAACAAGGAAGGATTGGATACTGCGTCAGACCGGGGCACGAGTTCCCGGCTGTCGTCGATTGGGGACGGCTCTCATGACAGGCGACGTGCATACATGCGAAAATCAGTCGCGGTCTCAAGCTGGGCGAGGCGGGCGCTCTCAGTTGCTGGACGCTTCTATCGATGGCTGGGCCGTAGTCGAGGGACGCGAGCGTGCGAGGAATCGCCTTGCTGCATTGGGGGAGATGACTGGCGGCATTGCGCATGACTTCAGGAACCTGCTGGCGGTCATCGAGTCCGGCCTGAGGCTTGCCGAAGCAAGAGCCGACGAGCCCAACCGTGTGAGGGCCTGCATCACGCTGGCGCGGGAAGGAATCAATCGCGGGATCGATTTGACCTCGCAACTCCTCGCCTTTGCAAAGCACCAGGAACTTGATGCTCATGCTGGCGACGTGAATGAATTCCTCAGATCCTTCGCGCCTTTGCTGAGGTACGGCGGCGGACCCGATGTGCGCGTCGAGCTTGAACTCGGTGCAGAAACTCCCGACTGCCTGATCGATCCCGCATTGTTCGACACCGCAGTGCTTAATCTCGTCGTCAACGCGCGCGATGCCATGCCAAATGGCGGCGAGATCAGAGTCATCACCGGACCGTTGGTGCAGGAGACCGCGACACCCGATCCGCCGGGGCCGGGAACCTATGTCTGCGTTAGCGTCAAGGACCAAGGTTGCGGCATGACCGCCGAAGTGTTGCGAAACGCGTTCGATCCTTTCTTCACCACGAAGGGTGAGGAAGGTACCGGCATGGGGCTGCCGCAAGTGCGCGCATTGATGCGTATGATCGGCGGCCATGTTCGCATTGCAAGCGAGCCGGGGATTGGGACGACAGTCGACCTGCTGTTCCCGTCAATCCGACCGGATGTCAAAGCCTCGTCAAGAATGACTAGAATTTAACGTCGCCGCCTGCAACGGCATGTAATCCTGACAGGGCAGGACCTACTACGCTCTCATCCGCACTCGCGGATTGCACCGCGTACACCGGATAGGAGAACTGGGGCATTTCAGGCACAAGATGAAGCCGGCCGGCTTCTATGTGAGGTTGCACAGAGCTCATCCGGAAATATCCGGACCCGCCAGCGGCCAGAACATAGTTCAATCCGAGCGGACCGAGGTCGAAGGAAAGATCCGGCGCAGCACTCGGGAAATTCACGCCGTGATGAAGCTCAAAATCCGGCCCCCAATCCATATAGACATAATCGGATCCGTCCAGGAGTTGCGCTTCGGGGTTGGTGGTCGCGAGAACCAGTTTTTCCTCAAGAAGCAGATCGATCTTCAGGCCCGGTCTGTGTGGGGGCGCGTACATGATGGCTATGTCGACCATTCCCGAGGCGACCTGGTTGATCAGGTCCTGTGGCACATCGACATGCACTCTAAGTGCAATATCCTGAAGCGAGCGGCGCATCCATCGGACCCAATCGAGCAGAAGAGGTTGCGCGAGGCTGACTTCGCTGCCGACCGTCAGAACAGCCCGGCGTCCCGTAGGCACGGCAACCTGGTGAAGGGTGCGTTGCCATAGTTGGACGAACATCGGAGCGTGCCGCAGAAATTGCTCACCCGCGGGCGTGAGCGAAGCGCCGCCTTTGTGGCGAACGAAGAGTGGTCGGCCCAATTGTTGCTCGAGGTTGCGGATCCGTGCGCTGACGGTCGTCTGGGCGACGTTCAAGCGCTCCGAGGCGCGAATGAAGCTCCCGGTCGAGACGATCTCAACAAAGGTGCGAGCGAGTTCGATATCCATGACCGCTAATAGCATAAAAGTTGCGCTTAAATGTCAATGAATTTCGTTTGCCACATAGTAGGCGCGAACATTAGGCTCTCCGAATACTCACCGGATTGAGCGCTGAATGCGGCGCAGCGCCGGGATGGACCGGGCATAGGCCTCTCCATCCTCACCCTCGTTTTGCCCGCAGTGTCACAGGAGCGATCATGTCGACGAAAGAAAAGAACGGCCAAGGCGATGTCGGACGTCGTGACTTTCTAAAACTGTTCGGCGCAGCCGGCGCGGCAGCGGGCACCCTGCCGTTTGGCGGATCCACATCGGCGGACGAGATCGTGGCAGCTGCCGCCACGGACACGAAGCACCATCACGCCGCCGAACCTCGTGCCCGAGGCGGTGGCTACGAATTCTTCAATGTCGACGAATCCGCCTTCGTCGAGGCGGCGGTCGACACGCTCATTCCAAAGGATGCGGCCGGTCCCGGAGCCAAGGAGCTTGGCGTGGCGACATACATCGACCGGCAGATGGCCAGCGGATACGGCAAGGGCGACCGGCTTTATCTGGAAGGGCCGTTCGGCGAGGGTACGCCCGGGCAGGGATATCAATTGCCGATGACGCCCTCGGAGCTGATCCGGGCGGGAATCGCCGACGTCAATGCCGTCGTACAGAAAAGCCACAAGAACAGCTTCGCGGCCCTTTCGGCAAAGGACCGCGCCGCCGTTATGGCGGACCTTGAGGCCACGAAGACCGAGCTTCCAACGGTGCCCGCTGCAACCTTCTTCAGCCTCCTTCTGCAGCTCACGATCGAGGGTTATTTCGCGGACCCGATGTACGGCGGGAACAAGGACGCAGCTGCCTGGAAGATGATCGGCTTCCCCGGCGCAGATGCCATGTACGCGTACAAGATCGAGCCGTTCCGGAACAAGCCCTACAAGGCTGAACCGAAGGGCATCCAGGACCTCATTTGATCGCCGCAAGAAAAAGGAGACTTTGACATGGCCACCAAACTGAACCCGGTCGATGTGCTGATTGTCGGTCTTGGATGGACAGGCGGCATCATTGCCAAGGAGCTTGCATCCACCAAGCTCAAGATCGTCGCCCTTGAGCGGGGAGGCCCGCGTGACACCAATCCGGATTTCATCGATCCTGAAATCCACGACGAACTGCGCTACGCCGCCCGCCACGACCTCATGCAGAACGTGCGGCGGGAAACCATCACATTCCGCAATAGTGAATCGCAAACGGCGCTGCCGATGCGTCAACTCGGCTCGTTCTTGCCAGGGCAGGGTGTCGGCGGTGCCGGCGTGCATTGGAACGGCGTGACCTGGCGCTGGCTCGAATGGGATCATCAGGCGCGCACCCGGACCGTCGACAAGTACGGCGAAAAGATCATCCCTTCGGACATGCACCTGCAGGACTGGCCGATCACCTATGACGATCTCGAACCTTATTACGACAAGTTCGAAAAGACCTGCGGCACCTCCGGGAAGGCCGGCAATCTCAACGGCAAGAAAATCGACGGCGGCAATATCTTCGAGGGCTCGCGCAAGGAAGATTATCCCAACCCGCCAATGATCGCCGCGCAGAGCATGGTGATGTTCGAGAAGGCGGCCCGCAACCTCGGCTACCATCCCTTCCCAAACCCCTCGTCCAACGCGTCTCGCGATTACGTCAATCCCGATGGCGTGGCGTTCGGCCAATGCCACTACTGCGGCTACTGCGAGCGTTTCGGCTGCGAGGCGAATGCAAAAGCCAGCCCGCATTTCACCGTTATTCCGCTGGCGCTGAAGAATCCGAATTTCGAACTGCGCACAAATTCGATCGTGCTGAAGGTCAATCTCGATTCGACCCGCAAGAAGGCCGTCAGCGTCAGCTATCTCGACGCTCGCGGGCGAGAATTCGAACAACCTGCCGGCCTCATCATCCTGTCGGCCTACGCGCTCGGCAACGTCAACCTGCTGCTGCAGTCGGGGATCGGCGTTCCTTACGATCCCGCCACGGGTAAAGGCGTGGTCGGCCGAAACTATGCCTACCAGTGCGGCGGCGGGGCTACCGCCTTCTTCGACAAGAAGACCATCCTGAACCGCTTCATGGGCGCCGGCGCGCTCGGCACCTGCATGGATGATTTCAACGGCGACAACTACGATTTCGTGAAGGCCGGATACATCGGCGGCGGCGGTATCAGTTGCAGCAACTCGGGCGCCCGGCCTATCCAGTCACATCCGACACCCCATGGCACGCCGCGCTGGGGCTCGGACTGGAAGAAGGCAGTGGTCGACAACTATGACCATGCTGCCAACGTTGGCAATCAAGGCGCGGTGATGGCCTACAGGCAGAACTATCTCAGCCTCGATCCAACCTATACGGACATCTTCGGACGTCCGCTGATGAGGATGACGTTCGACTTCCAGGACAACGAGGTTAAGCAGATGAACGGCCAGGCTGACATTTGCGTGAACATCGCCAAGGAGATGGGTGCGATCAGGGTCGATCGGAGCATTCCGCCGGTGCCCTATTCCATCGTTCCCTATCAGAGCACCCACAATACCGGCGGGGCCGTTTTCGGCGCCGACCCCACCACCAGCGTCCTGAACAAACATCTTCAGGTCTGGGATGTCCCGAACGTATTCGTCACCGGCGCCTGCGTGTTCCCGCAGAACGCCGGGAAGAATCCGACCGGACCGGTGGGCGCTCTTGCCTATTGGGCGGCGGACGCGATCAAGAATTATCTGAAGAACCCCGGCCCATTGGTTCCCTCCTGAGGCAGGTCTGCCGGGTCCGGATCCACGCTTCGGATCCGGCAGACTGTGCGTTTCGAATACCGACATAACCAGGGTGGCTTGGCGACAACCAAGCCGCCCCTGATTGAAGCACGCGAAGATGAGATCGACGATTCTTGGATTGACGACCGCGGTTCTCACCGCAGTCGGCTCTGCGCAGGCGCAGGACAAATCTCCTGGCAATGCTGACGCCGGCGCCTCGGTCTTCAAGAGATGCATGGCCTGCCATGCGGTCGGGCCCGACGCCAAGAACGGGGTAGGGCCGGTATTGAATGGCGTCGTTGGCCGTGCGGCAGGCACTTACCCTGGTTACAGCTATTCCGCGGCGAACAAGAATTCGGGCCTGACCTGGGATGAACCGACGCTGACCACATATCTGCACGCGCCGCGCAAGTTGGTGCCCGGCACGAAGATGACATTCGCTGGTCTCAGCAAAGACCAGGAGATCGCCGATGTGATCGCCTATCTGAAACAGTTCAACGCCCAAGGACAGAAGGCCTCTCCCTGAGCCAGGGACGATCTGTCCGGCTTGCAAAGCACAATCTTATGAAATTCCTCCTGCATCAGGGCCTGGGGTATTCGACCGTTCATCAGATCGGCGACTACCTGCGAAGCCACGGAACCGGCCATCACTGGATCGAACGGTATTGGGGCAGCATCTTCGTCATCGTATCCGATCAAGCCGACGAGATGATCCTTCGAAACGAGTTCTCCGGGCTTCTCGATGCCGTCAACGAAAGGAGACGGACGGATGAGCGGAAAAGCCATCGACGAGAGCATAAAACTGAAGCGCGCCTATGAGAGCCCAGCTGCCGACGATGGCACGCGGGTGCTGATTGACCGGCTTTGGCCGCGCGGGGTCAAGAAGATCGATGCCGGCATCGACTGCTGGATGAAAGAACTCGCGCCAAGCACCGAGCTTCGGAAATGGTTCGGACACGATCCCGCCCGCTGGGACGAATTCCGTCGGAGATATGCGGCGGAAATCCACGCGCATGGCGATGAGCTCGACCGGCTCCGCGACCTGATACGACACGGCCCTGTCACGCTCGTCTACTCGGCTCATGACGAGGCCCACAACGATGCCGTCGTCCTGAGAGAGATTTTGCTGGGACATCGCTAGAGACGTCGCGCCGCCCTGCCTTTGTGCCATCAAGGACATGGGGCGTGTGACCACTACAGCGGGTTCAAATCACTTTTCTGGAACCAAACCGAGCAAGGTTCATCAAATCATCGAGGAGACGCACAATGAAATTCTTTGTCGATACAGCCGATATATCTGAAATTCGCGAGCTTGCCGCGGCAGGCTTTGTCGATGGGGTGACCACGAACCCGTCGCTCATCTCGAAGACCGGTCGGCCGATCAGGGATGTGATCAAGGAGATCTGCGGGACGATCGAAGGCCCGGTTTCAGCGGAAGTCACCGCGACCGACTTCGACGGCATGATTGCCGAAGGAGAGCGTTTGGCGAGCATCGCGACCACCGTGGCCATCAAGGTACCATCCACCTGGGATGGGTTCAGGGCTTGTCGGGCGCTCGCTCGCCTCGGCCACAAGGTCAATGTCACGCTGTGCTTTTCCGCAAACCAAGCATTGCTTGCGGCCAAGGCGGGCGCGACGTTCATTTCGCCCTTCATCGGCAGGCTCGACGACCTCGGATTGGACGGCATGGAAGTGGTCCGGGAAATCCGCGCGATCTACGACAACGACGCATGCTTCACGACGGAAATCCTGGCTTCTTCAATACGCACTCCACTCCATGTCAAAGCTGCGGCAATTGCAGGCGCCGATATTGCGACCATTCCCCCAACTGTACTTCGGAGCCTTGCCAAGCATCCACTCACCGACAAGGGGTTGGCATCCTTTCTCGCGGACTGGGGCAAGACCAGGCAAGCGATCCTTTAAAACTTGCTGGCCGGCGGTCCGACTTGAGCCGTGAGCAGCCCAAGGGACGGGCTGGTCGAGAACACGCGCCGTGGTGACACCGACAGCCTCAAAGTGGCCGGCATGTTCACTTTGTCCTCACTTCGTCCGTCCATCACATGCTCCTGGAATCCAACACAAAAAATGCATTCAATCGCTCACTAAATTCGTTTGCATGGTGCCCTGGATGGCAGGAGACTGGGACGTAGCGGTTCCGCTTTAGTCGGGAGCTCCGGTGAAAACGAAAGCGTCGGTCTGAAGGCGCGCCTGGATGGAACATGTTCAGGGCGTGCGAAGTCTATCGAGGCTCCAGTTATCGATCTTGCGCTGAGAATCGCCAACGGAGACGAAAATGGCTGGGAGCCATTCGAAGGCAAACGGTCCGGATCTGGTTCAGGGCATCGCGATCGCCGATCTTGAGGATGGCGGCAAGCTCGTCGGCCATTGCGGCGACGAGCAGGTGCTGCTGGTGCGCCGCGGGAGCGAGGTATTCGCGGTCAGCGCGACATGCACGCATTACGGCGGGCCGCTCGTCGACGGTCTGGTAGCAGAAGACACGGTTCGGTGTCCGTGGCATCACGCGTGCTTCGATCTGCGCACGGGCGAGGCGCTGCGCGCGCCCGCCTTCAGCCCGCTCGCCTGCTGGTCTGTGGAACAGCGAGAAGGCAAGATATTCGTGGTCGAGAAGCGTAAGCGAACGGCACCGGTGGTGCGAGATGGCGGTGCGGCTCCGGAAAGAATTGTCATTGTCGGGGGTGGCGCGGCTGGTTTCGCTGCCGTCGAGACACTGCGGCGTGAGCAATACCAGGGCAGCATCACCATGATCAGCGATGACCAGGCGCCGCCCGTCGACAGACCGAACCTCTCAAAGGACTATCTCGCCGGCAGGGCGCCGCAGGATTGGATTCCGCTGCGCGGCGAGAAGTATTATTCGAAAAACAACATCGACCTGCGTCTCGACACAAAGGCCGACCGCATCGACCCGCGGTCCCGCGAGGTTGTGCTGTCGGATGGCAGCACGATTTCTTACGAAAGGCTGCTCCTTGCCACGGGGGCCGAACCAGTTCGGCTTGCTACCCCCGGAGCCGAGCAATCATTTGTCCACACGCTGCGCTCTTTCGCCGACTGCAAGGCGATTATCGAGCGGGCCGCGAATGCGCGTCGCTGCGCCGTGCTCGGCGCCAGTTTCATCGGCCTCGAGGTTGCGGCGGCGCTGCGCTCGCGCGGCATCGACGTTCATGTCGTAGCGCCGGACAGACGGCCTATGGAGCGGGTCCTGGGTCCGCGGATGGGCGACTTCATCCGCGCCCTCCATGAGGAGAAGGGTGTCGTCTTCCATCTCGAGGCGACTGCGGCCAGCATCGACGGCAACAAGATGAAGCTCAGCAGCGGCGGCACGTTGATGGCAGATTTCGTCGTGGCCGGCGTCGGCGTCAGGCCACGCATAGGTCTCGCCGAAAAGGCCGGGCTCAAACTCAATCGCGGCGTTGCGGTGAACGCGTTTTTGGAAACAAGCGCGCCCGGAATTTTCGCGGCCGGCGACATTGCCCGGTGGCCCGATCCGCATAGTGGCGAGAATCTTCGGGTAGAGCATTGGGTGGTTGCGGAGAGACAAGGTCGCACCGCCGCACTCAACATGCTTGGCCATCGCGAGAAGTTCGCGGCTGTGCCGTTCTTCTGGAGCCAGCATTACGATGTGCCCATCAACTATGTCGGCCATGCCGAGCGATGGGACGAGATCTCGGTCGATGGAGACGTCGCGGCCAGGGATTGCCTGCTCCGATTCAAACGGGAGGGGCGCACGCTCGCTGTCGCCTCGATCTTCCGCGACCTGGAAAGTTTGCAGGCCGAGCTGGAAATGGAGCGCCAAACGGCAAGCTAGAACGCGCTCTCGAGCACGGGTGGGAGCGCACCGAGAATGACGCAGCCGAGCATGTCACCGTGACCGAAAGGAGACCGATCTATGTCCGCATTGCAACAGGACGTTGCCAGGGATTTGCAAATCATTGCGCCCACTCAGCATCATTCAAAGATCGTCGAGTTCGCCAAGGAGGTTGCCGAACAAGAGTCCCATCAGATGCCGACGTCGGTCGCAATCTTCTCCGACAGCGGTCGTTGGTACTGCCGGGTCCGTCGCGGCAATGAAAAGACCCGGCCGATGGGCCCCTATACCAAACGAGAGGCTGAACGGGTTCAGGAAGTTCGCAGAGCCTTGATCGCCAAAAGAGGCACCGCTCGGATTATGTTCGAGTAGGCGGGGACCTGACGATCGCGCCGGCCGGCGAACTCCTCACTCCAGCCATCGTTCGTCCTTGAGGTTGTTGAAACCTTGCCGGATCTCGCGGCGGGCCCTGTTGACGTTTGCGTTCCGGCGCCGCGATCAACCGCAACCAACGGAAGGAAAGCCAACATGGGCTACAAGTCGATCGTTCTCAACCTCGACATCGACGGGATGGTCGCTCCTGTTGTCAAGCTCGGAGTCGATCTCGCCCAGCGCTTCGACGCGCGCCTGATAGGTCTGTCGGCCGCCGACGTTCCGCCGCCGGTTGTAATGGAAGGTGGAGTGGCCTTCGAAGGCGAGAGCATGATGCGCCAGCGCAAGAACATCAAGCAACGGCTCGAGGACCTCCACGCGCAGTTCGAAAGCATTACTGGCACGACGGTTCATACGCAATGGCGTGGGGCCGTGGGCAATCCGACCCGCTCGCTAATTGAATCGGCGCGGTTGGCCGATGTCATCGTCACAGCATCGCCGGAGGGTGCCAGTTTCGGCGACGCGTATCGGTCGACCGACCTCGGCAATCTGATCCTTCAGGCCGGACGGCCCGTATTTGTGGCAGCGACCAACCAGGAGAATTTCCGCATCAACAAGGTTCTGGTCGGATGGAAGGACACGCGTGAAGCCAGGCGCGCGGTTCTAGATGCCATGCCCTTTTTGCGGATGGCTCAGGAGGTTCGGGTCATTACGATCGACGATGGCCCAACTGACCAAACCTGGAACGGGCTGGACGATGTTGTCGCCTTCCTGGACATGCACGGCGTAGAGGCCAAGGCGGAGGTGTTTCCGGAAAAATCCAATGGCCGAACGATCGCCGACGTCGCCGGCGCAATGAACGCGGATCTCGTCATATCCGGCGCCTATGGCCACAGCAGGTTCAGGGAGTGGATCTTCGGCGGCGCTACCCGCTCGCTACTTGAAGCTGATCGGCTGAACGGGCTCATGTCGAACTGATCGCCGGCACCGATGGCGGAGTGCATCCCACCTGCTGACAGATTTCGCGAACGCATCCCAGCCCGCTGGGTTGGTGCTCGTTAACCGTGACAAGCCTGCCGCCGGACCCTATCGCAAGAACTCAGGCTTGTTGTTGTTCGCCCTCGGTGGCGATCAACATCCAGTTCCGCTTCCTTGACTGGGTTTGACAGGCGAACGTCCACGTATCGATCATCTCAACGATCTCCCAGGGATCGCCGGCGACGACTGCATTGTCGGCAGAGCGTGTAACGCTGACTACGTCGGAAACGTATCGAACAACTATCTCAGCGGTGCCATTCTCCACGAAAGCATCGACAACCTTCGTTTCGTCTGTCCTGATGAAGGTGAGTTCCAGCATCTCTTGCCGATCGCGCCGCCCGACGATATCTCGTTCGAAGGCATCAAGCACTTCCGGCCCGACGAGGCGCTGCAATGTCTGGATGTCACTCTCCGCAAACGCCCGCAGTATCGCTTCATAGGCCCTCCTGGCGCCGGCCAGAAATGCCGCGAGATCGAAATCCGGGTCGATCTTGCGAAGCGCATCCTGGGACATGTCCGCACAGGATGTGTGTTCGGCACTTTCGTCCCGCCGCGCCGCTGCAGTGTCCCGCTTGGCCCTCTCGTCGTCCCAGCGGGAGAGGAGCTGGCTCCAACTCCCAAGCATTGCCCAATAAAGCGCGAGAATCGCAACGAGAAGGATCTGGCTGGTCGGGTCTGAGGTCTCGCTCATGACATTCACCCATCGACTTGTCGAAGATGCCCATATCAGTGGATCCGGGGCAGCCTTTCCCACTGATGGAATGGCGGCGGCGACGGCAGCTGCCATTCAAGTGTGGTCGCCCCTTCGCCCCACGGGTTGGCGCTGGCCGGGCGCTTGCGGCTGAAAGCTTCTGCGACCGCGACGAAGAAGATGAACAGCCCCGCGGTCGAGATGTAGGAGCCGATCGAGGAGACGAAATTCCAGCCGGCGAAGGCATCGGGATAATCAGCGTAGCGGCGCGGCATGCCGGCCATGCCGAGGAAATGCTGCGGGAAGAAGACGAGATTGACGCCGATGAACATCGTCCAGAAATGCAGTTTCCCGAGCGTCTCGCTGTACATGTATCCGGTCATCTTCGGGAACCAGTAGTACCAGCCAGCGAAGATGGCGAAGACCGCGCCCAGTGACAGCACATAGTGGAAGTGGGCAATCACGAAATAGGTGTCGTGCAACGAGCGGTCGATTCCGGGGCTGGCGACCATGATCCCGGTGACGCCGCCGACGGTGAAGAGCAAGACGAAGCCGATAGCCCACAGCATCGGTGTCTTGAACTCGATCGATCCGCCCCACATTGTGGCCAGCCACGAAAACACCTTCACGCCTGTGGGAACGGCGATGACCATCGAGGCGAAGGCGAAGTAGCGCTGGCTGTCGAGGGAGATGCCGGTCGTATACATATGGTGCGCCCAGACGAGGAAGCCGATCAGGCCGATCGCCACCATCGCATACGCCATGCCGAGATAGCCGAAGATTGGCTTCCTGGCGAAGGTCGAGATGACGTGGCTGATGATGCCAAAGCCGGGCAGGATCATGATATAGACCTCCGGATGGCCGAAGAACCAGAACAGGTGCTGGTAGAGGATCGGGTCACCGCCGCCATCAGGAACGAAGAACGTCGTGCCGAAGTTGCGGTCCGTGAGCAGCATCGTGATCGCTCCGGCCAGCACCGGCAGCGACATCAGCAGCATGAAAGCGGTCACCAGCATCGCCCAGGCAAGGAGCGGCATCTTGTGCATCGTCATTCCTGGCGAGCGCATGTTGAAGATGGTCGTGATGAAGTTGATCGCGCCGAGGATTGATGACGCTCCCGCAAGGTGGATCGAAAGGATGACGAGATCGACCGCGGGACCAGGCTGGCCGGAGGTCGAAAGCGGCGGGTAGAGCGTCCAGCCGCCGCCATGGCCGAGCGTGCCTGGCGCTCCCGGCACGAACATCGAGGTGATGAAGAGGATGAACGCCATCACCAGCAGCCAGAACGAGATATTGTTCATGCGCGGAAACGCCATGTCGGGTGCGCCGATCATGATCGGTACCATCCAGTTGCCGAAGCCGCCGATCAGGGCCGGCATGAGAACGAAGAAGATCATGATGAGGCCGTGGGAGCTGACCACGACATTGTAGGCCATCGGATCCCTGAATATCTGCAGCCCTGGCTCCTGGAGCTCTATCCGGATCAGCATCGAAAGCGCGGTGCCGAGAATCCCCGCCAAGATCGAGAAGAGCAGGTAGAGCGTCCCGATGTCCTTGTGGTTGGTCGAGTACAGCCACCCGACCAGAAACCGGGGCTTGTGGCCTTCCATCGCTGCAGCTGAATTCGACATGGTGCGCTACCTGCCTTTCATTGCAGGCAAGCCTGATGGCTCTCGCGAGGGACGGCATTCATCCGCCGCGATCGGAGAACCAGGCGCTGTCTGCTTCGTGTTTTCAGTCGTCCGTGACATTGCGTCCATCGCAATGTCGTGGGCTTTGGAGCCGATCGGGCGTAAGCCGATGGCCAGCGGTCCGCCTGTGCATGGCCGCGAGCTTTCTGTCGAAGAAACCGCCGCCACATGCCGAGGCGCCAGCTCCGTACCGCCCCAAACGTGCTACGGAGGGAAGAGGAAGGCAAACGGAATTAAATGCCGCGTAAGTGCAAATTTATTGCTCTTGCAAGCGAGCTGGTGGGAGGGGCGGGTCTTTAGGGATCAACAACCACAACGGAGCACAACTATGCCGGCAATATTTCGACATCGGCGCCGAAGTTCCCCATATTGAGGCAGGTAAGCTCGAGGTCACGCAAGGCGCCGGAACTCATCTATTCGGGGGCACGCAGCGGGAGAGAGCGGACTGCGGGAGGCTAGGCGGATTTAAAGCGACGTTGTGAAATGATCGTTCCTCCCAGGCGCGAAGCCACATGGCTGGCAGGTGGATCGACAAGGAAAAAATGCCTTATCCGTTTTACACTATCGGTCATTCGACCAGGTCGATTCCGGAATTCGTTGCCCTGCTGCATGTGGCAGAAGTCGCCCTGGTAATCGACATAAGAACCGTCAGACGCTCGCGGGCGAACCCGCAATTCAACACCGAGGTGCTTGCGGAAAGCCTGGCCCCGTTCGGCATTGGATATGAGTACATTGCCGAGCTTGGCGGCCTGCGGGGCAAGGCGCATGACATTCCACCAATGCTAAACGCGTTCTGGATTAACCAGAGTTTTCACAACTACGCCGACTACGCGTTATCGGCGGAGTTTCATGACGGCCTGGCCCGGCTTGTATCGCTCGGCAGGGAGCGGCAGTGTGCCGTCATGTGCTCGGAAGCGCTGTGGTGGCGCTGCCACAGAAGGATCGTCGCGGACTACCTGATCAGCCGCGGCGAGTCCGTTTTTCATCTGATGAGCCATGACAAGGTCGTGCCGGCGAAACTCACCGACGGCGTGAGGGCAGGAGCCGATGGAATGCTTGTGTACCCGCCTTCACAGCCTTCGGCATAGTCGAGCCCTCAGGCAGCCGACGGCCCCGGGTCGTCGAACCCGGCGTTGAAAGCCGCCGCAACCTTGTTCTGAACTTCGTCGTGCGGTTCATCGGAACGATGGACGGCCCGCGGACCGTGTCCATCCAGCCGCAGCGAATCCGATGCAGCAACTCCCGCCAGTTTCAGTCTCTCGCGCCTTGCGGCTTCTGGTTGGTAAACCACTTCATGCACCGTCAGCGTTTCAAGCATCCCGTCCGCTGTCGGAATGGACATCGACTGCCCCTTGGCCAGACCGAGCAACGCCAGGCCTCGCGGATTGGTGATAGGCAAAAGCATGCCAACCAGACCGCGCATCTGGTCATGTGCGACGATGCGGGTTTCGGCAGGACCGTCGTTCACCCGATAGGCCACGCCGCTGCTGAGTGTCACGACGTTCGCTGGGATGTCATCGCGAAACATGACAACTGCGCTCGAAATCTTCCGCTGGAGAATAGTCGAGAAGGTTTCGTCGCGGATCGGATGGCGTTCCCGTATCACTTGAAGAATCGTGTAATCCTTGGTGGTCAGTTGGCAGGTGTCTATATTGGGCATGGTACGTCTCCAGCCGGCCCGCACAAGGCGATCCGGCAACTGCAGTTGATCGGATGTGAGGAAGTACCCCTGTGCCGGACCGAGATGAGCCGGCGCAGGGGTCAGACTCCCGCGATCAAGCTGCCTGCATGATTGAGGAGACGGACGGAGACGCCCATGTCAGACGCTCGCCGCCATCGTTAGAGACGCAGGTGCGAGCTGACTGACTCCATCACCTTGCGGGGCGGGCTGGGTCACACCAAGCACCAACAGTTCGTGCCGGCGCCCGTCTCGGGCGGTCCACATGATTGACTGTCCAGCCGAGAGGCCGATCAGGGCTGTGCCAATCGGTGTAAGAATCGAAACCTTGCCTTCGGAGATGTCAGCATCGCCAGGGAAAACCAGCGTTACCGTTCTCCGATCACCGGTGTCGGGCTTGAACGTCACAGTTGAACCCATCCGGACGGTACCGGCGGAGACCCAACCATCGGCGACGATCCGCGCGCGCTCGAGCTCGGCGAGCAGCTCATCGGAAGCCGGATATCGTGCGGCGAAAGTGCTCGCGAGCATCGATAAGCGCGCATGATCCGACTGCGAGATGCGGATATTCGGCTTGCGCCGGATTTTTGAGTTTTTCTGCATCTAATGCTCATATTTCTACTGGCTCAGCCGCCATCAAAGGTGGCGGACAGGCGACTTCGGAAATTGATCCCAGTGCGCCAAAAGGTTGGAGCCCTGCTGATCCTAACATGTCGATTAAGCGTTACCCCTCGGCTCGGGGCGCATTGGCAGCCGGGCCGGGGGTTAAGATCCCGCGATGGGGCAAACCCGGAAAAGAAAATCACGACAGAATTTGGCTGCGGCGTTCATATAGGTATAGTTGGTGACGTAATTCGTGAAGTCAAGGCGGACAATGGCAGGCTCAGCCGCAAGACCTGCCAAAAGCGGCACTTTGAAACAGTTGAGCCAGCGCCTGGGGTGACTCGGCGGACAAACGAGACCATCGTCACTTAGATCATTACCCAAAGTCTCCCGAAGGAAGGGGATGGTGATCTCATGGACGAGGAAGACGGAACCTGGCATGAAAATCCTTGCGGCGACAGATTTTTCCACCCGGTCACAACGGCCATTGCGGCGGGCCGGCCTTCTGGCCCGGAACGTTGCCGCGGAACTCACGCTCGTCCATGTCGTCGACGACGACCAACCCTCAGCCATAGTCCGGCTCGAAACCCGCGAGGCCCGAAGATATCTTGCAGAACAAATGACCTCGATCGCCGAGTTGAAGGGACTCCAATGTGATTTCGCAGTCGTGACTGGGAATCCGTTCCGCGGCATTTTGAATGCGGCCGAGGCGCGCGGGGTCGATCTCATTGTCATGGGCGCGCACCGCAAGCAATTGCTCCGTGATGTCTTTGTGGGAACGACGATCGAACGTGTGATCCGCACCGGACAATTCCCAGTGCTCATGGTGAATGCTGAGGTAGAACATTCCTACAAAAAAGTGATGGCTGCCGTGGATATGTCCGAGCCGTCGGCGCGCGCAATAAGCACGGCGAAGGAAACCGGATTGATAGGCGAGGCCAGTTTTTCGCTGGTCCATGGGTTCGATGCCTTCGCCAAGGGAAAAATGTCAAATGCCGGAATAGGCAAGGACGAGTTGGCGAGCTACGTGGCGACAGAACGTTCGCAGGTGGAAAAAGAACTCATAGCATTTCTGGAAGCGAACGACTTTGACGTCGACAATTGGTCGCTGCAAATTAGGGAACGCGGCCCGGTCGAGGCGATCATGGAGGCAATTAACGAGGTGGCGCCCGATCTTCTGGTGATCGGAACGCATAGCCGTTCGGGCTTCATCAAATTATTTCTGGGAAGCGTGACAGAAAGCCTTCTGCGTTCGGTCGACGTGGATGTCTTTGCGGTACCGCCTATCCGAAGTTGATCAAGGTCCGCATGGATCATCATCGTTGTTCGTCTTGGGAATCCGCGGTCACCACGAATTGAGCGGGACGCCACCATGCCCTCGCTGCGGTCCCGTGAAGCGCCGCGCGTGCCATGAGTTTCCCGCAAACGACCCACGCTAAGAGCAGACTGTTCAAAGTGTACCCAGAAGCAGCGGTGGGCTCGCTGATTTCGATTACATCGCCTCGCGCGCGGTGTACCGTTGAGGACCCTGCCCAGGATCTATGGAACGGCATCCGTGCCAACGATGCCCCCCTCATTCTCGAGAACGCTGATCCGCCTGACCTCGGAGCGGTTTAGTTTCAGGCGAACCCCGATACCGCCGCCGTTCTCGGCAATAAAAAAGGCGCCGGCGCCTTCGAGCGCGATTTGGAGCCTATTACAGACTTCGTAGTCGGGGAGTGTGATCCGACGTTCGAATTCCTCGATGGCCAGCGCATCCACGCCTGAATTGCTGGCGAGCTTTTCGCGGGTCCATTCGACCAGCGCGCGAGCAGCGCGGCATTGAGCTCCAGTGATCGTCATAAGTTACCCTTTCAGACGCTTTCGGGAGCGACATCGCTGTCTGCTGAAAGCCAGTATGGTCCGGCGCGATGGCCCGACCCGTCAGAAATGGATATCGAGTCCGAAAAAGGGAAGGGCCGATGCCGTTGGCTGGTGTCGAAATTGTGAAGCTCCCGTTCCGCTTTCGGCCCTTTTCAGACATCCAGTCTCATATTCAGTTGGTAACCGTGTTCGCCCCTACAACATAACTTAGCTCGGCAGCACGCGATCGGCTTGTGCCCAGTCGGACGAATACCATTGTTCCGCGAAACCTGCACCCCGGCTGTAGGTCAGTGTCAAAAGCTAACTGCGCGAGGCCATACAACTGGCAGCTACGTCCTTGGCGAGGCCTAAGAATGCACGCGAGCCATCCGCCTCACCACGGACGGGTGAGTGGCCAAACCCTAGCATTTGCTCTAGCGCGCTGAAGCCGAAACTGCGACAAATGCCATTAGGATGACGGATAAGCTGCCGACGAGCGACGAAATCTGAGCGATAAAACCCAACAATCCAGGCCCAAGAAGCAATCCCGCGTATCCCATCGTCGTCACGATCGACATTGCCCGAGCAGCAGAAGTGCCACCTGCACGCCCGGCGGCGGCGAAAAGTGTGGGCACGACGTTTGCTAGGCCAAGACCGCATATGGCGAGCGCAATCAGAACAACAGGAAGATTGCCGCCCATCAGGATCATTGTGAACACCGAGCCTGCGCAAACTATTGTGCAATAGCGCAACATCGGCATCTGGCCGATCCGCTTAACGATGGCGTCACCGAATAGGCGGCCGGTTGCCATCATGGTTGCAAATGCCGCAAAACCATAGGCGCCTGTGCTTTCTGCTCCTCCGGATCGGGTCACGATGTAAATAGCGCTCCAATCCATCATCCCGCCCTCGGCCAGCATCCCCAAGAATGCCAAGCCACCAAGCAGGTAAAGATGCTTCCTTATTGCATTATCGAATTTGCCATCCGTCGCCTCAATGGAGTCGGCAGGATCGTCGAACCGGCCTGAATTGTTCCATCCTATGCAGGCGACAACCGCGACTGCCGCAACACCAAGTCCCGCCACCCCAAGACAAACGGCCAAGGCGCCGCCGTTGGACAGTATCTGGCCGACAACGAATGCGCCGATCAGGCTTCCGAAACTGAATACGGCATGAAAAGAGGACATTGCTTGCCGACGCATGTGACGCTCCACTGTCGAGGCATCAATATTCATCGATACGTCGAGCGTCCCGAAACCGATACCGGCAAAAAACACAATCAACGCCAGCCAATAGGTGCCACCGGCGTACGGGAGGGCCAACAGCGCTGCGCCGAACGTTAGAGATCCCAGCAAGCTGAGCACACTGCTCGGGGCAATGGCAGCCAAGCGACCGATATTGGTCATCATCACAATTGCGCCCAGAGCGAAGCCAATCAGGATCCACCCGAGTTGCGCCTTGTCCAGTTCCATTTGAGCGCTGAGGACTGGAAGTGAGGACGCCCAAGCTCCGATGCCGACGCCTGCTCCCAAAAAGAAAAGGCTGCAAAAGAAACGGCTGCTTCGGATCGCAGGGGAGATCGTCGAGCTGTCCTTCACTGTCGCTATTCTCTCTGGTGTGGCGTTCAAATTGAGACACCGGTGATTGGAGCGAGGCCGTCATGGTTGGGGGTGGCCAAGGCAGGCCACCGCGGGCGCAGGCTAATCTTTGAGAGGGAGCAGGGTCGCGCGTTTCTACTTGTCATGCTGGACAAAGTTCGCAGTCCTCTCGCCGATCATAATGCACACAGCGTTGGGATTGCCGGATATGAGCATTGGCATGACCGACGCATCCGCCACGCGAAGGCCTTCGATACTGTGGACGCGAAGCTCGGGATCAACCACTGCCATGCCGTCCTTGCCCATTCGGCAGGTGCCTGCAGGATGCAGCGCCGGATGCGCGACCTCCTGGCAGAACTTTCTCACCTGTAGTGGCGTCGCTGTCCCGGCGGACGGGATCTGCCTTGAGGCAATGTAGCGGCGGATGGCGGGTCGCTCCATGATATCGAACGCCCCCATCGTTCCTTCAACCACCGCATCGAGATCATAGGGGTCGGAAAAATACCGCGGGGCCACGCGTGGGTTGGCGTAAGGATCGGCACTTTTCAGCGTCACTTCCCCTCGAGACCGAGGCCGGATCTGTCCTAGGTTTATCGTGCAGCCGTTTCCGCCCGGGACGGCGTCGACGCCTTCCTCGATGCCCGCACCCACGACCATGAAATATTGCACATCCGGGATCGCTTCGCTTGTGTTGCCCCACCAGAACGCCCCTCCTTCGATCAGATTGGAAGAAGCCGGGCCATCCCTGAACAGTAGATAGTTCAGGCCAGCCGCGGCTTTCCAGTGCGGCTTCTTGTATTTGTCGTAGCTGTGGGGCCCGTTCAACTGATAGACGAGCGATATCTCGATATGGTCCTGCAGGTTCTGTCCGACCCCGGGCAGATCGGCAACGACAGGAATGCCATGTCCGCGCAAAGCGTCGGCCGGACCGATCCCTGATAACATCAGCAATTTCGGCGAGGCAATCGCACCTGCCGACAAGATTACTTCGCGACTGGCCATGAGGGCCCATTTGCGGCCCTTCGCTACATACTCGACCCCGACGGCCCGCCCCTTTTCGACAATTATCCGCGTGACCGTGGAACCCGTTCGAACCTGGAGATTAGGTCGGCGGCGGGCGGGTTTGATGAAGGCCGTTGCGGCGCTGCTGCGCCGCCTGTTTTTGGCGGTGATCTGGTAAAGACCGCAGCCGGCCTGATCGCCGGAATTGAAATCAGGATTATAGGGCAGCCCAGCCTGCTGGCACGCCTGCAGCCAGGCGCGTGTGAGGGGGTGGATATGGTCGATGTCGGAAACGCCTAGCGGTCCCCCTACGGCGTGGGCCTGGTTGCAGAACCGGTTGTTGTCTTCCGACCGCCGAAAGTAGGGCAACACATCTTCATAATTCCAGCCATCCGCGCCGAGCGCTTCCCACCGCGCATAGTCGGATGGCGCGCCGCGGATATAGATCATGGCGTTGACGGAACTGCCGCCGCCCAGCACCCGGGCCTGGACCATCGTCGGCTGCTCGACACGGGATTGGGCTGCGGTTGGTTCCCAGGGAATCCTTTTCAATAGGGGCCCTTGTGCGGTCTTATAGTAGGCACCCGGGATATGGATGTAGGGATTGAAGTCGCGTGGGCCTTCCTCCAGCAGGAAGACCGAGGCATCAGGATCTTCCGAAAGCCGCGCGGCAACCACGCATCCAGTCGAGCCGCCGCCAACGACTATGTAGTCACAGTTGGTCTGCACAATTTCATCCCGCGGTCGGATGCCCAAGAGGGCCGAGCCATACTTTGTCATGGGGTCGAGATCCTCTGATCGAGCTCCAGCCTGAGGTCGGGTTTCATGCCGGATTTTGGCGCGGCAGATCTCCTGTTCGATCATCGATACGACGCAATGTCGAAGCTGCCTCTGCCAATCTCGCCCAGTAGGCAAACATCGAGAGCTCATGACAAGTTCGCAACGCATGGAACATGGAAGCAATGTGACGCGCCGAGCGAGAAAGTTCGCTGTGGTGAGGTCACTCTTTGCCTGGCATCGCTGGCGCCCTGAGAGCCAGTCTTTCGAAGACACCCGATTGCCGGCTTACCCACCGGGACCGGCGCACTTCGCAATATGGCGCAGAATTGACGTCAAGTTACGACAAGAATCGTCCAGACGCGCACTTCTTTTGGCGTCCGCATTGTGGTGTGGTCGGGCTCAGGTTACCCTGATGATGGACGACAAAACCGTGCCGAACCAGACGAGAGACCTTTCGTTTGCCGACGACTTCATCTTCGCCAAGGTCGTCGAAGATGTCCACGACTATCCCGTTGAAGACGCTGTCGTTGTGAATGTCAGCCCCAGCGCGATGATCACCGGAGATGAGCATCCGGCGATCGTGCCTGCCTGGAAATCGACATGGCTGAAGGGCGGGCAAATCAAATCCGCGGAACGGGCGGCGCTTCTGAAGGTGCGAAAAGCCACCAATCTCGGGGGGTGCATGTTCCGCGGCTGGGACTGGCTTGGCAATCGAATCAAGAGTTTCCCACGCGACACGCCGCTGTTCATTTCCCCGCAGGATGAGATCGGCACGGTCAGCACCGATCCTTTGGTATTCACCAACGAGCGCGCAGCACCCGGCTCCCCGCAGACGTTCACGCTCAAGCTGAACCTTTGGTGGTCGCCGGGAGACACTGACTGCTTCATTCACAATGAGCATCGCTTCCTTGAAACACACACGCAAATCCACGGCTCCGGCCGGATGCAGAAGTTTCGACTTCGTGACGAAACCACAATTTATGAAGACGTTGTGATGCCGGTCGGTTATTCGCATGACCCCTTCTGCAGGGTCAGCGGCAAGAATGAGTGGGCCTACCCATGGCACCGCTACTACGCGGATACCGATTCGGTGTGGCTCGCCATAGAACTCCACCCCTGAATTCGGCGATCCTTGGCGCGCTTCGCGGACGATATCAAGCATTGGCGCCGAGTGCCGTTCTCAGCGCTGTTTAAGCCGGTCAAAACCGGCCGGCTCTCGGCGGAATTTGTTGAAGTGAAGGAAAAAACATGAAGCTCGACAGCATGCGCGTTGAGGGGGCTGACAACGGCTCCGCGGCAATCGAGAACGCCTCGGTGCGGCTGCGGGCCAACGCGAACACGGACTGGTTCTTCGCCCCGAGCGGCAAAAGCCGGGCCGCGAATGTCACGCGATTGGTGCGCGAGATCGACGAGCAGCATTTTGCGCTGTCTGCCAGGGTCTCTGTCGACTTCGCCTCTGCTTACGATGCCGGCGCGATCTTCATCGAATGTGACGACAACAATTGGGCAAAGGTCGCCTTCGAATTTTCTGCCGCGCGTAAGCCGACCATCGTGAGCGTGGTGACGCGCGGCACATCCGACGACTCGGACGGTCCTCGTCATTCCGGCGCCCACGTGTGGCTGCGTGCTTATTGCGATGGCGAGACGGTCGCGTTCCATTTTTCGGAAGACGGCAAATACTGGAATTTCCTGCGCTGGTTCACTCTGCCCGGTGTAGCAAGGCGGCCGGTGCGTATGGGACTTGGCGTTCAATCGCCGACGGGCGAGGGGACGACCGCCGTCTTCTCGGACGTCAGGCTTTCTGTCGCCAAGATCAGCGATCTGCGCAACGGACAATAGCTGACCGTACTTTGGCCGTTGAGGACAGCTGCGCCAGTTCGTCTCATATCATCGATCTCGGTCGGGCAAACAGCGACTGACCGTCCTTTATGGTCGTCCGCATCGCTTTCCCTGCCAGACGCCGACGGTGATGCGAGATGGGGCAGGACACTGTGATCGGGGTCACGGATGTCACGCCGTCGCGTTACGGGGGTGGCCTGTTTCCAGGTCGCAAGAACAGTGATCCTTACGGATCGGCCGAGGTACGGGGCCTTGAGCACAAGCGCGATCGCCGCGCCAGGAGTGCAAAGGTCGCAAAGGGTGTAGTGCGGGATTTGGTTGCCACCAAGCCCGCGCAACTCATGCCATGACCCCGCTGTGTGCATTCTCGTCTTGCGCCACAAGATCGGTGCTCCGACCGCGTCGCATTATGGCCGGCTTCACTGCTCCCCGCACGAAGATGCCTGTTGACCAGCGAACGGGTTCGGCGGGCTGAAAACCAAGCGCAGCAAGCCTGTCTCGGTCATTCAGCGCCGTCATTGCGAAAGCCCCTTGACAAGCTCCGCGCTTCGCAGGATGTTCATTCAGTAATAGTGACTTTCACTAGGTGAAATAAGGAACTGCAATGGCGACTGTGCTTCAAAAGGACGAGATCAAGGGGATCATCCCGCCGCTCGTTTCGACGTTTAGACCCGATGGTGATCTCGACCTGGATCTCTTCAAGGGTGAGCTTCGGTTCATGGAAAGCGCTGGCATTCGCCTTGCCGTGGTCGGCGGAAGCACAGGTTCGGGGGATGAGCTTTCCGCAGAAGAACTCGAGCTCTTGGTGGAAACAGCCACGGCCAACAGCAAGCTGCGCGTAATCGCAGGGATAATCACAACCACCACCCGCGACGCCATCAAGCGTGGTCTGCTCGCCAAGCAGGCCGGCGCCTGTGCGCTGATGCTTGGGCCACCAATCTATAATACCCCGTCGGGCGATGGGCTGGACAAGTTCATCCAGGATGTTGGGGCGGCGACCTCTCTACCCATCATCTACTATAACCACTTCTTCAACCCCCCTGCCGTCATGCAGCGCGTAGCCCAACTGCCCGAAGTCATCTGCGTGAAGGAAGTGGCGCTGGAGCCGGTGACGGAACTCGTCCAGACCGTCGGCGACCGGGTCGCCATTGCCGCTGGCGCGGACAGCGTGAACATTGCGAGCTTTCTGTTTGGGGCGCAGGCCTCGATTTCCGGCATCAACACCGTCATCCCGAAACAGTACGGGGAGATCTTCGCCGCCCACGCGGCGGGCGACTACGTCCTTGGCCGGAAGCTGACGGACAAAATCGCGCCGCTCGCACGGGAGATGACCAAGAGCGTGAATTTCCCCGCCCGCATCAAGTTTGCCATCAACGCTCAAGGCCGCAAGGTGGGTGAACCGCGAAAGCCCAATGGCAACCTCGCCAAGGAGGATCAGGAAAAGATCCTGAAGGCCCTCAAGCTTGCAGGACTGCTTGCCTAAGCCGTGGCCAGCGCGGGCGCTCCGTCCATTGGTTGAATGAATAAGCCGAAGAAAACCATCTAAACAGGAGGGAATGTGGAATGAGCAAGGACATAAATCGCCCAAAGGCAGATTCGACGCTTATCAGGCGGCGCGATGTGCTGAAGACAGGCTTGATGTTGGGCACCGGTATAATGCTTGCCGGGGCGGGCCTTCGCCCGGCCCTGGCCGATGAACCGAAGCGGGGAGGGACGCTCCGCGTCGGTCTAGGCGCAGCCGGGGCGAAATCGTCGCTCAACCCCTTCATCTCGACAGGCGATATGGATTTCGCCGTCGCCCAGTCGATCTTCGACCGGCTCACCGACTTCGACAAGGATGGCAATCTCTACAACAAGCTGGCGGATGACTTCACTCACAACGCCGAGGGCAACGTCTGGAAAATCAAGCTCAAGAAAGGTGTGGTCTGGCATGACGGCGCGCCTTTCACGGCCAAGGACGTCGTCTACACCATCCAGTACATCCTCAATTCCGACAACAAGGCCGATGCCTACCCCAACCTGGCGCCGCTCATGGAGCCGAAAGGGGTACGCGCGCTCGACCCCAATACGGTCGAAGTCGAATTGAAGCAGCCCTATGCGCTGCTGCCGCAAGTGCTGGGCAGCAAGGTCATGTTCCTCATGAAGGACGGCACGACCGACTTCGACAAGCCGATCGGGACCGGGCCCTTCAAGTTTGTGTCATGGTCCCGCGGTCAGCGGGTGACGCTGGCACGCAGCGATAACTATCGCACGCCCGACCAGCCATATCTCGATGGGGTCGAATTCATCGCGATCAACGACCCGACCGCGCGCATGAATGCGCTGGTGGCCAACCAGGTCGATGCCGTGGCTCAGCTCGATGGAAGTCTTGCGCGCCTGATTGAAGCAAATCCCGCACTCACCCTGCTGCGCTCGAAGAGCGGTGCCACGACCGACCAATTCATGATGACGAACCTGAAACCCTTTACGGACGTGCGCGTCCGCCAGGCGTTCCGGCTCATGATCGACCGCCAGCAACTGCTCGACAACGCATTGTCGGGATATGGCAGGATTGGCAACGACCTGCATTGCATCACGGATCCAGACTACGCCTCCGAACTGCCGCAACGCGCTTACGACCCGGATCAGGCGAAATCGCTGCTCAAGCAGGCGGGCTTTGACAATAGCCAGGCGATCACCCTCTACACCTCGGATGCCGCTCCAGGCATGCAGGCGTCGGCTACGCTCATCGCCAACCAGGCCAAGAAGATCGGCGTCAACATCGAACTTCTGGTCGTGCCGCCCGACAGCTACTATTCCGGCCCGAACTTCAAAAAGACGCAGATGGGCAGTTCGGATTGGGGACAGCACACTCTCGAATCCCAGTTCGGCCAAGGCTATGCCCGGGGTGCCTACTGGAACGAACCGGATTGGACCAGTGACGAGTTCGACAAGTGGGTAAGCAAGGCAAGAACCACGTTCGATGGCCCCAAGCGCCGCGAATATTATGTGGAGGCTCAGAAGGTCCTGTGGAACGAGGGAGCTTACATCATCTGGGGCTTCCGTGATCTTCTCGACGCCGCCAGCGCCAAGGTCAAGAATATCGTTCCCTCCACCCAGAGAAATCTCGGCTATTACCAGTTCGAAAGCGTCTATCTTGGGTAAACTGCAGCCGCCGTGGCCAGCCAAGCCGCGGCGGCTCCCTTTCTCTGAAGGTGAGACCCCTTGAATAAACCCTTGCTGCAGCTTCTGTTGACAAGAATAGTCCTGGCTGTCGTCACTCTTTTTGCCGTCTCCATTGTCGTCTTTGCCGCGACCCAATATCTGCCGGGAGATCCGGCCCGGGCAGCGCTCGGTGCCAAGGCGGACCCTTCGGCGGTGGAGGCGCTCAGGCGCGAGTTTGGCATGGATCGGCCGGCCGTCGTGCAATATGCCAGCTGGATCGGGGGCGCGCTCACCGGCGACTTCGGCCGGTCAATTCCGTCCGGCCGGCCAGTCTGGGAGACGATTGGGCCGAGGGCCGTCAACACCCTGATACTGACGGTCACATCGCTGCTCCTGCTGATACCGCTCTCCTTCGTGCTCGGCGTTGCCGCGGCGATCTACAAAGACAGATTGGCCGACCACTTGATATCGGTTCCGACAATCGTGACCGTCGCCCTGCCTGAGTTCGTCATCGGCACGGTGCTGATTGTGCTTTTCGCGGTTTATCTTCGTTGGTTGCCGCCAGTTTCGCTGATCAACGACAGCCTTCCGCTTTCATCTCAATCGACCCTTTTCATTTTGCCGGTCCTGACCCTGCTCGGGACAACGCTGGCCCAGGTCGTTCGCATGGTGCGGGCGGTGGCACTCGAAGTGTTGAACGCCGAATACATCTATATGGTACGGCTGAGGGGCATAAGCCCCGCGCGGGTGCTATTGCGTCATGTTCTTCCCAACACCATCACACCCACCATCCAGACGATCGCGTTGAATGCGGCCTGGTTGGCCGGCGGAGTGGTGGTCACCGAGTCCGTCTTTCAACTGCCGGGCATCGGCAGCGCGCTCTCGGAAGCGGTTATCAACCGAGACATGCCGACAGTGCTGGCCATCACGCTGATCATCACGGCGACCTATGTGCTTATCAACCTGGTGTCCGAAGCACTGATCCTTCTTCTTAATCCAAGGCTGCGCGTGGCGCGCGGTACGACCTAGCCGGAGAGATTGACCGTATGCGCCGCTCCGTCCTGCGCCTGACCCTGGCGAAGCCAGCAACTCGCATCGCTCTGGTCCTGGTCGTCATCATCGTTGCCCTGGCCTCGTTCGGACCATTGTTCAGTCCGTACGCCTTCGATGAAATCGTCGGGGCTCCCTTCGCGACCATAACCCACGAGCATTGGCTCGGAACCGACTTCCTGGGGCGCGACACTTTCAGTCGCTTTCTCTATGGCGGGAGGACTGTGCTCGTCGTCGCGCTTTGCGCGACCGTGGCGGCCTATGTCGTGGCGGTGCCGCTTGGCATCTACTCGGGGCTCCGGCGAGGCCCGCTGGATATTTTTCTGATTGCCATTTCCGACGTGATCTACGCGCTCCCGCCGGCCATCTTTCTTCTCGTCCTTCTCGCCTCGACCGGGCCAAGCCTGCCCACAGTCATCATAGGGATTGTGATCCTGCATTCACCCCGCATCTTCCGTATCGTGCGACTGATCACGATGGACATATCAAAGAACGAGTACGTCGAAGCTGCCTTCGCGCGCGGGGAAAGCTGGGCCGCAATCTGCTTCCTCGACATCCTGCCCAACGTGCTCACACCGGTCCTGGCCGACTTCGGGGTCCGACTTTGCGGGTCGATCATCCTCTACGCTTCGCTAAGCTACCTGGGCCTGGGCCTGCCACCGCCGGCGGCCGACTGGGGTCTGATAATCAGCGAAAACCGGATTGGCATCACGATCTCGCCATGGATAGCAATCGCGCCAGCTCTGGCAATTGCTGCCTTCTCCGTTGCCGTCAACGTGCTTGCCGACAGCTTTGCGCGCTCGGTCGGTCGGTCGAAAGAGATTTGAAATGACCGAAGCAATCCCGCTCGTTGTGCAATCGCTTTTCATGCATGACCTCAACGGCCGCGAAATCGTCAGCGACGTCTCCCTTCATGTGAAGCGGGGTGAAGTCCTGGCCATCATCGGTGAATCGGGATCTGGAAAGACGTCAGTCGCCTTGAGTTTGCTAGGCTTTGCGCGGCCGGGAATGCGCATTTCCTCCGGCAACATCTGGATTGGCGGCACCGACATCCTCTCACTCTCGGGCCGGAGGAAACGTGCCTTCCAGGGCGGCAAAGTATCGCTGGTTCCACAGAATCCGACCACGAGCTTCAGCCCCCGCATGTCAGTCGGCAAGCAAATGGCCGAGCTTCTTGCGGCGCACGGCCATTCGGGCACCGGCATGAAGCAACTGATGCGTCACGCGTTGCGGAGCGTCGATCTCCCAGACGATGAAAAGTTTTTGAGACGCTATCCCTTCGAGCTCAGCGGCGGTCAACTGCAACGCATCGCAATTGCCATGGCCTTCGTCACGGCTCCGCAGGTCATCGTGATGGATGAGCCCACCACGGGCCTGGACGTATCCTCCCAGCAAACGATCCTTGAGTTGATAGCGAGGCTGGTCAAGTCCAGCAGCGCCAGCGTGGTCTACGTCACCCATGACCTTGCGGTCGTGAACGTCGTGGCCGACAGGGTGGCCGTCATGCTTTCTGGAAGGATCGTCGAGCAGGGGAGCCGCAGGCAGGTCTTCGCAGCACCGAGCGACGACTATACGCGCATGCTGGTCGACGCTATTCCACGACTGGTAACCGATGGTCCTGCGGCGGCGTCCGAGGCCGACGGTGCCAAAATCCAGAGCGTCCTCGAGGTGAAGAACCTGCGCGCGGCTCATGGCCACGTCGAGGTCGTGCACGGCGTTTCATTCTCGGTCGGCAAAGGCGAGTGCGTCGGCCTTGTCGGCGGCAGCGGCAGCGGCAAAACCACTACGGGCCGATGCGTGACCGGTTTGCACAGCAACGCTTCGGGCGGCTTGTTGTTCGAGGGGCATTTGATGCCGTTCGCCGTCTCAAGTCGCTCCAAGGCAGATTTGGGCGCCATGCAGATCGTCTTCCAAAATCCTGACCGCTCGCTCAACCCAAAGGAATCGATCGCGCAAAGCATCGCCCGCGCCGTTCGCCTGACGGGGCTGGCTGACAAAGCAAGGGTCGGTGCCGAAGTGCGGTCGCTTCTTGACCGGGTTCGATTACCGCAACGGGTTGTCAATCTTTACCCGGGCGATCTATCGGGAGGTGAGCGTCAACGCGTGGCCGTGGCCCGCGCGCTCGCGGTCAAACCTAAGCTTCTGGTGTGCGACGAAATCACTTCGGCTCTCGACGTGTCTGTGCAGGCGGCCGTGGTCGAGCTTCTGCTCGATCTGAAGAAGGACGGCCTTGCGATGCTTTTCATAACCCACAATTTGCCGCTGGTCTCCGAAATTGCACAATCCATCATAATCATGAAGGATGGGAGTATCGTTGAGGCGGGACGAACGAATGACGTCCTGCGTTCGCCAAAGCACTCTTACACAAGAATGTTGTTGGACGCCGCGCCGCGACTTAATTGACGACCGGCTCGACTTGGAGCACCAAAGGGCGATTGCTACGGGATTCGCTGGAACGATCTTGCCAAACGACCTGTTCACCGACGAGGAAAAAAGTGCCCGCTTCGACGCTGTCGATCGGGCGGTTGCAGTCTTGCGCGTTCTTGAGCGCTCTGACCAGCCCATGTCGCTGTCGATGATCGCGCGCCAGGTCGGGCTGGGACAGCCAACCACGTCACGTTATGTGGCCAGTCTCGTCGGGCATGGGCTGATCGAAAAGGTGAATGGAAATCGCTATGTCCTGGGCATTGGGCTTTATATTCTTGGGCAGAAATCACTCCACCGCAGGGACGTTCGGACGGTAGCCCACCCCTATCTGGAAACCTTGCATGAACAGTTCAACGAGACGGTAAGCTTCGCACTTTGGCTGCGCCACGAGGTTGTTGTCGTGGATTGTATCGAGGCCATGCAGACGTTGCGTCAGGGAGCATCCGTGGGAGTAGTCAACCCATGGCACGCCACTTCCCTCGGAAAGTCGATTCTCGCCTGGCTTGATCCGCATGAAGTGGACGTGCTGCTGAAGCAGCCGGGGCTGCCCCGTTACACCTATAACACCCTCACCACAGTCGACCAATTGCGTGCCGAATTTCCACTTATCCGGGAGCGGGGCTATGCGATCGACAACGAGGAGTCCGCCATAGGAGGACGCTGCATCGGTGCACCCGTCTTCGATCAATCGGGGCGCCCGCTCGGCGCCATCAGCATCAGTGGACCAATCGCGCGCGTTACTGACGAGGATGTCCCCTCGACCGGAGGGCGAATTGCCGAGATCGCAGGGCAGATATCCCGTGCAATGGGGTATTCGGGAAAGCCATCCCGTGACACCAGGCACGCCTAGGCCGCTCTTGCTCCTTGGTTTCTGGTGCGGGTCACTGGCCCGCAGCATCCTGTGCAGATTGATCTCGCTTAAGGAGGCCCCTCGTTGGCTGACCTCCTTGAACTGTGGCGGTGCGGCGCTTCGAGGCGGCCTTAGCCAAAGCCTCCGCGGCGCGCAGGGCGGCGACATTATCTGACCCCCGTGCCAGCCAAGTCAGCCTGCGCTCCCCGGCGCTGACAAAGTCCTCGACTGCAGCAAGATGCGAATCTCCGTCGCGAACCGGCACGAGCTCATTCCTGGCTGCGTGCCGACGCATGAGCGTACCCGAAGCCTTGCCATTCAGCGTACCGTGGGCGATCAGCGTGCCGCGATCTCCAGCCACTACAACCGTGCTTTCCAGATCGGCGATCGCAAAACTTTCGAATGCATGAAACAGGCTGCCATCGTCCAGTTGAAACGAATAGGAAATTTGGTTGGGTCTGCCATCGACAACAGTGCCAATGGCCGAAACTTCACGCGGTTCTCCACCGGTCAGGAATCTTGCAAGGTCGATGTCGTCAACGGACATGTCGAGATAGATGTCACCTTCGCTGTCGAGATCGTCCTTTCTGCGCTTGGCTGCGGGCTTGTACGGTCCCTCGCGGGTAAGAAGGATCGACTGGACCTTCCCGATGTCACCATCCAGGATCAGCCTGCGCATGGTCTGGTGTATGGCCGACGCACGGAACGGGTGATGTACCGCAAGCACGATCCCGGCGGCGTCGCACAGACGCGCAAGCTCAGCGGCTACTTTGCTGTTTTCGGAGATTGGTCCGTCACAAAGGACGTTCTTGCGCGCTTTCGCCGCAGCAGTGATGTAATGGGCCCGCCGCCTCAATCGCGCGCTGACATAGGTGAACTCGACGTCAGGATCGCCGAGAGCCTCCGACAGGTTGGTCGTCCATTGCGGAATGTCGAGATCCTGAGCGAAATGAGCTGCATCCATCTTTCGGCGGCTGACCACCCACAACGGAGTATGCCCCTGCGCTCTGATGCCCGCGACCATCTGCTCCGTGGCAATGGTGCCGGTCCCCATAACTGACCACCCAGTCTTGCCGTGAATTGCCATGCCGGGCGCTCCTGATCTGGCCCCAAGTATGGGCGCATTCGCCTCTGGCAGCCAACTTCGCATCTCGTTGAAGTCTGCATTAAACTGACGTACAGATAGCGTCTGTTCGCGTCATAGGGGAGGCGATCGAGGTGAACCACATCGCGGGGGATACCGCCGCGCTCGCGGCAAATTTGAGGACCTTGTGCGATCGCCACGGGTCTGTCGCCGCTGTTTGTCGCAAATTAAACGTCAATCGGCAACAATTTAACAAATATCTCTCTGGCGCCCATGTGCCGTCCAGCGCCAATCTGCGCACGATCGCTAACTTCTTCGGATTGAGCGTTCCGATCCTCTTCTCCGACCCCGAGGAGTTCAGGACGCTCATTGATGGCAACTTTTTTCATGCGATGTCCACGGCGCGCCATCTGCCGGAGTTTGTCAACTTCCTCTCGAATATTGTCTTCGACGGTAGTGTGCAGGATTCGGAGATCCTGGGTGTCTATGACCGATATCAGTTTTCATCGATCTATAAAGGTTTCATTCTAAAATCGGCATTCTGCCTCTATCGAAATAACAATTTTCTCCAGCATTACTATATCGAGCGGTTCCCGAGCTTCGACCGGCCGGGAAGAACGGAATACGTCTTCAAGTACTACGGGTTCAGCTTCCCAGTTGCGGATCGGCTGTTTACGGCCGATTTCGAAGGCATCCAGAGCAATGAGCTCACCTTCGGTGTCTATGCCCAGGTCAAGCGAAATGCGAAGCGTTTCATGTTCGGCATCGCCAGTGGCATTGCCGCCAATGCCTTCCGACAGCCCTATTCGACGAAGGTCGCCTTGCACTACAAGGGGCCGGGCCTGCTCCAACGCAGTCACCTCAAGGAACTTACCGTGATTGACAGGAGCGACCCAGGCATCCCGAGGGAAGTGCTGCAATATCTGGGCGACGGTTCGGACATGATCCAGATGTGAAATGCGAACCGACTAAGAGCATTACTCGTCGGCCCTATATTCGGCTTTGACGAACCCGACTTTCACGCTACCCGTTCAATCGCTTGAATGTCTTGCAGTCTAGGTGTTCAGGACGAGTTCATTCAGTGCCAACCGATGCAGCGACGGCGTCGCGGCGGCAAGGACGGGGCCTCCTTCCTCAGCTCGGCCGCCGTCGAGACGAGTGATCACACCACCTGCCTTCTCGATGATCGGGATCAGCGCGACGATGTCGTAGGGCTGCAGGGAAGGTTCAACCGCCAGATCGATCCGGCCCGCCGCTAGCATGGCGAAGGCATAACATTCCCCACCGTACCGAGTCATCTTGACCGCGCTGTTCAGCCGCTCGAAGCCAGCTTTGAGATCGCCGTGAAAATGTTCGGGGGAGTTGGTGTGGAGAATGGCGTCGGAGAGGGTGTCGATGCCACGCGTCCTGAGTGGCTGGGGCTCACCGGCGCGCTGGCGCCATGAGCCTGTTGCGTCCGCCCAGAACCGTTCGCCGATATAGGGCTGGCTGAGCATCCCCATCTCGGCGCGCCCGCGAACCGTCAGACCGATGAGCGTTCCCCAGACGGGGATGCCGCAGATAAAAGGTCGGGTTCCATCCACGGGATCAAGCACCCAACGCCAGTCGCTACCGCCGCCCGTCTCGCCGAATTCCTCTCCAAGCACAGCGTGATCCGGGAACTCCGCCATTATGGCGGCACGCAACGCGATTTCTGCTTCTCGATCAGCCTCGGTCACCGGATCGAATCTATATCCGGGCTTCGGCTTGGTATCGACGGCAAGCTCGACCATATAGCGGGGCAGCGTCTCGGCATCCGCCAAATCAGCGAGACGGTGCAAGAATGATGAGTCCGGTAGCTTTGACATGTGTCACCTTGGCAAAGATCGATAGAAGATCATTGGCTCGTCTGCTCGGAGCCGGGGAAGGCAACCCACGATTTGGAAGCTGAAGAACTGACGCTGATCTCGGAAAGCAGAACGCCCCGCAGCCCTTCGTAAACGTCTGCGAGCGGCACCGGGAGCGCACCTCGCCAGTTTCGGCCGGCTTCAAGCGCAGTCGCATAATCGCTGTATAGAACCGCGAGAGCCTCGAGGTAACCTTCAGGAGAGCCCGCCGGCAGACTGGTCGCAAGTTGCGCGTCCGAGGACATGTCGCCGTGGCCGCGACGATAGGTAAGGTCGCCTTCGCCGAGGCGGGACACAGTGAGTGTCTCCGGTGCCTCCTGCCGCCACTCGATGGTGGCCTTCGAGCCGACGATCTTGAAACGAAGGCCGTTGCGGTGGCCCGGAGCGGCAAGAGAGGACCACAAGAGGCCGTTGGCGCCGCCCTCGAACTCCAACTGGATCACGTCAGTGTCGTCTAGCCCGAAGGAGTCGACGGTTCGCATCAAATTGGCGTTGAGTGCGGTGCACCGGAGTCCGGAAACAAATTCGAGGATGTTGAAGGCGTGGGTTCCGATATCCCCCAGCGCGCCCGTCGGTCCCGCCTTTGCCGGGTCGCCGCGCCATACCCCGCCCTTGCCCAACTTCGAGGGGTCGTTGACCAACCATTCCAGCAAGTACTCTACATACATGAAGCGTACCTGCCCGATTTCGCCCGCGCGGATGCGAGCGCGGGCGTCTCGGACCATTGGATACCCTGTATAGGTGTATGTTACAGCGAAGAACGTCTCGTTTGCGGCAGCGATCCGCTGGAGCTCGCGTGCCTCTTCAGATGAGTGGACCAGTGGCTTTTCGCAGATGACGGGAATCCCCGCTTCGAGAAACAATTTGCATGGCTCGAAATGGAGATGGTTGGGCGTAACGATAATCGCGACTTCGATGGCATCATCGCGCGCCGCTTCCGCCGCTGCCATGTCGCCGAAGCTGAAGTAGGTGCGGTCCCAAGCCACTCCTAGGGCCTGGCCGGCTTCAATGCAGGCGTGACGGTCAGACGAGAACGCGCCTGCCACCAGTTCGAAATGATTGGTTAGCCGCATGGCAGTTCGATGCCTGCTTGCGAAGAACGATCCTCGCCCTCCTCCCACCATACCCGCGCGAAAGCGAGGTTTGCGGGGGATGTCATTTGTCAGAAGGTTCATAAATATCCTTGCGCATTCGGCCCAGCTCTGGACCGGTCGGGAGATCGGTGCCGCACTCGCTCAATCCGACAGCCGGCTGCGCTGCGGAACGATTGGACGCATCCTTCCACTCGCTCAATCGAGCGACAAGTTCGCACGGCGCCAATGAGTGACGCACAGTGATGCGATCGGTGAGGTCGTCCGATCCGCCAGAAAATGGGAGTCGAGATCTCCCTCACCATCACCGCAACGGCGGAATGGAATCGCGGCAAGGACGCCGGGCGTCACTGAGAAATCAACGCGCGTTCTGACCATTTGCCCTCAGGCAGAACCCAGCAACGCGCCAGACCGAAGCTGTTGAGACCCCGTCGTAGCTGCTTGAAGTCTACTTCCATAGCGCGTCGGCAGGATTGGCTAGCGGCGTGCCGCAGGGGGTGCTCTAGTCGTAGACCAGGCGCGATGCCGGTCCACGATGACATTGCAGCGCGAGGCTGTTGGGATTTATATCCGCTGGCCTGAACCAAAGAAAGTCGCACATCATCGTCTCAAGGATGTTCGAATGATGCTTGCAGAAGAACGCCAGGTGATCATTCGCGAGAGATTGGCCGAGCATGGCAAGGTCCTGGCCAACGCGCTGGCTCTTGAATTTCGTGTCTCTGAAGACACTGTGCGCCGCGATCTACGCGATCTTGCCAGAGCCGGACTTTGCCGCAGGGTCTATGGCGGAGCGCTGGCAAGGGCATCGGAGGCCAAGACCGGGCCCGAGCGGTCGAGGTCCTCGACCATGGATCTCGCACCGCTGGCTGCTGCCGGAGCGAAACTCGTACAATCCGGCGCAACGATCATGATGCACCATGGAGCCCTCAGTGTTGCCTTCGCCGGCGCCTTACCCCGCGACATGTCTTTCACGATTGTGACGAATTCCCTACTTGTCGCGACTGCGCTGGAAGGGCATCGTCAAGCGAGCGTCGTTCTTTTGGGCGGCTTGTACGACCAGGAGAAGGGATGCTCTGTTGGAACTACCGCCCTTTCGCAATTGGAGCAGTTCAACGCCGACATGTTCTTTGTCGCCGATTGCGCGGTCCATGCTTCCGTCGGATTGACCGCCTTTGACCTTCCCGACGCCGAAATCAAGCGCGTTATGTGCCGCCGAAGCGCCGCGAGAGTAGTTGTCGCTACGGTCGAGAGCATCGCGAAAACCGCCCCCTTTCAGGTTTCGGGACCTGACGCGATCGACCATATGCTCGCTGGGCGCCAGCTTGATGCCGAGACCCTCGAACCGTTTCGACGCCAAGGCACAGTTATCCACCGAATAGCCTGAGGACTGCGACAAAATCTTTCGCAAGCCGTCGGTCCGATGTTGCCGGATGATGGATCGCTCAAGACTAGGAGCCGACAAGATCCTGCATCAGGATTTTCAACTCACGCGCCACATCGTAGCTGTCCATCTGGTGCTGCTTTTTGCAGAACAACTCGCAACTCCACCAGCTGTCGTAGCCGGTGGATTTCACTGCAGCCACCCACTCTCTCAGGTTCAATACGCCCTTGCCGGTTTCGACGTCGCGAAGAACAGGCTCGTTAGGGATGCCGCGGGTGAACGCAAGAGAGTCACAGATGTGCACTCCGTAGATGAGGTCTTTGTCCAAGCGCGCAATGCGGTCCGGGCCATCGCCGGAGGTGTAACAGTGCCAGAAATCGACGACGACGCGTATGTTGTCGCGTGCCGCTTTCCTTATGGTCCGAAGCTGCCTGTCAATCGTATTGAGTGGGGTCCAGGACAGCGCCTCATGGTAGATGACCAGGTTGCGTTGAGCAGCGAGGTCGGCGACGGCTGCCAGCCCGGACGCCGTGATGTCGATCTGCTCCTCGATCGGCAGCCCGACGACGCCTCGGTAAAGATCCGGGTGCCTCTTGCTGGCCTCGGGATCGAGAGCCGCGAGACTGATTGGACCGGTGATGACCTGAATGCCCTTCGCTCCAACCGAGACGGCGAGTTCTATCAACTCTTCCGCGTCCTTCAGCAATGCTTTGCGGGCATTGCCGTGGCGCTCCACATCGAGAAGAAATCCGATGCCTGGAATGAACATGTCATCGATCAAGCGGCGCAGCTCCTGGAAAGTGAACCCGGCATCCAGAAAAGCGCGGATCTTGGCCCCAGAGGCTTCCAGTCCGTCGAAGCCGAGCTCGCGCGCAATATCCACATCTAGGGCCAGCGTGCCGTGTCGCGCCACGAGAGCATGCAGAATTAGCTGGTTGCGCTTCGTCGTCATTGCTGTGCCCGTCGCTTGACTACCGGATTATGTCCAATGCCAGGTCCCTGCCGGATCACGACGGTGGCATAGAGCCTCGCTGGCTCTGCGGCGCCAGGCCGATAACCACTCTGGTTGCTCATGGCTTTGACCATCGCGAGCCGATTACCCGCGCAATCAAGACATATCGCATGCCGAGGGGGAACTGCGCGGCAGCCCGAATTCGTGCGCGACCTAAGGTTCCGGTCGCGTCACGTTGCGCCAAATGCGCTGCTAAGGGGGCAAAATGGCTTCCGATTAAAAACGAGCCCGCTATGCGGCTGAGTTCGCAGCCCACGAGAACTGACCGATCCCATATGTCGCAATGCTTCTTTCTCAGCGCGTCACATCGCGTCTATTAAAGCTACCCTGCGAACTTGTCGCGCAGCCACGGATGACTGCTTACTAGGCGCATGGACGAGGAGCATATCCACAATCGCCTCGCCAACAAAGACAAGAGGGTCGAACAATGAAACTGACCGGCGGGCAGATCGTCGCGAAAGCGCTCAAGGAATATGGCGTCGAATACGTGGCTGGTGTTCCCGGCCATGGCATCTGGTCTCTGTTCGATGCCTTCCTGGAGGAAGGCTCGCAATTGCCCTTCATCCAGGTCATGCACGAACAAAGCGCCGTTCACATGGCGGACGGTTATTTCCGAGCAAGCGGCCGGCCAATGGCATGTTCGACATCGGTCGGGCCAGGTGCGACCAACACAATTATTGGCCTCGCCACGGCCTATTGCGATTCCACCTCGCTGTTCTACGTCTCCGGCTCGCCACAGACCTACATGCACGGCCATGGCATCATGCAGGAGATCGAGCGCCAACAGGACAATGCTTTCCCGCGCATCACCGAGCAGGTGACAAAACGGGCATGGCAAGCCCAGTCCGTGCAGGTCCTGCCGAGCATTATGCATCGCGCCTTCAACGCCATGCTCACCGGCCGCCCGGGTCCCGTGCATGTCGAGGTGCCGATGGACGTTCAGGTCGAAGCGGCCGATGTCACCATTCATCCGCTGGAAAAGCGCCTTCCCATTGGCGTGGCCTATCCCGATCCGAGCGCGATCGAGGCCGCGGTCAAGGTCCTGTTGAGTGCCGAACGCCCGGTCATCGTCGCCGGTGGCGGTGCGATCACGGCCAACGCGTCGAGCGAACTGACGCGTCTGGCCGAGCGCGTCGGCGCCGCCGTTTCGATCACCTGGAACGGCAAGGGCGCCATCTCGGAAGATCACGAGCTCTTCATTGGAGCAGTCGGCCAGACCGGCACGACCTGCGGCAACAAGATCACTGCTTCCGCAGATGTGGTCGTTTCGGTCGGCTGCCGCTTCACCGACTGGTCGGCATCTTCCTTCGCCAAGGGCGTCTCGTTCTCGATCCCTCCAGGTAAGCTGATCCATATTGACCTCGACCCGCGCGAGATCGGCAAGACCTATCCGACCGAGGTGGGGATCGTATCAGACGCAAAGGTGGCCTTGGAGGCGATCCTGGCCCTCATCTCGGAGGGCGATGCTAAGAAGGCTCTGGGCAAACGCGAGCAGTTCCTGGCCGACGTTCAGAAGGCCAAGGCGGACTGGATCGCTCAGGTGTCGCCGCGCGAAAACAGCCGCGAAACGCCTTTCACCTCCCAGCGCCCGCTGGTCGCTTTGCGCAAGGTACTCGATCGCAACGGTATTGTGGTTGTCGGTTCGGGCAATACCCAGGGCTCGGTGAAGCAAAGCTTCCCTGTCTACGAGCCTCGCACCCACCTGACCTCGGGCTCCTATTCGCCAATGGGCTGGGCGGTGCCGGCGGCGTTGGGGGCAAAGCTCGCATGCCCGGACCGCCAAGTCGTGGCGATCGTTGGCGACGGTGACTTCATGATGTCGCTGCCCGAAATGGGTACTGCCGCGATGAACGGCATCAATGTGGTCTTCCTCGTGCTGAACAATTCGGGATATATGTCGATCCGAGGCGGTCAGCGCAAGTTCATGGGCCGTCACATTGCTTCCGAATTCAACCATCACTCAGGCAATGGTCAGCCTTATTCGGCCGATATCACGGCTTCGGCGCGCGCGTTCGGGCTCGAGGCCTGGAAAGTCGAGAAGGATGAAGATCTCGAAAGCAGCCTGAAGGCAGCCTTGGAATGCGGCGGGCCCGCTCTCGTCGAAGTCATCGTGTCGCGTGACGCTGCGGGGCCGTTCGCCACCGGCTGGTGGGATTTCCCGTCACCAGCCTACTACGAAAAAGAGCAGGCTGCTTACGCCCAGATGCGTGCACGCGAACAGCACCTCTAGCAAAATTGACGCGAGGGTTGGTCATGCGCCGCCCTCGCATTTCGCCATCCACCACATTGATGATGCGGCGCGCAAGCGCCCGCAAACCAAGAGTTGTTGCCATGATACGCACGGTCAAGCCCGCCAAAGGCAGTGTCGCAGACGATGGCCAGCCCGCAGTAACCGCGACAGTCCAGGCATTGCTGGCGCAAGTCGAGAAAGGGGGCGACGCGGCAGTGCGCGATTTGTCCATCCGCTTCGACAAGTTCGACCGCGACAGCTATCGCCTGACCAAGGCTGAGATTGACGGATGCATCAACGCGTTGAGCAAACGCGAGCGCGAGGATCTCGATTTCGCCCAGGACCAGATACGCAAATTCGCCGAAGCCCAGCGGGCCACACTTCGCGATCTGGAGATCGAGACGCTACCAGGCGTAATTTTGGGGCATAAGAACATACCGATCCAGAATGTCGGATGTTATGTACCGGGCGGCAAATATCCGCTGCTTGCCTCTGCTCACATGACGGTCTTGACCGCTCGCGTGGCAGGCTGCGAACGCGTCATCACTTGCGCTCCGCCGTTTCGAGGCAAGATCGCCGACAAGATCGTCGCCGCCCAGGCGCTTGCGGGCGCGGACGAAATCTATTGCCTTGGCGGTGTCCAGGCGATCGCGGCCATGGCCTATGGCACTGAGACGATCGCTCCCGTGGATATCCTGGCCGGCCCCGGCAATGCCTACGTCGCCGAAGCGAAACGGCTGCTGTTCGGCGAAGTTGGCATCGATCTGTTCGCCGGTCCGACCGAGACCTTGGTGATTGCTGACGACAGTGTCGACGGTGAGATCGTGGCGACCGACCTGCTTGGCCAGGCGGAGCACGGCGTCAACTCTCCCGCCGTTCTGATCACCAATTCTGAGAAACTTGCCCGCGATACCCTCGATGAGATCGAGCGTTTGCTCAAAATCCTGCCGACTGCGGCTGTCGCCGGCAAAGCCTGGGAAGACTACGGCGAGATCATCCTGTGCGACACGCTGGATGAGATGGTGGCGGAAGCGGATCGCATTGCCTCCGAGCACGTGCAGGTCATGACACGTGATCCGGACTATTTCCTTGAGAGGATGAAGAACTATGGCGCTCTGTTTCTGGGCGCTCGCACCAACGTCTCTTTCGGCGACAAGGTGATTGGAACCAACCACACGCTGCCTACGAACAAGGCAGCCCGATATACAGGCGGTCTGTGGGTCGGCAAGTTCCTTAAAACCTGCACCTACCAGCGGATCGAGACCGATGAGGCGTCCGCCTTGGTCGGCCAGTACAGCTCGCGCCTCTGCATCATGGAAGGTTTCGCCGGCCACGCCGAGCAGTCCAACATCCGCGTCCGCCGCTATGGCCGGCGCAACGTTCCATACGCATCGGCAGCCGAACCGCTCTGATGCGCAACACGCCCCGGCACGCGCCCGACAGGATCGAGCCGGATCATCAAGCCATCAACGCATGCAACAAGGGGAACTACAATGAAGCTCACCACCATCCTAGCTGCCTCGATCGCCTTCATGCCGGTCGCGGCAATGGCCGAAAGCAAGGGCAAGGTCGAAGGCATTCATCACTGGGTGTCCGAAAGCGAGGTCAAAGCGCTCAAGGTCATCACCGATAAGCTGGCCTCCAAGGGTTACACCTGGGAAGATAGCGCGGTCGGCGGTCTGAGCGGCGCCAACGCGCTGCAGGCACTGCGCACGCGTCTTGCCGCCGGGAACCCCCCGGCAACGATGCAGTTCCTTGGCTATGAAGGGCTCGACTGGGGCAAGCAGGGCGTCCTGCGCTCTCTCAACGATCTCTACACCAAGAACGGCTGGGACAAGGCGCTCGCCCCGCAGCTGCTTGCCTTCGTCAAAAACGGAGACGACTTCATTTCCGTGCCGATCAACATGCACAGGCAGAACTGGCTTTGGGCGAACAAGGCCGTTTTCGACAAGGCCGGCGTCAAGGAACCGAAGTCTTGGGATGAGCTGATCGCCGACGGAGACAAGCTCCGGGCCGCCGGTGTGGTCCCGCTCGCCATGGGTGACGAGAGCTGGCAGATCCTCGAGGTCTTCGAGGCAATCCTTGTCGACGTGAACGGGCCCGAATTCTACAAGAAGGCAGTCATCGACCTCGACGAGGGCGCTCTTTCGAGCCCCGAAATGATCGCGACGTTCGACAAGCTTAGGAAGGTCCGCGGACTTGTCGATGACGGCTTCACCGGGCGTGATTGGGCCGTCGCAACGGGCATGGTCGCGGATGGCAAGGCCGCCATGCAGGTCATGGGCGACTGGGCCAAAGGCGAGTTCCTTGCCAAGGGCCTCAAGCCCGACGTCGATTTCCTCTGCTTCCCAACGCCGACCGACAAGCCCAACTTCAAGTTCGTGATCGACGCATTTGGCATGTTCAAGGTCGATGATGCCGTGACCACGGCAGGCCAGGACGCCTGGGCAGAATCGATCATGGATCCCGAGGTGCAGAAGCAATTCAACCTGATCAAGGGTTCGATCCCGGCTCGCTCCGACGTTCCGGTCGACAGTTTCGATGACTGCGCGAAGCGTAGCTATGCTGACCGCGAGGCGGCGGTGAAGAACGGCGCGATGCTCGGCGGCCTCACGGAAGGCTTTGCTGCCCAGCCTCAATTCGCCGGCGTCTTCACCGACGTCGTCGGCAAATTCTTCGTCACCGACATGTCGTCCAAGGATGCTGTTCAGGCCCTGGTCGACGGGATCAACAACGCCCGCTAGTCCAGGCCACCAAAGCCCTGCCGGCAATCGTGCCGGCGGGGACACCGTCCGCAACGATGCTCGCAATAGCGAGGTTGGTCAGTCCCATGTCGCTCAAAAACAAATTGGACCTATGGCTGCCGCGGCTCGTCCTGTCGCCCAGCCTGCTGGCCGTTCTGATTGCCGTCTATCTCTTCATAGTCTGGACGGCCTGGATTTCGCTATCTTCGTCCCAGATGGTCCCGAAGTTCGACTTCGTCGGGCTCGAGCAATATGTCCGTTTGTGGTCGACCCCGCGCTGGCACACTGCAGTCGCCAATCTCTTCATCTTTACGGCGTTGTTCCTGGCGATCACCATCGCACTGGGCTTGTTCCTCGCGATTCTGCTCGACCAGAAGGTGAGGGCGGAGGGCTTCCTGCGAGCCGTCTACCTCTATCCCATGGCCTTGTCATTCATTGTCACGGGCACAGCCTGGAAATGGATCCTGAACCCGGACCTCGGCCTGCAGAAGGTCGTCAACGAGCTCGGCTGGACCGGTTTTGTCTTCGACTGGATCACACAACCAAGCTTTGCAATCTACTGCGTGGTGATCGCAGCGGTCTGGCAATCGACGGGGTTCGCGATGGCCATTTTCCTGGCCGGGCTGCGAGCGATCGATACTTCCATCATCAAGGCCGCGCAGATCGAGGGAGCCAGCCTGCCGCGAATCTACCTCAGCGTCATCGTGCCGATGCTGCGCCCGGCATTCCTGAGCGTCATCGTCCTACTGAGCTATATCTCGATCAAGAGCTTCGACCTGGTTCTGGCCCTCACAAATGCCGGGCCTGGCAGCGCCACCGAAATGCCCTCGACCTTCATGTTCGCCGCGACGTTCAGGCGCAACCAGATGGGCGTAGGTGCCGCCAGCGCCATCATGATGCTGATGACGGTCGCCGCCATCATCGTTCCCTACCTCTATTCGGAATTGAGGGAGGACCGCAATGCGCACTGAAGCACGCTCGGCGCGTCGTTCACACCAGATCGGTCGCCTGTTCATCTATGGCTCGCTGATCGCGCTCGCCGCCTTCTACCTGATGCCGCTTTGGGTGATGATCGTCACCTCGCTCAAGTCGCTGGATGAAATCTATGGCGGCTCCTTCATCGGGGTGCCCCAGGCGATCACCTTCGAAGCCTGGAACAAGGCATGGCAGGAGGCCTGCATTGGCACGGCCTGCACGGGACTGCGGCCATACTTCATCAATTCCATCCTCATGGTCGTGCCCGCCGTCATCCTGTCCACGGGGATAGGCGCGATAAACGGCTATATCCTCACGAAGTGGCGTTTCGCCGGGGCGAACGCAATATTCGGACTATTGCTGTTCGGCTGCTTCCTGCCGTTCCAGGCCGTTATCTTGCCCATGGCGCAGCTGCTTGGTCGCCTCCACCTTTCCGGCACCATTCCGGGTCTCGTGCTGGTTCACACCGTATACGGCATAAGCTTCACGACCCTGTTCTTCCGGAACTATTTCATCACGATCCCGGACGAACTGACCCGCGCGGCTCAAATCGACGGAGCTGGGTTCTTTCGGATCTTCTTTTCAGTGATGTTGCCGACCGCGCTTCCCATCATCGTGGTCTCTTGCATCTGGCAATTCACGCAGATCTGGAACGACTTTCTTTTCGGCGTGTCGTTCACCGCAGGGCAATCATCGCCGATCACCGTGGCGCTGAACAACATCGTCAACGTGACGATGGGGCGCAAGCAATACAATGTCGACATGGCGGCCGCCATGATTGCCGCCATCCCCACCCTTCTCGTCTACGTCGTCGCGGGACGCTACTTCGTGCGCGGTCTGACCGCCGGCGCCGTGAAAGGCTAGTGCTATGTCAACGCTTGAAATCGATCGGGCCCGCAAGCTCTACGGTGACCTCGAAGTCCTGAAGGAGGTCAGTATCTCCATCGCCACCGGCGACTTCCTGGTGCTGCTCGGCCCTTCGGGTTGTGGCAAGTCCACACTGCTCAACATGATCGCCGGCCTCGAGAACATCTCAGGTGGCGAAATCCGCATCGCCGGCAGGGTTGTCAACGACCTGTCGCCGAAAGACAGGGATATCGCCATGGTGTTCCAGTCCTACGCCCTCTATCCCACGATGACCGTGCGCCAGAACATCGAGTTCGGCATGAAGATCCGCGGCGTGCCGCAAGCCGAGCGGGACAAGGCGGTCAAGACGGCGGCCGACCTGCTCCAGATGACGCATCTTCTGGACAGGAAGCCCTCGCAACTCTCGGGAGGCCAGCGCCAGCGCGTGGCAATGGGGCGCGCGATCGTGCGCCAACCCAAGCTGTTCCTGTTCGACGAACCTTTATCCAACCTGGACGCCAAGTTGCGCGTCGACATGCGAACCGAGATCAAGCGTCTTCATGCACGATTGGGAACCACAATCGTATACGTCACGCATGACCAGATCGAAGCCATGACGCTCGCCACGCGCGTTGCCGTGATGAAGGACGGCGTGGTCCAGCACCTTGACGATCCGCAGTCGGTCTACGACCGGCCGGCGAACGTATACGTGGCCAAGTTCGTCGGGTCGCCCTCCATGAACATCATTCCGGCGAGACTTGACGTGGAAGACGGTCGGCCAGTCGCGGTGATCGACGTCCCAGGTGGGGCGGCTGCCCGCCTCTCAGGCATCCCTTTGTCTCCACAAGCGGCAGCCAAATACGCTGGGCGCAGTATCCTGCTGGGCGTTCGTCCGGAGTTGTTCAGCGTCGCCGGCGAGCAAGCCGCGCAAGCGGTCACGGTAAACATCGACGTTGTCGAGCCTACGGGCCCCGATACGCTTGCTCTTTTCCAGGCAGGCGGGGTCGAAGTCACAGCTCGTGTGCCGCCAAGGGCCGTGGCAGCCCGCACTTCGGCGACCCTCGCGGTCGATACTGGCAAGATCGTGCTGTTCGATGCCGACAATGAGCAACGCATAGACTGAGGCATCGACGTGGATCAAACAGCTGATATCGTCATTATCGGGTCAGGCATAGGAGGCGCTTCCCTGGCCCATAGCCTGGCCGGCACCGGCAGGCGCATCGTGATTCTGGAACGTGGCGAGCACCTGCGCGACGCGCCCCAGGCGCGCGACGACCGGGCGATATTTCTCAAGGGCTTCTACCGTTCGACCGAAGAGTGGCTCGGCGACGATGGGCAGGCTTTCCTGCCCGGCAACTATTACTATGTCGGAGGCAATTCCAAGTTCTTCGGCGCGGTCATGTACCGCTACAGGCTGGAAGATTTCTCGCCGCGCCCTCACATGGACGGCGCCTCACCTGGGTGGCCGATCACCTATCACGAGCTCGAGCCTTGGTACGAGCGAGCCGAGGCGATTTTCAAGGTGCGGGGTGACCCCACGCAGGATCCCACCGAGCCGCCGCGAACCGGTCCTTACCGTTTTCCGCCGGTACCCGACGAGCCGGCCATAGCGGCCGTGCGCGCTCGCTTGAAAGAGGCGGGGATCCATCCAGCCAGCCTTCCCCTGGCTATCGACATCAATGAGTGGCTTCGCCGCGCAAAGACCGGTTGGGATGCGTTTCCCAACACGGGTTCCGGCAAGATCGACGCCGAAGTTGGACCGCTGACTGCCGCGTTGAACAGCAGCAACGTCAGTCTCGTGACCGGGGCCAATGTCGTGCGGCTGGAAACCGACCCGATGGGTCGCAAGGTGACTGCCGCAGTGTTTCTAAAGGATGGTGTTGAGCGGCGGATCAGCGCTGGTATCTTCGCCGTTGCGGCCGGCGCGGTCCAGAGCGCGGCGCTCTTGCTGCGCTCGGCGAATGCCGCACATCCGCGCGGGCTGGCCAACGGCTCCGACCAACTCGGCCGCAACTTCATGAACCACAATACCACCGCCATGCTCGCGATCGATCCGCGGTCGGCCAATACGTCGGTCTACCAGAAGACCCTGGCATTCAACGACTTCTATAACGCCGATCCGGAAACAGGTTTCCCGCTTGGCAACGTGCAATTGCTTGGACATATCACCGGTAACATCCTCAAGGCCAACGCGCCCTTGCTGCCACGGTGGCTGGCGGGGCTGATAGCCCGCAATTGCTATGGCTGGTTCTTGACCAGCGAGGACCTGCCCAATCCAGAGAGCCGGGTCACGGTTCAGAATGGCCGCATCGTCATGCATTGGGTTCGCAGCAACATGCGAGCGCACGAGCTGCTGATCCGCAGGACGCGAGGTGTGATGCGAAGGGCGGGCTTCCCCATCGTTCTTACTCGAACCTTCGGCAGAAAGACGACTTCGCACCAGTGTGGCACTGCCAGGCTTGGAAGCGATCCGGAGACGTCGGTTGTGTCGCCTGATTGCCGTTCCCACGAAATTGCAAACCTCTATGTAACCGACGCTTCTGTGCTTCCGACATCCGCGGCCGTCAACCCGGCACTGACTATCGCGGCGCTCGCCATCAAGGCTGGCGCCGTCATCAGCCGGTCGTGAGGACCTCATCTTAGTATCCAGACTTGTGAATCTTGCACCTGCGTGGGTGACGCCCGAGGTCTTGGCTGAGCGGAGTTAGCAACCATGATTGCCGACCGTATCGAAACGGATCTGATCGGACCGCTCGCTGTACCGGGCCACGTGCTCTATGGCGTGCACACCCGTCGAGCAGAACAGAACTTCGATGTGTCCGGGCTGCGGCTGAAGGATTTTCCCGAGTTCATCCAGTCGATGGCGATGGTGAAAAAGGCTGCTTGTCTTGCAAACATGGAACTCGGACTGCTCTCGCCCGAAAAGGCCCAGGCTATCTCAGATGCGTGCGGCGATATCATCGAACTGAAGGGGATCGAAGAAAACTTCCCGGTTGACATGATGCAGGGAGGGGCCGGTACGTCGACAAACATGAACGTCAACGAGGTTGTGACCAACCTGGCCCTGATCAAACTCGGCGCCAAAATTGGCGATTACGCAAGGCTGCACCCCAACGACGACGTAAACCTTTCCCAGTCGACAAACGATGTGTATCCGACCGCAATCCGTCTGACGGTTTTGCGGGCCTGCGACGGGCTCGTATCGGCACAAGTCAATTTGCGTGATGCGTTTCGCGCCAAGGCGCTCCAGCACGCGAATGAGCTCAAGGTTGGCCGAACTCAGCTTCAGGACGCGGTGCCCATGACAGTTGGGCAGGAGTTCGGAGCCTTTGCTGAACTCATCGACGAAGATATCGTCCAACTTCAGTCGGTCGCGAGATTGTTGTTGGAAATCAACCTTGGGGGCTCGGCGATCGGCACCTCGATTAACGTGCCCCGCGAGTTCCCAGGCATCGTTTGCGGTCATCTGTCGCGAATATCAGGCATTCAGCTTGTTGCTGCCCGTAATTTCATCGAGGCAACGTCGGACACCGGCGGCTTCGTTTCCTTTTCGGGCATGCTGAAGCGCATCGCAGTCAAGCTGACCAAGATCTGCAACGATTTGCGCCTGCTTAGCAGTGGGCCGCTTGGAGGACTGGGCGAGATTCGATTGCCACCCGTGCAGGCCGGCTCTTCGATCATGCCGGGTAAAATCAATCCCGTCATTCCTGAGATGGTGAACCAACTCAGCTTCCAGGTGATTGGCCACGATCTTACCGTGACACTGGCCGCAAGCGCGGGCCAGCTTCAGTTGAATGCAATGGAGCCGGTGATCGTCTTGAACATCCTGCAATCCATGCGGTTGTTGACGAGAGGAATGCGGATTTTCAAAGAGCGCTGCGTGGACGGGATCGAAGTCGATTTTGATCGTTGCAGAGCGCTGCTTGATCAATCCCTCGTTCTGGCAACGCCCTTAGCAAAACTGATCGGCTACGGCAAAGCAGCCGAATTGTCCAAGCGCGCTTTGGCAGGGAAGAGGACCTTACGCCAAGTCGTTGAAGAAGCGGGGGTTCTGCTTCCCGACCAGGTTGAGCATATTTTTGGCAACAGCGCTGAGTTCGCTGGTCTCCCCGACGCCTCCCCGGCTTGAAGATTGGAAGACTGTCTCGGAAGTGATGACCGGGACATCCCGGTCGTCGGGCTTGGCGCAGCGGAAGCCGTTCGCACAGCGCCAAATGGGTAAGGCGCCGCTCGCAAGAGACTGCTGGCCCTTACGTCAGCTGGTTAGGACCTGTCGTGGACGGCGATGACAGCCTTGATCAGCCCAGCCTTCTCGCGTGACCAGCGCGCAATGTCGTGAGGGCTCTTGGCCAGAGTGGTCCGGTGGGTCACGAGCCTGGTAATCGGTATTTCGCCGTCCCGGATCGATGCGGCGACCTGATCGAAATCGCTCCTGGTGGCGTTACGGCTGCCGATCACCGTCATCAAGAGCAGAGCCGAGATCGTGCCTCACTTACCCGTCCATTCGCGAATACGGCGCACGACCTCAGTTGTCGAGATGCCGTACCGATCGTGAAGTGTCGGCAGAGCACCGGCGTCCAGAAACTCGTCGGGAAGGGCGATCTGCCGAAAGGCGGGTGTCACGCCCTCGCGCATAAGCAATGCGGCGACACTTTCACCCAGTCCGCCTATGACGGTGTGGTTTTCCGCCACCACCACCAGCCGGCCAGCTTGGCGCGCGGCCGCAAGAATTCTCTCATTGTCCAGCGGCTTGATCGTCGGCACATGCAGCACTGCGCTACTTATGCGGTCCGCTTCGAGAGCCGTTGCCGCCTCAAGCACACGCATCGTCATCATGCCGCTCGAAATGAACAGCACGTCCGCGCCTTCACGCAGCAGCCGTGCTTTGCCG